>NZ_JBTWFK010000035.1:0-515 GCF_054788175.1 Bacillus sp. NEAU-Y102 | reverse complement strand
TCGGCGTTAGTCCCGTCCTTCATCGACTCCTAGTGTCAAGGCATCCACCGTGCGCCCTTTCTAACTTAACCAAACTAAAAATTAAAAAATATGAGCTACACTGTTATCTAGTTTTCAAAGAACATACCATTTGCTATTTAAAATAGCTTTTTGGTGGAGCCTAGCGGGATCGAACCGCTGACCTCCTGCGTGCAAGGCAGGCGCTCTCCCAGCTGAGCTAAGGCCCCAAAATGTATGGTGGGCCTAAATGGACTCGAACCATCGACCTCACGCTTATCAGGCGTGCGCTCTAACCAGCTGAGCTATAGGCCCATACAAATTGCAGGATTTATTTATATCATATCCTCATTTAAGAGTCAATATTGAATTGAACTCTCAAAACTAAACGAAAACGAAACACGGAAACTTATATTGATAAGCAGCGCTTATCAATTCTCCATAGAAAGGAGGTGATCCAGCCGCACCTTCCGATACGGCTACCTTGTTACGACTTCACCCCAATCATCTGTCCCACC
>NZ_JBTWFK010000034.1:0-1367 GCF_054788175.1 Bacillus sp. NEAU-Y102 | reverse complement strand
ATTAGGCAGCTTGATAAAAGTGAGTCCGGTATTGTACCGGGCTCATTTTTAATTTTGCCTTAATCCGTTTCGTATTATAATAATCTATATATTTTTCTAATTCTATTTTAAAGTGCTCTACATTTTCAAATTCTTTTATGTAGAGGAACTCCGATTTCATAATCCCAAAGAAATTTTCTATTACTGCGTTGTCGTAACAGTTGCCTTTTCGAGACATACTCTGGACGATAGCTCTTGATTCTAGTGTACGGACGTATTGTCTCATTTGATAATGCCATCCTTGATCCGAATGCATCAGTAGCTGGTGCGTTTCAGGTAAACGTTCCAATGCTTTCTCTAACATGTCTGAAACAAGCGAATACGTCGGTCTAGAACCAATTGTATAGGTAATAATTTCACCATTATACAAATCTAATACAGGTGATACATACAGTTTTTCTCCAAACAATTTAAACTCTGTGATGTCTGTTACCCACTTTTGATTCGGTGCATCTGTATGAAAATTACGCTCTAAAATATTAGGTGCAATTCTACCGACTTTTCCTTTATAGGATTTATATTTCTTCATACGCACAACACACTTTAACCCAAGCTCTTTCATAATGCGCTGAACCTTCTTGTGGTTCACTTTCTGGCCACGATTCGTTAATTCATCACGAATGCGACGGTAACCATAACGACCTTCATTTTCCTCATAAATCGCTTTAATCTCAGCTTTCAAATCGGCATCTACATCTGGACGATTCATTTTCTTTACTAAATCATAATACGTGCTTCGAGGAATAGTAGCTAGCTCCACGAGTGCCTTCACCGAATATTTATGCCTTAATTCATAGACTACTTGCGCTTTGTCTTGTTTTGTGATTTTTCCTTGTTTTGAACTAAGGCATTTAACTTTTTTAAGTACTCATTTTCCATCTCAAGCTGTTTAATGCGTGCTTCAAGTGCTTCGACTGACCCTTCAGCTAAATGTTGTTTTAATTGTTTATTTGAATCTTTTTTCATGGATGGACGCCCCTTTTTCTTAGATTGAAGGGCATCAATTCCTTGTGTTTCGAGCTGTTTTTTCCAAACAGAAATCGTTGAAGGGGCAGGAATATTAAAGATAGCTGCCGTCTCAAATAAGGACATACCGTTTTCAATCATAAAGTTTAGTACGTCTAGTTTAAATTGTTGTGTGTAATTTGTACATCGTTTTAGAAAAGCTTCCAGACCATTCTGTTTATATTGGTTTACCCAATTCAAAATGATTGTGTCACTTATACCGAGCGATCTACCCATTTCTCGATAACTTTCATTTCCGTTCAAATAACGTAGAACGATTTGTATTTTTTCATCAGCTGTAAATTTAGCCATAGAAAAACTGC
>NZ_JBTWFK010000033.1:0-1495 GCF_054788175.1 Bacillus sp. NEAU-Y102 | reverse complement strand
TAATTACGAGAGCGGATTTTATTATGTTGTACAAGCACTACTTCACTTTATTAAATAGACTATATAGATATCTAAAAGAAGGGAGCTTTAAATTCATATGGCTGATTACTTTTATAAAGATGGTAAAAAATATTATAAAAACCAATCACATTCCAACAATCAAAAAAACAACTGTTTTATTGAAACTCATACGATAGCTGGTTTTGCAGAAAATGCAAATGGAAATATACCTGTGTCTGTTTTCCTTCAAACCACCGCTCCACAAACTGTATTTGAGGATTTTACAAACAATCATAATAAAACATTAATTCAGTTATTCGTTGTCGGTATGAGTGCACCCGTTCAAGTAACTATTCTAACAAGAAGATCTAGCGTACCAATTACTACTACATTACAACCTGTTCAAACAAAAATATTTCAAGTTGAAGATTTTCAAAGTCTTACTCTTACAAAGCAGGAAGGTTCTAATAGTGAAGTTAGTTTATTTGTTCAAAAAACATTTTGTATATGCTGTAACGATAATAACGATTCATGTGATGAAGATTACCACGAATGTAATTGATAGATTAAATCACCAGAAGAACCCTTTATATAAAGGGTTCTTTTCCTTTCACTTCCCTCATTTCCTCGTTTTTTATTAAAATAACTATTTTATTAAAAATCTTTAATGAGCTAATCCTTACAATTTTGTAATACTAATGTCACTGAAATCAATTTTTTCACTATAAACTCTTTACTATAATTTTCCTTATAAAGTTATAAACACACAGTAAGGAGCGACTTAAAAATGTCTTTTTCTCAATTAAATATTGATGCTTTTCGAGCAATCAATGATTTAGGGAAGTCATATTCATCCCTAAACTCAACTATGGTATTTGTGGCGGAATATATGGTGTATTTTTTAGGTTTAATTATTATGGCTTATTGGTTTACTCAATGTAGAAAAAACAAAATGATGATTATTCAAGCGATGGTTGCTTTCGTAACTGCTGAAATAATTGGAAAATTAGCAGGGAATTTGCATTTGAATTATCAACCATTTGCAGTATTACCTAATGTTAATAAACTTGTCGATCATGCAGTAGATAATTCATTTCCTAGCGACCATACGATTCTATTTTTTTCAATTTGTTTTTCATTCTGGCTTATTCGTAAAAAGGCTAGATGGTTATGGCTTGTACTTGCATTCTGCGTAGCTATTTCTCGTATTTGGGTAGGAGTTCATTATCCTTTCGATGTCATAACAGGAGCTTTAATAGGAATTATTTCAGCGCTATTTTCATATTGGTTAACACCGAAAATTACATTCATCAAAAAATTACTTAATCTTTACGAAAAAATAGAACAAAATGTAATACCATCCAAAAACAAGTCAAAAAACTTTTGATTAATCTCACAAAGCTAAAAAGATTACATATATTACCGAGTATTTTTCAATATTGTCTTGATCGAAGAGCGCTCCCCTGGGTGCTCTTTAATTTTAAAATAACGCTTT
>NZ_JBTWFK010000032.1:0-3283 GCF_054788175.1 Bacillus sp. NEAU-Y102 | reverse complement strand
GTGGGATAAATGAGGCCTTTGTTAATTCAGGTTGATTCAAATATCCTCGTGCTAATGCGATACCTCCTATATAAAGTTCACCTACTGTTCCAATAGGGACAAGTTTTTTAGCTTCATTTAATACATACACCTCTACATTGGGAATAGATCGACCAATAGGTGGTGTCCCTTTGCCGCTATAAATGTCTATAGTAGCAACCGATGCTTCTGTTGGACCATATGCATTTATAAAGAGGTGATTTTTCACCCATCGTTTTGCCACTTGTTCACTACAGACTGAACCCGCAGAAATAACAGTTTGTAATTCCTCAAATTTAGATTCATCTAACAGATTTAGTACCGTAGGTGGTAAAAATGCATGCGTAAATTTTTTTTCTAGCAAAAACTGGGTAAGTGGCTCGACTGGCATAATATCTTGTTGACCACATACATATAAAGTTCCACCAGACACCAGAGTTGCGAAGATATCATATAGTGAAACATCAAATGCAATTGAAGAAAACTGAACTACCTTACTACCCGTATTTAATTTTGTAAAATTAATGCTGGCATTAATAAAATTACATAGACCTTTTTGTTCATAAAGGACACCCTTTGGATTTCCTGTGGATCCAGATGTATAAATTACATATGCCAAATTATCTGGTTTAACTTCAATTGTAGGATTTATATTTTTTTCTCTCGAAATATTCATTTCATGTTCTTTTATATCAATACAATCTATTTCTTTAGGTATCCACTGTGTTAGATGACTTTGTGTCAGCAATACTTGTATGTTGGCATCTTTCAAGATATATTCAAGCCTCTTTGTTGGATATGCGGGATCTAGTGGGACATATGCGCCACCAGCTTTTATTATTCCTAATATACTTACAATCATCTCTAAAGAACGTTCTATATAAACCCCTACCATACTTTCAGGGCCTATGTTTCGTTTTTGTAGATAAAAAGCTAATTGATTTACTTTTTCATTTAATTCCTTATAAGTTAACTGTTGATCTTTATATACCAATGCAACAGAATCTGGATTCTGAATTACTTGCTGTTCAAATAACTCTTGAATCACTACATCTTTTTGATAATTGCCCTCTATGTTAGTCCATTCATGTAATAATTGCTTTTCTTCGTTCTTAGTGAGTATTCTTAGATTCTCAATAGGTTCCTCCGGAAATTGTAAAATTTCATCTAGCCAAATTTCAAAAGATTGAGCCATTCTTTTTATTGTAGAAACCTTAAATAAGTCTGTATTATATTCAAAATCCACTTGTAATCCTGTTGGTATCTCTTCCATTGCTATAGTTATATCAAACTTTGCACCATTCATATGTCTAGGGATTTTTTCTACGCTATGATCTAATAATTTTGGTAACTCTTTTAATTGATTGTGAAAAACAAACATTGTCTGAAATAATGGAGAATAACTCATATCACGTTCTGGTTGTATAGCTTCTATAACTTTTTCAAAAGGAACGTCCTGGTTTTCTTGTGCATCTAACATTTTTTTCTTTATTTGTTGGACCAATTCTTTAAATGTTATATTATTTGAGCAATCTGCACGATAGACTACAGTATTTGCAAAGAATCCAATAAGATCTTCAACTCCTGGATAATTCCTATTTGCAATTGGGCTGCCTACTAAAATATCTTTTTGATTGGTATAACGAGAAAGAAACCCTTGATAACTTGCTAATAATGTGGCGAATAATGTAACGCCTTCCTTAGAATTGAATACTTTTATTTTTTCTAACAATTTATTGGGTAGGACAATTTGATACGTATCTCCATTATAGCTTTGTATTATTGGACGAGGGTAATCCAATGGGAGTTCCAATATAGGAAGTAAACCGCGTAATTCTTTCCCCCAATATGCTATTTGTTTTTGTATAATGTCTTCTGTTAACCAACTTTTTTGCCATTTTGTAAAATCAATATACTGAACAGGTAAAGGGGGAAGCTTTTCAGTTTCGTTTTCTAAAAATGCCTGATAAAAACTCATCCATTCATTGATAAAGGTATCTAATGACCAGCGATCAAAAATAATATGATGGATGGTGCAAAGAAGTACTAACTCTTTATTGTCCATTATTATTAAATGAGTACGTAATAAAGGTCCTTGGCTTAAATCAAATGGCTTTTTAGCTTCTATTTTTGATATATTTTCTATTTTAGATGTTTTATCTTCAGGAGAAAGAGAAAGATAACGCAAATCAATTACTGATAAGGGAACTGTTATATCTTGTTGAACAATTTGCACTGGTTTTCCTTCAACTTCATGAAATACTGTCCGTAGAATTTCATGGCGATGTATTATTGCATTATATCCTTTTTTTAACATATCAATGTTCCATTTTCCTTTTAAACGCCATGCAATCGGGACATTGTAAAGCGCACTATTTGTTACAATTTTATCCATTATCCATAAACGCTGTTGAGCGAAAGATAATGGTTCGTATTGTTCACGTTTAACTGATTGTAATGGTGTAAAAACATCGATCTCCCCCGTTTTTCCCAATAAAAATGTTAAACGTTTTGAGAAATGTTTAATGGTAGGGTATTCAAATATATCACGTATTTGTACTAGAATTGAAAAATCAACACCTAAACGTGAAGTTATTTTAGTTGCTAGGAGAGAGTGTCCACCTAACTCAAAAAAATTATCGTTTATTCCAATGGCAGAGGAGTCAATCCCTAATACCTCTGACCAAATTTCTACCATTTTTTGCTCTACTCTATTCCGAGGTGCTATATATCCCTCGTTCGTTTGTATAATAGAGGCCCATGCAGGTAAAGCATCTTTATCTACCTTCCCATTAACAGTTAATGGCAATGATTCTATCTTGATAAAATGAGCCGGGACCATATAATTTGGAAGATGTACCCCTACATGTTTTCTCCACTCTTGTGTATCTCCTTCGCCCACAATATAGGCTACTAAGATGTTATCTCCAAATGAATCTTCTTGCGCTACCACAGTAACTTCTTTAATGTCTGGATGATTTCCTAATATTGTTTCAATTTCACCTAACTCAATTCGAAATCCTCTAATCTTAACTTGTTTATCAGCTCTTCCTATATATTCTATATTTCCATCAGGTAAATATTTAACTAAATCACCAGTCCGATATAATCTATCATTAGAGCTATTCTTGAATGGGTGTGGGATAAATGAGGCCTTTGTTAATTCAGGTTGATTCAAATATCCTCGTGCTAATGCGATACCTCCTATATAAAGTTCACCTACTGTTCCAATAGGGACAAGTTTTTTAGCTTCATTTAATACATA
>NZ_JBTWFK010000031.1:0-4790 GCF_054788175.1 Bacillus sp. NEAU-Y102 | reverse complement strand
TCATCACGAATGCGACGGTAACCATAACGACCTTCATTTTCCTCATAAATCGCTTTAATCTCAGCTTTCAAATCGGCATCTACATCTGGACGATTCATTTTCTTTACTAAATCATAATACGTGCTTCGAGGAATAGTAGCTAGCTCCACGAGTGCCTTCACCGAATATTTATGCCTTAATTCATAGACTACTTGCGCTTTGTCTTGTTTTGTGATTTTTCCTTGTTTTGAACTAAGGCATTTAACTTTTTTAAGTACTCATTTTCCATCTCAAGCTGTTTAATGCGTGCTTCAAGTGCTTCGACTGACCCTTCAGCTAAATGTTGTTTTAATTGTTTATTTGAATCTTTTTTCATGGATGGACGCCCCTTTTTCTTAGATTGAAGGGCATCAATTCCTTGTGTTTCGAGCTGTTTTTTCCAAACAGAAATCGTTGAAGGGGCAGGAATATTAAAGATAGCTGCCGTCTCAAATAAGGACATACCGTTTTCAATCATAAAGTTTAGTACGTCTAGTTTAAATTGTTGTGTGTAATTTGTACATCGTTTTAGAAAAGCTTCCAGACCATTCTGTTTATATTGGTTTACCCAATTCAAAATGATTGTGTCACTTATACCGAGCGATCTACCCATTTCTCGATAACTTTCATTTCCGTTCAAATAACGTAGAACGATTTGTATTTTTTCATCAGCTGTAAATTTAGCCATAGAAAAACTGCACCTCCAATTGTTAGACTGTGTCTAACAATTGGGGTGCAGTTCATAATTACTCTTTTTATATGTACGTCTTAATATTTTAGTCTCGTTCAAGTAAGGAAAGAAACGACTGTAATACCGGGGAAATCCATCTGGATTTATGATAGATTACATGACTTTGAATAATGGTTGGAGTTTCGATAGGCTGAAAACATAGTTGTTCTTTTTGGCAACTTTCTTGTACAACGATATAAGGAAGAATTGAAATGCCTAATTCACACATAACGGATTGTTTAATGACTTCAACATTGGAAGTTTCAAATGTTTTAGCTGGAATATTTCCACTTTGACGTAAAAAACGATCTACCATTGGCCTATAGCCGCAGCTTTGTTCTGTAAAAATGAACTGGGTGTCCTGTAATAACTGGAATGGATTTGCGTGTGCAGCGGAATAAACTGGTAAAATCCATCCAAATGTTTCATTACTAAAAGTACGCGTAATAAAATCATTATGTTCTATACTTTCTCCAATTATGAAGACAACGTCTGTTTCTCCTTCACGTAATTTTTGTAATGCTTGTTCATTTGTGTTTGTTTCAAGTACGATATTTACTTTCGGATTTTTCTGTTTGTAAGTACGTAATAATTGTGGTAATCGGTATACCGCTAATGATTCATTAGATGTAATACTTAATGTACCTTCTAAATAATCTGTATTTTGGGGGATTTCTTGCGCTTTTTCATATATTGCAAGTAATTCTAATGCATAAGGATGAAATTGATGACCTGCTTTTGTAAGTAGCACTTTTTTCCCTAACCGATCGAAAAGAGGAATATGTAAATCGTTCTCTAAAGCTTTCATATGTGCTGTAACAGTAGATTGCGCATAACCTAGCGCATGAGCAGCTTTAGAAAAATTACCATACTTCACAATGGCGCAAAATGTTTTAACATGTCTCATTTCCATAAGCGATCCCTCTTTTATTATCATGATTTGTGAATGATTATATCATGTATTTTAATTTTCCAAATGATTAAATTCCGTATAAAATAAAATTGTGGAAATATTCATTCAAGTGATATTGGAGGAGAAAAGATGATCAAAAAGGGCTATCATGTAGCTGTTGTTGGGGCTACAGGTGCGGTAGGGCAAAAAATTATTGAACTGTTAGAGAATGAAATGAAGTTTAATATAGTTGAAGTTACATTGCTTTCATCAAAACGATCCGCCGGTAAGAAAGTAAGATTCAAAGGACGAGAGATAATTATACAAGAGGCAAAAACAACTAGCTTTGAAGGTGTAGATATTGCCTTTTTTAGTGCTGGGGGAGAAGTATCTAGACAATTTGTAACTCATGCAGTTTCTAGTGGTGCGATTGTAATTGATAACACAAGTGAGTACCGAATGGCACAAGGTGTACCGCTCGTTGTTCCGGAAGTGAATGCGCATACTTTAGAGCGGCATAAAGGTATTATTGCAGTTCCAAATTGTTCAGCATTACAGATGGTAACTGCACTTCAGCCGATTCGAAAATCATTCGGTTTAGAAAGAATTATCGTTTCAACATATCAAGCTGTATCGGGTTCTGGCATTCATGCAATTCATGAATTACAAGAGCAGGCTAAGTCTATGCTTGCTGGTAAAGAAGTGAAAAGTGATATATTACCAGCGAAAAAAGATAAAAAACATTATCCAATAGCGTTTAATGTACTGCCTCAAGTAGATATATTTACAGACAATGATTTTACTTTTGAAGAAGTAAAGATGATTCAAGAAACGAAGAAAATATTAGAAGATGAAAACTTGAAAATGGCAGCTACTTGTGTACGTGTTCCAGTCGTATCAGGGCATTCAGAATCGGTTTATATAGAACTGGAAAAAGAAGCAACCGTTGCGGAAATTAAGGAAGTATTAATGGATGCACCAGGTGTTATTTTGCAGGATAACCCTAGTGAACAGCTGTATCCAATGCCATTATATGCAGAAGGGAAAATAGATACATTTGTCGGAAGAATACGTAAAGATCCTGATACGCCAAACGGATTCCACCTCTGGATTGTTTCCGATAATTTATTGAAAGGTGCGGCTTGGAATTCAGTTCAAATCGCAGAGACTTTAGTGGAAAAGGGGATACTTTAATATAGTTTGAAAAATTGGGGAATCGTTAATGATTTCCCGGTTTTTACTCATTGAAAGTTGGAGGAAGTATGCCTTTTTCTGAGGTGAATGTGAACTTTAAAAATAAAACTTATACTGACTTTTGGAGGGAAGATAAGAATAAATTGATGCCTAAAAGATAAATGGGATAAGATGGTAATATAAAGAGTGCATATACACTGGAGGGATTACCAATGCTAAAAGTTATGTTACCATTTGTTCTTATCTTTTTTCTTGTTATTGCGATGTATATTGCTTATCAAAAGAGAAAAAAATCCGAGATAAAAGGATTGAAAAGTGCGCTAACTTCTATTTGTTTCTTTTCACTCGCAATATTAAATATGTTTGCATATTGGTTTCATTTTGGCGGTGTTTTTACTTGGTTATTTTCAATTGTATTATTGCTAGTTGGTGCATATTTTACAAAATATATTCCAATATCTAAAAAGGTACATTAAAATTTATAAGAGTTTACATGCAATGTTTACTTTTTTGAAAAGAGATTATTCTACTAGATCGTTGTGAAACGATTTCATAGGACAATCTCTTTTGTTTAGTTTTGGAAAGAACGTACTGTGATTTGTAGTTGCTCAATAAATTCTCGAGTGGCAGCACACATATATTTATCTTTTCTATAAATAAGCCCTATTTCAATTTGAAGTGAACCCGAATAGTGGTACATGAAAAAAACACCTCCTGAATTCGCATACTAAGTATGCAAATTCATTGGAGGTGTTTTTCGTTTGAAGACAAGAGTTCATTACCCAGAAGAAGTAAAGTGGAAAGTGATTGAAATGAAAAAGGATGGATATTCCAATTGGACAATTATGGAGAAGCTTGGAATTAAAAATGTTTCCCAAATTAAGACGTGGATGAAGTGGTATCGTACCGATCAAACGTACCGTTTTCAACAACCTGTAGGAAAACAATATTCTTATGGAAAAGGACCAAAAGAGCTCAGTGAATTAGAACAGCTACGTTTAGAAAATAAACATCTAAAAACAAAATTACTTGTATGGGGAAAGTATCTGGAAATCGAAAGGGGCTGAAACCAGAAACTGTAGTTACTTTATGGAGAAATGTACAAACAAAAATAACGGTAAAAGACTTGTGTAACGTATTAGAATTACCCCGTTCTACATTTTATCGTTGGTTACAACGAACGGAAGATCTGAAAGATGATATAGAAGAAAAAGTAAAGGACGTCTGTCTTAGGCATAAATTCCGGTATGGATATCGAAGAGTGACCGCTACTCTTCGAAAAATGGGACTGTGTGTCAATCATAAAAAAGTATTACGAATCATGAGACAAAATCATATTCTTTCAAAAGTGCGTCGAAAGAAAAAGAAATATATCAATGGTGCGGAACCAATGGTAGCCCCTCATCGATTGGAGCGCCAATTCGATGCATCCAAACCAAATGAAAAGTGGTTTACGGATGTGACGTATCTCTTATTTGGAGAGCGTACCTTGTATTTATCAACGATCATGGATGCCTTTAATCGTGAAATTATTAGTTGTGTCATCAGCGAATCACAAACACTGACATTAGCGATGAAAACATTGAAACAAGCAATGAGAGGGCGAAAAGTAAAAGATGTCCTTCTTCACTCGGATCAAGGAAGTATTTATACAGCAAAAGAATTTCAAGCGTATGCCAAAGAAAACGGCATGATCACCAGCATGTCCCGGAGAGGAAATTGCCATGATAATGCCGTCATGGAAAGCTTCTTTGGTCATTTAAAAAGTGAAGCTTTCTATTCACAAAAGATAACAAAAGTATCCAACACAACTGTGCGAAAGATTGTGCTAGAATACATTCATTACTACAATTGTGTGCGAATTCAAGAAAAATTAAACCACCTATCCCCTAAAGAATTTAGGGAACAAGTGGTTTAGGTGTTTTGATTGGTGTCCCGTTTTCGGGGTTCACTTCA
>NZ_JBTWFK010000030.1:0-5000 GCF_054788175.1 Bacillus sp. NEAU-Y102 | reverse complement strand
TCCCATCATTCTATTTTGGAGTCAAAAAAGCGGTTGCACTTCTCTTGCCAATTGGTTCTTTTACCAGATTGATTTATTGCAAACAGCTCTAAGTTATAGTCCTTTCATTCATAATTTTGAATACGATATATACAAAAGTACACCTGCCTATAGTGTACGACTAGGTGTAGCGTTACGAGAAAAACAAAAAGAAACGTTTAAACTTGTTCGTAACCCTTATAGGAGAGCAGTCAGTTCTTTCGTGTCCTTAATTGGACCTCCTTATATGGAAAATCCGGAATGGAAACCCATCCGAAAGTTTTTATATCAAGATGAAAATTCCCCCAAAGGGATCTCATTCAAACAATTTTTATACTATCTATTTATGAAAGGGGCTCACGCAAGTGATATTAACCCACATTTCACACAACAATATATAGCTGGTGAAGAAGAATATGTGACCAATTATATATACTTAGAAAACTTCGATCAGGAAATGAAAGAATTAGAAAAGCGTTTCGAATTAAAAACCGCACCAATAAATGAGTTCTCAACATCATGGCATCATCAAACTTCCGCCATGATTTATAAAGGGAATTTTAGCGAAGCTGATATTACTGATCCTTTATTTCCCCGTCATCCAACTTTTGAAAGCTTTTATGATACTGAATGTATACAACTTGTTCAAACAATATTTCAAAATGATTTCGACACATATAAATACAGCAAAGAATATCCATACTAATTTTAGTCTATTATCTTTTTAACATTTCAATTATATAAATCATACTGTTTAACAGTCTCTATTCTCCACCTTATTACCTTTTAATAGATTACATAACTTTTGCTTATCCGCCCATCCTACTCCGATTAAAACTAAACTCGCTCCCATTATTACCCTCCATGTCAGAGACTCATTTAATAGAATAATTGAAGTAGCGATACTTATTAATGGTAATGCATTTAAATATAATCCGCTTACTGATGCTGAAACTCTCTCTAGCGCTTTATTCCAAAACCAATATGCTAAAATTGTTGCTCCAATAACAAGGTATATTACACTAAGTCCCGTTTTCCAAGTTTCAATCTTTGGTAAACCGTAATAAAGAATTTCTACCAGTGCAAACGGTAATAGAATAACAGCTCCGATAATTAAAGTTAACGTTGTAAAAACCTCGTTTGATAAATACTGTTCTTGTTTTGGTCGTTTTAGCAAAACCGTGTAGAAAGCAAATAGAAAAGTACTTAATAATATCAGTATATCTCCTATTAAAGACACTTCTTGATCAGCACTTTTAGATGGAATCGTAATAAAGAGTACTCCTATAGCACCCAATATAATCCCTATCCAATAATTCAATCGAATTTTCTCTTTCAAGAAGAATGCTGAAAAAAGAATTGTAACTAATGGTAATGCAGCATCTATGATACTAACATGTAATCCACTTGTTAAAGAAATACCATACGATGTGAACATAAAATACCCAGCTACACCGGTAAAGGCTAACAAACTCATTCTTTGCCATGGAACTTTTTTATGTACAACTGATTTTTGTAGTTGCTTAAGTGAAAATAGCATACAAATTCCACCTGCAAAGAAAAGACGAATAAACAACAAAGTAAACGGCTGAATAGATTCTAACACCCATTTTGTTGGTGCAATAGCTGTCCCCCATAATATAACAGCCACTAATAACATGCATATTTCTTTCATAATCCCCCACACCCATCAAAAATATATGTTAACCACCTTAATTATAGATTTTTTCTTATGTAAAATCCTTTAAAAACACAAAAGGTTATGTAAGATTACAAATATTCTTTTTACATCTCGATTATATTTTCACAAAAGGTAATTCTTACCTTTATATTTCAAGCAATAAAAATAAACACAAAAAAACCTAAGTCGAAACGACTTAGGTTTTTGCTTGGCGACGTCCTACTCTCACAGGGACAAGGTCCCAACTACCATCGGCGCTAGAGAGCTTAACTTCCGTGTTCGGTATGGGAACGGGTGTGACCTCTCTGCCATCATCACCAAACTATGAAGGCATATTCCTTCAAAACTAGATAACATTGCTACATATTATATGGTTAAGTCCTCGATCTATTAGTATTCGTCAGCTCCACATGTCACCATGCTTCCACCTCGAACCTATCAACCTGATCATCTTTCAGGGATCTTACTAGCTTACGCTATGGGAAATCTCATCTTGAGGGGGGCTTCATGCTTAGATGCTTTCAGCACTTATCCCTTCCGCACATAGCTACCCAGCTATGCCCTTGGCAGAACAACTGGTACACCAGCGGTGCGTCCATCCCGGTCCTCTCGTACTAAGGACAGCTCCTCTCAAATTTCCTACGCCCACGACGGATAGGGACCGAACTGTCTCACGACGTTCTGAACCCAGCTCGCGTACCGCTTTAATGGGCGAACAGCCCAACCCTTGGGACCGACTACAGCCCCAGGATGCGATGAGCCGACATCGAGGTGCCAAACCTCCCCGTCGATGTGGACTCTTGGGGGAGATAAGCCTGTTATCCCCGGGGTAGCTTTTATCCGTTGAGCGATGGCCCTTCCATGCGGAACCACCGGATCACTAAGCCCGACTTTCGTCCCTGCTCGACTTGTAGGTCTCGCAGTCAAGCTCCCTTATGCCTTTGCACTCTACGAATGATTTCCAACCATTCTGAGGGAACCTTTGGGCGCCTCCGTTACACTTTAGGAGGCGACCGCCCCAGTCAAACTGCCCACCTGACACTGTCTCCCGGGTCGATAAGACCCGTAGGTTAGAATTTCAATACAGTCAGGGCGGTATCCCACCAGCGCCTCCACCGAAGCTAGCGCTCCGGTTTCAATGGCTCCCGCCTATCCTGTACAAACTGTACCAAAATTCAATATCAGGCTACAGTAAAGCTCCACGGGGTCTTTCCGTCCTGTCGCGGGTAACCTGCATCTTCACAGGTACTATAATTTCACCGAGTCTCTGGTTGAGACAGTGCCCAAATCGTTACACCTTTCGTGCGGGTCGGAACTTACCCGACAAGGAATTTCGCTACCTTAGGACCGTTATAGTTACGGCCGCCGTTTACTGGGGCTTCAGTTCAGAGCTTCGCTTACGCTAACCCCTCTCCTTAACCTTCCAGCACCGGGCAGGTGTCACCCCCTATACTTCGCCTTACGGCTTCGCAGAGAGCTGTGTTTTTGCTAAACAGTCGCTTGGGCCTATTCACTGCGGCTTTCCGTTAAGAAAGCACCCCTTCTCCCGAAGTTACGGGGTCATTTTGCCGAGTTCCTTAACCAGAGTTCTCTCGCACACCTTAGGATTCTCTCCTCGCCTACCTGTGTCGGTTTGCGGTACAGGCACCTTTTATCTCGCTAGAAGCTTTTCTTGGCAGCGGGGAATCAAAGACTTCGCTCCATAAGGAGCTTCCCCATCACAGCTCAGCCTTTACGATAAGCGGATTTGCCTACTTATCAGCCTAACTGCTTGGACGTGCACAACCAATCGCACGCTTCTTCTATCCTTCTGCGTCCCTCCATTGCTCAAACGATAAAGAGGTGGTACAGGAATATCAACCTGTTGTCCATCGCCTACGCCTGTCGGCCTCGGCTTAGGTCCTGACTAACCCTGAGCGGACGAGCCTTCCTCAGGAAACCTTAGGCATTCGGTGGACGGGATTCTCACCCGTCTTTCGCTACTCATACCGGCATTCTCACTTCTAAGCGCTCCACCAGTCCTTCCGGTCTGACTTCACTGCACTTAGAACGCTCCCCTACCACTGATACCATTGGTATCAATTCGCAGCTTCGGTGGTGTATTTAGCCCCGGTACATTTTCGGCGCAGAGTCACTCGACTAGTGAGCTATTACGCACTCTTTAAATGGTGGCTGCTTCTAAGCCAACATCCTAGTTGTCTAAGCAACTCCACATCCTTTTCCACTTAATACACACTTTGGGACCTTAGCTGGCGATCTGGGCTGTTTCCCTCTTGACTACGGATCTTATCACTCGCAGTCTGACTCCTAAGGATAAGTCATTGGCATTCGGAGTTTGACTGAATTCGGTAATCCGATGAGGACCCCTAGTTCAATCAGTGCTCTACCTCCAAGACTCTTACACTTAAGGCTAGCCCTAAAGCTATTTCGGGGAGAACCAGCTATCTCCAGGTTCGATTGGAATTTCTCCGCTACCCACACCTCATCCCCGCACTTTTCAACGTGCGTGGGTTCGGGCCTCCATTCAGTGTTACCTGAACTTCACCCTGGACATGGGTAGATCACCTGGTTTCGGGTCTACGACCACGTACTAAACGCCCTATTCAGACTCGCTTTCGCTGCGGCTCCGCCTCTTCAGCTTAACCTTGCACGGGATCGTAACTCGCCGGTTCATTCTACAAAAGGCACGCCATCACCCATTAACGGGCTCTGACTATTTGTAGGCACACGGTTTCAGGATCTCTTTCACTCCCCTTCCGGGGTGCTTTTCACCTTTCCCTCACGGTACTGGTTCACTATCGATCACTAGGGAGTATTTAGCCTTGGGAGATGGTCCTCCCAGATTCCGACGGAATTTCACGTGTTCCGCCGTACTCAGGATACATTCAAGAGAGAACGAAGTTTCGACTACGGGGTTGTTACCCTCTACGACGGACCTTTCCAGGTCGCTTCGTCTACCTCGTTCCTTTGTAACTCCGTATAGAATGTCCTACAACCCCAAGAGGCAAGCCTCTTGGTTTGGGCTATGTTCCGTTTCGCTCGCCGCTACTCAGGAAATCGCATTTGCTTTCTCTTCCTCCAGGTACTTAGATGTTTCAGTTCCCTGGGTCTGTCTTCCATACCCTATGTATTCAGGTAAGGATACCATACCATTACGTATAGTGGGTTTCCCCATTCGGAAATCTTCGGATCAAAGCTTACTTACAGCTCCCCGAAGCATATCGGCGTTAGTCCCGTCCTTCATCGACTCCTAGTGTCAAGGCATCCACCGTGCGCCCTTTCTAACTTAACCAAACTAAAA
>NZ_JBTWFK010000029.1:0-5000 GCF_054788175.1 Bacillus sp. NEAU-Y102 | reverse complement strand
TCGCTTCTTCAATTCTAACATCATTTGCGTACGCATTTTTATCATTAATAACATTTAAAGCTTCTTGCTTATCTAAACCTGAAGCTTCAGCAATAGTAGCAAGTGTATCCACATCACTTAAATTTTTCGATTCAGTGAAATATGCAAAAAGTAGATTTTCCGTAATCTCCTTTTCTTTTCCATGATTCTTTGCAAACTTCGCAAGACGATGCGCATCAAACGTATTCGTCGGCTTCATCTCATCAAAATTAAAACTTAAACCCATACTAGCTGCATGATTTCCTAGCTGTACGTTATTACGCTTAGCTTCTTCAATACTAATCCCATACTTTGATGCAAGCACTTCATTAATACTTGTTCCAGAGTAAACGGGAGTATTCGGATCCAACTCAAAACTTTTAAACTCAACTTCAACATCCTTCTTATGTGGAAATTGCTCTAAAGCCATCTCTAATCTACGTTTCCCAATATAGCAAAATGGGCATACAAAATCCGACCAAACCTCAATTTTCATATAAACACCTCATTAACATTTAGTTTTCAATCATTGTAGCACTGAGATTAAGGAATTCAAAAGTTTTTGCTCTATCTCCTTCATATAGTACATACAAAAATACACTTATAGCAGACTACCTAATTAACAAAAAAACGATAATTAAAAGGATTAACTATTATCCCTCCGATTATCGTCTATATAAATGCAACAACTTTAATTATGCCGGAATATACTTCCCTACGAACTTCCATACGGTATTCCAATATTTATTCGAATCTACTTTCTCCGCTTCTCCATGCCCAGCACCTGGAACAATTAATTTCTCTTTTTCTACTTTTGCAGCATTATATACTTCATCTAACATTTCAAAAGGAACGAATGTATCAGCATCCCCATGAATGAATAGCATAGGTGTTTTACTTTTCGCTACTTGTTTTACAGCTGAAGCTTCTTCTAAATCATATCCAGCTCTTAATTTTGTAACTGTATTTGCCGCATTCATAACAGGAAACTTCGGCAAGTGGAATAAATCTTTTAGCTGATAAGTAAATTCATCAATAACGGTTGAGTATCCACAATCTTCAATAATAACTTTAACATTAGAAGGTAAATCTTCTCCTGAAGTCATCATTACAGTTGCCCCGCCCATTGAAACACCAAATAGAGCTATTTCAGCATTAGGATCTTTCTTTAAGATTTGTTGAATCCAAATCAAAACATCTTTACGATCATGCCAGCCCATACCAACATAATCCCCTTCACTATTTCCGTGCCCACGAAGGTCTGGTGCTATGACATTATAGCCTTGTTCATAAAAGTTACGAATATATTTCGTCATTTCTGATGCTCTACCATTGTATCCATGAACCACAATTGCCCATTTATGACTAGATTGTTCATTCATATATTCATAGCCTTTTAAATTCATTTTATCGAAAGAACGTATAGTTAATGTGTTAGGTTTATACTTCGATACGAAGTTCGCATTCTTTTCTTCATTTGTAGCCAATACATCTCCCGATGCATTTACCGTTTCTACTAAATGAGGATTATCTTGTAAAAACTCTTTTTCTTGTTTCGCATTCAACGCGTAGTTATAAAAATAATTCCCAACTAACATATACACGATTACTAGAAGGACTAAGACTACTATAGTAATTATACCTATCCTTTTCATATTATCTCCTTTTCTAACTTAAATCTTCTTATATTAAAGTACATCAAAAAAACAACTGTACTATTTTAACACACTGGTGAATTTTATCTTTAAGAAATAAAATAGAAAATCTTAAATTACATATCAAAAATCACGAAAGAAATCGAATAAAACTTATATAGATATGTAATTAGCTTTGAAAAAAAGTTACAAAACACAAAAAAGACGAGTCATTCTGACTCGTCTTAAGCTTGCTTGGCGACGTCCTACTCTCACAGGGACAAGGTCCCAACTACCATCGGCGCTAGAGAGCTTAACTTCCGTGTTCGGTATGGGAACGGGTGTGACCTCTCTGCCATCATCACCAAACTATGAAGGCATATTCCTTCAAAACTAGATAACATTGCTACATATTATATGGTTAAGTCCTCGATCTATTAGTATTCGTCAGCTCCACATGTCACCATGCTTCCACCTCGAACCTATCAACCTGATCATCTTTCAGGGATCTTACTAGCTTACGCTATGGGAAATCTCATCTTGAGGGGGGCTTCATGCTTAGATGCTTTCAGCACTTATCCCTTCCGCACATAGCTACCCAGCTATGCCCTTGGCAGAACAACTGGTACACCAGCGGTGCGTCCATCCCGGTCCTCTCGTACTAAGGACAGCTCCTCTCAAATTTCCTACGCCCACGACGGATAGGGACCGAACTGTCTCACGACGTTCTGAACCCAGCTCGCGTACCGCTTTAATGGGCGAACAGCCCAACCCTTGGGACCGACTACAGCCCCAGGATGCGATGAGCCGACATCGAGGTGCCAAACCTCCCCGTCGATGTGGACTCTTGGGGGAGATAAGCCTGTTATCCCCGGGGTAGCTTTTATCCGTTGAGCGATGGCCCTTCCATGCGGAACCACCGGATCACTAAGCCCGACTTTCGTCCCTGCTCGACTTGTAGGTCTCGCAGTCAAGCTCCCTTATGCCTTTGCACTCTACGAATGATTTCCAACCATTCTGAGGGAACCTTTGGGCGCCTCCGTTACACTTTAGGAGGCGACCGCCCCAGTCAAACTGCCCACCTGACACTGTCTCCCGGGTCGATAAGACCCGTAGGTTAGAATTTCAATACAGTCAGGGCGGTATCCCACCAGCGCCTCCACCGAAGCTAGCGCTCCGGTTTCAATGGCTCCCGCCTATCCTGTACAAACTGTACCAAAATTCAATATCAGGCTACAGTAAAGCTCCACGGGGTCTTTCCGTCCTGTCGCGGGTAACCTGCATCTTCACAGGTACTATAATTTCACCGAGTCTCTGGTTGAGACAGTGCCCAAATCGTTACACCTTTCGTGCGGGTCGGAACTTACCCGACAAGGAATTTCGCTACCTTAGGACCGTTATAGTTACGGCCGCCGTTTACTGGGGCTTCAGTTCAGAGCTTCGCTTACGCTAACCCCTCTCCTTAACCTTCCAGCACCGGGCAGGTGTCACCCCCTATACTTCGCCTTACGGCTTCGCAGAGAGCTGTGTTTTTGCTAAACAGTCGCTTGGGCCTATTCACTGCGGCTTTCCGTTAAGAAAGCACCCCTTCTCCCGAAGTTACGGGGTCATTTTGCCGAGTTCCTTAACCAGAGTTCTCTCGCACACCTTAGGATTCTCTCCTCGCCTACCTGTGTCGGTTTGCGGTACAGGCACCTTTTATCTCGCTAGAAGCTTTTCTTGGCAGCGGGGAATCAAAGACTTCGCTCCATAAGGAGCTTCCCCATCACAGCTCAGCCTTTACGATAAGCGGATTTGCCTACTTATCAGCCTAACTGCTTGGACGTGCACAACCAATCGCACGCTTCTTCTATCCTTCTGCGTCCCTCCATTGCTCAAACGATAAAGAGGTGGTACAGGAATATCAACCTGTTGTCCATCGCCTACGCCTGTCGGCCTCGGCTTAGGTCCTGACTAACCCTGAGCGGACGAGCCTTCCTCAGGAAACCTTAGGCATTCGGTGGACGGGATTCTCACCCGTCTTTCGCTACTCATACCGGCATTCTCACTTCTAAGCGCTCCACCAGTCCTTCCGGTCTGACTTCACTGCACTTAGAACGCTCCCCTACCACTGATACCATTGGTATCAATTCGCAGCTTCGGTGGTGTATTTAGCCCCGGTACATTTTCGGCGCAGAGTCACTCGACTAGTGAGCTATTACGCACTCTTTAAATGGTGGCTGCTTCTAAGCCAACATCCTAGTTGTCTAAGCAACTCCACATCCTTTTCCACTTAATACACACTTTGGGACCTTAGCTGGCGATCTGGGCTGTTTCCCTCTTGACTACGGATCTTATCACTCGCAGTCTGACTCCTAAGGATAAGTCATTGGCATTCGGAGTTTGACTGAATTCGGTAATCCGATGAGGACCCCTAGTTCAATCAGTGCTCTACCTCCAAGACTCTTACACTTAAGGCTAGCCCTAAAGCTATTTCGGGGAGAACCAGCTATCTCCAGGTTCGATTGGAATTTCTCCGCTACCCACACCTCATCCCCGCACTTTTCAACGTGCGTGGGTTCGGGCCTCCATTCAGTGTTACCTGAACTTCACCCTGGACATGGGTAGATCACCTGGTTTCGGGTCTACGACCACGTACTAAACGCCCTATTCAGACTCGCTTTCGCTGCGGCTCCGCCTCTTCAGCTTAACCTTGCACGGGATCGTAACTCGCCGGTTCATTCTACAAAAGGCACGCCATCACCCATTAACGGGCTCTGACTATTTGTAGGCACACGGTTTCAGGATCTCTTTCACTCCCCTTCCGGGGTGCTTTTCACCTTTCCCTCACGGTACTGGTTCACTATCGATCACTAGGGAGTATTTAGCCTTGGGAGATGGTCCTCCCAGATTCCGACGGAATTTCACGTGTTCCGCCGTACTCAGGATACATTCAAGAGAGAACGAAGTTTCGACTACGGGGTTGTTACCCTCTACGACGGACCTTTCCAGGTCGCTTCGTCTACCTCGTTCCTTTGTAACTCCGTATAGAATGTCCTACAACCCCAAGAGGCAAGCCTCTTGGTTTGGGCTATGTTCCGTTTCGCTCGCCGCTACTCAGGAAATCGCATTTGCTTTCTCTTCCTCCAGGTACTTAGATGTTTCAGTTCCCTGGGTCTGTCTTCCATACCCTATGTATTCAGGTAAGGATACCATACCATTACGTATAGTGGGTTTCCCCATTCGGAAATCTTCGGATCAAAGCTTACTTACAGCTCCCCGAAGCATATCGGCGTTAGTCCCGTCCTTCATCGACTCCTAGTGTCAAGGCATCCACCGTGCGCCCTTTCTAACTTAACCAAACTAAAA
>NZ_JBTWFK010000028.1:0-7391 GCF_054788175.1 Bacillus sp. NEAU-Y102 | reverse complement strand
TTTTAGTTTGGTTAAGTTAGAAAGGGCGCACGGTGGATGCCTTGACACTAGGAGTCGATGAAGGACGGGACTAACGCCGATATGCTTCGGGGAGCTGTAAGTAAGCTTTGATCCGAAGATTTCCGAATGGGGAAACCCACTATACGTAATGGTATGGTATCCTTACCTGAATACATAGGGTATGGAAGACAGACCCAGGGAACTGAAACATCTAAGTACCTGGAGGAAGAGAAAGCAAATGCGATTTCCTGAGTAGCGGCGAGCGAAACGGAACATAGCCCAAACCAAGAGGCTTGCCTCTTGGGGTTGTAGGACATTCTATACGGAGTTACAAAGGAACGAGGTAGACGAAGCGACCTGGAAAGGTCCGTCGTAGAGGGTAACAACCCCGTAGTCGAAACTTCGTTCTCTCTTGAATGTATCCTGAGTACGGCGGAACACGTGAAATTCCGTCGGAATCTGGGAGGACCATCTCCCAAGGCTAAATACTCCCTAGTGATCGATAGTGAACCAGTACCGTGAGGGAAAGGTGAAAAGCACCCCGGAAGGGGAGTGAAAGAGATCCTGAAACCGTGTGCCTACAAATAGTCAGAGCCCGTTAATGGGTGATGGCGTGCCTTTTGTAGAATGAACCGGCGAGTTACGATCCCGTGCAAGGTTAAGCTGAAGAGGCGGAGCCGCAGCGAAAGCGAGTCTGAATAGGGCGTTTAGTACGTGGTCGTAGACCCGAAACCAGGTGATCTACCCATGTCCAGGGTGAAGTTCAGGTAACACTGAATGGAGGCCCGAACCCACGCACGTTGAAAAGTGCGGGGATGAGGTGTGGGTAGCGGAGAAATTCCAATCGAACCTGGAGATAGCTGGTTCTCCCCGAAATAGCTTTAGGGCTAGCCTTAAGTGTAAGAGTCTTGGAGGTAGAGCACTGATTGAACTAGGGGTCCTCATCGGATTACCGAATTCAGTCAAACTCCGAATGCCAATGACTTATCCTTAGGAGTCAGACTGCGAGTGATAAGATCCGTAGTCAAGAGGGAAACAGCCCAGATCGCCAGCTAAGGTCCCAAAGTGTGTATTAAGTGGAAAAGGATGTGGAGTTGCTTAGACAACTAGGATGTTGGCTTAGAAGCAGCCACCATTTAAAGAGTGCGTAATAGCTCACTAGTCGAGTGACTCTGCGCCGAAAATGTACCGGGGCTAAATACACCACCGAAGCTGCGAATTGATACCAATGGTATCAGTGGTAGGGGAGCGTTCTAAGTGCAGTGAAGTCAGACCGGAAGGACTGGTGGAGCGCTTAGAAGTGAGAATGCCGGTATGAGTAGCGAAAGACGGGTGAGAATCCCGTCCACCGAATGCCTAAGGTTTCCTGAGGAAGGCTCGTCCGCTCAGGGTTAGTCAGGACCTAAGCCGAGGCCGACAGGCGTAGGCGATGGACAACAGGTTGATATTCCTGTACCACCTCTTTATCGTTTGAGCAATGGAGGGACGCAGAAGGATAGAAGAAGCGTGCGATTGGTTGTGCACGTCCAAGCAGTTAGGCTGATAAGTAGGCAAATCCGCTTATCGTAAAGGCTGAGCTGTGATGGGGAAGCTCCTTATGGAGCGAAGTCTTTGATTCCCCGCTGCCAAGAAAAGCTTCTAGCGAGATAAAAGGTGCCTGTACCGCAAACCGACACAGGTAGGCGAGGAGAGAATCCTAAGGTGTGCGAGAGAACTCTGGTTAAGGAACTCGGCAAAATGACCCCGTAACTTCGGGAGAAGGGGTGCTTTCTTAACGGAAAGCCGCAGTGAATAGGCCCAAGCGACTGTTTAGCAAAAACACAGCTCTCTGCGAAGCCGTAAGGCGAAGTATAGGGGGTGACACCTGCCCGGTGCTGGAAGGTTAAGGAGAGGGGTTAGCGTAAGCGAAGCTCTGAACTGAAGCCCCAGTAAACGGCGGCCGTAACTATAACGGTCCTAAGGTAGCGAAATTCCTTGTCGGGTAAGTTCCGACCCGCACGAAAGGTGTAACGATTTGGGCACTGTCTCAACCAGAGACTCGGTGAAATTATAGTACCTGTGAAGATGCAGGTTACCCGCGACAGGACGGAAAGACCCCGTGGAGCTTTACTGTAGCCTGATATTGAATTTTGGTACAGTTTGTACAGGATAGGCGGGAGCCATTGAAACCGGAGCGCTAGCTTCGGTGGAGGCGCTGGTGGGATACCGCCCTGACTGTATTGAAATTCTAACCTACGGGTCTTATCGACCCGGGAGACAGTGTCAGGTGGGCAGTTTGACTGGGGCGGTCGCCTCCTAAAGTGTAACGGAGGCGCCCAAAGGTTCCCTCAGAATGGTTGGAAATCATTCGTAGAGTGCAAAGGCATAAGGGAGCTTGACTGCGAGACCTACAAGTCGAGCAGGGACGAAAGTCGGGCTTAGTGATCCGGTGGTTCCGCATGGAAGGGCCATCGCTCAACGGATAAAAGCTACCCCGGGGATAACAGGCTTATCTCCCCCAAGAGTCCACATCGACGGGGAGGTTTGGCACCTCGATGTCGGCTCATCGCATCCTGGGGCTGTAGTCGGTCCCAAGGGTTGGGCTGTTCGCCCATTAAAGCGGTACGCGAGCTGGGTTCAGAACGTCGTGAGACAGTTCGGTCCCTATCCGTCGTGGGCGTAGGAAATTTGAGAGGAGCTGTCCTTAGTACGAGAGGACCGGGATGGACGCACCGCTGGTGTACCAGTTGTTCTGCCAAGGGCATAGCTGGGTAGCTATGTGCGGAAGGGATAAGTGCTGAAAGCATCTAAGCATGAAGCCCCCCTCAAGATGAGATTTCCCATAGCGTAAGCTAGTAAGATCCCTGAAAGATGATCAGGTTGATAGGTTCGAGGTGGAAGCATGGTGACATGTGGAGCTGACGAATACTAATAGATCGAGGACTTAACCATATAATATGTAGCAATGTTATCTAGTTTTGAAGGAATATGCCTTCAATAGTTTGGTGATGATGGCAGAGAGGTCACACCCGTTCCCATACCGAACACGGAAGTTAAGCTCTCTAGCGCCGATGGTAGTTGGGACCTTGTCCCTGTGAGAGTAGGACGTCGCCAAGCAACTTTAAGACAAGTCAGAATGACTTGTCTTTTTTGTGTTTTGTAAAATAAACTTGTAATTAATGTAAGCTCTATGAGTAAGTTTATCTAGCAAGAAACAACTTTATTTTATTAGAATTTCACATTTAAGTAGCATACCTTCAGAAAAATATGACTAAGCTTTAAAGTCTATTTGCTAACAAGAATATATATACGAAGTATTACCCTCTGGAGCCTACTCACACCCTCTTTTATTTCTGCAGTTGTTAAATGTCCATACCCTATAATAATTCGATTGTAATGTTTTCCTTTTTCAATGGCGTGATCTTCCACAGGATATACTTTCACTCCGAGTTGTTGGATTTTCTCAAGTAATTCTTTTGTGAATTGAACTTGATTGAATTCAACAATCAGATGTAATACTGTAAAATAACCGAAAATATTGATTGTATTTGAGAATGTTGATTTTAATTGCTGGATAAGGAAGTCTCTTCGATTTTTATAGATTTTTTTCATCTTCATAATATGCCGTTCCAAATAATCTTCAGCAATAAATTTAGAAAGGATAAGCTGATTTAAAGAAGGTGTATGTAAAACGGAATGAACATATAAAAGCATATGTTCAACAATCCAATGAACTCTATACGTTATTGTTACAAGCTGCGAAACGCTTTGTCACCGGAGAAACGAGACATGAGGGGATTGGGACGGCAAAAGAACTAATTACAAAAGGTTATCATACTTCACTAGAATACATAGGGGAAAATACTCTTGATATAGAGGGATGTTATAAAGCAAAAAATGAGTTTTTGAATCTTATTGGGGACATAGGTACTCTATCTATGAAACAAACAGTATCACTTGATTTATCTCATATTGGATTGTCTATAGATCCAGAAATATCTTATATTCATTTAATGGAGTTGGCAGAGAAGGCGAAAGTACATGGAACTACCCTTATGATAAGTATGGAAGAATCATCTAAAGCAGCGGACATTCTTTCCATTTATAAAAAGGTAACTGAGCAATATCATAATGTAGGGATAACAATACAGGCACATTTATACCGCTCAAACAATGATATTCAAGAACTCCTTCATTATCCAGGAAAAATAAGAGTTGTAAAAGGTGCCTATCAAGAAGTTCCGGATATTGCTATGCCTAGATCAACTGATTTAAATCAACAGTATCTTCAAATTGTAGAAAAACTAGCTGAAAACCATCACCCTGTATCTATAGCTACACATGATGAAATTCTTATTAAAGAGATGGAGCAACGTCAATATTTTAGTCACCCTAATGTAGAAATAGAAATGTTATATGGAATTCGTCCGGATATGTTAAGAGATTTGAAAAACAAAGGACATAACGCTAGAGTATATTTGACTCGTGGAAAATAACGGTATTTATATTTATGTCATCGGATAGCCGAACATCCAGAAAATCTATATTATGCAGTGACAGATATGATACATTCACCTTTACCAGAGTAGAGAATATTGAATAGACATTTAATACTAAATGTAAAAATGATGTTGGTTGTTGCCTAAAAATAAAAGCCGGATTTTTCTTAGAATAGAAATTCCGGCCCATTTCATATTGAAATTTTTTTAGTATATATTTGCGTTAAAGGCGGACAGCACCTCTGTAGGTATTGAGGGGATTATGATTTATAATTGTGCAGCCGTCGTATACCTTGTTGTAGAATTGTTTTTGTATGGTTGTGTATTGTATTCTTAGGGGGAGATAGAAACAAAGGAAATTATGATTCTATATGTATTTTAAAAGGGGGATATATACTAGAAATGAAACTAAATGCTTTGTTAGTGAAAGGATTGGCTCTTTTAGCGGTAAAACGTAAATATAGGTATGGGATAAATATCTATTAATGTTATATAAAAAGTGAAGTAATGAAAGGAACAAGTGTTCTGCATATGTTTGTTCGGTGCACTTGATCAATTGAGGTATGTATTTTTAATCCAGTATATGTGTTTAAAAAGGAAATGCTATTAATCAATTCAAACCTTGAGCATATCTTAAATGTTTATTAAGAGAATATAGCTGTATGGAAATAGATGATACTAAAGATGAAGGAGATATAAGGCTGATATTTCAGTGAAAAAGGGATAGTTAATAAATATATTAGTGTGCTTCTATATATTTACGAGTAAACAGATAAGCAACCATTACTTCATATAAGTAGAACTTGGGACTCTATAACTAGAGTAGTATATGAGTGTATTATGGATTTTTGTATCGTTGTCTGTTATAAGAATACGTATATCTTCAATCGTTTCTAATAGAGGGTGTGATAAACAAAGAGGTATTAATATTTATTAAAATAAGATTGTTAGTTTCGCTGGGTAAAAACTTCTGTACAAATTAAGTCTAGGGTTTAAATTAACTTGAATATATTTTGGAAGAATAGGTTAAATAGAAGCAGAAGGTAGCTTTTCGGTAATGAATCCTTGGAGAGGCGTATCTAGTTAAAAGAGCATAAAAATATTAACTTGAATATCTTTATAAAAAGTTGTTGACGATTATACAAATGAAGTGTAATATAGAACAAGTCGCCGATGACAATAACGTCGCAAGCGACAAACGAAATGAAAAACTTAGTTGACATTGAAAGATGAAAATGTTAACATAAGGAAGTCGCAAATGAGCGACTAAGTAGTTCTTTGAAAACTGAACGAAACAAACAACGTGAAACGTCAATTTTTATTTTTAGATGCTAGACAAACTAACTTTATTGGAGAGTTTGATCCTGGCTCAGGATGAACGCTGGCGGCGTGCCTAATACATGCAAGTCGAGCGAATGGATTGAGAGCTTGCTCTCAAGAAGTTAGCGGCGGACGGGTGAGTAACACGTGGGTAACCTGCCCATAAGACTGGGATAACTCCGGGAAACCGGGGCTAATACCGGATAACATTTTGAACTGCATGGTTCGAAATTGAAAGGCGGCTTCGGCTGTCACTTATGGATGGACCCGCGTCGCATTAGCTAGTTGGTGAGGTAACGGCTCACCAAGGCAACGATGCGTAGCCGACCTGAGAGGGTGATCGGCCACACTGGGACTGAGACACGGCCCAGACTCCTACGGGAGGCAGCAGTAGGGAATCTTCCGCAATGGACGAAAGTCTGACGGAGCAACGCCGCGTGAGTGATGAAGGCTTTCGGGTCGTAAAACTCTGTTGTTAGGGAAGAACAAGTGCTAGTTGAATAAGCTGGCACCTTGACGGTACCTAACCAGAAAGCCACGGCTAACTACGTGCCAGCAGCCGCGGTAATACGTAGGTGGCAAGCGTTATCCGGAATTATTGGGCGTAAAGCGCGCGCAGGTGGTTTCTTAAGTCTGATGTGAAAGCCCACGGCTCAACCGTGGAGGGTCATTGGAAACTGGGAGACTTGAGTGCAGAAGAGGAAAGTGGAATTCCATGTGTAGCGGTGAAATGCGTAGAGATATGGAGGAACACCAGTGGCGAAGGCGACTTTCTGGTCTGTAACTGACACTGAGGCGCGAAAGCGTGGGGAGCAAACAGGATTAGATACCCTGGTAGTCCACGCCGTAAACGATGAGTGCTAAGTGTTAGAGGGTTTCCGCCCTTTAGTGCTGAAGTTAACGCATTAAGCACTCCGCCTGGGGAGTACGGCCGCAAGGCTGAAACTCAAAGGAATTGACGGGGGCCCGCACAAGCGGTGGAGCATGTGGTTTAATTCGAAGCAACGCGAAGAACCTTACCAGGTCTTGACATCCTCTGAAAACCCTAGAGATAGGGCTTCTCCTTCGGGAGCAGAGTGACAGGTGGTGCATGGTTGTCGTCAGCTCGTGTCGTGAGATGTTGGGTTAAGTCCCGCAACGAGCGCAACCCTTGATCTTAGTTGCCATCATTAAGTTGGGCACTCTAAGGTGACTGCCGGTGACAAACCGGAGGAAGGTGGGGATGACGTCAAATCATCATGCCCCTTATGACCTGGGCTACACACGTGCTACAATGGACGGTACAAAGAGCTGCAAGACCGCGAGGTGGAGCTAATCTCATAAAACCGTTCTCAGTTCGGATTGTAGGCTGCAACTCGCCTACATGAAGCTGGAATCGCTAGTAATCGCGGATCAGCATGCCGCGGTGAATACGTTCCCGGGCCTTGTACACACCGCCCGTCACACCACGAGAGTTTGTAACACCCGAAGTCGGTGGGGTAACCTTTTTGGAGCCAGCCGCCTAAGGTGGGACAGATGATTGGGGTGAAGTCGTAACAAGGTAGCCGTATCGGAAGGTGCGGCTGGATCACCTCCTTTCTATGGAGAATTGAT
>NZ_JBTWFK010000027.1:0-10291 GCF_054788175.1 Bacillus sp. NEAU-Y102 | reverse complement strand
TTTTAGTTTGGTTAAGTTAGAAAGGGCGCACGGTGGATGCCTTGACACTAGGAGTCGATGAAGGACGGGACTAACGCCGATATGCTTCGGGGAGCTGTAAGTAAGCTTTGATCCGAAGATTTCCGAATGGGGAAACCCACTATACGTAATGGTATGGTATCCTTACCTGAATACATAGGGTATGGAAGACAGACCCAGGGAACTGAAACATCTAAGTACCTGGAGGAAGAGAAAGCAAATGCGATTTCCTGAGTAGCGGCGAGCGAAACGGAACATAGCCCAAACCAAGAGGCTTGCCTCTTGGGGTTGTAGGACATTCTATACGGAGTTACAAAGGAACGAGGTAGACGAAGCGACCTGGAAAGGTCCGTCGTAGAGGGTAACAACCCCGTAGTCGAAACTTCGTTCTCTCTTGAATGTATCCTGAGTACGGCGGAACACGTGAAATTCCGTCGGAATCTGGGAGGACCATCTCCCAAGGCTAAATACTCCCTAGTGATCGATAGTGAACCAGTACCGTGAGGGAAAGGTGAAAAGCACCCCGGAAGGGGAGTGAAAGAGATCCTGAAACCGTGTGCCTACAAATAGTCAGAGCCCGTTAATGGGTGATGGCGTGCCTTTTGTAGAATGAACCGGCGAGTTACGATCCCGTGCAAGGTTAAGCTGAAGAGGCGGAGCCGCAGCGAAAGCGAGTCTGAATAGGGCGTTTAGTACGTGGTCGTAGACCCGAAACCAGGTGATCTACCCATGTCCAGGGTGAAGTTCAGGTAACACTGAATGGAGGCCCGAACCCACGCACGTTGAAAAGTGCGGGGATGAGGTGTGGGTAGCGGAGAAATTCCAATCGAACCTGGAGATAGCTGGTTCTCCCCGAAATAGCTTTAGGGCTAGCCTTAAGTGTAAGAGTCTTGGAGGTAGAGCACTGATTGAACTAGGGGTCCTCATCGGATTACCGAATTCAGTCAAACTCCGAATGCCAATGACTTATCCTTAGGAGTCAGACTGCGAGTGATAAGATCCGTAGTCAAGAGGGAAACAGCCCAGATCGCCAGCTAAGGTCCCAAAGTGTGTATTAAGTGGAAAAGGATGTGGAGTTGCTTAGACAACTAGGATGTTGGCTTAGAAGCAGCCACCATTTAAAGAGTGCGTAATAGCTCACTAGTCGAGTGACTCTGCGCCGAAAATGTACCGGGGCTAAATACACCACCGAAGCTGCGAATTGATACCAATGGTATCAGTGGTAGGGGAGCGTTCTAAGTGCAGTGAAGTCAGACCGGAAGGACTGGTGGAGCGCTTAGAAGTGAGAATGCCGGTATGAGTAGCGAAAGACGGGTGAGAATCCCGTCCACCGAATGCCTAAGGTTTCCTGAGGAAGGCTCGTCCGCTCAGGGTTAGTCAGGACCTAAGCCGAGGCCGACAGGCGTAGGCGATGGACAACAGGTTGATATTCCTGTACCACCTCTTTATCGTTTGAGCAATGGAGGGACGCAGAAGGATAGAAGAAGCGTGCGATTGGTTGTGCACGTCCAAGCAGTTAGGCTGATAAGTAGGCAAATCCGCTTATCGTAAAGGCTGAGCTGTGATGGGGAAGCTCCTTATGGAGCGAAGTCTTTGATTCCCCGCTGCCAAGAAAAGCTTCTAGCGAGATAAAAGGTGCCTGTACCGCAAACCGACACAGGTAGGCGAGGAGAGAATCCTAAGGTGTGCGAGAGAACTCTGGTTAAGGAACTCGGCAAAATGACCCCGTAACTTCGGGAGAAGGGGTGCTTTCTTAACGGAAAGCCGCAGTGAATAGGCCCAAGCGACTGTTTAGCAAAAACACAGCTCTCTGCGAAGCCGTAAGGCGAAGTATAGGGGGTGACACCTGCCCGGTGCTGGAAGGTTAAGGAGAGGGGTTAGCGTAAGCGAAGCTCTGAACTGAAGCCCCAGTAAACGGCGGCCGTAACTATAACGGTCCTAAGGTAGCGAAATTCCTTGTCGGGTAAGTTCCGACCCGCACGAAAGGTGTAACGATTTGGGCACTGTCTCAACCAGAGACTCGGTGAAATTATAGTACCTGTGAAGATGCAGGTTACCCGCGACAGGACGGAAAGACCCCGTGGAGCTTTACTGTAGCCTGATATTGAATTTTGGTACAGTTTGTACAGGATAGGCGGGAGCCATTGAAACCGGAGCGCTAGCTTCGGTGGAGGCGCTGGTGGGATACCGCCCTGACTGTATTGAAATTCTAACCTACGGGTCTTATCGACCCGGGAGACAGTGTCAGGTGGGCAGTTTGACTGGGGCGGTCGCCTCCTAAAGTGTAACGGAGGCGCCCAAAGGTTCCCTCAGAATGGTTGGAAATCATTCGTAGAGTGCAAAGGCATAAGGGAGCTTGACTGCGAGACCTACAAGTCGAGCAGGGACGAAAGTCGGGCTTAGTGATCCGGTGGTTCCGCATGGAAGGGCCATCGCTCAACGGATAAAAGCTACCCCGGGGATAACAGGCTTATCTCCCCCAAGAGTCCACATCGACGGGGAGGTTTGGCACCTCGATGTCGGCTCATCGCATCCTGGGGCTGTAGTCGGTCCCAAGGGTTGGGCTGTTCGCCCATTAAAGCGGTACGCGAGCTGGGTTCAGAACGTCGTGAGACAGTTCGGTCCCTATCCGTCGTGGGCGTAGGAAATTTGAGAGGAGCTGTCCTTAGTACGAGAGGACCGGGATGGACGCACCGCTGGTGTACCAGTTGTTCTGCCAAGGGCATAGCTGGGTAGCTATGTGCGGAAGGGATAAGTGCTGAAAGCATCTAAGCATGAAGCCCCCCTCAAGATGAGATTTCCCATAGCGTAAGCTAGTAAGATCCCTGAAAGATGATCAGGTTGATAGGTTCGAGGTGGAAGCATGGTGACATGTGGAGCTGACGAATACTAATAGATCGAGGACTTAACCATATAATATGTAGCAATGTTATCTAGTTTTGAAGGAATATGCCTTCATAGTTTGGTGATGATGGCAGAGAGGTCACACCCGTTCCCATACCGAACACGGAAGTTAAGCTCTCTAGCGCCGATGGTAGTTGGGACCTTGTCCCTGTGAGAGTAGGACGTCGCCAAGCAACTTTAAGACAAGTCAGAATGACTTGTCTTTTTTGTGTTTTATAAAAATAAGAATGGGTGGTAAATCTCAGTTTTTTATAATTTCACTTTATTGTTCACATCAACAAGTTCAAAACGCTCACAGACGAGTAACATATCTTCAGAGAAATTAAGACCAAGCTCATTTAGTTCCTTTTTAAAAAACGAACATGGGTGTCTCTCCAGTAATTATAAGTACGATCTCCTTCGCCTTCAGCGATAGCGAATTCTTCGCTTACTTCATTCATTGGTGTTACAGTTACTTCTATTATCTTAATAATAGCTACAGGTTCATCATTACTATTAAGTATAATACTATAATCATTAGTGGTCGGTAGCGGTTCATTTTCTAATTCATAAAAAATGTGACCGGAGCATGTAGCAGTTTTAATACCGTCAATTACTAGTTGTGCAAGATAATTAGGGGAATCTCCAAATTGCCAAGCTATAACAGATTCTGGTTTTTTGTTGTTTCCCCAATAAGTATTCCAATATGTCTGTGCTAATTGATTCATTTTATCGTCACCTCACTCTAATTAAATTTAGTCGCTTTATAATTCCTAGGAAATTTATTTATTTACTTATTCTGTCTTTGTGCTCATTTGAAATTTGTATCAGTGTGTTGCAAATTAAAAAGATACTATGTGGAATGAATATGGTTTGTAAATATGTTCTGTATATATATGGGATCTTTAATTTTCCAATTGCATTTTATGATAAAGGATATAGTTACTTAAAGAACGTTCAGACTATTAATGGTAGCTTATTATCACTATGCCATATTGAAGTGAGTAGTACTAGAGTTGAAATAGATAAAAAACCGATATTCTAAAATTGAATATCAGTTTAATGATATGTGACTTATATGAATCTATAGTAATACGAAAAGCGTAAATAAGATAGCCAACAAAATACGATAGTATGCAAAAGGTTTTAAACCTATCTTCTCTAAAAGCTTTAGAAAAGTTACTACCGCTAGCATCGCTACGGTAAAAGAGGTAATGAATCCTACCGCAAACATAGGGATGTCATCGACACTTAAATACTCCGAGCTTTTTAGTAAGTCTAAGCCTGTAGCTCCAACCATTACAGGAAGAGCTATTAGAAAAGAGAACTCGGATGCGGTTTTATAATTTACTTTTGCTAATAGACCTCCAGAGATAGTAGAGCCAGCTCTAGAGAAGCCAGGGGATACTGCTAAGCACTGAAATAATCCAATTGTTAAAGCTTGACGGTATGTTAAATCGTCCAGTGAATAGGCGGTTGCCTCTTTCTTTTTTACTTCTGCAAAGATCATAAGAATTGCACCTGCTACAAGTCCAATCACAACAGTGTATGGCTGAAATAAGTATGTTTTAATAATATCATGTAGTAGCAAACCAGCCACTACTGCCGGAAATACGCCAAGAAATACATGAAACGCGTTGAATTTTTTCTCTTTCCGTAGAAGAGGCTTAATATTACATAGAGAAACGAGACGTTTATGATATAAAATTGCAATAGCTAAAATTGCGCCTAGCTGAATAACAATTTCAAACGTTTTTGCTCTTTCTCCTTCAAAGTCTAATAAATGCCCGACTAATATAAGGTGGCCAGTAGAAGATATAGGTAAAAATTCAGCTAATCCTTCTACAATACCGAGTATGAAGGCAATAATGATATCGCTCATAGTTTCACTCCTATAAATTAATGAATGTCTACTTTTTTAAAATAGAATAGTGTTGCAATAAATCCGGAAATTGTTGTTACTGCAATGATGATATAAGAATACTCTGGTGGATATGTCGGTTGTAATTCATTATTTGCGATATCTAGAGTAGCGGTCCACGGAAATAAATCTTTATGCTTGGAGTTTACGAGCATAAGATTGGTCATTGTAATAATGACTGTTAATATAATGGGCGGTACATAGCTCTTCATGACAAGAGTTAGTAGTACAATAGGTGAAGACAATAGAAAGAGAAGTCCACCACATATTAAAAATTCTAGGAAAGAACTTAAAAGTAAAGCAATGTTAAAACCAGGGAAATTCCCCAATAGCCCTAATATTAAAGTAAGTGTCCAAGCGACTAAAGTTAGCATCATGATCCAAAGAAAGAGAATGATGAATTTACTTATAATAAAGCTAATGCGCGACACGGGGATAGTTAGTAAATTTTTTAGTGTATCTTCTGCATATTCGCGGGTAAGCAAATATGCAACCACTACTCCATATAAGGGGAATCCTATAACTAAAGTAGTATATAAGTTAACATCAGTGAATAATTGATGGAACCAAATAGTCGGAGTTGGCTGTTTTGTTTTTATATGTATATAAGAGGCTACTACAACTAAGAAAGGTGCGACACCAGCACCAATAATGCTAATTAAAAACATATTAGAGCGTTTTAATTTTAAGAGTTCTGTATAGAGTAGATTAACCAATTGTTCCACCTCCAACTAGTTTGGTGAAATAATCTTCTAGTCTATCTTCACTTATCATCATTTTTAATACTTCAATACCATTAAGAACTAATGTTCTATTTATGTATCCTTGTTGTCCAAAATGAGAGTAAATACGAATATTCCCTTCATCGTGTACTTCATAATCAAAAATTTGAAGATGATTTTCTAATAACATCACAGCTTTATTGTCATTATTCACTTGAAACTCTATGTACTTACGATTTGCTTTACGTAGCGTATCAAGAGAAACTTCTTCTAGTAACTTTCCTTCATGAATAATTCCGATACGATCGACTAACTGTTCTACCTCGGCTAATATGTGACTAGAAATGAGTATTGTTATATTTCTTTCTTGAGCTAAAGAATGAATAAGTTTTCGCATTTCTTTAATACCAATAGGGTCTAGTCCGTTAGTTGGTTCATCTAATATGAGTAGCTCGGGATAATGGAGAAGAGCGCGTGCAATTCCTAAGCGTTGCTTCATTCCTAAAGAATACTTTCCTACTAACTTTTTTGTCTCATGCTGCAAGCCTACTATTTCTAATGCTTCTTCGATAGCATTCTTTTTGTGAACCCCAATTATCTTTGCATTAATTAATAGGTTTTCTTTTGCAGTTAAGTTTTCATAAAATCCTGGAACTTCAACTATAGAACCAATTCTGCTTAAAATATCTTTTTGATTTTGGAATAAGTTCTCTCCAAATATTTCAATCGTTCCACTTGTAGGCTTTATAAGACTAAGCAGCATACGAATGGTTGTTGTTTTACCAGCACCGTTGCGGCCTATGAAGCCATAAATCTCCCCTTGTTGAACATTAATATTTAAATTATCTACTGATTTTTGATTGCCATATACTTTAGTAAGGTTAGTCGTTTTTATAATTGTATTTATAGGAGACACCTGCTTTCTATAAGTTCTTACTTACATCATAAAAAGGAAGGCTTAACTGCATATTAATCATTTCTTAACTATTTCTTAAAAGTATTGTGTTTTGGAATAGAAAAGCCAAAAATAGTTCGTTTCCATGGAGTGCTTTCAACCCATATATGCCCACCATTTCTCTCAACGAGCGCTTTAGAAATAGAGAGCCCGAGACCACTACCACCAAACGAGGAGTTTCTTGATTGTTCGCTTCGGTACATTCGCTCAAACACATTTTGTAAATCATGCTTTGGAATACCAGGGCCTTTGTCCCAAATATGAAGTTCATATTCTCTATCGGTTTCTAGTAGTTCGACTCCTACTATTTTTCCATCCTTTCCGTAATAAATGGCATTTTTCATTAAATTACTCATAATCCGCATAAGGCTCAGATGGTCTGCGATAATAGGGCAAGTAGATTCTGGTATGAGAACTTGCAGTTCGATGTTATGTTTTGAGAGCTCAGGTAAAAATTCAATCAAAACTTCTCTAGTAACTTCAGAAAAGTCGAGTTCTTCTTCTTTTAGTGGAAATTCATTAGCGTCTAGCTTCGCCATATTGAATATTTCATCAACTAGGTGCTTTAAGTTATTTGATTTCATATAAAGTATTTTAAGGTATTCTTGTTTTTCTATTTCAGAAACAGCAACCCCATCTTTTAAAGCATCTATATATCCGATGATGGAGGTGAGTGGTGTTCGTATATCGTGGGAGATACTAGACAAAAGTTGTTTTCTGGATTCCTCGGATCTTTTGGCTTCAATCTGAACTTGCTCTAATTTAGCTATTAGCTCGTTTATTGAAAAAACGATATTATGTAATGAGTGGTCATTGCTTGTGAATAATCTCGTTTGTAAGTTTCCTTTTAGTACACGACTTAATTTAGTATCCATTGCCTTGCGATGTTGAATGAATTGTATTCTTGAAAAGAAGAGATAAATTGTAATTAAGATAAGGATTATAAATAAAGACATTTTTAATCTTGGTTCCATTTGTATGTTTAAAATCCCACAAATGATAAGTTGTAATGTAATAAGGGAGAGGGTTTTATCAGTCTTCAAGCTTTTCACCTACAAACTTATAACCAATTCCCCATATAGTCTGAATGAATTTTGGATTGGAAGGGTCGATTTCTATTTTCTTTCTAAGTTTTCGAATATGTACCATAACGGTATTGTCATCTTCTATATAATTATCGTCCCACACGTTTTGGAAGAGCTGTGTTTTTGTAAATACTTGTCCTGGGTTTGAAGTAAAGAATTTTAATAGTTCCAGTTCTTTTCCGGTTAAGTTAATTTCTTCTTTATTTGTATGAACTGTGTATGTATTTAGATTGAAAGTTAGTCCTTTAAAAGATAAAGTTGTTTTTTCTTGAGCAGTATTGCTACTTCCAAGAACTAAAAAACGCCGCATAAGAGCTTTTACTCGTGCAATTACTTCGTGAATGCTGAAAGGTTTTGTAATGTAATCATCAGCACCAATGCTTAAGCCTAAAATTTTATCAATTTCGTGATCTTTAGCGGTGAGCATTAATATAGGTACGTTAGTTTTATATCTAAGCTTTTTACATACCTCGATTCCATCTATTTTGGGCATCATAAGATCTAATATAACGAGGTTATAGTTATTTTGATTAAATAAATGCAAGGCTTCTTCGCCGTTGATTGCAGTGTCTACCATATATAATTCTCGTTCTAAATATATTTTTAATAAATTTCGGATTTCTTTATCGTCGTCTGCTAAAAGGATACGTATATCTTTCATATTTTCACCTGCTTCTAATAGAGTTTTATTGATAGTACAACAACTCTCTAATTATATACTAGTATTTGTTAAAATAAGGTTGCTAGTTTTGTTGGAGGGAAACGTCCGCACGATTTAAGTCTAGAGCTCAAATTAACTCGAATATGTTTGGAAGAATAAATTAAAGAGAAGCAGAAAGCGTGCTCCGATAATGAAATCCTATAGAGACGTGTCTAGTTAAAAGAGCATAAAAATATTAACTTGAATATCTTTATAAAAAGATGTTGACGATTATACAAATGAAGTGTAATATAGAACAAGTCGCCGATGACATTAACGTCGCAAGCGACAAACGAAATAAAAAACTTAGTTGACATTAACTAACGAAGATGTTAACATAAGGGAGTCGCAAATGAGCGACCAAGTAGTTCTTTGAAAACTGAACGAAACAAACAACGTGAAACGTCAATTTTTATTTTTAGATGCTAGACAAACTAACTTTATTGGAGAGTTTGATCCTGGCTCAGGATGAACGCTGGCGGCGTGCCTAATACATGCAAGTCGAGCGAATGGATTGAGAGCTTGCTCTCAAGAAGTTAGCGGCGGACGGGTGAGTAACACGTGGGTAACCTGCCCATAAGACTGGGATAACTCCGGGAAACCGGGGCTAATACCGGATAACATTTTGAACTGCATGGTTCGAAATTGAAAGGCGGCTTCGGCTGTCACTTATGGATGGACCCGCGTCGCATTAGCTAGTTGGTGAGGTAACGGCTCACCAAGGCAACGATGCGTAGCCGACCTGAGAGGGTGATCGGCCACACTGGGACTGAGACACGGCCCAGACTCCTACGGGAGGCAGCAGTAGGGAATCTTCCGCAATGGACGAAAGTCTGACGGAGCAACGCCGCGTGAGTGATGAAGGCTTTCGGGTCGTAAAACTCTGTTGTTAGGGAAGAACAAGTGCTAGTTGAATAAGCTGGCACCTTGACGGTACCTAACCAGAAAGCCACGGCTAACTACGTGCCAGCAGCCGCGGTAATACGTAGGTGGCAAGCGTTATCCGGAATTATTGGGCGTAAAGCGCGCGCAGGTGGTTTCTTAAGTCTGATGTGAAAGCCCACGGCTCAACCGTGGAGGGTCATTGGAAACTGGGAGACTTGAGTGCAGAAGAGGAAAGTGGAATTCCATGTGTAGCGGTGAAATGCGTAGAGATATGGAGGAACACCAGTGGCGAAGGCGACTTTCTGGTCTGTAACTGACACTGAGGCGCGAAAGCGTGGGGAGCAAACAGGATTAGATACCCTGGTAGTCCACGCCGTAAACGATGAGTGCTAAGTGTTAGAGGGTTTCCGCCCTTTAGTGCTGAAGTTAACGCATTAAGCACTCCGCCTGGGGAGTACGGCCGCAAGGCTGAAACTCAAAGGAATTGACGGGGGCCCGCACAAGCGGTGGAGCATGTGGTTTAATTCGAAGCAACGCGAAGAACCTTACCAGGTCTTGACATCCTCTGAAAACCCTAGAGATAGGGCTTCTCCTTCGGGAGCAGAGTGACAGGTGGTGCATGGTTGTCGTCAGCTCGTGTCGTGAGATGTTGGGTTAAGTCCCGCAACGAGCGCAACCCTTGATCTTAGTTGCCATCATTAAGTTGGGCACTCTAAGGTGACTGCCGGTGACAAACCGGAGGAAGGTGGGGATGACGTCAAATCATCATGCCCCTTATGACCTGGGCTACACACGTGCTACAATGGACGGTACAAAGAGCTGCAAGACCGCGAGGTGGAGCTAATCTCATAAAACCGTTCTCAGTTCGGATTGTAGGCTGCAACTCGCCTACATGAAGCTGGAATCGCTAGTAATCGCGGATCAGCATGCCGCGGTGAATACGTTCCCGGGCCTTGTACACACCGCCCGTCACACCACGAGAGTTTGTAACACCCGAAGTCGGTGGGGTAACCTTTTTGGAGCCAGCCGCCTAAGGTGGGACAGATGATTGGGGTGAAGTCGTAACAAGGTAGCCGTATCGGAAGGTGCGGCTGGATCACCTCCTTTCTATGGAGAATTGAT
>NZ_JBTWFK010000026.1:0-13205 GCF_054788175.1 Bacillus sp. NEAU-Y102 | reverse complement strand
GAAAAGTCGGTAGAATTGCACCTAATATTTTAGAGCGTAATTTTCATACAGATGCACCGAATCAAAAGTGGGTAACAGACATCACAGAGTTTAAATTGTTTGGAGAAAAACTGTATGTATCACCTGTATTAGATTTGTATAATGGTGAAATTATTACCTATACAATTGGTTCTAGACCGACGTATTCGCTTGTTTCAGACATGTTAGAGAAAGCATTGGAACGTTTACCTGAAACGCACCAGCTACTGATGCATTCGGATCAAGGATGGCATTATCAAATGAGACAATACGTCCGTACACTAGAATCAAGAGCTATCGTCCAGAGTATGTCTCGAAAAGGCAACTGTTACGACAACGCAGTAATAGAAAATTTCTTTGGGATTATGAAATCGGAGTTCCTCTACATAAAAGAATTTGAAAATGTAGAGCACTTTAAAATAGAATTAGAAAAATATATAGATTATTATAATACGAAACGGATTAAGGCAAAATTAAAAATGAGCCCGGTACAATACCGGACTCACTTTTATCAAGCTGCCTAATCAAATAACCGTGTCTAACTTTTAGGGGTCACTTCAGTATAGGCTCTTTTTCTTATTTATCCTAATTTAAACTTTTAACGAGCCACGAAAACCTCTGGCAGCATAGTAAGAGTCTGCTCCATTGTGGTACACGAAAACATGTCCGAAGCGATAATCGCAAAATAGAGCACCACCGAGTTCTCGAATATCTGAAGGTGTTTGTACCCAGCTTGATGATTTCATGTCGAAATCCCCAAGTTTTTGCAATTCCCGATATTGTTCTTCAGTTAATAGTTCAATGCCCATAGCATTTGCAACATCAATAACGTTATTTTCTGGTTTATGTTTTTTTCTTGATTCTAACGCTTCAAGATCATAACAAAGACTCCTGCGGCCTTTAGGACTCTCCTTTGAACAATCATAGAAAGTATACTCGTCCTTTTCTTCATCATAACCAACAACATCCGGCTCACCGCCAGTTACTTCCATTTCATTAAGTGACCACAATTTTTCATTATTAGTAGTCAGCTTCGCTTCAACTTTAGCCCATTCAAGACCTTCATGGCGGTTCATGTTTTTCTCAAAACGAGCTTTCAATACTTTCAATAACTCTTCACGTTTTTCTACTAGTAAGTCATTTTTATTTCCTGTCATATTAATCCTCCCTGATATGTGTACGGATAGTAGTTTAAGTATATATTTTATAATAAATCATCTCAATATGAAGAGCGTTTCAACCTTATGTCTTTTACAAACATCCATTATAAAGTCCTAAAACCCTCTACACTCTCTCCAAGAATATAGTGTGAAAACCACATCAAATTCTGCTTCATAATAGCTACATTCATTCCCGGCTGATTAGGACTATATGCCATTCCTTTAAATATAATTAATTCTGTATCAACTTCCATATCCTTTAATCCTTGATATAGATCATATGCATTTGTAATTGGAATTCTTGCATCCTTTTCCCCATGTTGAATTAAGGTAGGCGTACAAGCTGATTTAATATACGTCATAGGTGATGTCTTCGTATATATCTCTCGATCATTCCATGGGGTATTTCCTAAATACATTCTAATAAAATAAGGGATATCTGTATTTACATAATGAGTACTCCAGTTCGTGATTCCGCCTCCAACTGAAATAGCTTTAAACCTGCTACTAAATGTAGAACAGAAAGCTGATATATATCCTCCGTTACTCCATCCCATAACTCCTACTTTATCATTATCTACAATCCCTTGATCAACTAGTTTATCCACCCCTGATATAACATCATCATAGTCAGCGATTCCCTGTTTTCTATAGTTTGCTTTTAAAAATTCATTACCATAACCAGAACTTCCTCTGTAGTTTGGCTCTAAAACGATAAAGCCTTTTTCGATAAACTGTTCAATCGGATATTTCTCATTGAAGCAGTCTGAAAATATCGGAAAGGATGCCCAAGCCGGACCGCCGTGAATTACTACTAATAAAGGATATTTTTTATTTACGTCAAACTCTACTGGCGTTGATAAAACACCTTCTATTTCAAGACCATCACTACTTTTCCATGAGATGATTTCCCTGTTACTTTTAAGTTTCCCTTTGAAAAAGTTATTTTCATCCGTTATTTTTTTATCGTCTAAATAGATTTCAAAGGTTTCATTTGTTATAGCCTTATTATAGGATATATGTTTTCCATCCTTTGTTATAGAAGCATCCATTATAAAGCCATCTACTTTTTCGCTTAATGCTTCTACAGTACCATCTTCAGCTAGTAATCCAATACGATAATTCGTTTTATCCTGCCATCTAATTAAAATTCCTTTAGCTGTCCACTGTAATGGCATAACAGTACTATCAAAATCTGTTACAGGTTGAATTACCTCTCCTGTATTTATATCATATACCTCTAACGTACTGTCTTGTATATGGTTTCTATAGTAATCCTTCTCTCTTATGCTTGCTGTGTAACATATTTTACTGCCTTCAGGAGAAAAGCAGACGCTACCGCCCAACAACTTATCCACATTCAGCTTTTGTAGCTCTCCAGCTTTAGTATGGAGTATGTATAAATCTCCATTTATATAATCCGCCATATTTGAGCTTGGTGTCGCCATAAACACAATCTTCTTCCCATCATTTGAAATATCAAATTCATGGATATGAAAATCCTTACCATCAGTTAATTGATAAACAACTCTTTTCTCGTGTTCATATGTATCACTTTGTATCACCTTTTCTATTTCAATGTAATATAAACAATTATTCTGGTGTTCCTTACCTATATGTTGAAACTCTCCATATAGATCCCTACGCTTCTTTATCTCCACACATTCTTTTGACTGCGTAACATAATAAAGACCCTTGCCAGTAGGACCCCATTTGAATGTACTGACTCCTTCTTTCTCATCAGTAATTTGAACCCCTTCATAACCATCTAGTGACTTAACAAAGATCTGATTTTTCCCATTACCAACGGGGCTAAGATATGCTATATCCCTAGAATTTGGAGACCATAATGGGCATATACTTTCTATATCTCCATTTATCAATAAACAACTCTGTCCCTTTTCTTTTCCATATATCCATACATGATTCCTATATGTATTGTCTTTCCAGTTAGCCGTCTTCTTAACAAACGCTACGTTTTTACCATCATCACTTATGTTTGTACTTGATAAGGTTGGTAATGAAATAATCTCTTCTATACTTAGATATGTTTTTTTATTCACTTTCATCAATATCCCCCCTTGAAATGTCCATAAATCTCTCGTCTCTTTTTGTCGTAATAAAGGAGATTTTTCACAGATACTTAAAATAATAACGGAAAATTCAGATAAATAAAAGTGAAACATTAATCTATAGGGTTCTATCCACTTACCAATTCTAGATGTTCTTTTTCGGCACAAAAACACCCCTTTAGATAAAATATCTAAAGGGGTGCAAATTTGTAAATTTATTTTAAAGCTATAACTATATTTATTAACCTACCAATCTCCTACTCAACAGTAACAGATTTAGCTAAGTTACGTGGCTTATCAACGTCACACTCGCGGTGAAGTGCTGCGTAGTATGAGATAAGTTGTAATGGAATAACTGCTACTAGCGGTGCTAGTGCTTCGTGGACAGCTGGTAATACGAAGCTGTCACCTTCCATTTCTAAGCCTTTCATTGAGATGATACATGGGTTAGCACCGCGTGCTACTACTTCTTTCACGTTACCACGAATTCCAAGGTTTACGTGCTCTTGTGTAGCAAGTGCGATAACTGGTGTACCATTTTCGATTAAAGCGATTGTACCGTGTTTTAACTCTCCTCCAGCGAATCCTTCTGCTTGGATGTAAGAGATTTCTTTTAGTTTTAACGCACCTTCTAATCCTACGTAGAAGTCTACGCTACGTCCGATGAAGAAACAGTTACGCGTTGTTGCTAAAAATTGTTTTGCTAATGCGTCCATTTCTTCTTTTTGATCACAAAGTTCTATCATTGCATTTGCTACAAGTCCTAGTTCGTGTGTTAAATCGAAATCAAGAACTTCACCTTTTGCTTTAGCAATATCAGCTGCTAAAATTGAAAGTACTGCAAGCTGTGCTGTGTAAGCTTTCGTTGATGCAACTGCAATTTCTGGTCCAGCGTATAATGGAAGTGTATAATCAGCTTCACGAGAAAGAGTAGAACCAGGCACGTTTGTAATTGTTAATGCTTTATGACCCATTTCATTTGTTTGTACAAGTACTGCACGGCTATCAGCTGTTTCACCACTTTGTGAAATGTAAATGAAGAATGGTCTTTCTGTTAATAATGGCATGTTGTAAGAGAATTCACTTGCTACATGTACTTCAACTGGCATTTTTGCAAACTTCTCGATAAATTGTTTTCCAACAAGACCTGCATGATAACTCGTTCCACATGCAATGATGTAAATACGATCGCTATCTAAAATCGCATTGCGGATGTCTTGATTTAATTCAATTTCGCCATTTTCATCTTGATACTTTTGAATTATATTACGGATTACAAGTGGTTGCTCATCGATTTCTTTAAGCATGAAGTGAGGATATGTTCCCTTTTCAATATCACTTGCGTCTAATTCCGCTGTAAAAGGTGCACGTTCAATCGTTTCACCTTGTAAGTTTTTAATTGTAATACTTTCTTTCGTTACGATTACGATTTCTTTATCCATTAACTCAATAAATTGATCTGTAACTTGTAACATCGCCATAGCGTCGCTTGCCACAACATTAAAGTTGTCACCAACACCTACTAATAGCGGGCTTTTGTTTTTAGCAACATAAATCATGTTTGGATTTTCAGCATCAAGTAATCCGATTGCATAAGAGCCATGTAAAAGAGATAGCGTATTACGGAACGCTTCTTCTACACTTAATCCTGTGCTCACTTGTTGTTCCATAAGCTGTACGATAATCTCTGTATCTGTTTCACTTACGAACGTTACATCTTGTAAATATTCCTTTTTCACTAATTCATAGTTTTCAATTACACCGTTATGAACTAGTGTAAAGCGTTTTGATGTACTTTGATGCGGATGCGCGTTTACTTTACTTGGAACACCGTGTGTAGCCCAGCGTGTATGTCCGATACCTACGCTTGCTGCTACGTTCTCATCTACGATTTCACGAAGTTTTGCGATACGGCCTTTTTCTTTGTATACAACAACACCGTTCTCTGCTTGTACTGCAATACCTGCTGAATCATATCCACGATATTCTAGCTTTTCTAAACCTTTTAATAAAATTTCCTTTGCATCTTGCTCTCCAATAAATCCTACGATTCCACACATGTTTAGTCGCCGTTACAAATGCTTACACTGCTCTGCGAACATGTAACGACATAGTCCGATACCATTTTTATTTATACTAAAAAACGGATTACATATTGCTAGCCCTGTAAGCTTGTAACGGCTTTCACCTTCCTCTCGATTGGGTTTAAGTCCGTATATACTTATACAGCTAGTTTTCATCCGTTCCTCTTCTCTCATCACACTTTCACCTTTGTCCACTAAGTCACCTTAATGATTTAAGTAAAAGTTTGCGGTTGTGATGAACAACCGGGAGTCATCCGCCGAAATCTCGATAAACCCCACCTCGTCAACTACACTATTTGTAGCTCTGGCGCTTTTATAATTTACAATATTTCCTTTGAGAAAAAGAACAAGACCATCTTATAACAAACATGGATAAACCGTCAATGAAATTTTTTTCATCGTCTATAAAACATATGAAAAAGGAGCACTTATTGTGCTCCTTTTTCATATAAATTCAGCTAATTATTCAGCGCCAACTTCAGCTTTCACAACTTCTACAATGCGATGTACAAATGCATCACAAACTTCTTGTGTTGGTGCTTCTGCCATTACACGAATAAGTGGCTCTGTTCCAGATGGACGAACAAGAATACGGCCATCACCGTTCATTTCTTCCTCTACAACACGAATAATTTCTTTAATTTTTTCATTTTCTAATGCTAATTTTTTATCTGTTACACGAACGTTTACTAGCAATTGTGGGAATTTCGTCATTTCTCCTGCAAGCTCAGATAATGGTTTTTTCGTCATTTTCATGATGTTTACAAGTTGAAGTGCACTTAACATTCCGTCACCAGTTGTAATGTAATCAAGTAAGATAATATGGCCTGATTGTTCTCCACCTAAGTTGTAACCACCGCGTTTCATCTCTTCCATTACGTAGCGGTCACCAACTGCTGTTTTATCACTTGTAATATTGTTTGCTTCAAGTGCTTTGTAGAAACCTAAATTACTCATAACAGTTGAAACAACTGTATTATGTTTTAATTGACCAGTTTCTTTCATGTATTTCGCACAAATAAACATAATTTGATCACCGTCAACGATGTTTCCTTTTTCGTCTACAGCAATTAAACGGTCGCCATCGCCATCAAAAGCAAGTCCGATGTCAGCACCTTTTTCTTTTACTAATTCAGCTAATACTTCTGGATGTGTAGATCCTACGCCTTCGTTAATATTCATACCGTTCGGTGAAGTCCCCATTGTTGAAATATCAGCTTCTAAATCTGCAAATAAGTATGGAGCTAAAGAAGATGTGGCACCATGTGCACAATCTAAAGCGATATGTAGGCCAGAGAAGTCTTCTTCAACAGTTTGTTTAATGTATTGTAAATATTTTTGTCCACCTTCAAAGTAATCGCTCACTTGTCCAAGGTTAGTACCTGTTGGACGTGGTAGTTCATCAACTTCTTTGTCTAATAAAGCTTCAATTTCAGCTTCTTGCTCATCTGTTAATTTAAAGCCGTCTGAACCAAAGAATTTAATACCGTTATCTTGTACTGGATTATGAGATGCAGAAATCATAACACCCGCTTGTGCGTCTAGTGCTTTTGTTAAATAAGCAACACCCGGTGTAGAAATAACGCCAAGGCGCATTACTTCTGCTCCAGTTGATAATAGACCTGCTACTAAAGCTCCTTCTAACATATGGCCAGATACACGTGTATCACGACCGATAATTACTTTTGGACGATCTGTATCTTTTGTTAATACATAACCACCAAAACGCCCAATTTTGAAAGCTAATTCAGGTGTTAACTCCTTATTTGCAACTCCGCGTACTCCATCTGTACCAAAATATTTACCCATTATGATTCGCTCCTTTTTCTTGCTCTTTTTGATTATGGTTATCTACTGTTGGTTCTTGACTAGTTTCTTTATCTTTATCTTTATCTTGATTTTGGTTTTGATTATTTTCCTGTTCCGTTTCCTTTTCTGGATCGGGTTCAGGATTTTTTGGCTTCTCATTTTGATTTTCTTGATTGGTGTTTGAATCCGGTTGTTGACCGTTACCCTGTACTTCTTTATCTGGTTTTTCTTTCTTTACAATAGTAACTTTAGCACTTTTTTGTTTTGGCTCTATTGAAATATTACCAGGACCACTCACTTGAATAGAAATATCTTTCGTCCCTGAAGATACATTTTGCAGATTAATTACCGCTGTTATTTGAGCAGCTGTTATTTTATCTACTATACTTGCTTCTCCTGAAATATCAACACTTATCTTTTCATCTTGCGGCGAAATTAGCTGAGCCGTAACATCTTTAGAAAGTCCATTTTTTTGGATTGGGATACCATCAATCGTTTTTGTTTTCGTTTGTTTTGTTTTTTGTACTCCCACCGAAACCTTCACTTGATTCGGTTTTGCACTTGTTACACCCTTGGGTAATAAAACAGAGGCATCGAATGTTGTAGACTCTGTCAATTGACTAAAATCTACTTCGACCCCCTCTAGCGATTGTATATTATCCAAAATATCTTTTGGACCAGCTATCGTTACTTCTCTCGGCTCGACACTGATATTTGTAACTGCCAACCCTTCTGCTAAACTCCCCTTCTTCGTATACGTTACAGGAACAGTTTTTTCAGTATTATTGGCTGTAGTTTGCGTTGCCACATTCAACGTTACACTAATCTTAGATGGACTTGTTCTTACATTTAAACGTTTTCCTTCTTTATTGTATAATGTAACTTCGGGCGTTTTTGTAACAGTTTTATTAACACCTTTTAAATCAACATACGCTTTGGCAGATGAAATGCTTTCAATTTCTTCTTTCGTCCCAACTACCTCAACAGTATCCGGTTTAAGGCTTGATTTTTCGAGAGTAGCCCCCGCTGGCATCTGATCCTCATTTGATAATTTCAAATCTACATGAACATATTTTCTCGCCTTTTCATGAAGAGTAACTTTAATTGTTGATGGCTGAACTGTTCCTTTCACATCATCTGGAAGCCCGTTCGTTTTTAAAGAAATCTCATAAGTTCCTTTTGGACTATCTCGCAAATCAATTGGTATGTCAAATTGTTTTTTTGCTTTTGCTGTAGCAACTGATGCTTTTGGGCCTTCTAACTTCACCTTAACGCCCTCTGCTGGAATACCACTTACAATATATTTCTCCTCATCATACTTAAGGTTAATCGCATAATTAGTTAATGTTTCTTTCGTATCATTTGCAAAAGGTAATATACCTGATGTCGTATTTTTTTCAGTTAACGTCGCTGACATAAAAAGCATACACGCCAATAGTAATGAGATCCCTTTTAAAAACCAATGATTCTCCATTAACTTATCCATGACGCTTTCTCCTCCAATTCCATAAAGACGAAGAAGTCGTTTTTTCGTTCCCACTAAATTCAGCTAATAACATATCCTTCAGCTGTTCTGTCTTCAAATCACGATGCAACTTACCATTTTTCGTTAAAGAAATTTGACCAGTTTCTTCAGACACAACTACTGTAATACTATCAGTAACTTCACTAACTCCCATTGCAGCACGATGTCTAGTTCCTAATTCTTTAGAAATAAACGGACTTTCTGATAATGGAAGATAGCATGCTGCTGCTTTAATTGTACTTCCTTGCATAATTACCGCTCCGTCATGAAGAGGTGTATTTGGAATGAAAATATTAATAAGTAATTCCGATGATACGTTTGCATTCAGCGGAATACCCGTTTCCACATAATCACCCATACCGGTCTCTTTTGACAAAGTAATTAATGCACCAATTCTACGTTTCCCCATATATTCGGTTGCTTTTGCTATCGCTGTTGCAACCATTTCAGGTTCATCATCCTCATGCGGTCCACCACGCGAAAATAAACTCCCGCGCCCTAGCTGCTCAAGTGCTCTTCGCAATTCTGGCTGAAAGATAATAATAACGGCTAAAAATCCCCATGTTAATACTTGTTCAGTTAGCCAAGATAACGTATGCAATTCAAGGAAAATACTAATCATCTTAACGACAATGATAACTGTAATCCCTTTTAAAAGTTGAACAGCTTTCGTCCCTCGGATTATGAGAATCAGCTTATATATAATAAACCATACAATGGCAATATCTAATGCCGTACTAAGATATTTCAAAATGGTCGTATCTTCAAAAGGCATGCTATCCCTTCCTCCTACTTACGAGCAATTCTATCCATATATTGAAATATTGTTTTATGCTCTATCTGTATGTATTTCCAACAACTAGTTAATTATACCATACATGAAACAAACGACAATTACAAACAACCCCCTTTAGCTCAAATTGGTAAGATGTCAAACATTTTTATCTTACAGTATAATATAAATCATTATTATACGCCTATTTTCAAATAAAAAAAGCAACTTCTCAGTTGCTTTTCTTACATTTATTTTAGTTTTTCACCGAATAAAGAACCCATTAAAGCAACTGCTGTTGTTGCCGTTCTATTTCTCTCATCTAAAATCGTATTTACCTCAACAAATTCAGCAGATGTGATAATATCAGCTTCCGCTAACATTTCCATCGCCAAGTGGCTTTCACGATAAGATAGACCACCAATTACAGGCGTTCCAACACCTGGTGCATCATGAGGATCAAGACCATCTAAATCTAATGATAAGTGTACACCATCAGTATGAGATAAATATGCGATTGTTTCTTCCATAACAGCCGTCATCCCCATACGATCAATTTCATGCATCGAGAACACTTTAATACCTTCATTGCGAATGAAGTCTTTTTCTCCTTCATCTAATGCACGCGCACCGATAATTACAACATTCTCTTTTTTCACCTTTGGATATGCTCCGTATAAATCTACAAGTGAAGAATGTCCATAACCTAAACTTGCTGCAAGTGACATACCGTGAATATTTCCAGATGGTGAAGTTTCCTCTGTATTTAAATCACCGTGTGCATCATACCAAATAACACCTAAGTTTTTATAATGTTTGGCTACACCAGCTAATGTACCGATAGCAATACTATGGTCACCACCTAATACAAGTGGAAAACGACCTTCTTCTATAATATGATCCACCTTACTTGCTAATTCATTACATACAGTTGCAACTTGTGTAAGGTTTCTTAATTTTGTATTTTCATCTACCTCTTTTTCTCTCTCTATACATATATCTCCCATATCTTTAACGTCATATCCAATTTCTTCAATTCTTTCAATTACCCCTGCATAACGGATCGCGCTCGGTCCCATATCAACTCCACGACGCATCTGTCCTAAATCCATTGGAACTCCAATAACTGAAATTTCTTTTTTCATAGATAGTATCCCCCTTTTATGCCTTCACTAAATATTTTAAATCTTTTATATAGTCTGACTCAACTCGACATTTTTTTGTATGGATATACAATTTATTCACTTATATTCACGTTGAAAATCAAATTTCAAGACTATTCTATGTATAAAGTTAACTTAATGAAACAATCGCAATCACTATTATCAAATAATAATAATAATAAAACACTCCTACATTTAGAAGTGTTTTTCTGACGCTATTTTCCATACTGCTGCAATATTCTTCGTTGTCATTTCAATATTTTCTTCTGCTACTCTATATGCTTCTTCTAGTGTCATCGGTCTTGTTGTAATACTAAATACCGCATCTATTCCTTTCTCGTAAACAGCTGGATAATCAGATGATACAGACCCTCCAATAGCAATTACAGGCACAGAAAAACGTTTCGCACGCCCCGCAACACCAACAGGAGCCTTCCCATATGCAGTTTGTTCATCTATTCTACCTTCACCAGTTATAATGAGATCTGCATCTTCTATATGTTTATCGAAATTTGTATAATTCAATACAATTTCAATGCCCCTTCGCAAGTCTCCCTTTAACACTGAAATAACAGCCGCTCCCATTCCTCCTGCTGCCCCTGCACCAGGTATTTCAGATACATCAAAAGATACATATCGTTTAAGGATATTCGCGTAATGTTTTAAATTCTCATCTAGCTCTTTCATCATCTCTACATTCGCACCCTTTTGTCTCCCAAATACGAAAGATGCCCCCTGCATTCCGACTAATGGATTATCCACATCACAGGCCGCTTCTATCTTTACTCCCTTTAAGCGTGGGTCCAGTTGTGAAAAATCAATAGCACCAATTGAATGTAATGTGCCTCCAGATGGATCTATTACTTCACCCTTGTCATTTATAAATCTTACTCCTAAAGCTGCTAACATACCTGCCCCACCATCATTTGTAGCACTTCCTCCAAGTCCTAAAATTATGTACCCCACTCCTTGATCTAGCGCATGTAATATAAGTTCTCCTGTTCCTTTTGTCGTTGTAATAAGTGGGTTGCGCTTTTCAACTGGAACGTGCTGTAATCCTGATGCTGCTGCCATTTCAATAAACGCTGTCTTTTTATCTTTAGAAATGCCATAAAAAGCTTGTACACCTTCTCTAAGCGGTCCTGTCACACTAATTGATATAATTCTCCCCCCTGTAGCATCAACAAGTGATTCAACCGTCCCTTCTCCTCCATCTCCAATTGGTATTTTCACATACTCTGCATTAGGAAAAATCGCTCTAAAACCTCTTTCAATAGCTCCACATACTTCTATAGCTTTTAGGCTTTCTTTATATGAATCAGATGCAATAACAACTTTCACAATTATCCCCCCATCCCTTATTTTTACGTTTTCTTCATTTTAAACGATAAATATAAAAGTTGTCTTTTTAAACACAAAAAAGCTTACATCGTATGATGTAAGCTTTTTCTATTTAGATGGAGCCTAGCGGGATCGAACCGCTGACCTCCTGCGTGCAAGGCAGGCGCTCTCCCAGCTGAGCTAAGGCCCCTTAGTAATAAAGCGGAAGACGGGATTCGAACCCGCGACCCCAACCTTGGCAAGGTTGTATTCTACCACTGAACTACTTCCGCGAAAATGGTGAGCCATGAAGGATTCGAACCTTCGACCCTCTGATTAAAAGTCAGATGCTCTACCAACTGAGCTAATGGCTCGTAAATGGCTGGGCTAGCTGGATTCGAACCAGCGCATGACGGAGTCAAAGTCCGTTGCCTTACCGCTTGGCTATAGCCCATTAATATTTACTAGTATGGTTATCTTCTCAAAAAAATAAACCCTTTCAGGTTATTTTAAAGAAAATGGTGGAGGGGGGCAGATTCGAACTGCCGAACCCGAAGGAGCGGATTTACAGTCCGCCGCGTTTAGCCACTTCGCTACCCCTCCGACATTTAAACATATATGGTGGAGGATGACGGGATCGAACCGCCGACCCCCTGCTTGTAAGGCAGGTGCTCTCCCAGCTGAGCTAATCCTCCAAAAGTGGTGACCCGTACGGGATTCGAACCCGTGTTACCGCCGTGAAAGGGCGGTGTCTTAACCACTTGACCAACGGGCCAAAAATTTAAAAACTTTTCCAAGCTTCCAACCGGGCTTGAACCGGTGACCTCTTCCTTACCATGGAAGTACTCTACCAGCTGAGCTATGGAAGCATAATGGCTCCGCAGGTAGGAATCGAACCTACGACCGATCGGTTAACAGCCGATAGCTCTACCGCTGAGCTACTGCGGAACAATACAAGCCTGGCAACGTCCTACTCTCACAGGGACAAGGTCCCAACTACCATCGGCGCTAGAGAGCTTAACTTCCGTGTTCGGTATGGGAACGGGTGTGACCTCTCTGCCATCATTACCAGACTTTTATCATTATACACATTCTTTTCAGAATGTCAAAAGGAATTTTAAATATATATTCCTTCAAAACTAGATAACATTGCTACATATTATATGGTTAAGTCCTCGATCTATTAGTATTCGTCAGCTCCACATGTCACCATGCTTCCACCTCGAACCTATCAACCTGATCATCTTTCAGGGATCTTACTAGCTTACGCTATGGGAAATCT
>NZ_JBTWFK010000025.1:0-13516 GCF_054788175.1 Bacillus sp. NEAU-Y102 | reverse complement strand
TTCTATCTCACTCTTATATATAGGGCTAAAAGTTCCGCAAGGAACGGGTCGTATTTTTGAGAAAACCACTCAAAAATCTCCACCCTCAGAATCAAAAAGTCGGTTCGTTTATCCTCACCGAAAGGCTATCGCCTTTTCTTTTTGATTCTTGTCCTTGCAAAACTTTTTTCGGCGGGTTTTTAGCTTTCGCCAAGCCGAACAGACCAAAAACGGGGTTAAGTTGCTCGACTTGGATCAACAATTATACCCGCCGAACCGCTAGTTCTATCGATTTAAATAATAAGCTTATTCCATATTCAGTTACGTTAAGTTCTTGGGGGCTAGCCCCCAAACCCCCAGCCAGCACTCACACCCAAAAACAGGGGGAAATAGCATGATAAAACATTTTTACATCTTAAAATCACGTTATTATAAAGAAATTTGGTAGTCTTTAATTAGCCTTTAACTTAACCTCAAATTTAAGGGAGATGTATAAATGAACATCGGTAAACAGATACAATATTTTCGTAAACGGGATAATATGTCCCAAGAAAAGTTAGCAGAAAAAATCCATGTTTCCAGACAATCTATTTCTAACTGGGAAAATGAAAGGAACTATCCAGATATTCATAATTTACTAATGATGAGTATTCTCTTTAACGTCTCCCTGGATGATTTAGTTAAAGGAGATGTAAAGATCATGAAAGAAGAACTTCAAAAATTAACTTTCTTTAAGTGGAGTTACATCATGTTAGCATCAATGATTATACTTCCTATTTCTATTGCACCTGTATTTTACTTTTTTGGTTATTATGGTCTTATAATACCTTTTGTACTTACGATTTTGCTTATGTTTTCATCACTGAAAGTTGAAAACATAAAAAAAGAGCATAATTTAAAAACTTATCGTCAAATAATTGATTTTATAGAGGGAAAACCTATAAGTGAAGTAAAGCCTAATATAAAAGACAAATTATTAAAAATAGGTTTGATGTTTGCAAGTGCTTTAATTAGTTATAGTTTGATTTATTTAGGATTGAGTGTATTTGGAAGATAACACTTAGAAAACTATTAAAAGTCCTCCGGATTGTTTAACTGGAGGACTTTTGTGTTTACATAATTTTCGTTAGCGGAAGTTAAATTTATGAATGTTTATTAATAATATTTCCTATACTTTTTAATCCAAAAGGTAATTGATATTAAGCAATCAAATCTGTTTGTGGAATCTTCCACTTACTTTTTTGTTTGACCCTTTTTGTTCCATTGTGGAAAAAGAAGAGAAATAAGGTACAAGAAGGCTGCTGTTGCAACTGCTGACCAACTAATGGATATCCAATCAATTCCATCATGTTTGATCATACTAGCAATTACAATCCCGATAAGAATACCTAAACTTGTTAAAAGGTATGATTTCCAATTTAAATCTGTCGATCTTTTACTATCTTGAATTATTTTTTCTTTCAACTCTCCATCACTCCTTAATAATTCATCGATTGTGATCCCGAATAAATCACTTAAATCGATAATCACTCCAATACTGGGATAGTTTTTACCTGTTTCCCACTTTGAAACTGATTGACGGCTAACATGTATTTTTGTAGCAAGGTACTCCTGTGACCAACCTTTCTTTTCTCTTTCTTTTTTTAATTTATCTCCAAAAAACATATTGTTTATCGCCCTTTCTTATTTCAGTATTGTTGAAGTGGATGACTAAAGTAAAGATAGTTATAGGCGCATTAAAGGTGCAACAAAAGGTTGCATCTTTAATGAGCCTCCAAATGACTCGTTTGTTAATTGTATTATCCATCTATAACAAATTTTACTATAAAAAGAACCGTTTTTTATTTGCTACTCAACTTTTATTTTGTATATCTTATTCATGTATAGTTAACATAACGTCCTATTATTAATAGCAAATAAAAAGACTTGTCCTTTTTTATAAAGGACAAGTCTTTTTAAAATTCTTCATCAAAAATGATAAAAAATCTTACCAATGTTTGCGATTACTATGACAACAAATAATAAAACATTTACATTTTCTATGATGTCTACATCTACAAGAATCATTATCATGTTTGTGTTTCCACCAGTCGTTATGATCCTCACATTTACTAGAACGACTACTATGTTTCCACCAGTCGTTATGATCCTCGCATTTACTAGAATGACTACTATGTTTCCAACAGTCATTACTCCAACTCATTTTTATACCTCCTCTCAAACAAGAGTTATATTATTCTATGTTTTAATAGAAAAAATGCTTGTTTGATAACCTATAGTGAATTTTATAAAAAACTTCTACGAATATTTATTCAAAATTAGTTAACATAACATAAAATTATTGATAGCAAATACTTTGATAGAATTCGTGTGTTTACAAGGTTTCTTCTTTTTTGTCTCGCTATCTTGTATACAGGATTTTAAACATTGTTGATATAACGGGAATCAGTAGAATCCTCTTTACTCTTTTTTTGCATAAAATCTTGTATACATAAAAAAGATTTTGATGTTGGTATTGAGATGTAATGAGTATTCAATTTTAAAATTGATGTGTGTTCCTAAGAGTTGATCTGTAATACGAACTATACAAACTACCCATGTAAAGATTATGAGAGTTAAGAATTTGAAACAAGTGATACGTGAATTATTAGGAAAAAGGGTATATCATTGCTTATAGCGAATATATTTTTGAGGTGAGACGCTATGAAGACGCTATATAGTCCTGGCGACGTGGCAGAGCAATTAGATATCCAATCTAGTACATTACGTAAGTATGCTGATGTACTAGAAAAAGAGGGTTATACTTTCATAAAGAATGAACGTGGACATAGGAAGTATAGAGAAAGTGATGTAATGGTGTTTCGTAAGGTTATAAACTTAAAGAACGACACAGAAATGACATTAGAAAATGCTACAAAGCAAATAGTATCATGGCATCAAGGTGTTGAAGTATTGCCATTAGAGCGACATGAAGTTGAGCGCTATGAAGAGCCTAATTTCAACGCTACACCGCTACAGGCGATGATTCAAGAGCAAAAAGAGATTATTGAAAAACAAAATTACTTACTACAAGAATTAAACAAACGTTTAGATGAACAAGACCAGCGATTCACACAAAGAGAATTGAAATTATTGAGCGCTATACAATCGCTACAGGATTCCCAAAAGCTTATAGCGACAAATAATAGCGAAGACATGGCGAAGAACCACGGCCGCGATGAAATGCTCATGCAAACAATAAGGGAAGTCCAAGAAGTTCAGAAGATGATTGCAGTAAGTAAAGATAAGAAATGGTATGAGTTTTGGAAATAATTTTTTGAAATTTGATTAATTATCTCTTGCCACCTCTAAAAAATATAGGAAAATGAATATAAAAGTAAGGTTTAGAGTTATATGAGAATTCTGATCTTTTTGGGATATTACTGATAATTTGATTTTATTTGAACTAAATCTTAGGAAGAAGGAATTGTAAATGAATAAGAAATGTCCTAATTGTGGTTCTAGAGAAATCAGGCAAGATTCATTAAATGCCCAAGCATGTTTAAGACTTATTAGTACGAATAACCTTTTTAATCAATTTTCAAGAGTGATTGCTGATGTTTGCACGGAGTGTGGTAACATTTTATCTATGAAAGCAGAACATCCAGAGTATTTTAAAGTAGATAAATAAAAATTATTGATAATACAGATTATGTGAACGAAAAGTTCCTTTAGAAGAAAGATCTGAAGGGATTTTTTTATAGATTTTGAGGTACATTGACTGTTGATAATATAATGTTATGTAAATAAAAGAAAGGGGAATTTTTTAGGATTCCTCTTTCTTTTTTAGTGCATGAAATGTGAAAAAGAACTGATTTGCTTTAAAAATATAACTTGTTTTATTTTATCAGATTTGTACTTGTTGAGTTTGTAATACTTTCAAAGTAAGATCAAGAACAATTTTTTCACGTAATTTGTCAAATTCTTTCTCAGGATATTGATCATAATATTTATCTTGATATTTATCTTGATATCTATCTTGATTTCTGTCCTGATATTCATCATGTTTTGAATCATGATGAACATCATATGATGAATAATCAAGTTCATAAAATTCCGCACTAATTAATTCACAATATGGTTGTTCATTATAGAAAACATTATTTTCAAAGAAGTATTTGTCTAGACGAGGAACATCATTCTTTTTCGGATTAATGAAACGAGCTTTATTTTCCGAACCAAAAGCTATAATTGGGAAAGAAAGAAATTCATCTTCAGTCAAATCAGCAAAACCAGAGAATCGAACCTTTGCAATTCGATCATGAATCACGCCATTGCAGTATTTAGCAGCGTATTCAATGTTTTTACGAATATAGCCTTCTACAAACAATTTTGCTCTTGTTACTTGAAAATATCCTGTTTCATTAATTGGTTCATATTCAACAGGTACTAGTTTACATTGTGTTAAAAATACATCTTTTAACACTCTTTTAATTTCCACTGCTGGTGGAGAAAGTGGAATTTCTGCTTCTACTACAATTTGAAGTGTTCTTTCTGCTAATACAACTGGAATTTTAATTCTTGGATTGTTTGTAAGAACAGGCGTTGCCTCAGTATCACTGAGTGGAATCCGCGATTCTGATTTAACCTTACAATCTTTATTTTTATTATTATCTTGTTTATATTCTTTTTCACTCAATTTAAAAAAGCCTCCTTTGAGTTTATGTTTTGAGTGTGTTTATACATTCTTTAACATGTTATGGAGTGTATTTATATGTGTGAGGGCATGTATAATAGTGATTTTCCTCATTTTTAAATAAAAAAATAGATTATAGTAATAAAATCTATTTTTTTATTATTTGATTTTGTTTAGCATATATTTTTGTGGAAGTATTGTTAGACTCTTTTATATTAAAAAAATAGGTAGTACTAAATAAAATTCATTAGAACTATTTTGAATAGGAAAGCATGTCTTATAGTGTGGAACAAGCATTGGACACTTGTTTTACACTCATAAATTTAGTCTCTTTGAAAGGAAAGGGAATCTATTAGTAAATCCCTTTTTTACATTAAATAGATTCAAAATGTTATTTATTCTTTTTTATAAGATTAATATACTTATTTTTTTGAAAGAAATAATATGAGTATATAAGTCTAGTTAATCACAGAAAAAATAAAATTTGTATATATTAAAATAACGATATTTAGAATAAACAAAAAAGATATTCAGTATGAATATCTTTTTTGTTTATTCTGTGAGTTGTTTGTCGGAGAGAATATATTTGCCATTATCGATTTTATTTTATGAAATTATTTTTTAAAAGGTGTATGTAATTTGGGATTTTTTGATTTAACTATTTGAGCTATATTTTATTATGTTTTAAATATGAAATACATCTAGGATATTATCTTTTTCTTTTTTATTAATTTCAATGTATTTCAGTGTAATTCTTGGTGTACTGTGGTTGAGTATGTTTTGCAACATAGCAACATCTTTTGTTTGTTTATAGAACTAATAGCCGAAGGTTTTGTGCATTGTGTGGGTAACAATGGACTCTACGCTGGCAAAGTCTCCGGCTTTTTGCAATTGTAGATAAGCTTGGATCTTACTAATGGGTTTGTCTCCTTTTCGAGAAGGAAATATTTAGATAAGTTTCACTCACTTTTTTCATTTTATTTTATAGTTCCCTTTAGGAGAGCACTAACGGATATTGGTGTTTTTTTAGTAGGTTGGTTTGAAAAATAAGAAGTTTTCTTTGTTTTAAATTTGTACTTGTTGTATTTGTAAAACTTTTAAATCAAGGTTTAATACAATTATTTCACGAAAAGTATTAAATGGTTCCTTTAAGTTTGTTAGACAAGGGGAAAAGTCTAATCCAACAAGTTGAGTACTGACTAATTCGCAATATGGTTGTTTGTTATAATAAACTGTATCTCCGAAGGAACATTTTTCTAAATGTGGTAAATCACCGTTTTTAGGATTAATAAAATGAAATGTAGTATCTGAGGAAGAAGCTATTAAAGGTAAAGATAGAAAATCATCTTCTATTAGATCTGTGGAACCGGAAAATGGAACATTTACAATAGAATTATATATAATTCTATTGTATTCATCATATACATACTCAATACTTTTATGGATATACCCTTGTAAAAATAATTTAGCTTTTGTAACTAGGTTGTAATTTGTACCTGGTATCGGAGTAAATGCTAGAGGAACTAAATCACCTTGTGTCAAAAATACGTTGTTTTTTAAGATACGCTTAATTTCAATTGCTGGAGGATCTAATGAAATATTAGATTCTACAACAATTTGAATTGTTCTTTTGGCTAATATAACTGGCATTTGTACAAGCGGTGTTTCTGTGGTAACAATGGGTGTTTCAACTTTATTATTTAATGGTGTTTGAGTTTGTCCTACCACCTGACATGATGTATTAATTGGACGTTGTTTACTCATGTTACTTAGACTCCTTTTTAAAATTACTTTAGATTTTTAAAACTGTTCAATGTTAATGTATTAATTTTTTTCATTTATGTTATTCGTATCAATTTAATTTTTTAATAATATATAAAGATAATTAAATTTAAAATAATTGTGGAATAGGTCATGTATTTACTTTTATTCCTATATTCAATTTATAGGGATTATAAATATCGTTTTGTCTATTATGAGTACACCCTAATCATCCATCTATTAGCTACTGAAAACACTTTGTTCCAACTGTATGATTAGGATGTATGATAATAAGTTGAAAAATAACAAGGAAACCCATGATTATAAGTATGGTTGAAAATAAATGTATGACTAATACTCAAAATTACATGTATCTAGGCTGTACCCTTAGATGTCGTTTTTTTTGATAGATTTTAAATATGGAAATTATCAAGTATATTGTCTTTTTCTTCTTTATTAATTCCAATGTATTTTAGTGTGATTTGGGGTGTACTATGATTTAGAATTCCTTGCAACATAGCAACATCTTTTGTTTGTTTATAGAACCAATAACCGAAGGTTTTGCGCATGGTATGAGTTCCGATGGATTCTATATCGGCAAAATCTCCGGCTTTTTGCAATTGTCGATAAGCCTGGATCTTACTAATATGTTTGTTTCCTTTTCGGGAAGGAAATAACCAGGTATTATCTAGAGTTTGAGCATAAGAGTGTACCTCATCAAAAATGGAAGTAAGGTTAATCATCCGTTCTTTCTTTGTTTTTCCTTCTTTGATTTTGAATTCTTTTCTCTTTTTCTGTTTTAATTTTAGTATGGTTTGTGTTTCGAGTTGGAGTAGATCACTCACTCGTAATCCGGTATGGATGCCGATAAGAAACAGAATATAGTCTCGTTCGGAGCAATGACGTTTCAGAGCCCATTTCATATCTTCGATCTGTTCTTTGCTACGGATGGGTTGGACATCAATAAGATGTGGCTTTTTATTCATGGATTTATGACCTCTTTATTTATAGTGTTTTGAATGTATACTTTTGTTGTATAAATTGAAGATATCAGGGGAATTGGTCGGAAGTCAATATTTAAGGGGAAATGAAAGTAAACTAATATTTAAAAGTTTACATTGGAACTTTTTATTATTAATTGTATAAAATATCGTGAAATTAGAAGTGTATTAAGGTGAAAAATGGTGTTTTTTTTAGATAAAAAGCCCAGTTTTTACTAGGCTTTTTATCTAATTTATTTATGTTCTATATGGGTTAGCACCAACAAGATGCGAATTTCATATGCTAAGAAATTAGTAAAACATTTATTAAAAAGTTTTACATATTAACACTTTTTTAAATCCAAAGTATAATGCAATGAGCATTTACAATATAGTCTTGGCCGTTGCTAATAAGAAAACCTACAGCAATTGCTGTAGGTTTTCTTATAGTAAACTTTTATTCAAAATTTTATATTCGAACTGATTATAAAAATGAACATACAATAATGGGAACTTTGAAGATGGTATGACATGAAAATAGTATTTCTCTCATATGCAAAAAAACCTAGCAATTGCTAGGTTTTTTGTTTTTTTATTGTCTTTTAACAACGACCCATAAATCAGGTAATATAGATATTGCTGAAGCGTTACGAAGCATAACAGCCATAACAAATGGATAACTACTATGAGGTGCGGATGTTACTGCATATACATTCTCTACTGGGTTAGTACTGAAGCCGCCACTTATAACTTGTTCATTAGGCGATGCAGTTAATCGAAAGTCTATGGTTTCACCAGGTTGTATGTTTACTACATTAAGCCAGGTATATCGTACGAAACCATCTTTTAAATCTTTTATATCTGTCCCCGGCATGTTTGTAGTTAAATCAATACGTCTACTAACTGGTCGTGCATGTTCTTGATTATATATTGTGTTTGGTGTTGGTTGATAATTCCAATTATTTGTGTATGGGGATTGATTGTATTCATAATAGTTATTCATTTAATCAGCTCCAATAGAAATATTAAAAACTATGATCTATTTTATTTTTACACATTTAGATAAGAAGATTGTCTTTGATTAATTGGGTGTATCTTCCAATAAATTATATATTATTAGTTATAGTTTTAAGATTAATATATATAATTAGATATTTGAAAGTCATTGTTGATTTTAAGTAATTAATAATAGATAAAAATAGCATTTGGTGATTTGTCAACGGTAAGCGGACGAACGTAGCAAAGCGAAGTGAAGGAGCATTAAGGAGTTGACAAATTCACTACACCAAGACCCTCTTGTGGTTGTCAAAAGGTACCCTTTTGACCCTGCCTACCGGCGAGGGAGCCCCTCAAGGATTTGAGGGGTTGGGGAGTTCGATGGATGGGGGCTGGGGAAGAGTTCCCCAGTGGGTTTGGGCAAAGCCCAAGGTTTGTTTTTCCCATGCTGTGCATGGGTCGGCGAAGCCGAACGGCGTCGCAGACCCCTATCAATTTTGATGCGTTAGCGTCAAAATAAGTATAGGGTTACATCAATTGACACAATTTCGTCGTCTTGTTAGACTAATTGTATCAATTGATCTAGAGGAAGTGGTGGCACTTTATGTTGTTTTCTATCTCATTTAATCAATCTCACCAAAGTTCATTAAGCCATAATAACAGAGAAAACATTCATGGGAATCCTGGCATAGATCCATCCAGGTTAGAAGAGAATATCTACTTTGTTCAAAAGGACATTCGAAGTGTATACAAGGATGTCTTTCAAGAAGCAGTAGATAAGTATAACGAGAAACAAAAACGCAATGATCGTAAAATTAAGGATTATTATGACAAGATAAAAAAAGATACAAAGACACATGAGCAACGAGAATTGGTTGTAGCGGTTGGAGAGGGTAAAGATGACCCAAAGTATAGGGAAGCTAAAAAAGAAGCGTTAAAACAGTATGCTGAGGCGTTTCAAGGGCGAAATCCAAATCTAGCAGTCTATAACATGGTTTTACATGATGATGAAGCAAATCCGCATTTACATATTAATTATGTACCGAATTTCGAAAGTAGTCGAGGATTAACGAGGCGTGTCGGAATGGATAGAGCCTTGCAACAACAAGGCGTACAAGGAAAAGGAACGGAGCTAATTGCGAATTGGAGACAATTAGAAACGGCTTATATTGAATCTTTAGCTAAAGAACAAATTCCAAATTTTGAACGTGCCAATGTGGGTACACATAAATATATGAAAGTCCGTCAATACAAGGAATATGCTGAAGCTGTTTCTAACATAGAGAATCAAATTACAGAGATAAGTAAGAGATTGCCGGATAGCAAGATTACGCTAAAGCCCAAAAAGAAAGAGATTAAGACGGAGGTAAAGCCAAAATTAATTGGTAAACCTGAAATCATTGAAAAAGAAACAGGTAATTATGTTTTTTCACCAAAGCAACTTGAAAAAGTAGAAGAATTGATAACTGCAGCAGTCACTGTAAAAAAAGATTATGAGCGTTTGCAAAATACGGATTTGGTAAAAGAAAATAGGGATTTGAATCGTCAAGTCAATAGTTTGTATGATTCTTTAAAAGAATCTCAAAAGATAAATTTAGATTTGAAAGAGGAAAATAGAAAGTTACATACTGAAATAAGCTCATTAAAGGCTCATATAAAGGATTTGAAGGAGAATATAAGAGTTTTGTATCAACAGACGAAAAAAGCTTTTAAAGAGAAATTTAAGGTATTTAGAGGGATTATTAAAAATGAATTGGATAATAAGGGAATAGATAATCAATTTGAACGTGAACATAAGAGAGAAATAAGCAAACATCGGGATTTTGATAGGGAAAGATAGGATTGATAATGATGAAAGCATTGGATTGTATGAGTTTGAAGAAGAAAAAGAGGATTGAATGTTGTGCTTTTGTAAGAGATGGAAAGCTTTAACAAGGTGTTTCATGTTATTATAGAGAAAGACATACAAACGAGAAAAACCGCCCAAGCTTTGGACGGCAAGGCGGTTTTTCATAATAAGGTTGGAATCAACCAATATATATTCTATATACATTCTAACATATAAAAGTTGATTCCTTCCACTAAGGGAGAGAATTATTTTATGACAAAAGTTGTAGATTTTGGACAAGCTGAAAAAAAAGCGAAAATAAGAGATAGTAAGATTGATAGCATTTATGACCAGTTGCAAGCCGGTGGTTACTCAGAAGAAGAGAAAGCAATGCTCTTGCAGTTATTAAGTAAAACAACTGGTGGAGATGAGTATTTCATAGGGAAAAAGAAAAAACCTACAGATCGGGTGAGGTTTGTGCAGCTAATTATGGATAACGTTAATTATCTTACTGAAATTGAGTATTTGAGTAGTAAGGAAGAAGCATTTTTATTTAAACTTGCTCCATATGTGGAGTTCAAAACTAACGTTATTATTCAAAAAATTGATAAGGATAATGTAGATACAAGCACTCCAGCATCACCTACATATTTAGCCGAACGTTTTAAAATGGCAAGAAAAAATGTTTCTTTAACGATGAATGGTTTATTTAAAAAAGGGGTTCTAGGAGTTGCAGCAGCAGGAATAACAACAGAAGATGGTCGTGCATGTACAAGTCGTACATGGTTTGTAAATCCTAATATTATGTGTTGTAGTCCTAAAGATGGAATAGATAAAGCAACTCAACATATTTTTAGAAATTCATTAAAGAACTTTAAAATTGATGAGTCTAAGAAGAAATATAAATTACCAATATACTTATTTTAGATGTCAAATTCTCATTGACATCTTTTTTTTATTGTGTTTTTCCTTTTTTTAGGTGTTACTTTTTCGTAACACAGGTGTTACTTTTTCGTAACACCTCATAAGCTATAAACCCTTGGTATTACTGGTTTTTTTTATTTCTTCTATCTCACTCTTATATATAGGGCTAAAAGTTCCGCAAGGAACGGGTCGTATTTTTGAGAAAACCACTCAAAAATCTCCACCCTCAGAATCAAAAAGTCGGTTCGTTTATCCTCACCGAAAGGCTATCGCCTTTTCTTTTTGATTCTTGTCCTTGCAAAACTTTTTTCGGCGGGTTTTTAGCTTTCGCCAAGCCGAACAGACCAAAAACGGGGTTAAGTTGCTCGACTTGGATCAACAATTATACCCGCCGAACCGCTAGTTCTATCGATTTAAATAATAAGCTTATTCCATATTCAGTTACGTTAAGTTCTTGGGGGCTAGCCCCCAAACCCCCAGCCAGCACTCACACCCAAAAACAGGGGGAAATAGCATGATAAAACATTTTTACATCTTAAAATCACGTTATTATAAAGAAATTTGGTAGTCTTTAATTAGCCTTTAACTTAACCTCAAATTTAAGGGAGATGTATAAATGAACATCGGTAAACAGATACAATATTTTCGTAAACGGGATAATATGTCCCAAGAAAAGTTAGCAGAAAAAATCCATGTTTCCAGACAATCTATTTCTAACTGGGAAAATGAAAGGAACTATCCAGATATTCATAATTTACTAATGATGAGTATTCTCTTTAACGTCTCCCTGGATGATTTAGTTAAAGGAGATGTAAAGATCATGAAAGAAGAACTTCAAAAATTAACTTTCTTTAAGTGGAGTTACATCATGTTAGCATCAATGATTATACTTCCTATTTCTATTGCACCTGTATTTTACTTTTTTGGTTATTATGGTCTTATAATACCTTTTGTACTTACGATTTTGCTTATGTTTTCATCACTGAAAGTTGAAAACATAAAAAAAGAGCATAATTTAAAAACTTATCGTCAAATAATTGATTTTATAGAGGGAAAACCTATAAGTGAAGTAAAGCCTAATATAAAAGACAAATTATTAAAAATAGGTTTGATGTTTGCAAGTGCTTTAATTAGTTATAGTTTGATTTATTTAGGATTGAGTGTATTTGGAAGATAACACTTAGAAAACTATTAAAAGTCCTCCGGATTGTTTAACTGGAGGACTTTTGTGTTTACATAATTTTCGTTAGCGGAAGTTAAATTTATGAATGTTTATTAATAATATTTCCTATACTTTTTAATCCAAAAGGTAATTGATATTAAGCAATCAAATCTGTTTGTGGAATCTTCCACTTACTTTTTTGTTTGACCCTTTTTGTTCCATTGTGGAAAAAGAAGAGAAATAAGGTACAAGAAGGCTGCTGTTGCAACTGCTGACCAACTAATGGATATCCAATCAATTCCATCATGTTTGATCATACTAGCAATTACAATCCCGATAAGAATACCTAAACTTGTTAAAAGGTATGATTTCCAATTTAAATCTGTCGATCTTTTACTATCTTGAATTATTTTTTCTTTCAACTCTCCATCACTCCTTAATAATTCATCGATTGTGATCCCGAATAAATCACTTAAATCGATAATCACTCCAATACTGGGATAGTTTTTACCTGTTTCCCACTTTGAAACTGATTGACGGCTAACATGTATTTTTGTAGCAAGGTACTCCTGTGACCAACCTTTCTTTTCTCTTTCTTTTTTTAATTTATCTCCAAAAAACATATTGTTTATCGCCCTTTCTTATTTCAGTATTGTTGAAGTGGATGACTAAAGTAAAGATAGTTATAGGCGCATTAAAGGTGCAACAAAAGGTTGCATCTTTAATGAGCCTCCAAATGACTCGTTTGTTAATTGTATTATCCATCTATAACAAATTTTACTATAAAAAGAACCGTTTTTTATTTGCTACTCAACTTTTATTTTGTATATCTTATTCATGTATAGTTAACATAACGTCCTATTATTAATAGCAAATAAAAAGACTTGTCCTTTTTTATAAAGGACAAGTCTTTTTAAAATTCTTCATCAAAAATGATAAAAAATCTTACCAATGTTTGCGATTACTATGACAACAAATAATAAAACATTTACATTTTCTATGATGTCTACATCTACAAGAATCATTATCATGTTTGTGTTTCCACCAGTCGTTATGATCCTCACATTTACTAGAACGACTACTATGTTTCCACCAGTCGTTATGATCCTCGCATTTACTAGAATGACTACTATGTTTCCAACAGTCATTACTCCAACTCATTTTTATACCTCCTCTCAAACAAGAGTTATATTATTCTATGTTTTAATAGA
>NZ_JBTWFK010000024.1:2500-17645 GCF_054788175.1 Bacillus sp. NEAU-Y102 | reverse complement strand
GCCTTCAATAGTTTGGTGATGATGGCAGAGAGGTCACACCCGTTCCCATACCGAACACGGAAGTTAAGCTCTCTAGCGCCGATGGTAGTTGGGACCTTGTCCCTGTGAGAGTAGGACGTCGCCAAGCTATTTATATCATCGCGGGGTGGAGCAGTACGGTAGCTCGTCGGGCTCATAACCCGAAGGTCGCAGGTTCAAATCCTGTCCCCGCAACCAAATGGTCCCGTGGTGTAGTGGTTAACATGCCTGCCTGTCACGCAGGAGATCGCCGGTTCGACCCCGGTCGGGACCGCCATTTTATATAAAGAAAAGAACGAAACAAGTTGTTTCGTATTTTTTTATTTGTTTTAACAAAAAACTAATAAAGACAGTCAAACTATCCTTAGGACAACTCCTAAGGACTTTTTTATATATTCAAAACCTGTATAATAAAGAGCAGAGAACATTGTGAGTAAAGTAGGTGAAGTCTGTGAGTAAATATGAAGTAACAACAAAATCTTCTGAGGAAACACAAAGATTATCAGAAAAACTAGGTGAACTCGTAGAGGCACAAGATGTAATTATTTTAGAAGGAGATCTTGGAGCTGGTAAGACGACTTTTACAAAGGGACTAGCAAAAGGTCTTGGAGTGAAAAGAGTTGTAAATAGTCCTACCTTTAATATTATTAAAGAATATAAAGGAAGATTACCGCTATATCATATGGACGTGTATCGCTTAGCAGAAAGCGAAGAGGACTTAGGCTTTGATGAGTATTTCTACGGTGAAGGAATTACGGTAGTGGAATGGGCTCATTTAATAGAAGCATATTTACCGAATGAAAAGTTACAAATTAGTTTATTCCATGCGGGAGATGACACAAGAAAAATTATACTCGAGCCAATTGGAAATCGCTATATTAGATTATGTGAGGAGCTATTACAAGATGAAAGTACTAGCAATTGATACTTCAAATTACGTAATGGGTGTATCCCTTATTGAGGAAGGAAACGTGATTGGGGAAATCATTACAAATTTGACGAAAAACCATTCTGTACGTCTTATGCCAGCTGTAGAGCAACTGTTAAAAGAATGTGGTGTAAAACCGAAGGAATTAACTAAAATCGTTGTAGCTGCTGGACCTGGATCATATACAGGTGTTCGCATAGGCGTGACAGCGGCAAAAACATTAGCTTGGTCACTTCAAATACCAATTGTAGGTGTATCAAGTTTAGAGGTAGTAGCTGCAAACGGTGCTAACTTTAATGGATTAATTTGTCCTTTATTTGATGGAAGGCGTGGGCAAATCTATACTGGATTATATACATACGAAGGAGAGCAGTTAACTTCAATAGAAGAAGACCGAATTATTCTTATTGTAGACTGGTTGCAAATGTTAAAAGATAAAGGACAGCCTGTTTTATTTATCGGTAATGATGTTAAATTGCATAAAGAAACAATTATAGAATATTTAGGTGATCAAGCTGTATTCGCTCCTTTTACTAAAAATAATCCAAGACCAAGTGAGCTAGCATTTTTAGGATTACAAAAAGAAGAACATGATGTGCATACGTTTGTTCCGAGCTATCTTCGTTTAGCTGAAGCTGAAACAAAGTGGTTAGAAAGTCAAAACAAGTAGGAGCCTTGCAGAAGATGGATATGATATTTAGAAAGATGGAACTTGATGATATTGCTCAAATTGTAGCTATTGAAGAAGTATCTTTTTCAACTCCTTGGACTGCAGATGCTTTTCACCGTGAATTAACGATGAATGAACATGCACATTATATTGTGTTAGAAAAAGATGGTCGTGTAATCGGGTATTGTGGATTGTGGATAATTATTGATGAATCACATATAACAAATATAGCTATTTTGCCAGAATACCGAGGTCAAAAGTTAGGAGATGCCTTATTGAAAGCAGTTATTTCAGAAGCGAAAGAACTAGGGGTAAAAACAATGACGCTTGAAGTACGTGTATCAAATGAAGTAGCAAAGCAGTTATACAAAAAATATGGATTTCAAAATGGTGGAATTCGTAAACGATACTATGCAGACAATCAGGAAGATGGTCTTGTAATGTGGGTGAATATATAATGGAAAAAAATACGATTATACTTGGGATTGAAACGAGCTGTGATGAAACAGCGGTAGCGGTTGTTAAAAATGGGACGGAAATTATTGCGAATGTCGTTGCATCACAAATTGAAAGTCATAAACGTTTTGGCGGCGTTGTACCAGAGATTGCATCCCGTCATCATGTAGAAGAAATTACAGTTGTGTTAGAAGAAGCTTTAAAAGAAGCAAACATAACATTTGATGATATTGATGCAATCGCTGTAACAGAAGGGCCTGGTTTAGTAGGAGCACTTCTAATTGGGGTAAATGCAGCGAAGGCAGTAGCTTTTGCACATGATATTCCGCTAGTCGGTGTTCATCATATTGCTGGTCATATTTATGCGAACCGTTTAGTAAAAGAAGTGCAATTCCCGCTATTATCACTTGTTGTATCTGGTGGGCATACAGAACTTGTTTATATGAAAGAACATGGTTCATTTGAAGTAATTGGTGAAACGCGAGATGATGCAGCTGGAGAAGCATATGATAAAGTAGCTCGTACGTTATCTATGCCATATCCAGGTGGTCCTCATATTGATCGCCTTGCACATGAAGGAGAACCAACAATTGATTTGCCTCGTGCATGGCTAGAACCGGATTCATATGATTTTAGCTTTAGTGGATTGAAATCAGCAGTTATCAACACTGTGCATAACGCGAAACAACGTGGTATAGAAATTAAACCAGAAGATTTAGCGGCAAGTTTCCAAGAAAGTGTAATAGATGTACTTGTAACGAAAGCAGCTCGTGCAGCAGCAGCTTATAATGTAAAGCAATTACTTCTTGCTGGTGGAGTAGCTGCTAATAAAGGACTTCGTGCCCGATTAGAAGAAGAATTTGCAAAAAAAGAAAACATTGAACTAATTATTCCACCGCTATCTTTATGCACAGATAATGCAGCAATGATTGCAGCGGCAGGGACAATTGCGTATGAACAAGGCAAGCGTGCAACATTAGCCTTAAATGCGAATCCAGGATTAGATATTGAAGCATAGTTATGCACATAATTAACCACAGCTTGTGGATAAAACCCATGTTATCTGTTGATAATGTGGGTTTTATTGTGTATATAAAGTGTTGGTAACTTTTTCGTTGGCTGTGGGTAATGTGGAAAAGTTGGTTTAATAGTTATTTTATAAAGGTGGATATGTGTATAAACTTGTGGATAAACTAGATGAAGTCTGACCTTTGAGTGTATTGTTTTTCGGGAAATAAAAAGCAAGAAGATATCCCCGAAAAACATTTTTTAATATCCCTCCATTATAGAGGGTGCTGATATTGTCAATCCTTGTCGGTAAATCGATATTTCGTGTCGAATCGTTTATGTATATAGGGTTACGATAGATATATTTGAAAAATCGTTGATATATTCCCAGTTACCATTGATATATCCAAAAAATTATTTATGTACTTAAAGAAAAAAGATGTCGCATAGTCAAAAATCATGACTGATGAGACATCTTCCTTATTTAAATACTCTTATACATGCAGCTCTTCCCACTCTGCCATACAAGTTTCAAGCTGTTCTTGTAGCGTTTGTTTTTTAGTTGTAATTTCACTAGCTTTTTCATAATCTGCATATATTTCTGGTAAGCAAAGTTGATCTTCTAACGTAGCAATTTCTTCTTCTAAGTTTACGATATTTTGTTCTAGCTCTTCAATTTTTCGAGTGCGTTGACGTTCTAATTGTTTACGCTCTTTTTCTTCGAGATAATTTAATTTTTCTTGAGCTACAGTTTTTTGAACAGGTGCCTGATTTTCTTGCTGTTCAAGTTGTTCAAATGCTGCCCGTTCAATCATTTCATTTTTCTTCTCCACATAGTAATCGTAATCACCTAAATATTCCTGTGCGCCTTCTGTTGATAACTCAACCACAGTCGTTGTTACACGGTTAATAAAGTAGCGGTCATGTGAGACAAATAGAAGAGTCCCTGGATAATCAATTAAAGCATTCTCTAAAATCTCTTTACTATTTAAATCAAGGTGGTTCGTAGGCTCATCCAGAATTAATAAATTTGACTTTTGCATCATAAGTTTCGCAAGAGCTAATCGAGCTTTTTGTCCACCACTAAGGGAAGATACTGGTTTCAGTACATCATCTCCTGTGAATAAAAAATTCCCGAGTATAGTACGGATTTCTTTTTCAGGTTGCAGTGGATATTCATCCCATAGTTCATTTAAAACCCGTTTAGAAGATGTTAAGTTTGCTTGTTCTTGATCATAATAGCCAACAGATACATTTGATCCGAAAGAAACATTACCATTTAATAGTGGTAACTTATTCACAATAGATTTTAATAATGTGGATTTCCCAATTCCGTTTGGACCAACTAAGGCAACACTATCTCCGCGAGTTAAGCGCATAGTTACGTGTTCAATTATAGGGTCCTCCTCATAGCCGATGGTTGCATCTTTTACTTGTAAAACATCATTTCCACTTTGCTTTTCAATATCGAAGTGGAATGATGCTGACTTAGAATCCCCTAATGGTCTCGTTAATAATTCCATTCTGTCCAGTTGTTTACGGCGACTTTGAGCACGTTTCGTTGTAGAAGCGCGAGCTATATTCTTTTGAACGAAGTCCTCAAGTTTTGCGATTTCATCTTGTTGTTTTTCGTAACGTTTCATTTCTTGATCATATAATGCTGATTTTAAGTCTAAATATTTACTGTAGTTACCAACAAATCGTCTGCTTTCTTTATTCGAAATTTCATATACTTGTGTAACGAGTTTGTCTAAGAAATAACGGTCATGGGAAACGATTAATATTGCGCCAGGATAACCTTGTAAATATTGCTCAAGCCATGTTAATGTTTCAATGTCTAAATGGTTTGTAGGCTCGTCCAAAATAAGTAAGTCTGGTTTTGTTAATAATAATTTCCCGAGAGCTAATCTTGTTTTTTGCCCGCCACTTAAAGTAGAGATCGTCGTCTGGTGTGTTTCAACTGGGAAGCCAAGGCCGCTTAAAATGGAGCGAATATCCGCTTCGTATTGATATCCACCTTGATCTTTATAATTGAGTTGCAATTGGTCATAATCAGCTAACAATCTTTCATATATAGCTTCGTTTGAAAAGTTTTCTTCTTTTCCCATTTCTTGCTCAAGCTTTCGAAGTTTTGTCTCCATTTGCTGTAAGTGGGTAAAGACGGTTAGCATTTCATCCCAAATTGTTAAAGACGTTTCTAGGCCAGTATTTTGAGCTAAATACCCGATTGAGACATCTTTCGGTTTTATAATTTCGCCACCATCATGTGATAACTCACCAGCGATAATTTTTAATAATGTAGATTTTCCAGCTCCATTCCTTCCAACTAATGCGATACGATCTTTTGTTTGTACTTCCAATTTTATGTTTGCAAGAATTGTTTCTGCACCGTATAATTTCGAAAGTCCATTTACTTGTAATAAAATCAATGTTCTCACCTCAAATAATTTCTTAACTTTGCCATGTTTATATTTCTCAATCATACTAAAAATAGTGTATAGTTTAAAATAAAGAGAGAATACTTCTTCTCTTTATTATACAAGGAATTTAATGAGTGCTAAACTTCTGTATTTGATTAAAGTATATGAATAAAGATAGGAAGAGAGGAGAGGTCATATGGATCAGCAAAAGATTCCACAAGCCACTGCTAAAAGATTGCCTCTATACTATCGATTTATCCAAAACTTATCTCTTTCTGGTAAGCAGCGTGTTTCATCGGCCGAATTGAGTGAAGCGGTAAAAGTAGATTCCGCAACAATACGAAGAGATTTTTCGTATTTTGGAGCATTAGGGAAAAAGGGATATGGATATAACGTAAATTATTTATTATCATTTTTCCGCGAAACACTTGATCAAGATGATATAACGCGTGTAGCACTTATTGGAGTAGGTAATTTAGGGACCGCTTTCTTACATTATAATTTCACGAAAAACAATAATACAAAAATTGAAATGGCATTTGATGTTAGTGAAGAGAAAGTTGGAACAGAAATCGGGGGCATTCCTGTATATCATTTAGATGAATTAGAAGAGAGATTATCAAATGATATACAAGTGGCAATATTAACAGTACCGGCTACAGTAGCACAAGCTGTAGCAGATAGATTAGCTGAAACGAGCGTGCACGGTATTTTGAATTTCACACCAGCACGATTAAACGTATCAGAGAATATTAGAATTCATCATATTGATTTAGCTGTAGAGTTACAAACATTAGTTTACTTTTTGAAAAACTATCCACAATAAAACGCAGAGGAAGCGACCTCTGCGTTTTATTATTGTTTCTTCTTTGTGAATTTAACTAATATAAGGCGAAGTGCCAAATTAAAATCAATTGTTGCCATAACTGCAAATAGTATTGTCCACACATTCCAGATTGTATCTGTCACGTTCGTAATGGCGAAGCGTGTAAAGATACATCCAAGAAGGAAGTATAATGCGGCCATGAACAATGGTGAGTTTCTCATACAAAAAATCCTCCGATAAATCCTTGCATTTTTTCAGCTTCTTTAATCATTTCTTGAATTTGCTCATTGCTCATAAAAATTTGCCCAATAGCGACTAATGTATTCATCGCAACATGAGCTGCAATAGGAACGATAATGCGCTTCGTCTTCACATATAAGAAGGCGAATACGAGCCCCATAGCAGTGTATACCAATAAGTGAGTAAAATCAAAATGAATTGCTGCGAATACAAGTGAACTAATGATAGCTGCAATAAAGAAGTTGAACTTCTTATAAAGTGCACCGAATAGAATTTTTCTAAATACGATTTCTTCTAAGATAGGTCCGATTATAGATACAACAATAAGGAACCAAGGAGTAGTTCGTGCAATTTCCATCAGTTTCATTGTATTTTCTGAACCTTGTTTAATTCCTAGTAGCTGCATCTCGATCATACCGGCAACTATTTGTGAAAAGAAAGCTAAGAATAATCCGATGAAAATCCACCCAATTGTAGCTGGAACAGAAGAGCGCGTTGCATCTAAATGTCTGTCGCGAATATCTGTTCTAAGTAACCAAAGTACGATACATAATGCAACAAAGAAGCTAATAATTGCCCAGTGTCCCATTATGATTTGTCCTTTTTCCTCAATGGTAAATCCTCTATTATCATAGAGTCCTGTTTTTAGGAGAAGTGGTAATCCAACAGCGCCAGATAATTGCATTAAAATGTATGTAACGATAATCCACCAGTATTGTTTCTTCAAATGGTTTAACCATCCTTTCTAACTCTAGTGTATGAGATGAGGTAGGATAACATGTAAATATGTTATCTACGATATAAACTTTCATTCGAATTATGATTTTTTTGTAAATACGTATTTTAAATTAAAGTAGGAGACAGGAAAAAGTTGTACGTTTAGCGAAAACAACTTAGGGTGTCTTTCATATTGTAACATACGAGTAGGGGAAACAACGATTCATATAGTAAAGGCAGTATTCTATATAGAAAGTTTATATAGTAATTTGCGAAAAAATTATGATTTTTTTACTTGCAAAAGAAATTGAGATTATTTATTATTATAAGTGTGTTAGCACTCGGGTGACTTGAGTGCTAATAAATAAAATTTACATAACAAAATGAGGAGGTTATTGTTCATGCTAAAGCCATTAGGTGATCGCGTTGTAATTGAGCTTGTTCAAGCAGAAGAAAAAACAGCAAGTGGTATTGTATTACCAGATACTGCAAAAGAAAAACCACAAGAGGGTAAAGTTGTTGCAGTAGGTACTGGTCGAGTGCTTGAAAATGGTGAGCGTGTTGCTTTAGAGGTAGCAGCAGGTGATCTTATCATCTTCTCAAAATATGCAGGTACTGAAGTGAAATATGAAGGTACAGACTACTTGATTTTACGTGAAAGTGACATTTTAGCAGTTATCGGTTAATTATATAAATCTTAAAAAAATCCAAGGGGGTCAATTATTATGGCAAAAGATATTAAATTTAGTGAAGAAGCACGTCGTTCGATGCTTCGCGGTGTCGACACTCTTGCAAACGCAGTAAAAGTAACGCTTGGACCAAAAGGTCGTAACGTTGTACTTGAGAAAAAATTCGGTTCACCACTTATTACAAATGATGGTGTAACAATCGCAAAAGAAATCGAATTAGAAGATGCATTCGAAAACATGGGTGCGAAATTAGTAGCAGAAGTTGCTAGCAAAACAAATGATGTAGCTGGTGACGGAACAACAACTGCAACTGTATTAGCGCAAGCTATGATTCGTGAAGGTCTTAAAAACGTAACAGCTGGTGCTAACCCAATGGGTCTTCGTAAAGGTATCGAAAAAGCTGTTACTGCTGCAATTGAAGAATTAAAAACGATTTCTAAACCAATCGAAGGCAAATCTTCTATCGCACAAGTAGCTGCTATTTCTGCAGCTGACGAAGAAGTAGGTCAATTAATCGCTGAAGCAATGGAGCGCGTTGGTAACGATGGCGTTATTACTTTAGAAGAGTCTAAAGGATTCACAACAGAATTAGACGTAGTAGAAGGTATGCAATTTGATCGTGGATATGCATCTCCTTACATGATTACTGATTCTGACAAAATGGAAGCAGTTCTTGATAACCCATACATCTTAATTACTGACAAAAAGATTTCTAACATCCAAGAAATCTTACCAGTATTAGAGCAAGTGGTACAACAAGGTAAACCACTTCTTATCATTGCTGAAGATGTAGAAGGCGAAGCTTTAGCTACATTAGTAGTGAACAAACTTCGTGGTACATTCAACGTAGTAGCTGTTAAAGCTCCTGGATTTGGTGACCGTCGTAAAGCAATGCTAGAAGATATCGCAATCTTAACTGGTGGCGAAGTAATCACTGAAGAATTAGGTCGTGACTTAAAATCTGCTACAGTTGAATCTTTAGGACGCGCTGGTAAAGTTGTTGTTACAAAAGAAAACACAACTGTAGTTGAAGGTATTGGAAATACAGAGCAAATCGCAGCTCGTATCGGTCAAATCCGTGCGCAATTAGAAGAAACAACTTCTGAATTCGATCGTGAAAAATTACAAGAGCGTCTTGCTAAACTAGCAGGTGGCGTAGCGGTAATTAAAGTAGGTGCAGCAACTGAAACTGAGTTAAAAGAGCGCAAACTTCGCATTGAAGATGCACTTAACTCAACTCGTGCAGCAGTAGAAGAAGGTATCGTTGCAGGTGGTGGTACTTCACTTATGAACGTATACACGAAAGTAGCTTCTATCGTAGCTGAAGGCGACGAAGCAACAGGTATCAACATCGTACTTCGCGCACTAGAAGAGCCAGTTCGTCAAATCGCAATCAACGCTGGTCTAGAAGGATCTGTAGTTGTAGAGCGTCTAAAAGGCGAAAAAGTAGGCGTTGGTTTCAACGCAGCTACTGGCGAATGGGTTAACATGCTTGAGTCTGGTATCGTAGATCCAGCTAAAGTAACTCGTTCTGCACTTCAAAACGCAGCATCTGTTGCAGCTATGTTCTTAACAACTGAAGCTGTAGTAGCTGACAAGCCAGAACCAAATGCACCAGCAATGCCTGACATGGGCGGCATGGGCATGGGCGGTATGGGCGGAATGATGTAATTCCGTTTGCCCTAAAAAACATCCATTTCTATATAGAAATGGATGTTTTTTTATGTTTTTTAGAAAAGGAAATGAATTTCTGTAGAATTTTGTCGCTTTCTCTCTTGACCATATAGATACTTCATTGTTAGAATCTAGGAAGATAATATAAAACGATCCTTCATATATCCTCAATGATATGGTTTGAGAGTCTCTACCGGGTTACCGTAAACAACCTGACTATGAAGGCAGTGTGTCTTATATTTATAAAGAGCGGAGACTATCTTTCTTTATAAAGCCAGACCCCTGCCTTTTCTTTGTTATGAGACTAGAGGCGGAGGACTGGCTTTTTTTATTATATTAGTAATGCTTTTCGCCAAATTGGTGAAAATATTTATATACGAGAACTAACGTTGGGGTGATTATTTTGAAGAAGCAACACGATACAATTATCGTTTTAGATTTTGGAAGTCAATACAATCAGTTAATAGCACGTCGAATTCGTGAGTTCGGTGTATACAGTGAACTTCATCCACATACAATTACTGCAGAAGAAATTAAAGCAATGAATCCAAAAGGGATTATTTTCTCTGGTGGACCAAATAGCGTATACGGTGAAGGTGCATTACATTGTGATGAAAAAATCTTCGAACTAGGATTACCGATTTTCGGTATCTGTTACGGTATGCAGCTTATGACACAACACTTCGGTGGTAAAGTAGAGCGTGCCAACCACCGTGAGTACGGAAAAGCTGTTCTTAAAGTAGAGAACGAATCAAAATTATATGCGAACCTTCCAGAAGAGCAAGTTGTATGGATGAGCCATGGCGACTTAGTAACTGGTTTACCTGAAGGATTTGTAGTAGACGCAACAAGTGAGTCTTGTCCAATTGCTGGTATGAGCAATGAAGAGAAAAACTTATACGGTGTACAATTCCACCCAGAAGTACGTCACTCTGAGCACGGTAACGATTTAATTAAAAACTTCGTATTCGGTGTATGTGGTTGTTCTGAAGGATGGAACATGGAGAACTTTATCGAAGTAGAACTAGAGAAAATTCGTGAAACTGTTGGAGACAAAAAAGTACTATGCGCACTTAGCGGCGGTGTAGACTCTTCTGTTGTAGCAGTATTAATTCATAAAGCAATCGGCGATCAATTAACATGTATTTTCGTTGACCATGGTTTACTTCGTAAAGGTGAAGCGGAAGGCGTTATGAAAACATTCAGCGAAGGCTTCCACATGAACGTTATTAAAGTGGATGCACAAGAACGTTTCATGAACAAGTTAAAAGGTGTAGAAGATCCAGAACAAAAACGTAAAATCATTGGTAATGAATTCATTTACGTATTTGATGATGAAGCTTCTAAATTACAAGGTATGGACTTCTTAGCACAAGGTACACTTTACACAGACATCGTTGAAAGTGGTACAGCAACTGCACAAACAATTAAATCTCACCATAACGTTGGTGGACTTCCAGAAGACATGCAGTTCAAATTAATTGAGCCTTTAAATACGTTATTTAAAGATGAAGTACGTGTATTAGGATCTGAACTAGGAATTCCTGATGAAATCGTATGGCGTCAACCATTCCCAGGTCCTGGTCTTGGTATTCGTGTATTAGGTGAAATCACAGAAGAGAAATTAGAAATCGTTCGTGAATCTGATGCGATTTTACGTGAAGAAATTATTAAAGCAGGATTAGACCGCGAAATCTGGCAATACTTCACTGCGCTTCCTGGCATGCGTAGCGTAGGTGTTATGGGTGACGAGCGTACTTACGATTACACAGTAGGTATCCGCGCGGTAACATCTATCGACGGTATGACAGCTGACTGGGCACGTATCCCTTGGGACGTATTAGAGAAAATCTCTGTTCGTATCGTAAACGAAGTAAAACACGTTAACCGTATCGTGTATGATGTAACGAGTAAGCCACCAGCAACTATTGAGTGGGAATAGTATTGTAATAAAAAAGATCCATCTATCATTCATGAATAGATGGATCTTTTTGTTTTTACCATTAATACGAACGAAAGTATAAAAGTTTATAAAAATGTTCGTTTTTAAATTGACAAAAGTGCCTATGCGAGTTAATATGAGTATGTAATTCAAACGAAAAGTGAATATTATGCCGTCGTATAATATCGGGGATATGGCCCGAAAGTTTCTACCTAGCTACCGTAAATGGCTTGACTACGAGGCGTTTGTATAAAGACGAGGGGAAACTTGTCTTTGTTTATAGAACGCTTCCATGTATATATGCAATGGAAGCCTTTTTTATTTCTCGGGATAAAAGAGGGCTAGGAGAAATACGGCGAGTAATCATATAACGGGGGAAACGTAAGATGAAACGCTATTTTCAGTTTGATGAGCTCGGTACGAATTATAAGACTGAGTTCATAGCAGGGTTAACGACATTTCTATCTATGGCTTACGTACTGTTTGTCAATCCTGCTACGCTGTCGCTTGGAAATGTTAAAGGGTTACCAGCAGGTACAGGGATGGATCCAGGTGCAGTATTCGTTGCTACGGCATTAGCGGCAGCGATTGGTTCGTTAATTATGGGTATTTTTGCGAAGTATCCAATTGCTTTAGCGCCAGGTATGGGAATTAACGCGTTCTTTGCTTATACAGCAGTGTTAACGATGGGTATTCCTTGGCAAACAGCAATTGCTGGAACATTAATGTCAGGTATTATCTTTATTATTCTTACAGCTTCAGGTATTCGTGAAAAAATTATTAATGCAATTCCATCAGAGTTAAAGTTTGCAGTAGCGGCAGGTATTGGATTATTCATTGCTTTCCTTGGATTCCAAAATGCCGGAATTATTGTGAAAAATGATGCTGTTCTTGTTGGGTTGGGGGACTTAACAAAGGGCACAACGTTACTAGCGATCTTCGGGGTTGTTACTACAATCATCTTTATGATTAAGAAAGTTAATGGTGCAGTATTTTACGGTATGATTCTTACAGCGATCTTAGGAGTAGCAACAGGATTAATTGATACTCCGAAAGCTGTAGTGGGAGCAATACCGAGCCTAGAACCAACGTTCGGTGCTGCGTTAACGCACTTTGGAGATATTTTCACTGTTCAAATGGGTATTGTTATTATAACGTTCTTCTTTATCGATTTCTTTGATACAGCAGGTACGCTTGTAGCGGTTGCGAATCAAGCTGGATTAATGAAGAACAATAAATTACCACGTGCAGGAAAAGCATTATTTGCAGATGCGATTGCAACTGTAATTGGTGCAATCTTGGGTACATCAACAACAACGTCTTACATTGAGTCTTCTGCAGGGGTAGCAGCAGGAGGACGTTCTGGATTTACAGCAGTTGTAACAGCAGGATTCTTCTTACTGGCATTATTCTTCTCGCCATTACTAAGTGTTGTAACGCCAGCTGTAACGGCACCAGCTTTAATTATTGTAGGAATCTTGATGGTTTCTTCCTTAGGGGAAATTGATTGGAAGAAATTCGAGATTGCAGTGCCAGCATTCTTTACAATTATCTCTATGCCACTTACGTATAGTATCGCAACTGGGATTGCGATTGGATTTATCTTCTATCCAATTACAATGGTTGTGAGTGGTCGTCGTAAAGAGGTTCATCCGATTATGTATGTTATGGGAGTTTTATTTGTACTATATTTCATCTACGTTCGTAAATAAAGTGAAACTTTAATCAGAGTGGGGGAAACCCCACCCTGATTATTAGTTGAACCAATCGGGCTTTTAAGGGCAGTTGATCTGCCGCGTAACATCGTTGATTTGGGCAGTTTTTGAAGTGGGAGTCTTACTGCCCGTTAATGCGGGATAAAAGGGGTTTTTTAAAAGGTCTAGACTTAAGGGGAGTCTAGACCTTTTTTGCGTCTTCAGAAAATCTTAAGGATTTCCGAGCGTTTTTCTTCAGAAGTTTTCCTATAATAAAAGTTAGGGATTAAAAAAGTGATGGGGGAGATATTGTGGCACACGAAACAATACTTGTCGTAGATGATGAAAAAGAAATTCGAAATTTAATTACAATCTATTTAAAGAATGAAGGATATAAAGTATTGCAAGCAGGAGACGGGGAAGAAGGATTACGTTTACTAGAAGAAAATGAAGTACATCTAGTCGTATTAGATATTATGATGCCGAAAGTGGATGGTATTCATATGTGTATGAAAGTAAGGGAAGCGAAAGAGATGCCTATTATTATGCTTTCTGCCAAAACGCAAGATATGGATAAGATTTTAGGATTAACAACAGGAGCAGATGATTACGTAACGAAGCCCTTTAATCCATTAGAGTTAATTGCACGAATTAAATCTCAGTTACGCCGTTATATGAAAATGAATGGTTTCGCTGTCCAAAATGAGGACGAGTTAGAAATTGGAGAGATGAAAATCAACATCTCGACCCATAAAGTTATTGTAGAGGGAGAAGAAGTGAAACTAACTCCGAGGGAATTTTCAATTTTAGAATTGCTAACTAGAAATCCAGGTATGGTGTTTAGTGCGGAGCAAATTTATGAAAAGGTGTGGAACGAACGATCTTTCCAGTCTGATAATACTGTAATGGTGCATATTCGAAAAGTGCGTGAAAAGATTGAGGAGAATCCAAGGAAACCTAGATATATAAAAACGGTATGGGGAGTGGGATATAAGATTGAAAAAGATATTTAATCCGTTTACTTATGTTCGGAAAATTCGAGAATTAATTGAAAAGATAATAAAGAGCGTGAAACGGAGTATAAGGATTCAACTTATTACGGCGTTTACTGCTTGTGCGTTATTAGGTCTCTTTGTATCAACGAAGATAGTAGCACCTATTTTTGAAGATGCTAGCCAACATGCCGAGATTAATTACAGAGATGGTATGGAGCAAATTAATCGTAAAGCTCAAAGTACAGCGGAAATGATGGTTGTTGAAAATAAATTAGATGCTGTACAAAACATGATAGAGCTAGAAAATGAGAATTTAGAGCAAGGGCATGATGCCTTTAAAATATTAGTTACTGACGAAAATGGTAAAGTTTTGTATAAAACGAAGCAAGCGCAAGAAGAACAAATTAATTTGCATAATACAATTCGTAATGCGACTTCATTTGCTATCAATTATTCAAATAATAATGATATTGAAAGATCAAGAAAAGAGTTTATTACATTCTCGCCTATTACAATTGAAGGTAAGAACTTATATATGTTTGTAAGTGGGATTCCTCAAGGGGAGGTAGTGTACTATAAAGTAGAAGGACCATTCCCGTTTTTAATGGGTGTTCTTGTATTCATTTTCTCTTTCTTCTATATAACAAAGAGAAAGATGAAGCAGATTGAAGCAATGGCACAAGGTGTAAAGGAAATAGAAAGAGGTAACTTAGCGTACCGCATTGAGAAAAAAGGTGAAGATGAGATTGCGTCTTTAACTGAGAATATTAATAATATGGCGGAAGAGCTTATGAATAATATAGAAAAGGAACGTAAATTAGAAAAGCAGAAAAATGAGCTTATCACAAATGTATCTCATGATTTGCGT
>NZ_JBTWFK010000023.1:0-19141 GCF_054788175.1 Bacillus sp. NEAU-Y102 | reverse complement strand
TGAAGTGAACCCCGAAAACGGGACACCAATCAAAACACCTAAACCACTTGTTCCCTAAATTCTTTAGGGGATAGGTGGTTTAATTTTTCTTGAATTCGCACACAATTGTAGTAATGAATGTATTCTAGCACAATCTTTCGCACAGTTGTGTTGGATACTTTTGTTATCTTTTGTGAATAGAAAGCTTCACTTTTTAAATGACCAAAGAAGCTTTCCATGACGGCATTATCATGGCAATTTCCTCTCCGGGACATGCTGGTGATCATGCCGTTTTCTTTGGCATACGCTTGAAATTCTTTTGCTGTATAAATACTTCCTTGATCCGAGTGAAGAAGGACATCTTTTACTTTTCGCCCTCTCATTGCTTGTTTCAATGTTTTCATCGCTAATGTCAGTGTTTGTGATTCGCTGATGACACAACTAATAATTTCACGATTAAAGGCATCCATGATCGTTGATAAATACAAGGTACGCTCTCCAAATAAGAGATACGTCACATCCGTAAACCACTTTTCATTTGGTTTGGATGCATCGAATTGGCGCTCCAATCGATGAGGGGCTACCATTGGTTCCGCACCATTGATATATTTCTTTTTCTTTCGACGCACTTTTGAAAGAATATGATTTTGTCTCATGATTCGTAATACTTTTTTATGATTGACACACAGTCCCATTTTTCGAAGAGTAGCGGTCACTCTTCGATATCCATACCGGAATTTATGCCTAAGACAGACGTCCTTTACTTTTTCTTCTATATCATCTTTCAGATCTTCCGTTCGTTGTAACCAACGATAAAATGTAGAACGGGGTAATTCTAATACGTTACACAAGTCTTTTACCGTTATTTTTGTTTGTACATTTCTCCATAAAGTAACTACAGTTTCTGGTTTCAGCCCCTTTCGATTTCCAGATACTTTCCCCATACAAGTAATTTTGTTTTTAGATGTTTATTTTCTAAACGTAGCTGTTCTAATTCACTGAGCTCTTTTGGTCCTTTTCCATAAGAATATTGTTTTCCTACAGGTTGTTGAAAACGGTACGTTTGATCGGTACGATACCACTTCATCCACGTCTTAATTTGGGAAACATTTTTAATTCCAAGCTTCTCCATAATTGTCCAATTGGAATATCCATCCTTTTTCATTTCAATCACTTTCCACTTTACTTCTTCTGGGTAATGAACTCTTGTCTTCAAACGAAAAACACCTCCAATGAATTTGCATACTTAGTATGCGAATTCAGGAGGTGTTTTTTTCATGTACCACTATTCGGGTTCACTTCATTATACATAAGCTTTTTTACTCATGATTAGATATTTTTCAAATGCTACACCTTAATGCAAGTCTTAAAAAGATTAAATATAATAGTCAGGATTTTCATCCATTTTAATTAAAAATTCTTCTAAAGAATCCGCTATTTTCTCATCTTCAGAGTAAGTAGGACATTGACCTAATTCATTTTCCTCTTTAAATTTAATTGTTAAAAAGTTAAGTTCTGTTACTTCAAAAAACACTAATGAATCATCATCTAGGTTTGGATTATATTCATAAATATCTTGCCTTAAACGGAAATCTGCAACTGAAATCGGGTCCATAAATCTGTTGAAAAACGTTCTTGTATCAGACTTAAAAAACCACAACTTATTTCTTGATAAAAGCGTTTCAGTTCTTTTGGAAGTTCCATTTGTAATAAGCTTTCTGCCTCATCTATCTCATCTTGATATATAGGATAGAAAATAGGTTTTTGTTTAGAACGGACACTTCTGTCTGCTACAACATATTCTTTTAAAAAATTAAACATAATTTTTAATACCCCCTATTAAAGAAGGGTTATTTTTAACGCTTCCTCAAGCATTGTATTAAAATCATTATATGTGTTCATTACCGTACCAGATGGTTTATCAAGTTCTAAATAAGTACCGTCTGATAAGCTCTTACAAAACCACGCAATATTTGAATCGCCAAAGAAAAGATACTCTTTTTGAAATTCATTTTCATACCAAATCTCATTGGTTTCTATAAGCCCGCAAATTGATTCGTCCCTTTCTGTATCTAACAAATAAGAGTCAACTCCATAAAGTACTAGCCCGTTAAAATCTAATCCATTTACAGTTTTAAGAAACTCCTCATATTCACTCGGTAGGTCAACATTATAACTCTCTTTCATGCGTTCTCTTAATTTCTGAACTTCACTATCTGTTGCTGGTGTATTCAGTTTATCATTAAAACTTTTCTCTATTTTTTCAATTTCTAAAACCAGATTTTTCCACATATAAAAATCCCTTTCTAAGTTTATTTATTCTCCCTTAGGGTAGATGTTATGTTTTGGTATAGGCCAGCTTACGTCTACACTATCTCCCTCTTGTAAGTGTCTAGTTAACGTACGTTGTGTATTAGTTATAGCTTTATGATATGGATGATTTTGTATTAATGTTAAATTTCCAAAATCGTTTGTTCCTCCATCATCTAAAGGGAGGTTATGATGTACTTGCCACCCTTTTGGATTGTTTCCTCTTTTCATCCTTTCTATATCAGCATCTGTTATTCCCGCTTTTTTGAGTTCTTTCAGTTTAACAGGATCATTTACCAATGCATTAAGAAAATCTTTTCTCACACTCCTATCAAATTCCTTCCGAAGTTGTTCAGCTTCTTCTCGAGTTCTCTTAGAGTAAGTAATTTCATCAACTTTAACATCTTTAAGAATTACATCTTCTCCATATAATTTACCAACAAAAATGTCACCATCCGTAGTCCTTTTAGTATATTGATAAGGTGATAGCTTATCCTTAGCTGTTTGATAAGTATCAATAAAGCTAGATTTTAAAGAACTTCCCCCAATACCAGCATAAGCAAAACGGTTTCCAATGTTTAAATTAAAATTATTTAATACGTTTATTGCATTTCTATATGTAGCAGAATTAGTTACTCTGGACATACCTTTTGTTAGATTTGCAGTAGTTGCTACCTTCGATACTTTACTTAATCCTTTATCACCAATAAGTCCTAATCCAACTTGTGTTAAAGCATAACTTCCCCATTTAGCACGACTTTCAGCATCTCCATTTATTACATCATTAATAAATGAATCTGACAATACATTATACATCGTACTGAGGGTATCAATAGGGTGCAAAGCAGCGTTCCCCATGTTTTCCCACGTTTCCCAATCTCCTAAAGCTTTTATTCCGTCTATTGTATCGCTAACTGCTTGTCCCGTACCATCTACAATACCGTCCCAAATTTTTTCACCAGTAGATTTTTCAGGTAGCTTACCACACATTTCACCTTCTTCAATTGAATTGGCAGCTTGTCGTGCCCTCTCTTCTGTAATCGCTTGAATTGAAGTTGTCCATTCCATATTCAACCCTTGCATACTAAATGTACCACTTGCAGGACTAAACCCTTTCCCACTTTGAACTTCCGCAAGACCTGCAGCAATACTAGCTGCTAATTGAAGTGCTGTACTATAATTATTACTAGAGTTCTGATTGAATTGATACAAATGATCCAGCTTTTCTTGCAGTTTTTGCCTCATAACAATAAAAAGATTTACCATGGCATCCATACCCGGCATTGGCATAGCTTGATTGACAGCTTCCATACTTGTTTTCATTCGGTCAATTTCCCGAATTTGTTCTAATATCTCGTGTTCAATTACATCTGCCTGAGCTACCTGTGATTGAAAGTCACTTGGAAAAGCATCATTTTGACGGATTAATTCTTCACACAAATAAATGATTCCTTGTGCCAAAGGTCGAAAGGTTTGTACAAAAAATGCTTTTGCACTACTATATGTTTGCCCTTGTAAAACAGTATCAACTGCAAAAGCGTCAATCGACTGAATGGCTTGTTCCATACCTTGAATAGTAGCGGTACATACAGCATTCATGCTTTGAGTTTGGCTTCGTACCTCTCCCAAATACATATTTAAACTCATGCATTGACCTCCCTTGTTAATTGTTGTTGTTGATAGGAAAGGGCGTTTTCTAAATCATTAAGGTCTCGTCTTTCTTTAAGCAACGTTTCTTTTTTGTTTTCCAATTCAAATGTGACTTTTCGTTCAATATGTTGTGCATCTTGATACGTATTCATAAAAAACTGGGACATTTCTCTATCACCATGCCAAGTTCCTAAAATTCGATCAAACAAACGACGATTTCGACTTCTACATTCATAAAAATCTGCTTCCGCTTGTTCTTGAGCTTGAATCGCAGATTGATTTCGGTCTTGTTCTTCAAATACACTTCGTAACTTTTGATTTACTTGATTAATTTGTTTTTCAATATCTTGACTCATCTTTTTCCTCCTACTATTTTACTTTACGTAGGTTGTCACATTAGCGAAAAGTATTGTGAAGTTCGTTATCCATTCTCTCAAATTCATTAGATACCGAATGAATATTATCAACCGCTTGTTGAAAGGCAGCGGAAAATTGTTTCGTCAAGTCTAACATTTGTTGATTCGCTTCTTGTGCTTTGAAGTTAACAGATAATGTTGTACGCGTCGCCTTTGTTATAGAACGAGTTGTTACACTTTGAATCCTATCAGAGGCTGATTCCATTTTCGTAGCAATTTGCGTTGCTGTTTGTAAATTACTTTGAAATTGTCCCATTCTTTCAAACCCTTTCTATAAGTTTTCCAAACGCATCAAAGAAATCTCATAAAATATATATCCCTATCAATATCACTCGCTCTAGGCATGCAATCAAATGAGCCATACAATATAAGCTGTATGGCTCATTTGAAATGCTTGTTATATAGATTATGACAATTTTTATTTCAAACCGAAATTACGTGATAATTCTTCATCATGAGAAGCAACAGCTTCTGCAGTTTTATTCAGCTGCATATTAATTTCTTGTAATAGCTGTGCAAAGTTTTGTACTTTTGGCTTTAATTCATTGAACTGTTGATCAAAACCTTCGAAAGCACGACCTTCCCATTCTCCTCTTAATTCATTTTGCAAGTTTTGTAGTTGACTTAAAATGTCCTCAATTTGATTTGCACCTTGTCCATATCGAGCCGCTTTTGATTTAAGCTCCTCTGGTGACATACGAATTTGTCCAGCCATTTTCATTTCCCCTTTAATACATAATAAGCAAAATATATTTTGGTTAATTTTACTAAATAGATTATAATGTATTATTTTGAACTTTTAAACACTTTATCTTTCTATTGAATATTAGAATATTAATATTCTACTTTTTCTTGCTTTACAAGATTTTATGCAAAAAAGACCACCAAAAGGTGAACTGACCCCATAAAGTTAGACAGGTCGTTTCATTAGGCAGCCTTTAGGGCATGAGTTCGATATTGTACCGGACTCATGCCTTTTAGTTTTGCCTTAATTCTTTTGTGATTATAATAATCGATATATTTTTCAAATTCTTGTTTAAAGTGTTCTATGCTTTCAAAATCTTTTAGATAAAGAAATTCAGATTTCATAATACCAAAGAAACTTTCAATAACCGCATTATCGTAACAGTTCCCTTTACGAGATATACTTTGCGTAATCTTGCGTTCCTTTAGGGCGTGACGATACTTCTTCATTTGATAATGCCAGCCTTGATCAGAGTGAATAAGGAGTTCGTCTTCTTCTGTCAATTGTTGAAAAGACTTCTCCAACATCTTCGATACAAGTGAATAGGTTGGTCTTGAATCAATTGTATAAGCGATTATCTCTCCATTAAATAGATCTAACATCGGTGATAAGTAGAGCTTCTCGCCACATAATTTAAATTCTGTTATGTCTGTAACCCATTTTTCGTTCGGCTTTTCAGCTTTAAAATTACGTTCTAAAATATTTGGCGCAATCTTACCTACTTGTCCTTTATACGAGCGATATTTTTTCATACGAACTAGACTCTTTAAACCTAACTCTTTCATAATTCGTTGAACTTTTTTATGGTTGATTTTGTGTCCTTGGTTCATTAACTCATCGCGAATACGGCGATATCCATAACGACCTTGGTGTTCATCGTAAATGTTTTGAATTAAGGATCTTTAGCTCTTTATCTTTATCTGGTCGATTAGAATTCTGTATCCAGTAATAATATGTACTTCGTGGGAGTTCTGCTAATTTTAAAAGTGCCTGCACCGGAAATGCTTTCCTTAGTTCATAGATTACTTGCGCCTTATCTTGTTTGGTGATTTTTCCTTGTTTTGAACTAAGGCATTCAACTTTTTTAAATAAGCATTCTCCATACGCAAACGCTCCAATTTAGCTTGTAATGTTTCTACTGACTCTTCTGTTTGTGTTTGTTTCTTAATTGATTTTTGATTGTCCTTAGTCATAGATTGACGCCCCTTTTTCTTCGATTTAAGGGCGTCTACTCCTTTTTGATGTAGCTGAATACGCCATTTTCTAATAAGTCCAGGTGAAGAAATATTAAAAATGACTGCCGTTTCGTTTGGAGACGTCCCATTTTCGAACATATAATTTAGTACGTCTAGTTTATACTGTGCAGAATACGTTGTATAGCCTTTTTCAAAGGCCAGGATTCCATGATATTCAAATTGTTTTATCCACATGCGAACCACTTCGTGATTCGCTCCCAATGATTTCGCAATATCTTTTATACTCTCACTTCCATCTTGATAATGTATTACTGCATTCATTTTGTCTTCTGAAGTAAATTTAGTCATAAAAAAACTACACCTCCAATTGTTAGACTGTGTCTAACAATTGGGGTGCAGTTTTTTTATTGTTTCTTGCAAGTAAATTATTTATATTCCTGTCTATATAATTTAAACGAATAAATAGCTCCAATAAAAAATACAAAAGCTTCAAATAATATAAAGATTTGACGGAAATTCTCAATATCTTTACCAACTAAAGAAATAAATATAGCATTCATTAGAATTTGAGTAGTAAACATACGAGAAGTAATTTTTAAATAAATAGCATTTGTGCTTTCATCTGGTTTACCAATTTTTTTGTAAATAATAATAAGTGCAATTACTGAACCCAAAAATAGAAGTGCTGTAATTCCTACAACGATATTGAAATTGCCTGTACTTTCTAACATCCATTTATTTAATAGATCAATCATTATTATCTTCCTTTCCTACATAAGAGAATATTTCGTCCTTCTTTTTCACTATAATAAAAAAAGAAAAAGGAAAACATCGAACTTTCTTACAAACATTCGTGTATTCTTACAGTTTTGTCATTTTGTAAATGTATTCATCGCCTTGCCTTTCACTATTTTCTTTGGAAAACATAGTGAATTACGAGAAAGAGCGCTACAAGATCAACTTCCAAGGAGTAGTGCACTAAAACTCTTAATTAATGCAATTAGTTTGTTTTAAAGTAGTAAGTGGACAATACTTCTTAGTTGTAGAAAGTATCGAGATCCCTGTGCCAATTCCAGCGTTTGCTGCAGCTCTATTAATTGGTTTAGGAATAATCCTGCTTTGTTCTTAATTTAAGGAACTCCAAACAGCCCTACCTTTCAATTGATAAACCCTCAAGTGTATGAATGCTTGGAGGTTTCTTATAAAAAAAAGACGCCATAAGGCGCCCCCACAATTGGGTAGATAAGAATTTAGTTTTCCAATCTAAAGAAGTTTTGTATCAGCTCTTTGAGAGTATATCATAATATTCGGTTCATTTATTATGTATTTTTACATACCTATAAAAATCCCTCTATTTTCCACTTAATAAAATGAATTACCAATATTAATAAGATTCAAATAAACTTTTCTACAAATTCAAAACATTTACAAAATAAGAAAAGTGATATATTTAGGGTGCAAGTTATAAAAAATATTAAGGGGGATTTATTATGTTCAAGAAATTAGTAGTTGGAGCATTAGCAACTGGTATTAGCTTAATTGTTAGTGCATTTGGAACACCGTTTAATAATAGGATGCAGGTGTTAGCCATGTTACATAGTAAATTCGTTGAAGATTCGGTTCTGGTGCAAAAATGTTAGTTGGAAACATAGAATAGCAATTTTCTCTTCATTTCTATCTTATGAAGCTAAGCCAAACCATTTAGGAATAAATTCTTTCTGATTTTGGACAGACTTGTCCGGTAAAACAAGTTGCCCGTTTTTTATCATATGCATAGATTCGACACCACTCAATATAGAGATTGCTGTTTTAAATGACTTGAATCTCTACAGGATAGGCAGGGTTCTTATCTACTGTTATCACACGAGGTTTAGAAACATGCGAAAAAGCCAAGGCTTTCTTGAAAAAGCGCTTGACTGCTGGTTTATCTCTTGATTTACTTAGATAAAAATCAATTGTATTACCCTCTGAATCAACTGCACAATATAACTATATCCATTGACCTTTTACTTTTCTTTCAACTTAGGTATTATATCTTTCTGTAACGTTTGTGAGGGATTTAAGTGTCAATTCTTTGTACGATAAATTTCAATGTTAAAATCCGCTTTTTTCTTTTTTCTTTTCTTCAGACCCTCTTATTGATTCTTCTAAACACTTCAATAATACGTCTTCACTTTTGCATCGAATAGCTTCATAAATTTTAGGTCCAATGTTCTCAGGCAATTGCCTAACTGCAACATAGAATCCACTAAACAACATTTCTAATTCACTTGCTGTAAACTCATACTTCTTTAACTCGCCTTCCGATTTGCGTACAGATTCATTCACCAGAGCATTCTGTGTTATATCTAACAAACATATTAAATAATCGTATAAACTTGCATTTTCTTATATATATTCAATAACTTGCAAACGTTCATTAGGAAATCTTCTCAACGCTTCCATTTTTATCTGTCTATAACTCGGAGTATGCTCATGAATATCTGTTAAAAACTCTTCAGTGCTCATAACTCTTCCCCCTACATACTCATGTTATATATTTTAACATGTATAACTCGTCAGAAATAGAAACATTTATTTAGAATGCTAACGGATAACCATTTTTAATTTAATCCCATAGATGAGGTCTTTTTAAACCTAAAGCCCTCATATCTCTTAATAATTGCCCTGTATGTACGGCTTCATGATACGCCATTCTCATTAACATATCTCCAAGGTTTCTAGTATATCCTACATCTGAGCGATCTATTTTTATATTTTCAAGATCTTCCTCATTTAATCCCATTATAAAATCTAAGAAATTTTTTCGATAAGGTTTTGCAAAATCAACCTCATCTTGAATGGTTGAAAAATCGCGTGTATTGAAAGGATTTGGTTCATCATCGCTATAGGGCAAACTTTTTCTAGTCTTTAAAATTTCAAGATATAAATATTCAGCTTCTAAAACATGCCGTACTTGTTCTAATATAGTCATTGAAGATGAATCAACCCTATGAAATAAAACCTCACTGGGAATAGAACTCCATAAATTTAAACTTCTCCGGCGTACTTCATTAGAATTCATAATTATTAGTTCAATTTTGTTCATAAAATAACTCCCTTTACACTTAACTAATTACAATGCTGTATCATTTTGAATCTTATCTAATCTTTTTCTATCAAATAAACCAAGACTTACACCTACGATTGATGATACTATCGCGAAAGCACCTGCAACTAAGAAGATTGACAAAACATTTATTGACTCAGCCAAAAAGCCAGCTATCATAGCACTAAAAGGTAAAGCTAAAAATGCTACCATTCTAGTAGAACTGATAACTCTTCCGAGCAACTTGCTAGGTACAGTCTCTTGTCGCAATGTAAACCAATTAATAGCTAATAAAGTAACTGATCCTTTAATAAAAATTTGACAGAATACTAAAATTACTAAGCTGAATTGAGAGAAGTACAGGAGCATCTGGGCAAGTCCTATAACAATCCCTGAATAAATAATAACATTTCCTCTTGGAATATGTTTAAATTTACTTGCAAAATAAACAGCCAAAATTGGTCCAATTGCCTGTAATGAAAAAATTAATCCAATATTTATAGGACTCAAGCCTAGATAATCTTTCAAGTAATACATAAAAAGAGATTCTACAGCTCCAAATCCTATATTAATACCAAAAATAACTAGAGAACCAACTAAGATAATTTTCGTTCCAAAGACATATCTTAGTCCTTCAACAATAGGTTTTACTAATTCAGGGCGTTTCTTCTCTTCTTCAGCAAAATCTCTAAATTTTAAAAATAAAAATATTGTTCCTGATAAAAAGAAGGCCACACTTGTTATTAATAAAACATTCGAATTCCCAAAAAGCGCTATTGCAATCCCCGCTACGGCGGGTCCCAAGAATGTGATAATCGTTTCGCTTAGTCTAAAGAATGAGTTACCTTGAATAAGATCCTCTTTAGATAAGATTTCAGGAACTGCAGATTCAAAACTAGGATGATGAAAAGCTGCTAAAGCAGATAAGGTAAAAGCGGCAATATATATAACTATTATGCTGTTATAACCACTTAAAAAAAGTATAGGAACTACGAGTACAAAAAGCGCTGAAGCATAGTCTCCTATTATCATTATCTTCTTTTTAGACATTTGGTCTGCTAATGCCCCACCTATTAAACTAAAAATAACTTGGGCTCCAAGCTCTAATGCTAGTACGAAGGCCATTTTACTTGGAGAATGGGTTAAATCATAAACAATTAATGGAATTGCTATAGTGAAGAACCACATTCCTAATTTACTTATTGTCATCCCAGAAAAAAGTATTACATAATTCTTATTTAAAAAAACTTTAGGTAGCATATCAAATCACTTCACTTCACTTTTAACTACTTGACCACAGAGAGGACAATCTAACATTTTTTCCCACGAAGAAACAGTATTAGTTTCTAGGGTTAAAAAGTCCACTTCCATAACTTTCCCTAAAGAAATAGGTTGTGCAATCTGCGTTAAAATTTTTAATGCTTCATTAACAATTGTTCCAGCTACAATAGCTACGTTTGGACTTATAGCAGCATTGTTTCTAGTAAACTCCATGTTATTCATAGCTTCTAATTGCTCGTCTTGTTTATCGTTTAATTGGCTTGCATAATTAATGTGACATTGTACACAACCTGTCTTAGAAGGAATCATAGAAAAGAATCTACCACGAGTATTTAATACTCCACCATAAACCATTGGCAGATTACATTTAACCACACCTTCGTTTACCCAGTTTGCAATATGTAATGTTGGCTTATCTGCAACACATATCACAAGCTCAGTTCCTTCAATATGTTCAATCACATCTTGAGGTGACTCTATTTTCTTATTTATAATTTGAAGATCCACATTAGGGTTGAATTGGGATATTCGCTTTTTAGCCATTTCAACCTTACTATTCCCTATATCTGATTCCGAATAAAGCAACTGTCTATTAAAATTACTTAATTCAATATTATCAAAGTCCAGAGCTTTTATATTATGAAATCCTAATGCTGCCAAATGATACAGTACTTGTGTTCCAAGTCCTCCTACACCAAGAAGTGCAATAGGCGTTTCTAAAATCTTTTCTTGAATTTTATATTTATCTTCTCCGAATTTCGTGAATAGTGAAAAATAATTTATATTCGCTTTATATCTTTCTAAGATGTAATCATTGAGTTCTGGTACAATTGAATTATCTTCTAAATAACCTTCATTTCCTAAAACTTTTATAGCCTCAATAATTTCATTTGAACTAATATCAGGAAATTCTTTTTGTACTTCTTGAACGATGTTTGGAATGTTTCTCTGGCCATCTAATTTATTTATTAGAAATGAGATGCTACCAGTAGGGTCTGGAATTATACCTGCTAAACCTTCTTCTTCACCAATTTGAATTTCTTTATTTAGGAAAAAATAAGGGATAGTTTCTTTAAATTTTGGTTTCATTTTATAACATCTCCTTAATTAATTGATTAATTAAAAAATTAAGAAGAACCGGAAATCCGGTTCTTCTTAATGACTTAACCTGGTACATTAGTAAGTGCATTAGCAGCAACTACTTTTTTAGAAGCTTTTTTTACTTTAACGATCATATGTAATCACCTCCTACATTTGATAAATCTAGCATAACACACAAAAAAGAGAAATTACATAATAGTCTGATAGTTTCGGGTTGAGAAACTTTTTTTTGAAAATTATAGAAATAACTATTTTTAGTAGTTTATTCACCTGTAAAAAATCAATCCATAAGCAAGTTTAAGTCTTGATAGGTTAAGTTTCCATTTGAATGTAATAATTTTCCCTGTTTAAAGGTGCTGCTTATCTTATCAAGGTTTGTTAGAATATTCCTAAAAGCTGAAGATCCAAGACTCACTCTCTCAATTTTTAATGTCTTTATGTTTTGCATGGAATTTAAGTTTTCACTTTGAAGCAAATTTATAGGTAACTCTATATTTTCTCTAAGTACTTTTATTGTCTCAATATCCTTAACTCCAGGAATAAAAATACAATCTGCTCCGGATTTTTTATATTCTTCTGCACGAACGATTACATCCTTAATACGATCTTTTAAATCGCCAATATCTAGCCAAAAACTATCAATTCTTGCATTTATGAAAAGATGAGGCGAATAAGCTTTAATAAAGTCTAAAATGACCTTTTGCTCATTAATTTCTCTTAAATACGTACCTCTCCCATCCTCTATATTTATACCTACCACTTCAAATTTTTCTAACTCGTTTAATATTTTTCGTAAATCAAAAATATTAGCGGTATATCCTCCTTCAATATCAGCTGAAACAGGAAGTTTGGTATTTTTCGAGATATTACTAATGGAATTTAACATTAACTCTAAAGGAATCTTCTCGCCATCTGGATAACCTAAGGTTGCTGCGATACCAGCACTAGTAGTCCCAATCGCTTGAAAATCGTTTCTCTCAAAAATCTTAGCACTTGATGCATCCCATGCATTTGGAAGCATTAATGGATTGTTTTGATCATGTAACGTTCGAAATAACTTAATTTTCTCTTTAAATTCCAATTTAAACACCCTTTAGTAAATTATTTTTTTAGTTTTACACTTGACTTTTTTTGCACCTACTAGTTATGTTGTTTTACATAACGGATTAAATTAGATCTTGCAGAAAGGATAGGTGTGAGTATATGAAAATCGCGATAGTAGGTTTAGGACCAAGAGGTATATCAGTATTTGAAAGAATAGTCTCTAATATTTTATCTGAATTAAAATCAGAATCTTATGAATTTTTTTTGGTTGATCCACATCCTCCAGGAGGAGCTGTATGGAGAACAGACCAGTCACCTCAACTTTTAATGAATACAGTGGCTTCGCAAATAACTTTATTTACTGATGATAGCGTCCAGTGTCGGGGTCCTATCGTTAATGGGCCTAGTCTATTAGAATGGGCAAATGAATTAAGGGATAAAATTGACACTTTAGATATGCCCACCGTTATTACAGAAGAAATTTATTCCTTAGAACCTAACTCTTACCCTACAAGAGCTCTATACGGCTATTATCTTAAAGATTCATTTAATACTATTCTTGAAGAATTACCCTCAAATATTAAGATTAACTTAATTCAAGACACATTAATTAATCTCTATCCGAACAATGAAGATTATACTTTATTTCTTAATAAGTCTTTAACACCAATTAAAGCTGAAAAGGTTATCTTTACAACTGGGCACTCAGATCAGAAATTAACTTCAGCTGAAGAACATTTCTTTGAGTTTGCTAATAGTAACAACCTAAATTACTTCCCACCATCCAATCCAGCAGATGTTAATTTAGATTCAATAGAACCTAAAACTCCCGTAATAATAAGGGGATTAGGCCTTAATTTTTTTGATTACATGTCACTTTTAACAAGTGGGAGAGATGGAAAGTTTGAAGAAATTAATGACAAATTAAATTACATTCCCTCTGGTAAAGAACCTTTATTAATTGCAGGTTCTAGGCGAGGCTTACCTTATCACTCTAGGGGACAAAATCAAAAAGGTTCTTCAGAAAGACATATCCCACTATTTCTAAAAAATGAAGTTATCGAGCAGTTAAAACATAAAAATAACCTAAGCTTTAAAAAAGAGATATGGCCTTTCGTAAAATTGGAAGTTGAAAGTATCTATTATACAACTTTAATTCGCAATCTCTATGGAATAGAAAAATCTTGTCAGTTCCTTTACGAGTTTGTTAATTGTGCCATAGAATACCATAAGGATCTTTTAATCAACTTTGGAGTAAAATCAGAACTATTTTTTGATTGGCACAAAATTAGTTGTCCTTATGGTGATAAAAAATTTAATTCAATAACAGACTTTCATAATTGGTTAGATACTTACTTACATAATGATATTAACGAAGCAAACCTGGGTAATAAAAACAGTCCACTAAAAGCCGCATTAGATGTTTTAAGGGATATCCGAAACGAAATAAGAATACTTGTTGATCATGGAGGAATAAATGCTGAATCTTATAAAGAAGAGTTACGCAATTGGTATACACCTTTAAACGCATTTCTTTCAATTGGCCCTCCTGTTCAAAGAATCAAAGAATTGAGGGCATTAATAAGAGCCGGAATTTTAGTTTTAGTTGGACCTGAAGCAACTGTAGCTACTTCACCTATAAATAAAGATTTTAAAATTAGCTCTAACCGTGTTAAGGATTCGATATTTCATGCAAAGAACCTAATTGATGCTAGACTACCCTCAGTTAATATAAATCAAAGTAAAAATATTTTAATCTCAAATATGTTAAAAGCAGGTCTAGCCTCAGAATTTAAGATTGCAACGAACAATAATTATATTTTTGAAAGTGGAGGTTTAGCAGTGACTCCCCCCCCAAATAGATTAATAGATAAAAACGGTAAAGTTAATCCTAATTTATACTCCTTTGGAATTCCAACAGAAGGCGTTCATTGGGTAACTGCTGCGGGAGCGCGACCAGGGGTTAATTCTGTAACACTCCTTGAATCCGATTCAATTGCAAGAGATGTTCTAGGCTGCAATATTACAATTAATAATGTGTATAAGCAGACCATTAGCTGAGGAATTATTCCTCAGCTAATGGTCTTAAATTGGTTTTATGTATAACTCAACCACTTGTTATAAACATCATCAACAAACTTTTCACTCAACCCTGTGTATGATTCTGGATTAGTAAGGGAATTTATCTCTTCATCGCTAAAATACTTCTTAATTTCATTGTCTTCTAATAAAATATCTTTTAAATCTTTGTCTTCTTCAAAAGCTCTCATTGTTAATTCGTACAATAAATCATGGGCAGTAGTTCTACCAATTATCTTCCCCAATTCTAACATTACGTTCTCAGATACTATTAAACCTTTGGTAAGAAAAAGATTCTTTTTCATTTGTTCTTCATTTACTATTAAGTTTGTTAAGACATTTTTAAGTTGTTCTAATGCGCCGCTTAAAGTTATGCAAATTTCCGAAATATAAGACCATTCAGATTGCCAAAATGTAACATCTCTTTCGTGTTTCTGAATCATACTGTCAATAGCTAAAGTTGATTTTCTATTGACTATTTTAGTTAATCCCACAATATAAGAGCAAGTCATAGGATTTCTTTTATGCGGCATAGTGCTACTTCCTACTTTACCAGAATGGTACCCCTCTTCTACTTCTCTAATCTCTGTTCCTTGAAGGCTTATTATTTCTTCTGCAACTTTAGCTGTAGTTGCTCCAATCATATTTAAAATCATGCTAAATTCTGCAAATCGGTCTCTAGACGTGTGCCAAGATACTAAGGGTTCAATTAGGTTTAAATTTTTCACATACTCTTTTCTAACAGCTAACCCTTGCGCTCCTAATGAAGCTAAAGTACCAACTGCACCTCCCAGTTGCCCCACTAAATATCGGTCTGCACCTTGTTGTAACCTTTCTAAGTGACGACCAAGTTCATCTGACCATATAGATATCTTATATCCAAAAGTAATCGGTAAGGCATGCTGACCTAACGTTCTGCCTGGCATTACTGTTGACTTATATTGCTGGCTTAATCTCAAACATATCTTTAATATTTCTTGAGTTTGATTATAAATAAGTTCATGAGCACCTTTAATTTGCAGGGTAAGTCCCGTGTCAATTATATCTTGTGTTGTTGCTCCCCAATGAATGTACTTACGTGATTCTTCATCACATAAACTCTCGAACTCATGTAGGAATGCTACAAAGGGGTGTCCAGTTTTTTTCATTCCTTCTCTAATCTTATTAAAATCAAGTTTATTTTGGTCAGCTGCATTTGCAATATTAGTCGCTGCATTTTGAGGTATAATACCTAATTTAGCTTCAGCTTTTGCTAAGGAAACTTCTGAATTAAGCCACAATTGTATTAAATTCTCGTCTGAAAAATTTGTTCTCATTTGTTTTGTACCAAACTGGTCCTTAAAGATTTCAGAATCAATTGGTGTCGAATTCATTAGTATCACCTTTCTTTTTCATTAATTTAAGATAAAATATCTACTATTGATATTAGCATATTAATGTAAGTAATTTGTCTTAAAATTGATTTTATATATTTTTGAAACCTAAAATGAAAAGGAATACGGGAACAAAAGAACAAAAAAACACAACAGATAAAAGATTCTTTTCGTAACAAACGAAGGGATCTTTTATCTGTTGTAAGAACCATGGGTTCCCAAGAATCCTTCACCTATCATTTATTCATTTCCTGTTCCCAATTATCAACTTAAATATCCGCTACTCCCTGTTCCAATGGCTACACATCTCCTTTTGTTACTGTAGCTTGTTCATATAACGTGTTTAACGATGTTATTCCCCATAAAGAAAAAGATAATCCACTTAAAATTGTAATCTCGATGACAGTTTTCCCCTTACCTTATATAACGTAGAAAGCTGAAAAAGTACTTGTTATATTGTTATTATTCCTTCATACTCGTCTCTACATAGTCTAAATTCAATTCATTAAATTCTTCTAATGTATCTAACGCTCTAACGTATTCTATGGGGGTATTTCTTTCTTTGTTGGATAATAGCTTGTTGTATTTTCCCATCTGTTTGCAATTTTTCGACAGCAATGTCTCATACGATATGAAAAACTCTACTAGGGTGTCTTTTACCCAATATTCAAAAGGTTACATGTGTTTGCTGACTAAAAATTATTTCCTTATAAAGGATAGAATCACAATAATTATGCATATAATTCCGCCTAAAAGCTTGTCCTATTTCAGTGATTTTGTCTAAAAAATTTTGCGTATTTTTTTAACTGTGTTCCTTTAAAATTTCTCATTTCTCATGAGTCTGTTCAGTTTTTTAAAGTGTAACTTTGTTTAAAAAGCTTTGCAACAGAATTACTACCAGTAACACTCGTCATATAATTAATAATTTGTTGTATATATTCACTATTAATAATAGGCCATTGAATACCTAATAATTTTAGTGTTTTTTGAGTTTCAGTCGAATCAAGATTTATTGGTTTATAACAATTATCTTTTGGTTCTTCAAATGTCATGAGGTTTTGAATATCTTCCTGTTTCTTTTTATCTTTAGAAAGTTCTAAAATAAATTGTTGATACTCTGTTTCAGAAATTACTTTAATTGGATATCCCATTGAATTTAGTAATTTTACAAGTACATTTAAATTTAACGTAAGATGATTGTATATATGATTTACGCAATTTTTGCTATTTTCATGTATTTCATTTGAAGTTACAAACCCTGTGATAATTTTGCTGCAATAATCTACAGGTGTAAACTCAACTTCACTTGATAATAATACATCTGTCACGATACCATATTGTAATATAAATTTTAATTTGCTCATAAATGCATTTTCGGTGAAGTTATATTGATGTTGTCCATCAATATATCTATTTGTAAGATTTCCTACTCTATAAATAGTAGCATCTGTTCCCCTTAATATTGCCTTGAATATTTCATATTCCGCCAAAAATTTACTTTTCACATACACATTATCTTTGTAATTTTGTTTTACATAAAAATCGCTTTCTTTAAATATTGTTTCCGTTTCATTTAATACAAATTGTCCGGCTACACCAGTTGTAGATATATGATGTAAATCCTTAGTATCACCAACAAATGCAAGAAGTTCTTTTACCGCCTGGACATTTGCTCTTTCAAATTCACTATACTCGCCAAAATGTTTTGTTAAAGCTGCAGCATGAATAACAGTTGATATTTGTTGATGAAGCTCCTTATATAATTCGTTTTCTAATCCCATATTTTGTTTAGCTAAATCACCTTGTACAATAAAGATACGTTGATTTACTAAAGATTGATAGTTTACAAATTTATTTTTAAAATAAAATTTTAACATGTGTAATAAACGATTATTTGCCTCTTGTTTATTTTCCCCACGAACTAAACAATATATCTTACATTCTGTAGTATCCAATAGTTGTTCTAGTAGGTGAATACCTAAGAATCCTGTAGCACCTGTTAAAAGTATTTTGCTATTATTACTAAATTCGTGTCTTTTTGTTTTCTTTAGCTTCTTTGGAGGAGTTGTCAATTTAATATCTAATGTATCTGAATGTGAATTTACTTTATATCCATATTGAATTTTTTTAGCTATATTATTAATTGTTTTTAATTCAAAGTAATCTTTAATAGTTACATTCCAACCTTCAGAAAATGTTTTTACTAAAGTACTCATAATTTTTAAAGAGTGCCCACCTAGATCAAAAAAATTATCATTTACCCCAATGACAGAGGAGTCAATCCCTAATACCTCTGACCAAATTTCTACCATTTTTTGCTCTACTCTATTCCGAGGTGCTATATATCCCTCGTTCGTTTGTATAATAGAGGCCCATGCAGGTAAAGCATCTTTATCTACCTTCCCATTAACAGTTAATGGCAATGATTCTATCTTGATAAAATGAGCCGGGACCATATAATTTGGAAGATGTACCCCTACATGTTTTCTCCACTCTTGTGTATCTCCTTCGCCCACAATATAGGCTACTAAGATGTTATCTCCAAATGAATCTTCTTGCGCTACCACAGTAACTTCTTTAATGTCTGGATGATTTCCTAATATTGTTTCAATTTCACCTAACTCAATTCGAAATCCTCTAATCTTAACTTGTTTATCAGCTCTTCCTATATATTCTATATTTCCATCAGGTAAATATTTAACTAAATCACCAGTCCGATATAATCTATCATTAGAGCTATTCTTGAATGGGTGTGGGATAAATGAGGCCTTTGTTAATTCAGGTTGATTCAAATATCCTCGTGCTAATGCGATACCTCCTATATAAAGTTCACCTACTGTTCCAATAGGGACAAGTTTTTTAGCTTCATTTAATACATA
>NZ_JBTWFK010000022.1:0-17500 GCF_054788175.1 Bacillus sp. NEAU-Y102 | reverse complement strand
CAAAATATGTCCCTACAACATTTACGATAAAAAGCAACGCTATGCCTAAAGTAACATGAAAAATCACCTTACCTATAAAACGCAATGGCTTAGAGGCAACACCAAAAACAAGAAAAATAAACACTAAAGTAAGAATGCCAACAATAATAATTGTAGAATTCATCTTTTCCTCCTTATGAATGACCTATACATCTATTTGTATGGGACAAGACAATAAAAAAGAACAGTTATCATAAACGGCATCTCTTTCATATAAACCTAATAAAACAACACCTCAGCATTTAACAAATAAAATAAAAAGGCCTGCTTAGAAAGCAGAACCCTTTACCATTGTTCCATTTTTACAGGACGACGCTTTGCTTCTTTCAACAAGAAGAAATATTTCGCCTCTGCTATCTTCAAAGAACAAATGACATCTTGAGATGGTTCTACACTTTGTTCAACCATTCTCTTCTGACGTAACCACTCATTCTTCACTTTTTCCAAAAGTACAATTAACTTATCATCATACTCTTTACGCAATTTACCCTTTTTTTGAAAGAACATTTTTGTTTCTCCTCTTATACTTCTCTGCGACCTTCTAACGCTTTCGATAGTGTCACTTCATCTGCATATTCTAAATCTCCACCAACTGGCAGACCATGTGCAATACGAGTTACTTTAATGCCTGTAGGTTTTAAGAGGCGGGAGATATACATCGCTGTAGCTTCCCCTTCAATATTAGGGTTTGTTGCTAATATTACTTCTTGTACCGTTTCATCATGTAGTCGCTTTAAGAGTTGCGGGATATTAATGTCTTCCGGTCCAATTCCCTCCATAGGAGAAATCGCACCACGTAACACATGATATACACCTTGATACTCTTTCATTTTTTCCATCGCGATTACATCTTTCGGTTCTTGCACGACACAAACAACTGATTGATCTCGATGCGAATCATTACAAATATAACAAGGATCACGATCAGTAATATGTCCACATACAGAACAATACGCTAAATCTCGCTTCGCATTTACAAGTGCTTTCGCAAAACCTAACACATCATCTTCTTTCATATCTAATACGAAAAATGCCAATCGAACCGCTGTTTTCGGTCCGATACCTGGCAACTTCATAAAACTATCGATTAGTTTTGATATTGGCTCTGGATAATGCATGTATCAATATCCCCCTAGAACATTCCACCTGGTAAGTTTAAGCCTTTTGTAAATTTACCCATTGTAGAGTTTGATAGCTCATCGGCCTTTTTAAGTGCATCATTTGTTGCAGCTAACACTAAGTCTTGTAACATTTCGATATCTTCTGGATCTACAACTTCTTCTTTAATCTTCACTTCAAGAATTTGCTTGTGACCATTTGCAATAACTGTAATCATTCCGCCGCCAGCTGTACCTTCAACTGTTTTTTCACCAAGCTCTTCTTGTGCTTTCGCCATGTCTTTTTGCATCTTTTGCATTTGTTTCATCATGTTATTCATATTTCCCATTCCGCCACGCATCATAATTAATTCCTCCTAATTATTATTACTCTTTTATTTCAATGAGTTCTTGTCCTACTAATTTCACTGCCTCTTCTATAAGAGGGTCTTCCTTTTTCTCCGGGCTTTCTTCAGACTCTCCACCTTCACGTTGTAAAAAGTCTTCACGGATTTTACCCCATTCACTTTTTGGAATGGCAATCATATTTAACCTTTTACTTAGCAATTCAAATAAAGCTTGTTCTACTGTATCCATAGCTTCTCGATTTTCGCTCGCCATCTTACAGTGAATCTCATATTGAAATGCTAAAACGTAAGTGTCATCTGAAGCTGCCACTGGTTCACTATTTTCTAGTAAAACAGCAAACGCTACTTTGTTATATGATTTGAGTCTTCCTAACAACTCACCCCATACAGCTTTTAATTGTTCTAAATCTTGACGCTTCGCTTGTTTTAATACTTCATTTACACGCCCGATAGGAATCTTCATACTTCCTGTTCGTACGGGTTTTGGTGTTGCACGTGTCTCTCTTACTTCCTGTTGTACACCAGCTGGCACACCGTTCTTTTTGACTTGCTCTAACTCTTTCTCCAATTGCTGCATCCTGTTCATAATTGCTTGCAAACGATCCGTACCGTTTGCTTGCATCATAAACTGTTGACACAACTGCACCATAACAACTTCTAAGAAAATACGCGGATGATTTGTCCACTTCATTTCCTGTTGTCCCTTACTAAGGGTATGAATAATCTCATAGATCACTTCCGGTTGCATTTCTTCACTCAACTTACGGAATTGATCATCTACAATTACTCGTTCCAACATATGTTCTAGTTGCGGTGAAGTTTGATATAAAAGCATATCACGATAATAGTAAATGAAATCCTCCATAAAACGAACTGGATCCTTCCCTTTACTCATCATTTCATCTATGATCTGTAATGCTCTTGATACATCATTTTCACGTATGCATTCTACTAAATTGCCTAAGTATTGCTGAGAAACAGATCCTGTTACCGCCAATACATCTTCTGTCGTAACAATCTCATCACTATAAGATATAGCCTGATCAATAAGACTAAGCGCGTCACGCATACCACCTTCAGCAGCACGTGCAACAATTTGTAATGCTTCATCTTCCACTTGCGTACCTTCATTCGTCACGACTGTTGATAATCTCTCAACAATATCATTCACTGATATTTTTCGGAATTCAAAACGCTGACAACGCGAAATAATTGTAGGCGGGATCTTATGAGGTTCTGTTGTCGCCAAAATAAAGATAACATGTCCTGGCGGCTCTTCTAAGGTTTTTAAAAGCGCATTGAATGCACCCATAGAAAGCATGTGAACTTCATCAATAATGTATACTTTATATTCTACAGCACTTGGAGCATATTTTACTTTATCTCTAATATCTCGAATTTCATCTACACCGTTATTTGAAGCCGCATCAATTTCTAATACATCTGAAATGGATCCTTGTGTAATTCCTAAACAAGAAGGACATTCATTACAAGGTTCAGCTACCGGAGCATGTTCACAGTTAATTGCTTTTGCAAATACTTTTGCAATTGTCGTTTTTCCTGTTCCCCTCGGACCAGAAAATAAATAAGCATGTGAAACTTTCTCTTGAAGAAGGGCATTTTGCAACGTTTTTGTCACGTGCTTTTGACCGACTACATCTTCGAACTTTTGCGGTCTCCATGTTCGGTATAACGCTTGGTATGACACGAAAATACGGCCTCCCTCAAAGGTTATTATCTCATTTATTATAACCCATTCTGTTTATAGATTCCAAAAGTTATTTTCTATACAAAAAACTCACCTTTGTATTAAGGTGAGTTTTGTATACATATATAACTGCCGTGCACCCTCCGTCGATTACGTACCATAAGCGTTACTCAAGCAGTTAGCTCGGTTCAGGCACTCCTGCGGCACACGAGAAGACCCGCTTATTGCTGCTTCCTTCCGGACCTGACAAGGTTCACGGGGTCCCGTTGCGCAGGACCCAAACGTCAACACCACTTACTTAAGGCAGACCTTACAGCAACATAACCTCGAGAGGGGATTCGGCCTCGCTAGAGCGGATTGCGAGTATAGGGCACCGCTACCTCCCCGCTTAGCACGGCAAAGTTAAAACCAATATTCGTTTGCCTTCATTAAAGGCATTATCAGTATAACTTGTTTCTTTATAAAATGCAAATACGTTAGTTCCCATTGCTTTTCTCTAATTTTTTTATCGCTTTTCTTTTTTTACGAAGCTCTCTAAAAAAGTTTGTTAACAACGTACCGCATTCTTCCTCAAGTACACCAGTTACTACTTCACATTGATGATTGAATCGTTCATCCGTTAAAAGATTCATCAATGTCCCTGCACATCCGCCCTTCGGATCACTTGCACCATATACAACTCGCTTCACTCGCGATAAAACAATTCCACCCGCACACATTGGACAAGGTTCTAATGTTACATACAATATTGCATCTTCTAAACGCCATGTCCCTAATTTTTTACACGCCTCATCTATCGCTAGCAACTCAGCATGAGCTATTGATCTTTGCTCAGTTTCCCTTAAATTATGAGCAACACTAATTACCTCACCATCTAACACTATAACTGCTCCAATTGGTACTTCCTGTATTTCCTCCGCCTTTTTAGCTTCTTCTATCGCTAATTGCATAAAATAAATATCTCGATCTTGTTCCATAACATAGTCCTTTCATTACAAATAAAGTACACTTATTTCCATTTACTGCACAGGGGATAACTTTTACAAATTCAATCCACCCTAAAAGAAAAAGAGAGGGATTACATATGAAAAATACCGCCTTGCTCATTATCGATATGATTAATGATTTTCAATTTTCCCACGGACCCATTCTAGCTCAAAAATGCGAAACTATAACAAACCCTATTTTACAATTAAAGAAAAAAATGAAATCCTTCGGCTATCCTATAATTTACGTTAATGACCATTATCAACTTTGGAGATCTGATATCGACCAACTTATTACTCATTGTACAAATAAATATAGTGAAAATATAATCCATAAGATTGCTCCAAGTTCTGATGATTACATTTTTATTAAACCACATTATTCCGCTTTTTATGAAACACCTTTAAATTCATTACTAGGTTATTTAAAAATAGAAAATCTAATATTAACAGGAGTTGCCGGGAATATATGCATCCTATTTACAGCTAATGATGCTCATATGAGAAATTATAAATTGTATGTACCACAGGATTGTATCGCCTCTAACAACGACCAAGATAATATACATGCTTTAAAAATAATGGAAACTACATTGAAAGCAAATATAACATCGTCATCCAAAATAAAATTTAATTAATACATATATCTATTTTCTAACTTTTTATATCAAATTAACCCACTCGCTTCCCTCTTGTGCTACAATAATTCTGTTTTGTGTTTTTAGTAGTCACGGTAAATCACTGATTGAAAGGAGGAAACAGCGTGACCGGAGTACCATTTATCACGGTTGAAGGACCAATTGGTGTTGGAAAAACTTCACTTGCGAAGGAAATTTCAACTCACATGCAACTCCACTTACTAAAAGAGATTGTTGATGAAAATCCCTTTTTAGGAAAGTTTTATGAAGACATCGACGAATGGAGTTTTCAAACAGAGATGTTCTTTCTTTGTAATAGATACAAACAATTAGAAGATATTAACATAAAGTATTTGAATCAAAGGAAACCAGTAGTAGCAGATTACCATATCTTTAAAAATTTAATTTTTGCATCCCGCACATTAAAAGACTCTCAATATGACAAGTACATGCAAATTTATCGTATCCTTACACAAGATATGCCTGTGCCAAATGTCATTGTTTATTTAACAGCTAGCCTAGAAACATTGCAAAAACGAATCACCTTGCGCGGAAGAGAATTTGAAAAAAACATGGATCCAAATTACTTACTACAGCTCACAAAAGATTATGAAACAGCAATGGATACTTTTAGAAAAGATCATCCGGAGATACCAGTATTGAAATTTAATGGAGACGATATGGATTTTGTAAAAAATCCTGATGATTTAAACGTCATCCTATCTGCCCTTCAAAATACTCTCTTAAAGGAGTCGAAATAATAATGAATTTAAGGCAAAAATATGATATACCCAATGATGCAGTAATCACTATCGCCGGAACGGTAGGTGTGGGTAAATCAACTATGACAACTGCATTAGCTAATGCTTTAGGTTATCGCACATCATTTGAAAAAGTAGATTCCAATCCATATTTGGACAAATTCTATGCGGACTTCACTCGCTGGAGCTTCCACCTACAAGTGTACTTTTTAGCAGAACGATTTAAGGAACAAAAAAGAATTTTTGAATATGGTGGCGGTTTTGTTCAAGATCGTTCCATTTACGAAGACACTGGAATTTTCGCAAAGATGCATCATGAAAAAGGTACAATGACGGAAACTGATTATGAAACATACAAAGGTTTATTTGACGCTATGGTCATGACTCCTTACTTCCCTCATCCAGACTTATTAATTTACTTAGAAGGTTCTTTCGATGATATTGTCGATCGCATTCAAGAACGTGGGCGCCCAATGGAACAGCAAACACCAATTGAGTACTGGAAAGAAATGCATGGACGTTATGAAAACTGGATTAACAACTTTAATTCATGCCCTGTATTACGCTTAAATATTAATGAGTACGATATTTTAAAAGATGGTGATTCAATCGAACCAATCATTAAAAAAATTGGCCATTTTTTAAAACAAACACGTAAACTTGTAAAATAAAAAACCCGTGCATATGCACGGGTTTTCCTATTAAATTACTTCTTCTTTGTTGGAGCAATAATTTCACTCTCAGGTTTTCCTGCGTTAATACGCTGACGAACAGTACTTGTACTAATATCGTATGCTTCAGCAATCTCTTTAACAGTCATTTCTTTCCCGTTAATTACTGCCGTTAATACTTTACCTGTACGTTTTGGAGCTGCCTCTTTCTTTACAGCTGGTTTTTCAACCTTTTTTGGTGCCTCTACTTTTGTCTCAGCTTGCTTTACATCACAAGTGCAACCACAAAGTTTACGGAATGTATCATCGCTTATAATGCGTGACACATTTGCACCACTGTTTAAAATTCTATTGTTCTTACAGACAGGACATTGTACATAATATAAAGTTTTTCCATCTAAAGGAAACGTTTGTATAATAAGATCCATGTTGACTCCTTTCATATCTATGAAGATAATCATCGGAATATGAGTGTGTAATAAGGACAAAATTACCTTACACCATACTTTATGATTGGTTTTAAAATAAAAACTCGTTACGTGTTGGTAACGAGTTCTCCAATCTCCACTTATATGCGCTGTTGTCAATTATATCTGGAGGAGGTAGAGGGATTCGAACCCCCGCGCGACTCTCGCCGCCTGTCGGTTTTCAAGACCGATCCCTTCAGCCAGACTTGGGTATACCTCCATATTGACATCAAATATAATATCAAAAGAAAAACAGTTAGTCAACCCTACTAAAATAAATTATGAGGAAAGGAAAATTTTACTTTCCCCTTCCTACATTACAGTACTGACAACGCTCATAATTACCAATCACTCATACCGATGAATGTTTAAATTTACTTAATAACTGTTTTTCCTCCCATATAAGGGCGAAGAACTTCTGGAATTATAATTGTACCATCTTCTTGTTGGTAGTTTTCTAAAATAGCTGCAACCGTACGTCCAATTGCAAGACCAGATCCATTTAATGTATGGACATGTTCTGGTTTTCCATTTGGCTCACGGCGGAAACGGATATTTGCACGTCTCGCTTGAAAAGCTTCAAAATTACTACAAGAAGAAATTTCACGATATGTGCCATAGCTTGGAATCCATACTTCAATATCGTATTTCTTCGCTGCTGTAAATCCTAAATCGCCTGTGCACATGCTCATAACGCGATATGGCAACTCTAATAATTGTAACACGCGTTCTGCATCATTTGTTAATTTTTCTAACTCTTCATAAGAATCTTCTGGTTTTACGAACTTCACAAGCTCTACTTTATTGAACTGATGCTGGCGAATTAAACCACGTGTATCGCGACCAGCTGAACCTGCTTCAGAGCGGAAGCAAGAGCTAAATGCAGCATATCTTATAGGCAATTGCTCTTTATTTAAAATCTCATCACGATGCATATTCGTTACAGGTACTTCAGCTGTTGGAATTAAGAAATAATCTTCACTTTCAATACGGAATGCATCTTCTTCAAACTTTGGAAGTTGTCCTGTTCCTGTCATACTTGCACGGTTTACCATATATGGAGGTAATACTTCTTCATATCCATGCTCATCAGTATGAAGATCAAGCATAAAGCTAATTAAAGCACGCTCTAATCTTGCACCAGCACCTTTGTAAAATACGAAGCGGCTTCCTGTTACTTTCCCAGCGCGTTCAAAATCTAAAATTCCTAAATCAGTAGCAAGATCCCAATGTGGTTTTGGTTCAAAAGTAAATTCTTTCACTTCTCCCCAAGTACGCGCTACTACATTATCATCCTCTGTTTCACCGACTGGAGCAGACTCATGAGGGATATTTGGAATAGATAACATTAATCTTTCTAAGTCTTCTTCAACTGTGCGAAGTTCGTTATCAAAATCCTTTACTTTTTCTCCAACCTCACGCATTTCTAAAATTAGAGCTTCTGCATCTTTCTTTTCGCGCTTTAATACAGAGATTTGTTGAGACACTTCATTACGTTTACTTTTTAATTCTTCTGTCTGAACAAGTAGTTCTCTTCTTCTCGTATCAAGTTCTTCAAAACGTCCGAAATCAGTTAGATCTTCACCTCTATGCTGTAATTTCGCTTTTACTTCTTCAAAGTTTGTACGTAAAAATTTAATATCAAGCATTATATACTCCTCCTTTTATTTTATAAAACACAAAAAACTCCCGTCCCTATATAAAGGGACGGGAGTTAACCCGCGTTGCCACCCTAGTTGAAAGCATTACCGCTTTCCTCTCAAGTAGAAATAACGGCTCTTCACCGGGAATGCTTACTAATCCAAAAGATGTTCCACATTCCATTCCAGGATGGATTCACAAACTGTTTCTATCGATTTCCACCAACCATCGACTCTCTATAAGAAACAACATTTGTTACTATTTCCTATCAACACGCTTATTTTATAAAATTGTTACCATCAATTTACTATAATCTTATACAAGTTGCAAGTTACTTATACAACTTTTTTCATTTTCGCTTCTTTTACCATTTCAACAAAGTATGCTGTGACACGATGATCATCTGTTAATTCCGGATGGAATGAAGCAGCTAAAAACTGATCTTGTCTTACCGCTACCATTCGGTCACCATGCTTAGAAAGCACTTCAACATTATCAGCTACTTCTACAACATACGGCGCACGGATAAATACACCAACGAAGTCTTCACCCACGCCTTCAATTGAAAGCGCAGCTTCAAAACTATCCTTTTGGCGTCCGAACGCATTGCGCTCAACTGTAATATCCATAGCACCAATATGTGCTTCTTCATAGCCAATAAGTGTTTTCGCAAGAAGAATCATCCCTGCACATGTACCAAACATTGGTTTACCAGACTTTGCAAATGTGCGAAGTGGTTCCATGAAAGCATACTTATCAATAAGACGGCGCATTGTTGTACTTTCACCGCCTGGTAAAATAAGACCATCAATCTCTTCAAGTTGCTCTATACGCTTTACAACAACAGCTTCGGCACCACTTGCTTCAACTGATTTTACATGTTCACGAACTGCACCTTGAAGACCTAGTACACCGATTTTCACCATTTTAAAGTTCTCCTTTAATTACCATCCACGCTCTTGCATGCGTTGTTCTGGTAATAACGTTGAAATTTCGATACCTTTCATTGCATTACCTAACCCTTTAGAAAGGCTTGCAATTAGTTCGTAATCTTCATAATGAGTCGTTGCTTCAACGATTGCACGTGCAAATCTCTCTGGGTTTTCTGATTTGAAGATACCAGATCCAACAAATACCCCATCAGCACCAAGTTGCATCATTAATGCAGCATCTGCTGGTGTTGCTACACCACCTGCCGCAAAGTTTACAACTGGTAAGCGACCAAGACGTTTAATTTCAAGTAATACTTCGTAAGGAGCACCAGTATTTTTTGCATATGTCATTAACTCATCTTCACGTAGACTCGCAACTTGACGGATTTCTGCATTGACTTGGCGCATATGACGCACTGCCTCTACAATGTTTCCTGTTCCTGGTTCACCTTTTGTACGAAGCATAGATGCACCTTCTGCAATACGACGTGCAGCTTCTCCGATATCACGGCAACCACATACAAATGGAACTGTGTAATCACGTTTATTTAAATGGTATACTTCATCAGCAGGAGTTAATACTTCACTCTCATCGATATAGTCTACCCCTAATGATTCTAATACACGTGCTTCTACAAGGTGACCGATACGGCATTTTGCCATAACCGGAATTGACACTGCACCCATAACTTCTTCAACGATTGTTGGGTCTGCCATACGAGAAACGCCACCTGCTGCACGAATGTCTGCTGGTACACGCTCTAATGCCATAACGGCAACTGCGCCTGCCTCTTCTGCAATTTTTGCTTGTTCAGCGTTAATTACGTCCATAATAACGCCGCCTTTTTGCATTTCTGCCATTCCACGTTTTACACGCTCTGTCCCTGTTACATTTGTCATGTACAAAAACCCCCCTAGGTGAATTGCTTTCCCCCGTTAAAGGCGAAAATTAAGAATACTCTTACATTCTACCACTAACTATCAGATGCTTGTCTACTACTTTTTCATAAAGTCGGTATGAAAAATAGGAATAAAAAAAAAGCCCCTACCATGAGGAGCTTTTAAAACCAACCTTTTACTGTATCAACAGCACTATTCCACATACCACTAAAGAATGAACCAATTCCGCGCATAGCACGAGTAAACCAGTTTGCTTCTTCTACTTCAGATGTTGTTACAAGATCCACTTGCAACGACTTACCAGTTAAAAATCCAGGGTCGTTTGTATCTTTTGGCGTAATTACCATTTGACCAAGCGCAGCTCCCTTTTTAATAGGTGCTTCTTGTCCCTTACTTGATTCTTTTAATTCTGTTTTATAAACATCTTTACTTCCTTTTGGCACTGGAAGTGAAATAGCTTGTTTCGTTTGAACTGCTACATCTTTATCTTTCGCATTTTCTACTCTTACTGTTTCTTGTCCTTTTACTAAAGAACCTTTTTTATACATTTGTTTCACTTCAAAGTTAGCAAATCCATAATCATATAGCTTCTTTGTTTCATCAAAACGTGCTGTATGAGAACTTGTTTTAATAACTACAGAAATAAAACGCATACCGTTTCTTTCAACCGTACCAGTGAAGCAATCTCCTGCTTCTGGAGTTGAGCCTGTTTTCAGACCATCTACGCCATCATATTCTTTAACTAAGCCCTTTAACATCCAGTTCCAGTTTGACATTGCAAACTTCTCTTTTTCTGGACGGAATTCTTTTTTAGGAATTTTTGCTGTATCTAACACTTTTGGATAATCTTTAATTAAATGTTGTGCTAAAGTTGCAACATCCTTTGCAGACATTTTATTTTCTTCATCCGCTGTTGTTCCTTCAGGATGCATTCCCTTTAAATCTTTATTCGTTAAACCTGTAGAATTGACAAATTTATAATTTTTCAATCCTAGTTCTTTCGATTTATCATTCATCATTTTTACGAAATCTACTTCTTTACCTGCAATTGCTTCTGCTAATGCAATTGTTGCACCATTTGCAGAAAAGATTGCCATTGCCTCATATAACTCTTTTACTGTATAAGAGCCACCATTTTCTAACGCAACATTTGATAATGAAGCATCTTGTGAAACCTTATATGCATATTCAGAAACCTTAATTTTCTGGTCCCACTTAAGTTTTCCTTTATCCACTGCTTCATGAACTAAATATTCACTCATCATCTTTGTCATACTAGCAATGGATAATAATTCATCTGCATTCTTTTGATATACAATTTTCCCAGAATTCGCTTCTACTAAAATTGCCGCACCTGCTTCAATGTTTAAAGCGGCTCCTGTTTCAGCTGATGCATTGCTATATGGCATAAAAATGCTACAAGCTAGTGTAATCACTGTTACCAAAGCAATGAATCTTTTGCAAAACATACCTTTCACTTTTGTTACCCCCAATATCTATGTACTCACATAACCGTTATTCTAACATAATCAAAAAAAAATAGACAGAGATATCAAATCTCTGTCTATTTGTATATAAGACATTATAATGAGTAGTTTGGAGCCTCTTTTGTAATTTGTACGTGATGAGGATGGCTTTCACGTAAGCCAGCACCTGACATACGAATGAATTGTGCATTCTCGCGTAAGAATTCTAAATCCTGTGCCCCGCAATATCCCATACCCGCACGTAAGCCACCAACTAATTGGTGAACTGTATCTGCTAAAGGTCCTTTATATGGCACTCGTCCTTCGATACCTTCTGGGACAAGTTTTTTATTTCCTTCTTGGAAGTAACGATCTTTACTTCCTTTTTCCATCGCACCGACAGAACCCATACCACGATACACTTTAAATTGACGACCTTGGTAAATTTCAGTTTCTCCAGGACTTTCGGCAACACCAGCAAACATACTACCTAGCATAACAACATGTGCTCCTGCTGCTAAAGCTTTCACCATATCACCAGAGTACTTAACACCGCCATCAGCGATAACTGGAATACCGTGTTTACGAGCTTCGGTTGCACAATCATAAACTGCTGTTAATTGTGGTACACCAACACCAGCTACAACGCGTGTTGTACAAATAGAACCTGGTCCAATACCAACTTTAACTACGTTTGCACCAGCTTCAATTAATGCTTTCGTTGCTTCAGCTGTAGCAACATTTCCAGCGATGATATTTAATGATGGATATTTAGCACGAACTTCTTTTACCTTATCAATAACACCTTTAGAATGCCCATGGGCTGTATCAAGTACAATTGCATCTACACTAGCTTTTACTAATGCATCTATACGAAGCATAGCATCAGCTGTTACACCAACTGCTGCTCCAACTAATAAGCGTCCTTGCTTATCCTTAGCAGAGTTTGGAAATTCAATTACTTTTTCAATATCTTTTATTGTAATAAGCCCTTGTAATACACCGTTATTATCAACAAGAGGGAGTTTTTCAATTTTATACTTTTGTAGGATCTTTTCAGCTTCTTCCAGTGTAGTACCAACTGGAGCTGTAATTAACTGTTCTTTTGTCATTACGTCAGAAATTTTGATTGAGTAGTCTTGGATGAAACGCATATCACGGTTTGTAATAATACCAACTAATTTTCGCTCATCTAAATTATTTACAACCGGTACACCTGAGATACGATATTTTCCCATAAGATGTTCTGCATCATATACTTGATGTTCTGGAGTTAAGAAGAAAGGATCTGAAATAACGCCGCTTTCAGAGCGCTTTACTTTATCAACTTGCTCTGCTTGTTGCTCAATAGACATATTCTTATGAATAATTCCTAAACCACCTTGGCGAGCCATTGCAATAGCCATGTCAGCTTCTGTTACTGTATCCATTCCTGCACTAATTAACGGGATGTTTAGCTGTAAGCTTTCAGATAAAACTGTTTTAACACTTACTTCTCTTGGTAATATATCTGACCTAGCTGGTACAAGTAATACATCATCAAAAGTCAAACCTTCTTTAACAAATTTAGATTCCCACATAATTGTTCCCCCTATGATACCAGAAATTATTATTAGTAGCTTATCAATTGGTTAAAATACTGTCAAGGACGTATATATATGTTAGAATTTTTAGACAATAAAAGGAGCGTAATATATGCATCAAACATCTTATACTTGGCAGCAGTTAAGTTTCTTTTTTTCATCTCAAAACGTACAACGTTATCTTGCCCGTTGTTATGAAAAATCCTCTATTCAGGATGCCGAAAAAAAAAGTTTTGAAAATTGTTATCCCTTTATTTATTACCTAGAACACGGGAAAAATTATTATGAATTATATAAGAAAGCTCCATTTTCTATTCAACCAATGTTGTTATTTTATGGAATTAGTCAACTTTTTAAAGCATGTCTACTAACCATTGATCCTAACTATCCTGAATCCACTACTGTTTTAGCTCATGGCGTTACAACTCGCAAACGAAAAAAACAAGGGTATCAATTTTTAGAAGATGAGGTGAAGATACAAAAAAACGGATTGTTTACTCATGTTGCAGAACAACTGTTTCACATGAAACACTTAGAAGCAGAAAAATTTAACATGCTAGAACTAATGGGAAATATTCCAGAATTACAAAATTTGTTTCGCTATAGTCAAAAAGGATCAACTTTATATAAAATCGATTCAACAATTAAAAATGAGCTCTCCTTTTCAGTCAACCTACTAGATCGATTACATATGACTAAAGAGAGATTTTCTCGCTACATTGAAACATCTTGTAAGCATTTATCAATGCGACACGTACCTGAGAAAACTAATGAATCGAATTTACTTTTTACGGCGCCCATTCAATCATGGAATCCTATGTACAGTACTCCTTTATACTATGAACATCTTACTAATACTTATTATTTACCACTTACGACTGATCCTAGAAATCCTAAGCCAGTATTACCTGAACTCCTTGTTCATTATTTATTGCTCTATAATTTAAGCATGATTTCTAGGTATGAAACAGATTGGTGGTATGACTTACTTGGAAGCTATGGCTCTGAAGATTATCCATTTATTTATCAATTTCTTAATATTTCTGCTCAAAAAATCCCTTACTATATTTCATCATTTTTACTAACAGAACCTAACCTATTTCATGGGAAATAAAAAAACACAAGTCAAAAGACTTGTGTTTTTAGTTGCTTGGCGACGTCCTACTCTCACAGGGACAAGGTCCCAACTACCATCGGCGCTAGAGAGCTTAACTTCCGTGTTCGGTATGGGAACGGGTGTGACCTCTCTGCCATCATCACCAAACTATGAAGGCATATTCCTTCAAAACTAGATAACATTGCTACATATTATATGGTTAAGTCCTCGATCTATTAGTATTCGTCAGCTCCACATGTCACCATGCTTCCACCTCGAACCTATCAACCTGATCATCTTTCAGGGATCTTACTAGCTTACGCTATGGGAAATCTCATCTTGAGGGGGGCTTCATGCTTAGATGCTTTCAGCACTTATCCCTTCCGCACATAGCTACCCAGCTATGCCCTTGGCAGAACAACTGGTACACCAGCGGTGCGTCCATCCCGGTCCTCTCGTACTAAGGACAGCTCCTCTCAAATTTCCTACGCCCACGACGGATAGGGACCGAACTGTCTCACGACGTTCTGAACCCAGCTCGCGTACCGCTTTAATGGGCGAACAGCCCAACCCTTGGGACCGACTACAGCCCCAGGATGCGATGAGCCGACATCGAGGTGCCAAACCTCCCCGTCGATGTGGACTCTTGGGGGAGATAAGCCTGTTATCCCCGGGGTAGCTTTTATCCGTTGAGCGATGGCCCTTCCATGCGGAACCACCGGATCACTAAGCCCGACTTTCGTCCCTGCTCGACTTGTAGGTCTCGCAGTCAAGCTCCCTTATGCCTTTGCACTCTACGAATGATTTCCAACCATTCTGAGGGAACCTTTGGGCGCCTCCGTTACACTTTAGGAGGCGACCGCCCCAGTCAAACTGCCCACCTGACACTGTCTCCCGGGTCGATAAGACCCGTAGGTTAGAATTTCAATACAGTCAGGGCGGTATCCCACCAGCGCCTCCACCGAAGCTAGCGCTCCGGTTTCAATGGCTCCCGCCTATCCTGTACAAACTGTACCAAAATTCAATATCAGGCTACAGTAAAGCTCCACGGGGTCTTTCCGTCCTGTCGCGGGTAACCTGCATCTTCACAGGTACTATAATTTCACCGAGTCTCTGGTTGAGACAGTGCCCAAATCGTTACACCTTTCGTGCGGGTCGGAACTTACCCGACAAGGAATTTCGCTACCTTAGGACCGTTATAGTTACGGCCGCCGTTTACTGGGGCTTCAGTTCAGAGCTTCGCTTACGCTAACCCCTCTCCTTAACCTTCCAGCACCGGGCAGGTGTCACCCCCTATACTTCGCCTTACGGCTTCGCAGAGAGCTGTGTTTTTGCTAAACAGTCGCTTGGGCCTATTCACTGCGGCTTTCCGTTAAGAAAGCACCCCTTCTCCCGAAGTTACGGGGTCATTTTGCCGAGTTCCTTAACCAGAGTTCTCTCGCACACCTTAGGATTCTCTCCTCGCCTACCTGTGTCGGTTTGCGGTACAGGCACCTTTTATCTCGCTAGAAGCTTTTCTTGGCAGCGGGGAATCAAAGACTTCGCTCCATAAGGAGCTTCCCCATCACAGCTCAGCCTTTACGATAAGCGGATTTGCCTACTTATCAGCCTAACTGCTTGGACGTGCACAACCAATCGCACGCTTCTTCTATCCTTCTGCGTCCCTCCATTGCTCAAACGATAAAGAGGTGGTACAGGAATATCAACCTGTTGTCCATCGCCTACGCCTGTCGGCCTCGGCTTAGGTCCTGACTAACCCTGAGCGGACGAGCCTTCCTCAGGAAACCTTAGGCATTCGGTGGACGGGATTCTCACCCGTCTTTCGCTACTCATACCGGCATTCTCACTTCTAAGCGCTCCACCAGTCCTTCCGGTCTGACTTCACTGCACTTAGAACGCTCCCCTACCACTGATACCATTGGTATCAATTCGCAGCTTCGGTGGTGTATTTAGCCCCGGTACATTTTCGGCGCAGAGTCACTCGACTAGTGAGCTATTACGCACTCTTTAAATGGTGGCTGCTTCTAAGCCAACATCCTAGTTGTCTAAGCAACTCCACATCCTTTTCCACTTAATACACACTTTGGGACCTTAGCTGGCGATCTGGGCTGTTTCCCTCTTGACTACGGATCTTATCACTCGCAGTCTGACTCCTAAGGATAAGTCATTGGCATTCGGAGTTTGACTGAATTCGGTAATCCGATGAGGACCCCTAGTTCAATCAGTGCTCTACCTCCAAGACTCTTACACTTAAGGCTAGCCCTAAAGCTATTTCGGGGAGAACCAGCTATCTCCAGGTTCGATTGGAATTTCTCCGCTACCCACACCTCATCCCCGCACTTTTCAACGTGCGTGGGTTCGGGCCTCCATTCAGTGTTACCTGAACTTCACCCTGGACATGGGTAGATCACCTGGTTTCGGGTCTACGACCACGTACTAAACGCCCTATTCAGACTCGCTTTCGCTGCGGCTCCGCCTCTTCAGCTTAACCTTGCACGGGATCGTAACTCGCCGGTTCATTCTACAAAAGGCACGCCATCACCCATTAACGGGCTCTGACTATTTGTAGGCACACGGTTTCAGGATCTCTTTCACTCCCCTTCCGGGGTGCTTTTCACCTTTCCCTCACGGTACTGGTTCACTATCGATCACTAGGGAGTATTTAGCCTTGGGAGATGGTCCTCCCAGATTCCGACGGAATTTCACGTGTTCCGCCGTACTCAGGATACATTCAAGAGAGAACGAAGTTTCGACTACGGGGTTGTTACCCTCTACGACGGACCTTTCCAGGTCGCTTCGTCTACCTCGTTCCTTTGTAACTCCGTATAGAATGTCCTACAACCCCAAGAGGCAAGCCTCTTGGTTTGGGCTATGTTCCGTTTCGCTCGCCGCTACTCAGGAAATCGCATTTGCTTTCTCTTCCTCCAGGTACTTAGATGTTTCAGTTCCCTGGGTCTGTCTTCCATACCCTATGTATTCAGGTAAGGATACCATACCATTACGTATAGTGGGTTTCCCCATTCGGAAATCTTCGGATCAAAGCTTACTTACAGCTCCCCGAAGCATATCGGCGTTAGTCCCGTCCTTCATCGACTCCTAGTGTCAAGGCATCCACCGTGCGCCCTTTCTAACTTAACCAAACTAAAA
>NZ_JBTWFK010000021.1:0-44218 GCF_054788175.1 Bacillus sp. NEAU-Y102 | reverse complement strand
TTATTAACATTAGGTAATACTGCAAATGGTTGATAATTCAAATGCAAATTCCCTGCTAATTTTCCAATTATTTCAGCAGTTACGAAAGCAACCATCGCTTGAATAATCATCATTTTGTTTTTTCTACATTGAGTAAACCAATAAGCCATAATAATTAAACCTAAAAAATACACCATATATTCCGCCACAAATACCATAGTTGAGTTTAGGGATGAATATGACTTCCCTAAATCATTGATTGCTCGAAAAGCATCAATATTTAATTGAGAAAAAGACATTTTTAAGTCGCTCCTTACTGTGTGTTTATAACTTTATAAGGAAAATTATAGTAAAGAGTTTATAGTGAAAAAATTGATTTCAGTGACATTAGTATTACAAAATTGTAAGGATTAGCTCATTAAAGATTTTTAATAAAATAGTTATTGTATGACGAAAAAATAAAAGAACCTGTTATAACTAACAGGTTCTGTGTACAAGGAGTTCAAGAAATACAAGGAAACTGGTCCAGAGAAACCTGTGTATTTCTTAGCTTAATAGTAATGTATTCAAAATAAGCAAAAAAATGAATGAAAGTTAAACAAAAACTTTTTATGACCAAAAATAAAATAACCCGCTATTTAAAACGGGTTATTTCGATGAGGTGTACAAGGAATTCAAGGAAACTGGACCAGAGAAACCTATGAAATTCCTTGTGATAATAATGTATGCAAAGGAATCAATAAGGTTGATGAAATTTAAACAGAATTCTTATTTAATAAAAAAACTGTGTACAAAAATGTACACGATTATATAAAAATTATGTCTTGCGTGCTCATTGCATTCTATGTTTATTGTATGTAAAACGTGATACATTGCAATACATTAAAAGAGCACTCTTAAAAGTGCTCTCTGACCAAAACTAATATTGAAAAAGGATACCCAAGATATTATATGTATGTTTTTTAGATATGTGTAACTTTAAAACAAAATCTTTCTTTTACACAACAAAGCAGCTAGTTAACAAAACTAACTGCTTGTTGTACAAAAGAAACGCTGCGCTTACAGAAATAGTTTGTAACTTTAAGTTACAAAAATAGTATGAACAGGGTTAAAAATGTTATTCAGAAATGAAAGAAAACAAAATAAAAAAGAGCACCATGCATAAGTGCTCTTTAAGATAGGAGGTAACACTTTGAGCTGAATGTTTAGGTTAAAATTATATGGCGCAGAAAAGAAATAAGACCTAAAATTTATTTTCAACTCAATACAAAAGAGTAGCTAGCAAAAGCTAACTGCTCATTGAAAAAAGGAATCTACACCAGGTTATTTACTGTCAGAGTTTCAAGAAACAAATGATTAAATTAATCTAACTTTTCAATTACAATTGAAGCATTTACATTTGTTTGTGTTCCACCTGCCAAAGTTTGCAAAGTGACCGCAGCAGCTGAAGTATGATTGTGAAGGGTAAGAACATCACCTGCGGCTAAAGAGAGGATTGTTTGCCCAGTGTTTTGCTGAGTTCCTGCACCTGATCCATAAACTGCGTTGGTAACTGGAGCACCATTTAAAAAGAGCGTAAATTGATTAGGTTCAACTCCTGATACAGAAAAAGAAATCTTATAATCTCCTGCATTAATAACCATAATCTGAGAAGTTCCAGGAGTATGAGTAATACCAGGTGTCATTAAACCATTCGAACTAAAAAGAATAGGTGCTTCTAAGGCAACAACTTGAGCTGCTGTATTGAAAATATAAGCGTATTGAGATAATCCAGATACTGTAAGACCGGTAGGCCCAGTAGGTCCGGTAGCTCCAGCGGTTCCTGGTAATCCAGTAGGCCCAGGAATGCCTTGGATGCCTTGGATACCTTGAAGCCCAGTTGGGCCAGTCGGGCCGATAGGTCCAATAGGTCCTGGATTACCTTGAATCCCTTGGATACCCTGAATTCCAGTCGCCCCAGTTATTCCAGTGGGTCCAATAGGACCTATCGGCCCCGGATTACCTTGAATCCCCTGAATCCCTTGACTTCCTTGAGGTCCAGTGGGGCCGGGAATCCCTTGGATACCTTGGATACCTTGAAGTCCGGTTGGTCCTGGTGACCCAGTTGGTCCAGTGGGGCCAGTCACTCCGGTTGGTCCTGGTGGTCCCCCGGAAGGTCCAGTCGGGCCCGTTGGTCCTGGTGGTCCCCCGGAAGGGCCGGTCGGTCCAACAGCTCCAGAAGGTCCAGTTGGACCTACAGAACCAGGAATGCCAGGAATCCCTTGAGGGCCGGTCGGGCCAGGAATCCCTTGAATGCCTTGAATTCCCTGAATCCCTTGAATGCCTTGAATCCCTTGAATTCCAGTGCCCCCCGTTATTCCAGTCGGTCCAATAGGACCTTGAATGCCAGGAATGCCTTGGATGCCTTGGATACCTTGAATTCCAGTAGGTCCAGTTGGACCAATAGATCCAGAAATCCCAGGAATCCCTTGAGGTCCAGAAATACCTTGAGGACCAGTAGGTCCCAGGTTACCTTGAATACCTTGGACACCTTGAATTCCAGTAGGTCCGGTAGGTCCCGGAGGTCCACCTGAAGGTCCGGTAGCTCCAGTAGGTCCCGAAGGCCCAGTAGCACCGGTTAATCCAGTAGACCCGATTTGAGGCAACGGAAAGGCACATGGAAATGGGATGTGACATTTCTTTTTAAATTTACTCATTTTTACACCTCCATTATAAACTAACTAGCCGATTTATATTTATACTTTAACAACTTATGAGCAAGCAGACATAAGGGTGTAAGGAAAAAAACTATAAAAATCACATGAAAGGTTTTAAGAGCAAGCCTCTATTTCACATTCTATACAAAAAAGAGCACCATATATAAGTGCTCTTCTGACCAAGACTCTTAATGTAAAAGAGTACATGATATCATATTTGATTTTTTTCATAGGGTGAAGTATTTGAACAAAAACGCTATTTTAGTAGAAAACATTAAAAAGGACCCGATTAGGGGTGCGGGTCCTTTTAATGGAACAATAGAACTTTATGGGATTACCAATACATTACCATAAAAGGTAATTCATTTCCGGGAGATGAGTGTTGAGAAAACTTTTTATAAAAATTTCATTTTATAGAAATAAGGAAACCGAAAAAGAGCACCATGCATAAGTGCTCTTTAAGATAGGAGGTAACACTTTGAGCTGGATGGTTAGGTTAAAAGTATATGATGTAGAAAAGGAATAAGACCTAAATTTTATTATTAAATCAATATAAAAGAGCAGCTAGCAAAAGCTAACTGCTCAGCCCTCAGAGAAAGGGAAAAAGAAAATTACAGAGGTCACTGTGAATTCAAGCTGTATCAGCTCATGTATAGTATTGGACAAAATTTAGAGTTTTATTCGGACAAACTAAAAAAGAGCAGTTATCATAGCTAACTGCTCTGTGAATAAGAAGAACGCAATGGTCATTCGTATTCAACCTTGGTGTACCTATATTGTTAACATGTTTTAGAAATTTATTCAATATAAGAGCAGTTAACAAAAGTTAACTGCTCAAGTAGATACAACTTGGGTAAGAAGCAAGTTGTATTGCTATTAATATTGTTAGAATATCGAATTTTATTCGTTTTAATAAAAAAGCAGCTAGCAAAAGCTAGCTACTGAGCCCCAGGGAAGGGAGAGGAGCGATATATTAGGTCTAAGTTTGGAATAAGGGTTTTAAATTTTAAGACCTAACCTAAATATAGTATGGATTTTGTTTGAGTTATTATGCATATAACTTGTTCCTCTTAAAAGAATATTAACAAACAAAGCAGCTAGCAAAAGCTAACTGCTCAGTCTTAAGTAAGATCTAACTGGTTACAGCACATTAAAGATGGGTTATCTATAGTATGGATGGAATATTGAGTTTTATTCAGTGGGTAGATGCATTTAATGAAAGAATGTAGACCACCATATTCCGAATAATGCAATCCAATCAATGCTAAGTAATATGTATAAAATCAATATAGAAGTACGTTTAACAAATGCGTATACTTCCTAAAAAATATTTTTATAAGACATTATTATAAAGAAGGATGGCAAAGAGACATTTAAAATTATTAACAGTGAGATGAGTAATTGAATAGGATTATATTAATTACTTAATGCTGGGATATGTTTTAAATGGAGAACCAATTTAAAGAGATATTTGGTGCATGGGTTGCAGCAATAGGAACAATTACTTCCGCTATTGGAAGTACGCCTTTTGATTTTATAAGCAGTAATGTAAGAAAGGATTTAAATGTTTATGGAAACGTATTACAGGCTGTTGGAAATGCTTTAGAGGCTGATGGTCAAGGAGAAGTGTCTCTTGAAAAAATCGGTAATGAAATCCAATCAATTGGTAATGTCACTGTAATATCTGGATTGATTATTGATTTTAAAGAAGAAACACAAATTAAATTAGTGATTGCCGGGAATTGGACACAGGCTTTGGGTGGACTTACAGCATTAGCAGATGAATTTGAGGATGCATCCGATAAAGATGAATCCTTAAATATTATAGGAAACTTATTACAATCAATTGGGAATTCATTACAGGCAATAGGAGGTATTGACGAATTAAAAAGTATCAGAAATGAGGACCAGTCTAATAAAAAAGGTAATGTAAATAATGTGGAGAAAGATACAGACACTCAGGTAAACAACGAAACTAATGAAAATGAAGAAGGAAAGCTAATAGATATTATAGGAAGTTGGGTTCAAGCAGTTGGTTCTGTAATTTCATTAATTGGACAAATACGTGAAGAGAGTGAGGAATTGGAAGGGAACGATGAATAGAGTAATTTAATAGAACAGTTAAAACAATAATTCTTTTAAAGTGAAAGCAAACAGAATATAGTCCGGCTAGAAAACTAGAGGACACCAATTCATTAAAGCAGCAATGAAAGCTGTTTTAGGGATAGGTGTCCTTTTTATTTTGAGAAGGGGGATGGGAAAACGAAGATACTAAGAGATCAATTGCGCGAATGGAAAAAGCAATCAAAACAAGAAAAAACGAAAAGAAAAACTAAGCACTCGTGACATTGAAGATTTAATGGGAATTCGTGGTCCACGTTATGAACGTAGACGTGGAGCTTTAAGACAAAAGTAATTTGAAAATAAAAAGGAGTGGTCTTACATGACTAAACAATTATCTTTCTTACCAAAAATTGATAGAACAGCAACACAAGAGGAATTAGAAGGTGTGTTGGAAAGCGTACGTATATATAGACAGTTTGGGATGATGCGTAAAGAAATGAAAGTCACTCCTTCTTATGAAATACGTGAGCATGGTTCTACACATGCAGTCGGAAAGCCGTTAGAAGATGTTGCTATAGCGAATATTCAACAAAGTAAACGAGAAGAGTGGCTTGAGAGAATGTCATTACGTATTGATCAGTTTCTAACTCGATTAGGAAACGGTCGTGCTGGAAGTATTCAAAGGGATATTATTTATAAACGTTATTTAGAAGAAGAGGACGTATGTGATTACATGGTTTATAACGAAATAGGAATGTCAGAGCGTACTTACCGACGTTGGAAGTCTAAAGCGTTTTATAAACTTGCTTTTGCGCTTGGATTAGAAGTTTACGAGGCAGAAGAAACAGGAGGTAATGAATAATGAATTTTGTTCAACCGATACGTGATCCAGAGCAAATACAACAGCTAAAAGAGTACTTTAAGGAAAAAAGCTTACGTAATTACATTCTCTTCATTATGGGTATTAATACAGGTCTTAGAATCTCAGATATTTTGAAACTGAAGGTAGAAGATGTCAAAGGTAGTCATATATCCATGAGGGAAAAGAAAACAGGGAAGCAGAAAAGAATACAAATTACTGCAGTGCTGAAAAGAGAACTTAAATGGTTTATTGAAGAAAGAGAAGACAATGAGTATCTATTGCAAAGTAGACAAGGAAAGAATCGTCCTATTGGTCGTAGCATGGCATATAAGATACTCAGTGGAGCAGCAGCAGAGTTTGGATTAGATGAGATAGGAACACATACGTTAAGAAAGACGTACGGGTATCATATGTACATGCAAACGAAAAACATAGCATTACTCATGGAGATATTCAATCATTCGTCAGAGAAGGTCACATTACGTTATATAGGTGTTAACCAAGATGCAATGGATAAAGCAATGAGTAGGTTTAAAATCTAATCACCGCTTATTTCTTTTTAAATCTAGGGGGATTGTAGCATTTTGGAAAAAAACACGCTAAGAGTATGCAAGATTTTATACAGTTCCAGTAACAAACAAGAACCCTAAAACCGCGCTAGGATAGGGATGTATAAAAAAATGCATAGATCCATAGAACAAAAAAAGAAGGTTCCTTGGTGAGCGTACGGTTTCCTCTTTTCATTGCTACCGATAATGAGACGTTATGTTAACTGAAATTGTATACAATATACATTTTGAAAACAGAAAAAGGCTACCTTTTCCCAGTTAGAAGAAGTAGTCTTTTTCTATTACGTAATTGGGTTCCACGAATGATGCCTTATCGCATCTTGGATAGTTTACTCAAAGTGTATTTTCCACGATTATCGAAAATATCCTTTGTATATTAACTTTATTGTTGGCTAGATTGTTGGTTCTTTTTAGCTTCTGCTTGAGCGTTTTGTTGTTTTACTGCTTGTACATCCGTTTCACTAGCAAATTCCGTTCCAAATTTGTTAGATGCAGCGTTTGTTCCTGCAGAAGTTTTGTTTGGTTGTTTGTTATTATTCATTACAATCACCTCCATAAAAATTAATGTTCCCAATAGGATCGTAATTATCCAAAAAAGCTTTTAACAAAAATAGATGCACAATCAAAAGTCCACCAACAAATAAGATTGGAAATCCTACGACTATATATAATCCATTTTTTGGTATTATTAATGTAATTGCAAGATAACTAAAAAAAGCCCATAATTCTAAAACTATGATTTCTAACATCTTCTTTTTTATTAAAAGTTAAGCACCCCAAATCCCCTTGAAAAAGTTGTATTCGGAATATTGTAACAAAATAAAAAAAAGACCCTACAAGAGGGTCTTTCATCAGCTAATATTAAGCTTTTTGAACATTAGTAGCTTGTAGGCCACGTTGTCCTTTTTCTACTTCAAACGTTACACTTTGTCCTTCGTCTAAAGATTTGAAACCGTCGATTTGGATAGCTGAGAAATGTACGAATACGTCTTCTCCACCTTCACGCTCGATGAATCCAAAACCTTTGTCTGCATTAAACCATTTTACTTTACCTTGTTCCATAATTGTTGCCTCCTAGTGTGGATACCCACACATATGTTACTACCCTTGCTCAAATACCTTAGACGAAAAACAAAATTTATTCTTAATCTCAAGCCAAACAAAAATAGGTCTTTCTTAAATTAACACACTTTCTAAAAAATAGCAAATTTCAAAAATAAGTCCTTATGGTAATTAGCTACTAATAGTTGTTGCTGGAGAAAAAGTCACTATGATAGTCATCACAGCAAGAAATTGCCAAAGGATCTCAACAATATCATTGGTTTGATTTTTTTTCAGACATTCCACAACTGATAAAATTAGCTATTTTCGAGTTAAATTTTACTTCTGGTAACGATAATTATGTAAATAAGCTGTCCATATGGGCAGCTTATTTTATTTTTCCGCATAGCGTAGGTTATTTTGCAAAATGCTGGTGGTATCCCTATACAGTTACTCATAATTTTCGTACTGTGTAACTCAAAAGAGAAAATTAAATGAAATCAATGATACCAAGGGATTCAGCGAAGGGGTCAGTTACACACAATATAAGATATGGGTAAGTGAAGAAATGGCATAATACAAAAGCATGGTTTATCAAATGGACGTAACGCTTCATTATCATCAAGTTAAGAAATTCATTGTTTCCGATTAATAGTATCCGTTTTTATGTAATTGTTATTGATTTTGAAAAAATAAAAAATCGCCTCATTAAAGGCGATTCATAGTTTATTCATTTTGCATTCTTTTGATAAGTAAGTATCTTTTAAATACAATGTTCTATATTAACGTCTTTCTGGTTCTTTTTCTTTTCTTCTAAGACCAAATAAACCTGCTAGTCCTAATAAGCCAAGCCACGCCCAATTATTATTATTATCATCACGATCATTGTTCAAATCATTTGTTGTATTCACATTTCGAGTTCTAGTATCATTATTAACTCTATTCATGTTATTGTCATTAACTCGAGTTGTAATATTATTATTAACTCTATCCATATTATTTCCATCGTATTCAGCATGAACATTGGTACCAAAAACCATAATAGTTAGTAATAGAGCACTTAAAATAGATGAGAATTTTTTCTTCATAGTTTTCCCTCCTTTCATATTCAGTAATGTCTCCAGTTTTTTTAGACAATATTCGTTTGAAAATATATAAAACCATTTGAATTGAAATTATGATAAACATCTTTAATTTTTATTATTAAAAGTACTTATAATAATGGATTAAGTTAATTGAAATGTATTTATTATTTATAAGAATAAATTTTTAGTAACGGTACATTCTATGAGGGAAAATTACTATATTTGGGTAAGGTGTTCCGTATGAGTTATAAGAACTTATTTTCTTTAATCCAGAACATGGTTAGGAAAATTTTTTCTATAGTAAGTATTGTTGCTAAAAGTTTAATTTCTTTAAGGAGGAATATTTTTATGGGTATTTTAAGTGGAAATCCACAAAATGAACCAATGCACTACGGGGAAGTCTTTGGGATTTGGAGTTATCTTGCAGGAGCACAAGGCACAATTGCTGGATATCAAGTTCTTATTAACCACACAGGAGATGAGGACTTAAAGAAATTTTTAGAAAACCTTGTAGAGAATGATATCCAATCAGAGGTTGAAGAATTAAAAAACTTATTAAAATTAAATGGAGTTGCATTACCACCAGCACCTCCAGAAAGACCAGTTGCATCTATTGAAACGATTCCTCCTGGTGCTCGTATTAATGATGCGGAAATTGCAGCTAAAGTTTCTATGGATCTTGCTGCTGGGCTAGTAGCATGTAGTCAAGCTATGGGACAATCTCTTCGAGAAGATGTTGGAATGATGTTTGGTCAATTTCATATGAAAAAAGCACAAGCTGGAGCTATATTGCTTCGTCTGAATAAGAAAAAAGGTTGGATTATTCCACCTCCATTACATGTTCTACAATCAGATCAAGCATAATAACAAAAATAAAATTTAATCTATTCTTTATGGCTGTTGCAGTGAGGTAGTCTAAGGAAATAAAGGTTATTAGCGAATTAAAATAAGTGGCAGAGTCATGACCGCTTTTTGGCAGTAAATGTGCCGATTGTTTTGGAATTAGCATGTTATATTTGTATTGTGAGTAGTGGCGGAAAATAACGCTCACAAGATGCCTGATAATTGAAAATGGATCGTCATGACCGGTGGCGGTGGTTGTAGATTGGATGAACAATTGTTTCTTGTTTTTACATTCAATTGCAATTCACATTGTGTAGATGGAGAAGGGCTTTTGCTCTTCTTCCAGTTACTTAATATTGTGGGAGTGAATGAATGTAACGGTATTAAGTGATTGAAACAAGAATAAATACCGTATTTATATAGTAATAACAAAAGATTTTGACGAAAGAGCAACTGGTGCACGGTTGCTCTTTCATTATGCAAAAATTGCATGAGTAATGTGAGGATTAAAAGAATAGTATATTATCTTTCTCGATGTACATATTAAGTAAAGTATTTAATATCATACATAAAAGGCGGGGGAATATGAGTGAAAATAAGAAAAGTAAAGAATTGAATAAGGTGAAGAAGTATTATTTTAATGAGGATAATCAGCCAGTAGCTGGCATAGAGTTAACTTTGCCGCCTGATATAGAAAGTATGTTAGACCCGAAATCAGAAGATGATGATGAAAGTAGAGAAAGTAATAATGAATAAGTTTAATCTAAGCATCCATTCGGGTGCTTTTTATTTTGGTTAAGGAGTGAGGGGAATTGGATAGCTTTTTAAATGGTAGAATCGCTGCACTTGGTCTTATACCCATCGATAAGAAAGCATACATCAAATACCTTAAGCCTAATGAGAAGGCGTATAAGAAGGTTGGGATTGATGTTAATCGATTTAAGTATTATAAGCTGTATGAACAGAAGCCGATGTTTTACTCTGTAGAATATCTCACGCAAACACCAATAAAAGATTTATTGGAAAGAGATAGAGGAAATCAAACACGCTGGGTAAAGACAGATGAAAGAATATAAAACCAAACAAGAGAAGCGTAAGTTCTATGACAGTGGTGAGTGGAAGAGTATACGCGAGCAAGTAAAGAAGCGTGACAACTATGAATGTCAGGAATGTAAACGGAATGGTCGTGTTCAAACAGACAATAATGAATACAGTGAGAGTGCCAAGCGTAAAAAGATACAACTCGTTGTCCATCATATAAAAGAACTAGAACATCATCCAGAACTTGCGTTAGAAATAAACAATTTAGAAACAGTATGTGTGGATTGCCACAATAAAGAACACGGTAGAACATTCAAAAAGAAACAGAATAAATGGGAACACGATGAAAAGTGGTAAAAATGATTCGAAAACAGTCCCCCCCTTAAAATATTTCATCAAAAAATGCTCTAAGGGGCACCGGAGGAGGGGGTTAACTGTCAGGTTTTTTCGATTTTACGCACGTAAGGGGGGGTGGGTAGATGGCTGTTAGTATCGTAAAGCTAAAAGAACAGCTTATGAATAGTATTGATATTGCAGATTTAGTTGAAGTTGAAAAGGTAGAAAGATACATCGATCTTGTAAAAGCATTTAGAAAAATAAATAAAACTATTAACAAAGAAGGCGAGTCTGTAACAATAAAAAATGGTTCTCAAATTTTTGTTAAAGCCCACCCTCTTATCAGTGAGAGAAATAAAATTAACAGTTCTATAATTGCGTTAGGAAGAGATATAAAGTTTGTTGTTAAAGGTAATGGTACTAAAGCAGGTTATAGTGAAAGTGATTTAACATGATAAGACAAAAGTACGTTGATGAATACATTGAGCTTTATCGAAGTGGAAAAGTAAAGTTCAACAAAGAAAGAAAACTGTTAATTGAATATCTAGAAAAATATATTTTGAATAGAGACGATTTGTATTTTGATGATGAAATGATTGAGAAGTGTATTCGCTTTGGTGAGAAATGGTACTTCCCGTTACAATCATTTCAGAAATTCTTAATAGCATTCGTCTTTTTATTTTATAAGAAAAACAGCCGTGTATTTTATCGTAAATTCTTATGGATGCTTGGCCGTGGTGGCGGTAAAAACGGATTAATATCAGTCATCATTCATTTTTTAATTAGTGAAATGCACGGTATTACGGAGTATAACATTTCCGTTGTTGCAAACAGTGAAGAACAAGCAAAAACAAGCCCTGATGAGGTTCATAAATGCATTAAACGAAATGAAATATTGCAACGAGCATTTAAAACTACATTAACTCAAACTGTTTCTAGAGCTACAGGGAGTGAATTGAAGTTTAGGACTTCAAATGGAGATACAAAAGATGGTTTGCGTGATGGTGCAGTTGTATTTGATGAAATACACCAGTATGAAAGTAATAAAGATGTTCGAGTCCATATCAGTGGCTTAGGGAAAAAGAAAAATCCAAGAGAATTTTACATTGGTACAGATGGATATGTAAGAGATGGATTTTTAGATAAGTTAAAAGAAAAAGCAATGAAGGTTTTAAACGGTGAAGCTCGTCCTAATGCAGTTTTTCCGTTCATCTGTAAACTTGATGATGAAAGTCAAGTAGATGATATTGATAATTGGGAAATGGCAAATCCAATGTTATCCCAGCCATTAAGTGAGTATGCAGAAGGGTTACTTGAAACAATAAAGGAAGAATACGAAGATTTAGAAGATGATCCAAGTAATCGTGAAGAGTTTATGACAAAGCGTATGAACTTACCTGTAACAAACTTAGAAAGATCTGTAGCAAAATGGGAAGAGATTGTTGCTACAAATCGTCCATTTCCTGATCTATACGGCCGAGAGTGTATTGGAGCTTTAGACTTTGCGAGTATTAGAGACTTCGCAGCTTGTGGTCTTTTATTTAGGGTAGACGGTGAATACATTTTCAAAACACATTCTTTTGTGCGCAAAGAGTTTGTTGATATTTATTATGGTTACTCTAAAAAAGCAAATGAGTATAAGAAGGAGAAATTTGCACCAATAAAAGATTGGGAAGACCAAGGGCTTTTAACAGTTGTGGATGAGCCGACCATTAATCCAACTCATATTGTACATTGGTTTATAGAAATGCGCGAAACCTACGGATTAAAAAAGATTATAGGTGATAATTATCGATTAGAAGCTATAAAGCCATTATTAATAGATGAAGGCTTTGAAGTAGAGATTATTAGAAATCCTAAAGCAATACATGGCTTATTAGCACCAAGGATTGAAATGGCATTTGCCAATCGTCAAATTATATTTGATGATAATCCTCTAATGCGTTGGTATACACAAAACGTATTGGTTGTTATTAAGAGCGATGGCAATAAGGTTTATGAAAAGAAAGAGCCGGTTCGTAGAAAAACTGATGGATTCCAGTGTTTTGTACATGCTCTTTATAGAGCGGATGAGATACGAGAATCAACTGAATTTCTAATAGGAGATATTAAATTCTAATAAAGGGGGTGACAATTATTGGATGGTTAGGTTCAGTATTTAAAAGAAATAAAGAGTTAGAATTTATGCTAGATTTGGATTTGATTGCTGATACAGCAAACAGGCTTCATATGAAACGATTAGCACTTGATACATGTGTATCTTTTCTAGGAAGAACGATTAGTCAATCTGAATTCAGGGTAAGAAACGGTAAAACATTTGAGAAAAATGAACTTTATTATCGACTAAACGTTAGGCCGAATAAGAATATGACTGCCAGTACCTTCTGGGAAAAGTTTATACGTAAACTAATTTATGATAATGAGTGTTTAGTTATACAAGCGGATGATGGTGATTTGCTTATTGCTGATGGGTTTCAGCATAACGAATATGCTGTATTTGAAGATACTTTTACAGATGTAATAGTAAAAGATTACAAGTTTAAGAGGAGTTTTAAGCAAAGTGAAGTAATCCATTTAAAGTATCGAAATGACAAATTATCTCCACTTATTGATGGTTTATTTTCAGATTATGGTGATTTATTTGGTAGGATATTAAACTCACAGAAACGTAAAAACCAAGTTCGTGGCACAGTTGATATGGATATGATTGCTGCTAAAACAGAAGAACAAATAGCTAAGTTACAAGAGTTTATAGACAACATGTATAAGTCGATTGGCTCAAAGGATATAGCTATTGTTCCACAACAAAAGGGTATTAATTATAACGAAATATACAATGGTGTTGCGAATGGTCCAAGTGTGGAAGAAATTAATAAAGTAACAAATGGTTTTTTAAATCAAGTGGCTATGGCATTTGGTATTCCAACAGCTTTGATATATGGCGAAATGGCTGATGTAGAGAAGCAAACGAAAAACTACATGCTTTTCACAGTACGGCCATTATTAAAAAAAATATCTGATGAAGCAAATGTGAAATTCTTTGAAATGAATGAGTATCTTCTAGGGAAAAAGATTGAAGTTAAGGCTGTTTCTTATCAAAGTATATTTGATCTTGCGACAAGTATCGATAAACTCATTTCTTCAAGTGCATTTACAGGAAATGAGATTAGATCAGAAGTAGATTATGAAGATTCGGATGATCCGAACTTAAATATTCATCATATTACGAAAAATTATACAAAATTAGATGAATCTGGGGGAGGTGAGAATGAAAATGACGGTGAAAATTGACATTAAAGGGCCAATTATTTCTAATGATGAAGCTTGGATTTATGATTGGTTTGAAATGGATGCTACAAGCCCGGGAACGATTACGAATGAACTTCTCAATGCGAATGGTGACGATTTAATTGTTTCAATTAATAGTCCTGGTGGTTATGTACATGAAGGGTCAGAAATTTATACAGCATTAAAAAATTATCCTGGTCATGTGGAAGTTCAAGTTGTTGGTTTAGCAGCGAGTGCAGCATCTGTAATAGCGATGGCAGGTGATAAGGTTCGTATTTCACCAACAGCACAAATCATGATTCACAATGCTTCCATGTGGAATGGTGGAGATCATCGTGATATGTCAAAAGCGGCTGAGATGTTGAAAACGACTGATCGAGCAATTGTAAACGCCTATGTCATTAAAAGTGGTAAATCAGAAGAGGAATTGCTTAATATGATGGCTGAAGAAACTTGGATGGGTCCACAACAAGCATTAGAAAATAATTTTGTTGATGAAATCATGTTTATGGAGAATCCAGTTAAAATGACAGCTTCAAGTGCTATTTCTGCTATGCTTCCACAGAAAGTAATCGATGGTTTTAGAAATGGAACAATGAGCAAAGGCCAAGGGGTTACAAAAGAAGATTTAAATGTTGCATTATCAGAGTTAAAAAACGAAATCCTGAATGATTTACAAACAAATAGAAATCCAAAAGAGCTTATTCAAGAGCCTGTTAATACAAAACAGAATCTGAGTACGCTCTTTTTAACCTTAGGAGGAAAATAAAATATGGTTATCAAGTTTAATAATTTTGAAGAAAAGAAACTAGCATTTGCAAAAGCTACACAGGAAGGTACAGCAGAAGAACAATCAGTAGCATTGAACTCCATGATTGAAGCACTTGCTACAGATGTAAGAGCAGATATTTTAAATCAAGTGAATGAATCAATGGTAGATCGTTCTATTATGCAATCTCGCGGTGCTAATGTATTAACAAGTGAAGAAATGAAGTTCTTTAATGCAGTTGTGGAAGAAGGAGGCTTTAAGTCTACTGAAACTTTACCTAAGACAACTCAAGAACGTATTTTTGATGATTTAGTTGAAGATCATCCTTTCCTACAACATATCGGTCTTGAAAATCTGGGTGCAGTAACAGAATTTATTTACGGGGATCCAGAAGGCGCAGCTGTATGGGGACCATTATTTGATGGTATTAAAGGGCAATTAAATGCTACATTCCGTAAAGATAGCATTTCCCAACTTAAATTAACGGCATTTATTCCATTAGCAAATGACATGTTGAAACTTGGGCCTGTATGGGTAGAACGTTATGTTCGTACAATGATTACAGAAGCGATGAAAGTAGGTTTAGAACGTGGATTTGTAGCTGGTACAGGTAAAAATGAACCTATTGGGTTATTAAAAGATCCAAGTGGAAGTGTTGTGAATGGAGAATATCCAGATAAAAAGCCAGTAGGCACTTTAACATTCGAACCAGGCCGCAAAACAATCAATGAATTAAAAGGTGTTGTTAAACTACTAGCTAAAAAATTAAATGCCGATGGTTCAGACGCAGATCGCCCAAAAAATATTGCTGGTAAAGTAGTTATGGTAACTAATCCGTTTGATACTTTTGATATTCAAGCAAACGCGACAATTCAAAATGCGGCTGGAGTATATGTAACTAGTTTGCCATTTAATCCAATCCTTACGGAGTCAGTGTTTGTACCTCAAGGAAAAGTATTATTCTTTGTTAAAGGTCAATATGTTGCAGCAATGGGTGGAACAGAGCCAATCAAGAAGTATGAAGAAACATTAGCTTTAGAAGATGCAACTGTTTATATTGCTAAACAATATGCTACAGGTAAACCGAAGGATAAATACACTTCACAAGTTTACACATTAAAGCTTGAAGAAGTAACATCACCGACTGAAGGGTGATGTAAATGGAAACAGTAATTTCAGACGAAATAATACAGCAGTTCAAAGATAGGATGCACTTGGGTGATGATGAAGACGATAACCTAAAGCGCATCCTTTTTGCATCCAATGAAGCTTTATTAAAAGTATGTGGATTGTATGACATAAACAAAGATGAGACATTCAAAGAATTAGTTTTTGAACGTTCTCGTTATGCTTATAATGATGCACTTGAGTATTTTACTAAAAACTTTTTAACCGAAATTAATAGTTTTGGTATTACAAAAGCATTAGAAGAAATCAAATTGGACGGTGAGTAATATGCGTCCTTTTCAGTATAAAAAACCACTGAATACAGGTGACTTTAGAAATCGAATTAGCATTGAACAACCTAAAGTAATAAAAGATGAATTGAATCAAGAAATTGAAACAGGTAATTGGCAAGAAGTTAAAAGAGCATGGGCAATGATAAAAACGGTGAAAGGGTCTGAGTATATTGAAGCTTCAGCTTCACAGTCTACACGAATTTATCGGTTTGTAATTCCTTATACAACAGGTATTACAGAATTAATGCGAATTAATATGAAGAATCGTATCTTTGACATTATCGAACCGCCAATGAATGATGATGAAATGTATCAAACATTGACTATTATCGCAAAGGAGCATGTTTAATATGAATAATTTTGCGAGTGATCTTGTTAGAGAATTGCAAAGGTATGCAAATGTTGTGGAAGAAGAATTAACAAATGCACAAGAAGATGTAGCGGATATTGCTGTAAGTAAGTTAAGACAAAATAGTCCTAAAAAAACAGGTGGTTATCGTAAAGGTTGGCGTAAGAAAAAAGTAGGTAAAGCCGTTGTTATCCATAATACAAAAGGGCAATTAACGCATCTTTTAGAAAATGGCCATGCGAAAGCTAGTGGTGGCCGAGTACCGGAGAAAGTGCATATTCGTCCCGTTGAAGAGTATGTAATTGAAGAATTGCCAAAACGTATTGAAAGGGCAATTGAATCATGACATTAACATTAGGAGAATTTATAAAAATTCTTGAAGCTACAGGCTATCCTGTGGCTTATTCGCATTTCATAGCAACACCAGGTAATCCAGTTCCAGCGCCACCGTATATCTGTTTTCTTGTGGATGGGTCAGCAAATTTAATGGCTGATAACAAGGTGTATCACAAGATAAACGATGTAAATATAGAGCTTTATACAACTAAGAAAGATGTAGTTGCGGAAGCCAAGCTAGAACAAGTCCTAGATGATCACGAGATTCCTTATGACTCGTATGGGACTTTTATTGAATCTGAAAATATGTATCAAAAATTTTATGAAACGAGGTTGATATAAATGAATGAAAATAAAGTAGCATTTGGTTTAAAGAATGTCCATTATGCGCTTTTCGATATTAAAGATGGTGTAGTTACATTTAATACACCAATTCCATTACCTGGTGCGGTTGAATTAACGTTTGATCCACGAGGGGATTTAATTGAATTCTACGCTGATGACATGCTTTATTACGCTGCAAGTAATAACCAAGGGTATGATGGAACGCTTTCTATTGCGACTATTCCGGAACAATTTGCAATCGATGCACTAGGAGAGGAATTAGACGAAGAAGATGGTGTGTTAAATGAGTTAGCGGATGCGAAAGGAAAATCATTTGCATTGTTATTTGAATTTGATGGCGATGTACGAGCAACTCGACACGTTATGTTTAACTGTTCTGCAAGTCGTCCAACACTTGCATCTAAAACAAAAACAAATTCAGCGGAGCCAAATACAAATGAACTTAAATTTGTATCCAGCCCTATTGATATTAATGGAAAACGTATGGTTAAAACGAAAACTACTACTAAATCAAAAACAGATATTTATAATAATTGGTACAAAAAAGTGTATACAAAAGTACCTGCATTACCAAAAGGAGCGTAAGTAAATGGAAAAGACAATTACAATAGACGGAAAACAGGTCAAATTAAAAGCTAATGCAGCATCAGCCAAGCGATATAAGGCGCAATTTAGACGGGATTTATTTGCCGATATGTTTAAATTAGGCGCTATAGGTACATTCGCTTCGCAAGATGCAACAGAAGGTACTATTGATTTTTCTAACTTAGATTTCGACAAGGTAGATTTTGAAGTTTGTTACGATTTAGTTTGGTTATACGCTAAAACAGCTGATCCTGAAATTCCAGACCCGATGACTTGGTTAGAAGGATTTGATGAGTTTCCTATTTACGATATAATGCCGGAAATTAATGAGATGGTTCAAAAAACAATGGGAGCAAAAAAAAAGTAAAGAAAATTAATGGAGAGCAAGGGACTTTCAGTGATGAAGAATTAGGCACTGAATTGTTCCTTGCTCTTTGTTATGAAGCAAAGCTCACATATTGGGACTTAGAAGTGATGACGATTGGTGATTGCTTTGATTATATAGCTGAGTATGCTGAAATGAAAAATCCAGGACAAGAAAAAGTTCGAAAAGCAACTCAAGAAGACTTTAATGCTTTCTAAGAAAAAGGGGTGAGATAATGGCAGGAGGAAAAATTAAAGGAATTACGATTGAAATTGGAGGGAATACGCAACCGTTACAAAATGCCTTAAAAGACGTGAATAAGCAAAGTGATTCTTTGACTAAAGAGTTAAAAGATGTTGAACGTTTATTAAAGTTTAATCCTGGTAACGTTGAGGCACTTGCTCAAAAGCAACAGTTGCTTACACAACAAATTGAAAAAACTACACAAAAGCTCGATAAATTAAAAGAAGCGGAGCAACAGGTTCAAGAGCAATTTCAAAATGGGAAAATTTCAGAAGAGCAGTACCGCGCATTTAGGCGTGAAATTGAATTTACACAAGGGTCACTTGATGGTCTGAAAAACAAGCTCGGTAATATGAAAGCCGAACAAGAAAATGTAGCAAGTTCAACACGACAATTAGAAACTTTATTTAGTGCTACAGGAAAAAGTGTTGATGATTTTGCGAGCGCATTAGGTAATCGTCTTGTAAATGCAATTAAAAGTGGATCGGCTACAAGTCGACAGTTAGAACAAGCAATTGGTCTTATTGGTCGTGAAGCTTTAGGAACTGAAGCTGATATTGAAAAATTACAACGTGCCCTCCGATCTGTGGATGCCGGAAATTCTATTCAACAAGTACAAAATGAGTTAAGAGACTTACAACAAGAAGCTGGCAGAACCGAGAAGAAGTTTGAAGGTCTAAAAGTGGGATTAGAGAATGTTATCGGTGGATTAGCAGCTGGTGGTGGAATTGCAACAGCTATTGAAAAAGCACTTGATATATCAAAATTGAAAACCAAAATTGATATATCTTTTGATGTCCCTGAATCCTCGAAAAAATCAGTAGAAGAAGCAATAAGAGGCGTAACAGCTTATGGAGTGGATGCTGAAGAATCACTTGCTGGTGTACGTAGGCAATGGGCTTTAAATAAAGATATTAGTGATGAAGCGAATGCATCTATCGTTAAAGGTGCAGCAACAATCGCGCAATCCTATGACGGTATAGATTTTACAGAGTTGATTCAAGAAACCTATGAAATAGGAAATGAATTAGGAATAACGCAAGATAGTGCTCTTGGTATGGTTGATGCTTTGTTAAAAATGGGATTTCCGCCAGAACAGTTAGACATCATTGCTGAATATGGTAGTCAGTTAACCCGTGCAGGCTTTAAAGCTGAGGAAGTCCAAGCAATTATGGAAGCTGGTGTTGAAACTGGTAGTTGGAATATCGATAATTTATTGGATAAAGTATTGTCCCTATGAATGGTGACATTCATAGAAAACTCCTTTAAAACGGTGGAACTCTCTTTTGTAGAGACAATACCGTGCCAAGCATTTAATAAATCAAAGATGTTATTTACTTTATAAATTCAGATGTATTTTCCTTATGGATGATTTAACTTTTACATTGATAAGCCGTTTTATTGTTAATAATTTTAAAATTATTCAATAATCCTCTCTGTTACTGTAAGATATTGTATTAGGAGTGAGGTTATGGATAGAAGATTTTACATTTATGAATGGATAAGACTTGATACTAACGAACCTTTTTATGTAGGAAAGGGTAGTGGTAATCGAGCATATCAAATTGACAAAAGTAGAAATAGGTATTTTAAAAATATTTTAAACAAAACTGAGGTAGCTGTTGCTATCATATCTAATAATTTAACCGAAAAAGAAGCTTATGATGCTGAAGTTTGGTTCATTTATGAATATAAGCATATTTTAAACTACAAACTTGTTAATTTAGATGATGGAGGACTTGGTGCAGTAGAAGGAAAGTTTAACCACATGTATGGTCGGAAAGGGTCATTACATCCGAATTACGGCGTGGTTGTGTCAGAGGAAACCCGCAGAAAACAAAGTCTAGCTCGTTCGGGGAAAAGAAATGGGATGTACGGAAAACGTGGGGATTTAAGCCCTATATACGGACGTAAGAGAAATGAACAAGAGCGTGTAAATATAAGCCAGGCATTAAAAGGAAAAAAGAAATCAGAAGAACATAAACGAAACTTAAAAATAGCTAGAGAGAAAATGGAGATAAGCGGAAGTAATAACCCGAACTATGGAAACGGTCAAGCTATTGCAGGAGGTAAAAATCCTGCTGCTGTAAAAGTTAAAGTTACTGACAATCTGGGAAATGTTACAATCTATGAAACGAAAGAAATAACAAGTAAACAATTTAAAATAAGTTTATATTTATTAACTAAGTTATTAGGTAAGAAAATTTCTGTAGAAGATGATTTTAATAGGCAAAAAAGTAAATATCGTCATTTAGAGGGATATAAATTTGATTTGTTAGATGAAGGTGTAACGACTAGTCGAAAGACGTACACTATAAGCGAATGATAGTGGAAATGGGGAGCATCTAGGCACTACTCTTTGCTTAGATGATGATATAGTCTGGTCTTACTGGTGACAGTAAGCGGTCCTTAGGGGACGGGTGAAGTATTGCGAATTTTACTGAACATATCGGGTTTAAAAGAGGGACGAATTCAATTAACTGAATTCGCACAAGGAGCTGATAAGGCCTTAAAAGAGGCGCTTGACGGTTCTGGTATTGCAACTGAACAAATAGAAAAATGGGGAGTATCTGTCGCTAAAGGCGGAAGAGATGGCGCAGCAGCGATGGTAGAAGTAGCTAAAGCTATTGACGGAATAGAAGACCCAGTTAAGAAAAATCAGGTTGGGGTTAAAGTTCTAGCCACTATGTTTGAAGATCAAGGTCAAAATTTAACAAACACTTTAATTGAAGCTTCTAAGAAAACAAAAGATCTTCAACAAAACCAAGACAACTTAAATGAATCTGTTAAAAAATTAGATGCAAATCCAGCTGTAAAGTTCCAAAAAGCGATGGGCGATTTACAAATGGCTCTTGAACCTATACTAGGAGTAATTGCTGATGTTGTTGCTAGTATTGCTGATTGGATTTCTAATAATCCAGAATTAGCAGCGACATTAGCGGCAGTTGCAACGGCTATTGGAGTAATTTCAGGGGCACTTATGGCTATTGCGCCAATTGTTGTATCGGTCATGGGGGTATTTGAAATTGGGGCCGCCGCGGCACTAGGTATAGTTGCTATTGTTCCTATTATCATAGCCGCTATAGTTGCTCTTGGAGTGGCTATTTATAAAAACTGGGATGATATTAAAAATTGGACAATAGAAGCATGGGATTCTATTAAAGAGTACTTAGTAGAGCTTTGGGACGGGATATCCCAGTCCTGTAGTGAAGCATGGTCTTCATTTTTAGAAGCAATGCATGAATTTTTTGATCCGATAGGTCAATTTTTTAGTGATTTATGGGAGGGTGTGAAGCAGGCGTGTAGCGATGCATGGAATTCTACTGTTGAATTCTTTTCTGAAGCATGGTCTTCTTTCATAGAAATGATGCATAGTTTCTTTGATCCGATAGGTGAATTCTTTAGTAGTTTATGGTCTGGGATTGTTGAAACTGCTTCCTCTTGGTGGTCCTCTTTAGTTGAAACAGCATCTGAATTGTGGGGAACATTAACGCAAGCATGGCAAGAAACATGGGATACAATTCTTACTGTTTTAGATCCAATTATTTCGGCAGTTTCTACCGTTTTAGAAGCTGGTTGGTTGTTAATACAGGCAGGTGCACAAATTGCATGGGCGGCAATCTGTCAATATATTATTCAACCGATTCAGGAAGCTTACGACTGGGTAAGTACACAAATCGGTGAAATGGTCACTTGGCTTGGTACACAATGGGAAATTGCAAAAGCAATGGCGCAAATTGCTTGGGGACTATTTAAGCAATATATTATTCAACCGGTTCTAGATACATGGAACTTAGTAAAAGAAAAGTTCAGTGATTTAGTTTCTTGGCTAAATTCACAATGGGAGACAGTTAAATCATATACATCAGCAGCATGGGGTTTATTTAAACAATATATTATAAAACCTGTACAAGATACTTGGAATTTAGTAAAAGAAAAGTTTAGTGATTTATCCAATTGGATGTTAGGAATTTGGGCGAAAATAAAAGGGTATACACTTGAAGCATGGAAGATGGTTTACACATACATCGTTGAACCAGTTATTTCAGCTTATAATTCTTCAAAAGAGAAATTCAATGATATGTACAACACAGCACGGGAAAAATTTGATTCTGTTAAGAATGCAGCTCAAGAAAAATTTGAAGCGGCAAAACATTTCATTATAGATCCAATTAAAGATGCAGTTGACAGTATAGAAAAATTCATTGGAAAGATTAAAGGATTCTTTAGTGACTTGAAGTTGAAAATTCCAAAACCAGAAATGCCGCCTCTTCCACACTTCAGCTTACAAACTAGTACGAAAAACATTTTAGGAAAAGATATTACATTTCCGTCCGGCCTCAATATAGATTGGCGTGCAAAAGGTGGTATCTTCACTAAACCGACTATCTTTGGAATGAATGGCGGAAACTTGCAAGGTGCAGGAGAAGCCGGAAAAGAAGCGGTTTTACCATTGAATAAAAAGACACTTGGAGATATTGGTGCAGGAATTGTAGCAGCCATGCCACGACAACAGTTTGTTATGCCGGGAGAAATAAATCAACTAATGGATGAAATGAGCCGTATGATGGCTAGTTCTGTGAGTCAATTATCAGGATTAAAGAGTGTCATGAGTGGTGTATATGGAAGCATGTCAAATAGTAGACAAGCTATGGCAAGCAGTGTATCGAATCAAGTGATTAATTACGGATCTGGTTCATCTTCTAGTGGTGGAGTAATTCCAATGCTTGGTGGAGATTTAGTTGTTGAAGTTCCAGTTATTTTAGAGGGAAGAGATGTGGCACGTGGTACTTATCGATATACAACCGAGTATCAAGATAGAGAAGAAAAAAGAAACTCAGCCTTTTAGGTTTGGGTTTCTTTTATTTTAGAGAGAAGTGGGGTGACGGTATGAGTTCTTTTACATTTAACAATATACGTAAGGATTTTATTCAAATCGAAAAAGGATGGAAAAGACCAGCTTGGGCGCCATTAAAACGAAAATTTCTAAGTGTTCCAGGTTATCCAGGTGCAAGATTATTAACGACAGAAACTGAAATGCGAGTTTTACCTGTTCCGGTCGGAATTATTGTTCCTGATGGATCTGACCTAGAAACATTAAAAGAAGAAATAGCAGAGTGGTTAATTACAGAAAAACCTGTTGAATTAGTCTTTGATGTAACACCTGATAGGACATACCTGGCGGTTATTGATGAAGATTTTGATCCTGAGGATTTTATTACTTTAGGTAAAGGTACTTTGAATTTTGTTTGTCCAATGCCATATAAGTTAGGGCCTACTAAAACATTAGAATTTGAAATGGATGGGCGTAGGTTAATAGCAAATGTGCAAAACAAAGGAAGCGTCGAATCTAACCCAATTATAGAAGTTGAAGTAACGAAGCCTTCCACATTTCTTGATGTATGGAATGGAACGGATTATTTTCGCATTGGATATCCATTGAAAGCAGACCAGGTTCCAGTGGAAAGAAATCAACGTGTGTTATGGGACGAAATGGGGACAACCATAGGATGGATAGATGTTCCTAAAACAGAAGATATGACTGGTGGAGGAAAGTTTAAATCAGATGGATATCGTTTTATGGCTGAATATCTAGGTGAACCTACAGTAAAAGGATGGCATGGTTGCATAGCCAAAAAGAATATTCCACAAGGACCTTTACAGGATTTCATCATGCAAGCCTATGTACGTATTAATAGTCATCATTGGGATCAAATGGGACGTGTGGAAATAGGTCTTCTTGATGAAAATAGCGATTATATAGCTCGTATATCGATGAGCGATGTTCAATGGGAAGCCGAGCAAAACAGCGGATTCGCTTCTGTTGGTAATAGTAAAAAACCAGGTGGACAGGTATTCATTAATGAACATGGAGATCACCCAGACACTTGGACAAATTTTAGAGGTCGTTTATGGCTTGCTAGAACTGGAAACAGATGGGAAGCATATATTTCTAAATTTATTTTAGGTACGGAGATTGATGATGCTGAAAGGTTTGTTGTATGGTTCGATGAAAATAACGTCAATATGAATAAAGTTACTCAAGTACAAATCAGTATTTCTCAATTCTCTAACAACATGTTTTGTTCGGAAATGTCTATTGACGATTTGAAAATTTGGAAGGTTAACATGAATACACAAAATAATCCGCCTTATATCTTTGATGTTGGTGACAAAGTAGTTATTGATACTGAGCGAAGTCTTGTAACGATAAATGGTAAAAGTGCTATTAATCTAAAAGATATATTTAATGACTATCCTGTTATTCATAAGAGTTCTAATAAACTAGAAATCATGCCTTCCACTGTCGGAACAGCCAAAGTAACGTATAGGGAGCGATTTAGATGAGGACACCAAGCGGAATTTTACATGTTGTTGATTTTAAAACGAGTCAAATCGTTTCCAATATACAACCAAAAGATTATTGGGACGATAAGCGACATTGGGAGATAAAAAATAGCATTGATACTTTAGAGTTTAAAGTATTTGATAATACAGATCATGCAGCGACACTCATGCAGCAAAATTTAGTTTTAAAAGAAGTACGTGATGGTCGCATTGTTCCATATATAATTACTGAAGCTGAAAAAGATTCAGATGATAGATCAGTCATTGCTTATGCATCTGGTGAATGGATTCAACTCGCGAAAGCTAGCATTATCAATCCACAGAAGATTGTAGGTAAAACAGTCAATGAGTTTATCGATATAGCTCTTGTGGGTACGAAGTGGAAAAGAGGAAAAACAGAGTACGCTGGCTTCCACACTATGACGATTGATGAATTCATAGATCCACTGAAATTTTTAAAAGACATTGCTTCCTTATTCGATTTAGAAATTCAATATCGCGCGGAAGTTGTAGGGTCTCAAATTGTTGGTCGTTATGTAGATATGGTGAAAAAGCGAGGACGTGATACAGGCAAGGAAGTAACTCTTGGTAAAGATTTGATGGGTATCAAACGAATTGAGAATTCCCAAAACATCTGTACAGCCCTATTAGGGTTCGTAAAAAAAGAAGGTGGAGACTTTATAACCATCTCTAGTATTAATAATGGAGTTCCTTATCTTGTAGACAATGATGCATTTCAGCGATGGAATGAACGAGGACAACATAAATTCGGATTTTATACACCGGAGACAGAGCAAGATATAACACCACAACGTTTAATGACTCTTATGAAAACAGAGATAAAGAAACGCGTTAATACATCTGTTTCTTATGAAGTAAATGCACAAAGTATTGGTCGTGTATTTGGACTAGCTCATGAGCTGATTAATGAGGGGGATACAATCCGAATAAAAGATACAGGATTTACACCGAAACTTTATTTAGAAGCACGTGCAATCGCTGGTGATGAATCATTTACAGACCCTTCACAAGATAAATATATATTTGGTGATTATCGTGAAATTACCGATCCGAATGAAGAAATGCGAAAATTATACAATAGAGTACTTGCTTCTTTAGGTAATAAAGCTAATAAAGAACTATTAGAACAACTAGAAAAGTTAGCAGAAGAAGCGAAGGGTACAGCCGAACAAGCTCAAAGAGAATCTCAAGCAGCCAAGAAACTTGCTGAAAAGGTCCAGGAAAATCTAAAAAATAATACGGTAAATATTATTGAAGCTAAAAATCCACCGACCGATAATCTTATAGTAGGTAAAACATTATGGAGAGATATTAGCAACGGTAAACCTGGTATTTTAAAAGTGTGGAACGGTAAAGATTGGGAGCTCCTTATTCCAGATGTGGAAACAATTAAGAAAGATACGTGGGAACAGGTGACAAAAGAGATTAATGCTAGTGCGGAAAAGCTAGATGCTAGGGTTAAAGAAGCTGAAACGAAAGCGGACAATTTACAAAAAGACTTCAATGCTGTTAAAGGAGAACAAGAAAGAGTCAGCCAGGTAACTAAAACGCTTGAAGAAAGTGACGAGGCAACTAAAGAAACTATCACACGTATACAAGGTACTCAAAAAGATATGATCAAAACGATCGTTGAGACTACAAAAGGCGTTGAAGGGCTACAAAGTACTGTATCCGATATCAAAAAAGATCAAAACGGAATTACAGATCGTGTAGTAAAAACAGAACAAAACATTAACGGTATTTCCAATTCCATAGAACAAATCAACAAAACGTCATCACAAACAGTTCAAAAATTAAACAAAGTTGAAGAAGATGCAAATGGAACAAAGCAAACCATCGAAAGAATCGAAAAGAATGTAAATAACCTTGATGGTGATGTTATCAACCTTGTAAGAGGAACTAAGATGTTAACAACTAACGAAGAGTTATCTTTAAAAGGTGGGCGCCTATCTGTCATCAAGGATACGTACAATGGAAATGCAATCGCGCAAACAGATACAGAATGGCAAGGTATCGCCGTTAAACCCAGTGAATTAATTAAGCGAGGGAAAATAAAAATTGGTGACACAGTAACATTTTCTGTAACAGCTAGAATGATAGGTGGGGAATCTACACAAGTATTCTTTCCTAACGGTGCTGGTAGAACAACAGTTAATGGAGAATGGAAAAGGGTTTCGGTAACAATTCCAGTCGGCTCTGATGCCACTGATCCAAATGTTGTATATAGATTCGAAGCTGAATCAATACCTAAAGGTGCTTTATATCAACAAACTTCACCTATGCTATCTATAAGTAAGAAGGTTTATCCGTGGAGGCCAGCTCCAGAGGATCAAGCCGATTCTGGGGAATTTATAAAAATCACAACTGAAATCATTCAAGAAGCTGGACGAACAAAAGAAACGATGACTCAAGTGAAAAGTCGCGTGGATAATTTGGATGTTGGAGTTAGCAACCTTGTTATTAATTCATCTTGTGATAACGAAAAACCTCGAATGTTTGACCAGCCAGGCGAAAGTCAAGTTGGTGGTGTTGATGATATTCGATACTACGAAAAACATCTTGCTATTAAATGTAACAGACACACAGATGCATTTTACCAAATTGGCGGTTACGAGAAATCATTACACGGTTTAGAACCTGGTAAAGAAGTAACAATCTCTGCTGATATTAATTGTGAGTCAGCCGATTATCACTTTGAAATGTTCTACGCAACGAATGCCGAGGGTAACAACTGGCGAGCATTTGTTGGTGAAATTTACAAAGAATTGAAGACTTGGAAGAGAAGAAGTTTCACATTCAAAATCCCTAATGACACAACTTCTATTATGTTTCGTATTTATTTCGGACGCGTAGTAACGTCAAATGGCACATGGCTTAACTTCAAAAATGTACAGATAGAAAGAGGTAATATCGCGACAGGATACAAACGAGCTTACCAAGATCAAGTTACATCCGATGAATTCACTAAGAAAACAACCGAGATTGAAAAAAGTGTGGATGGTATTAATGAAAGTATTAAAACTGTAGAAAAAACACAAACCTCTTTTAATGAACGTGTTAACACTGTAGAAAAGAATGCAGAAGGAACAACTGCAAGTGTTAAGAAATTACAGGAAACACAAATTGCGCAAGGAAAGACGATTAGTGAGGCTACTACAACAATAGGTCAACATTCTGAAGCATTGAAGTTAACAATGAAAAAGAAAGATGTTGAGGATTATGTAGGCGGTTTAGGTACCGTCAACGAGTTGCGTGATGCTGATTTTAAGTTAGGCCAGAAATATTGGTTTTGGAATAGTGGTAATGGGGCTACTGGTTCTGTGGATACGAATTTAAAATACAAAGGTATGAATACATTTTCAATTACCGTTACTGGCCAGACTCAAGATCGTTGGTGGGGACTTACAAGTCAATTCATTGAGTGTCAGGTTAACGAAGATTTTGTTGCATCAGGTTATTTCAATACTGATGGGAAAACACCTATTGATAGTGGCGGTGCATTTATTGAAATTGAATGGTGGACTGCGGACAAAAAAACTCGTATTAAAACAGCTAGAACGAATATCAAGGTTGTAAATCATACATGGATTCGTGCTGTATGTACAGATAAAGCACCAGCCAATGCAGCGTTTGTGAGATGGCGTTATTACGTTACAAGAAATGGGGGTTTATGGTGTGCTGCACCTATGTTACAACGTGGCACTATAGCTACAGAATTTTGGTTACATCCGAGAGATCAAACGGATGTTGATAAAATGGTGGAAGATATTGCTGATAAAGTAGCTACAGAAAAATACAATCAGAAAGTTACAGAGTTAGAAAGAAGTATTAGTGCTAATGAAAAAGGCGTTTCAATTATCTCTGGAAAACAAGAAACGTTTATAAATGAGACTTATAATGCTTATGTAAAGAAAACGGAATCTAGGTTAGAAGTGTTAGATGAAGGGATCTTAGCACAGATTTTAAAGGACGGCATTGTCACTGCCATCAATATGTCCCCTGGGAAAATTACAATTAATGCTGCAAAGTTGGATATTAATGCTGATACAATGGTCAAATGGCTAACAGCAAAGGGCATTGATACGAATCTTATTAGAATTAATGGTGATAAAATAACCATTGATAAAAACGGTGTAACTGTAAAAATGTTAGATTTCCTCTACGAAGACGAAAGAGGAATGAAAACAACAGTTATGTCTAAACGCAATCTAATTAGCGACCATGATTTTTCAAGTGCTATAAAGAAAGACATCGGGAACTCTGATTATTGGGGTTTTGATGGTGGATATGGTCTTCCGTGGAAAGTGAATGGCAACGTAGTTATAGAAAAAAATACAGCCTTGTTTAATTACGAACAAATGGTGAATGCGGCACGAGTAGATATGTATAACTATCCTGAAACAACCGTTAAAAACGGAATACATCCAGGTAATATTTATACACTATCAGCACATTTTCGATGCGCTATGATTAATGGAAAGAGAGTAACTGCTAAACCACAGCTGCACATTTGCTATGTAACGTATAGAGATAATGTTCATTACGATATATGGTACGAATCAAAACTTTCATTTGATGCACCTAGCACATACTATGGTGACATTCAGCGTAGGTCGTTCACTTTTACAATCCCAGCTAGTTACAAACCGCAGGAACACGCTGTTGTTATAAAAGTAGAGTCTGCGGATGCAAATATTGGACAAGGAACAGCAGTTTGTGTGTCAGGTGTTACTTTAGTGAGTGGCAAATATGCATCTATGTATGACTGGGATCGAGCAGCAGCAGAAAGGGCAGACGGTCTTCAACCATTTAATAAGATCGCAATAGGAGATGCGAATACCAACATAGGTATAGCACCTGATGGATACACGTTGGATATAAGCACGAACAAAGAGGTTAAGTTTTTCACGAACATCCGAGCATTGCAAGGTGTAAGTCTTGGTGGGAATGCATTTCAACAGTGGGGGCATATTCGTTTTGCAGACGGTAATCTCGGCCCAGGCTTTTACGTGAACAGCCCGAATGGTTGGAAATTTAATGCCCTTGGATAAAAAGGAGAGATATAGATGAATAAGTATGACAATCAAATGATGCCACTCCAAGCAGGTGAAAGCTTTCCCTTTATGGGGAGGCTGGTAGATGCAACGAGAACTGATACAGGGATTTCCGTGCAAGTACCTGCCGATATGCTAAAGAATGCTGGCATTCCTGACGGAACTAGTAAAGTTGAAGTATGGAGGGAGATGTCAGACGGTACAATCTGTTTCAGAATCGCAACAAGATGTGAACTATGTGGACGAGGTTCGAGGTTATATGAATTAGATTTGGGATTTGTTAAAAAAGGCCTTTGTGCAGAAGATTATTTTAAGCTTACAGGAAAAAATCCTCCACAAGAACCAGTAACAATTGAAAATACAACGCAAATAGAGCAGCTATAAGCTGGTCTGTTTTTATTATCTAAAAAAGGAGAGGAAAAGATGGATCGTATTGATTTATTATTAAAAACCTTTATTGCCACTTTCGGTGGCTTCTGTGGGTATTTCTTGGGAGGATGGGATGCAACATTGAAAATCGTAGTGACGATGGCAGTTATTGATTATCTAACTGGCATGATTGCAGCAGGGTATAACGGAGAATTAAAAAGTAAAGTTGGTTTCAAAGGCATCGCCAAAAAGGTGGTGCTTTTTCTTTTGGTCGGAGCGGCAGCTCAATTAGATGCAGCGTTAGGAAGTAATAGTGCTATTCGTGAAGCAACAATTTTCTTCTTCATGGGTAATGAATTACTTTCACTTTTAGAAAATGCCGGACGAATGGGTATTCCGCTTCCGCAAGCTTTAACAAATGCAGTTGAGATTTTAGGCGGTAAACAAAAACAAGAAGATAAAAAAGGAGATGTTAAGTAATGGGACAAATTATTGATATTTCAAAATGGAATGGTGACATTAACTGGCCTATAGCAAAGCAATACATTGATTTCATCATCGCTCGTGTACAAGATGGTTCAAATTATGTAGATCCATTGTATAAAGGATATGTACAAGCCATGAAGCAACATGGTATTCCTTTTGGTAACTATGCATTCTGTCGTTTCGTTTCTGAAAATGATGCAAGAATAGAAGCTCGTGACTTCTGGAACCGTGGAGACAAGAGCGCGACAGTATGGGTTGCAGATGTTGAAGTAAAAACAATGAATGATATGAGAGCGGGCACACAAGCATTTATTGATGAACTACGCCGATTAGGTGCTCAGAAAGTTGGTTTATACGTTGGTCATCATATGTATGCTCCGTTTGGTATGGAAAATGTAAAAGCTGACTTTGTTTGGATTCCTCGTTATGGCGGTAATAAGCCAGCTTATCCATGCGATATTTGGCAATACACAGAGACAGGCAATGTACCCGGTATCGGTAAGTGTGATTTGAACAAATTAATTGGTAGTAAATCATTATCTTGGTTTACAGGAGAGAAACAACCAGAACAAGCTATTGCCAATGGCGGCTATCAATATGTTAAATCTGGTGGTTTTGGTATTTCATTGGTTCAGGAAGTCGTAAACGCTATGAATGAGCGTGGAACAAAAGGAAAGGTTGTCTCTGATCCATTAACTGGTTTAGCTTACTTACAAACTGAAGTACTACCTAATGGCGATCTTGATAAGATTACAGCTTGGATGGATGAAAGAAACTGGTGGTACGAGTACATTAAAAAATAAAACAAAAGAATAGTTTCATGAACAAAAATTATTATCTGGTTCTATATGTAGATAATTATATATTGATTTTCATCTTTATAAATGTTAGTGTAAATATACACCGTTTCTTATTTATCTATGAGTACTGTCTGTAGAACGAATAGAATAATTTGAAAAAAATCCCCTTTTGCACCTATATGCAGAAGGGGATTTTAATATTTATGAGATTTAAAATTTACTTTTAGATAATGCTTTTAATATTGGATTTATTATTCTACTCAACAAACGAAATGCGTTAAATATTGAACGAGTGACTTTCATAGAGGTAGAATTTCTTTTTATTTTAAACACCTACTTTTTATGTACTAGTTATATTTTTTCTGTAGAATTTAGTACCTGTTCCTTTTAGGATCAATTTGTTTCCGGAATCAGCTTCAGCTTGCCTGAATTGCTCTATCTGTTGTAACGATGCAATTGTATTAGATTATTTTTTTTCGCAAGCAAATCCGTCTTTATCACGATCTAACTTAGCGCTGTATGCCGGATGAGAAGATGGTACTCCATTCGGGTATTTTTTTCGTAATTCTGTACAATTTGAGAAACTTTCACTAGCATCGCTGTTATTAATGGTAGATTTACTAGTAGATTCCTGTTGTTTTTGAGCTTCCTCAAGTTTACGTTGTTCCTCTTGTTTTTGAGCTTCCTCAAGTTTGCGTTGTTCCTCTTGTTTTTGAGCTTCCTCAAGTTTACGTTGTTCCTCTTGTTTTTGAGCTTCCTCAAGTTTGCGTTGTTCCTCTTGTTTTTGAGCTTCCTCAAGTTTGCGTTGTTCCTCTTGTTTTTGAGCTTCCTCGAGTTTGCGCTGTTCCTCTTGTTTTTGAGCTTCTTCTTGTTTACGTTTTTCTTCAGCAGCCTTTTTCTCTTCTTTAGCTTTTATTTCCTGCTCTTCTTTTTCCTTTTCACTCTTCTCTTGCTCTTGTTTTTCTTTTAATACTTTTTCTTCAGTTCTTTTTTTATCAATTGCAGCTCTTTCTTCTGGATTTATTGACTTATTAGCAAATACACCTGTTAAAATAAACGAAATGAATAATATCGGTAAGAAAATTAATATAACTAGACCTCTTGTTTTTTTGTTGCCAAAACGAATTACTTTCCCTGGTTTAATTAGACCTATAATCAATGCAATTATTGCTAGCACTGATAATAGTAAAAATAAAAATGTTAATGCACTAAACAAATAAAAAACCTCCTAGATGAAATAATAACGATATTATTATATCAAACTTTAGAGATATTAGGGTTGTTTATGAAATAATAAAATATATACTTTGGAATTTTTGCTTCCATATAAAGTTATAACAATTTACCTAATCATGATTTATATATAATAGAAGAAATAAAAAATTCCTTCTTTTGTTATCACCCTGTTGGAGTCAAACTAATTACACCAATAAGGTGACGACAAAGCGTAAACGCTTATATGTCGCCATCTTGAGGGAGCTTAGGGTAAAGCACAAGTTCGAAATCATCGAGCCTTTGCCACTTTTCCTTTTTATAAACAGCCTTTTCTAAAACCGACTTTAAGAGGCTGTTTTTCTTTTTGGGATCATCTGTTTTAAAGTACAGATCAAGAACATGCTCTACTTGAGGTATTGTGTCTTTCTTGACTTTTTCTTTTTTAATTTCGGTTTTAATTTCTTTCTTTAAGTTTTCCATAGTGGAAGTAATTTCAGTTATACGGTCAGAAACTACATTTGAGCGTTCTAAAAACATATCGACTGTGTAAACGCCACGTTCTAATAAATCATGTAAATTATTTTTTTGTTTTTGGACATCCACTAATTCTTTTTCAAGCTTGCGTAATGCAGCTTCATTCATTTGAACAACTTGTGTTTCTTTTAATTTGTCATCTTGCTTATGTTTTTCAAAATCAGCTTTATAATTGATGTACCATTCTTTTAATGCCTCGAGTAAACGCTTCTCAATTAATTCGGTATAACTTGATTTGTTTTCACAGCCACGATGCTTACAATCCATTGTTTCTTTTCGGTTCTTCGGATAACGTTGGACCATACTATAACCACATTTACTACATTTAATAATACCAGCTAGAGGGTTTTTAATGCCATTCGTATTGTAAGGAACGTGATATCTTGAATTTAATTTTTCTTGTACTTGTTCAAACAAGCATTCGGGTATGATAGGCTCATGTTTTCCATCAGCAATAATCCAATCTGATTTATCTTGTCTTGCACAGCTACGTTTTACAGCATCAGGCCGTTTTACTTCTTTTCGCTTTTGCCATGTTACTTTTCCGATGTACACATTGTTCTTTAATATATCTAAGATGCTATAAGGATTCCATTCATTACCTAGCTTACTCTTGTAGCCAAGATCATTTAACTTGCTTCGGATTGCGTTAGCCCCCATATCCTCATTTGCATACCAATCAAATATCATTCTTACAACAGAAGCTTCTTCGGAATTAATCGTTAAAGTACGTTCTCGCTTATTTAAACGATGGATATCATATCCGAATGGTGCATGTGTACCAAGGTAATTCCCAGCCTCTACACTGGCGACACGACCTCGTTGCATACGTCGTGTAATAATCTTTAACTCCTTACGAGCCATAAACGCTTCAAATTCGCTGTATTCTTCGTCCCACTCATCATTAAGGTCATAAGTCTTCCTAGGTGTCATAATCTTCGTATTCGAGCGTTTAAACGTCTCTAAAATGATTCCTTGCTCTTTCATACCACCACGACCTAAACGGTCCATATCCATACAAAGAACAACATCATATTTATTATCTTCAATTTCTTCAAGTAGTGCTAACATCTCAGGGCGTTTCACTAAACTCTCACCAGAAATGATTTCCTCACGGACAGCTAACACATTTAAGTTCATTTCCTTCGCTATTTTCAGCAGGGTAGTGCGGTGCTTTGCTAACGTTTCGCCCTCGCCACGTGCTTCAGCTTCGAGATCGGCACGGGATTTTCTTAGGTAGATTGCGGTTTTCATAATTTTGCCTCCTCTTTAATATTCATTATATAAAATGAATTGATGATAAAGTAATAATTAAAAGAAAAGCCCGCATAAAGAGGGCTTTTCGGATAGTACTAAGTGTAATAAGAAAACTGTTTACATTTAATTTGTTTGTTAATACTATGGTATAAAAGGAGTGTGATTTTATGTTGTCTAAAAATCTCCAAAAAATATTTGCCAAAGAAGCGAATCATTTATTGGACGGTATGAATGAATTTCGAAAGAACCATGAGCGTATCTCCAATAGTATTGCTGAATCAAAGAAAAGAATGGATGAAAAAGCTAAGAAGCGTAGACTTATTCAAAATAAATAGCAACAGGTGATACTACTATATCATCAGCTGTAAGTATATTAAATGTACCTAATACACCGAGAGGTAACCCTAAAATTGAATTAAAGACACTATGAGGGTTGTGTGACATTACATTTGAGAAATCAGGTAGTTTGGCTTCATTATGAGAAATTTTTCTAGTAATCTTTCCAATTAAAGTTGCTTTAATTGATGGGTTATTTTGTCCATATTTAAAGGTTAACTCATCAATGCTTTCACGTAGAAAATCTTGTTTTAACGGGATAAAAATTTTGCCCATTTTCAAAAATGCGTTAGCTGGCACAGTTTGATTAATATACTCTAGCATGATTTTGATTTGTTTAATTGGCGATGATTGTGCTTCTTGAATTTTTTCAAATTGTTCATTTATTGCTTTAATTGCGGCTTTCTTTTGAGCAGGTTTAATATTATTTTCATTTTCTATTTCCTGTATACTTTTATCTTTTTGTTCTTTAAAGCCTAATTGTGAAATTTCAAGAAACTTTTCTCCTACTATCTTTTCAATAACTTCAAAATTCATTGCTGTAAAGCTTGAAGTTGTTTTGATGTATGTACCAGGTGGTAAAGTAGGAGTAGAAAAAGAATTTTCTATTACTTTAATCAAGCCCTTTTCTTCAAAATGTTTTTCAAAATCATTTAGTGCATTATCATGTAATTGTGTAGAAATGATTTCTTTCCCAGCTTCTAAATCAGCGATTGTAAAAGATTCAGAATGATTTTCACCTGGAGCTAGACGTAATGTGGCTTTTGCGGATGGTGATTTTATAACAAATGGAATGTCAAATTTTCCAGTATCCCCTTGAACTTCAAAGTATCCTCTTGCTTGTGCACCTTTACTTTCTTGATGTGTTTCTGTTCTTTGTTCTTGAAACTCGCTATTTTTCGATGTAATCAGCCCATCATTTGTCTGTGCAATAAATGAATGTAAAAAATTTTTGTCTAAATAAATTAATTCTTTCATGTGATTATATCCCCTTTGCTATTTGTTAATATAAAATCAAGATTTGATAAGCAGTAATCAATCAGTTTCATCAATCTTTTTATAAAAGTACCACTTATCTTTATCTGGATTGTATAAATAAACCTCTTTTAAAGTAACACGATGTTTAGGTTCTACTAGAATCCATTGGTTATCCTTTCTTGTGTAAAGATGGATAAGCTCTTCTTTGTTGTTTTTTTGAAGTGTGTCATAGTCTATTAGACTCATAGTATAAAAACATTTAGGGCGTTTGTTAAAACGATAAATAAAAACAGCAGACCCTGTAAATAGAACGAAAAAGAGAGGGTCTCCTATAAATGTCCCTAAATTACTTTCAATAGTTTTGCTAACGTTTTTGTCTTTTAAAAGTAAGGTGTTTATATTTAAAGCATGAAAATAACTACAAGTGAAAAATACTATACATACGGATATAAATAATGGCCGTTTTTCAATAGTATCAATAATCCATTTTGAAAATTTATATCTTTTCTTTTTGGTGGTTTCTCTGTTTTTCTCAACTTGTGTAAAGGGCCAAGCATATATATACAGGAGATAGACCAAGACGGCTAAAATAATTAATATTATAGCTATTAATTTTATAATAGAGTGAGACAAAAAAGGAACAGCAAGGATAAGTGAATATAGGGCAAATGCTGTTATTTGTAATAGAAAATAAAAAGTCAAAAAAGCAACTATAAAGTTTGCGAAATTTTTGAAAAAACGTCCTTGTTTTTGTTCGAAAATAATGTCTAAGTCATTTTTATAAATGTATCCAAATATAAATGGAAACACTATTGCTAATGGTCCAAAGGTTTTTAAGACATTTCCAATAAATTCAATTAATGAGGTCATAAATTCCTAAGATCCTTTCCAGTTTAAATTTTGATGAGTAATAATGCGTTTGCTTTAAAATAAAAATGATATTTTGATTCAATTTAATAAGTTTTTAAACGAGCAAATCCACTCGGAACTCCATGAATTTCGGCAACTTCTTGAATAGATAAATGAGTATTTTCATAAGCAAATATCATTTCATCAGTAAGTAATAATTCCACAGCAAATGTATTTGCTTCAATTTCTAAGCGATCCACTGAAAAGAAGGTTTGGTTACGTAAGAAGGGAGTATTTGCTTTAGGATGAAGTACAGCATGGCCTAATTCATGTGCACAAACAAATCGTTGAGTGAATTCGTCAATTTTATTATTAATATGAATGAATTTAAATCGTTTGTAAGTGTTGTAAAAACCAAGAGTATTCCCAAGGTCTTCAAACAACACTATAATATTTTTTCGTTTAGCAATTTCAAAGGGGTTTGTTGTTCCATGTTTTTTTACGATTTTGAGTATGTATTCTTTAATTTCCATTTCTCGCTCCGTTCAATCTTTTTTATACTTGTTTGGAGTGAATTTTTGTTTTGCTAATTGCTTTGCCATACGCATTGAGTTCTCTAGAGAAATACGAATCATTTCTTTTGTATGTTCGTCTATTGGTTCTCCGTCAAACATTAACGCTTCATCGCTGTTTTCTAGCTCTTCTAAGGTTTTTTCTAAATCACGTGCGATATCACGTTCTTCCTTAATCGATAATTTAGTTGGATTATTAGATACCATTTCTTTCGTTTGTGTCCTATCTAACAGATAATCTGTTGATACCTCAAAAAAGTCAGCGATTTTCTTTAAAGTATCATAATCTGGTTCGCGCTGACCCTGCTCATAATTAGCTAATTTTCCTCTTGAAAAGCCCAAACGATCAGCAAGTTCATATTGACTTAGTTTTTGTTTTTTTCTAAGTTCCGAAATCTTTTTTCCGAGCATAAATTCTTCCTTCTTTCTAAATAAGAATGGGCACTTTTTATTAATTATAGAAACGTTTAGTTTCTAAATCTACAAAGGAAACAAAAAGTTTCTAATAAATATTGACAGAAACGAATCGTTTCTTTATATTAGAGGTATAAGGAAACGAAATGTTTCTTTGGAGGTGACATATTGAATAAAAAAAGAAATAAAATGATTGAATTTAGAAATAATCAATCAAGATTAGTTGTAGCAAGGAATTTGAAAATTACTCCTCAAATGCTAGGGGCAATTGAACGTGGTGATAGAACGCCTTCATTAGAATTAGCTAAAAGAATAGCTGATTTTTATAAAACTACAATTGACGATCTTTTTTTTAGTTAAAAAGGAAACAAAATGTTTCTGGAGGTGAGAAAATGCCATCAACTAACATGGCAGTACCAACAGACCCGTCGCATAAACATATAAAAAGCACTTCAAGAGGTGACACCATGAGCCAACAAGAAGAATATGCGGCGACTTATGAATTTGGAAAAACGAAAGTCCATGTTGTGGCTCCTGAGCCAAAATCACAAAAGGATATTGATAAAATCCGTCAAGCATATTACAAGGCTGGTTGGGCCATCATCAAAGAAATACAAGTAAAAGAAAATGTTGAGGAATAGTTCCTCTTTTTTTATACGAAAAGTAGACAAGTTACATATGTACTAAGTTCATTGTAACCATTTGAAAACTAAATATGGAGGCGAACAGATATGGGAACAAGCATATACTGCAATTCAGCAATAGGGGAATTATTACAGAATGCCAGAGAATGTTGTGACAATGTTCAGCTGAAAACGAAGAAAGGGCTATCTAAGTACCTTGGTATTACACATGAAAGATTAACCCGTATTGAATCTGGACTTTCTAAACCAGAATTTGAACTTGCGATGGATTGGTGCCATGCAACAGGAGCGAAGTTGAATCAACAAGCGATCAAACATATTTATGGTGTTGGGTTACCGCCTACAGATCCACGCTTAACTCAAGATGTTAATTTACAACTGATGAACTACATTAAACAGGCTGAAGAGGGGATTGCGGCGGCAAAGGAAATCATGAACTTACAAGTTACAACAAGGTCATGGAAGCATGATGAAAAAAAGAAACATGAATACGCAGTTCATGCAAAAGAAATATTCGATACAATCCAAGCTACACAATGTGTAGTACAAGCTCTTGAACAAGTTCATTTTGGCATTATGGAACAAATACAAAGAAGTTGGTTGCAAAAGGCTATGGCGGAGAACGTTATTATTCAATCGGTGGATAGTTTAATGACTTTAACGAAGATGCTGTAAAGGAGGAAGAAAAATGACAGTAGATTATAAGAAACCTAGTTTAAAAGAATATAAGGAATTAATTCGTTATGATGCAAAACTAACTGGTGAAATTAAAATAGCAGAATTACTTAATGAGGATTTAAAAACAGTTGAGTTAAAGCAAGAGAAGAAATTGTTGGGGATTCGAATCAAGATTATCGAAGCGTCATTCATTTTGAAACATAAATGGGCAAATAAAAAAGCTACCGCCTAGACAACAGTAGCTCTGAAAAATATCGTAAAGCAATTATAACATTATATAAATCATTTGGACAAGCCACTGTGCTTGTCGTTATGACCAGAAAGGGATTTTTCCTCCCATACCTCTACAATGTTCCTTTCTGGTTGTAACGATGCGTACAGCATCAATTTAATTAGAAAGGAGATGTAATTCATGAACGATAAAAATAATCGTCTTCATGATCTAGTTCTTCCTGGGGATTTTTCATTTGCGAATAAACTCCGTAACTGTATGAGTGAATGTATTTATAACATGTTTAATGCAGAATCAACCGAAGTATCAAATCACTGGGAAGAAGAGCTGGAGCGATGTATAAGGGAATTTAAAATGCTTCGTGATACAAAAGAGGAACATGAGGCATCGATGAGTTATCGTGTAGTGATTAAAGATTTAAGAGCAAGAGGAGTTAACGCCTCATTAGTAACACGTAGAAAATAAAAAGATCTATCACTTGGCAGAGTGATAGACAAACGGTCTTGCAAAAGATCTTGGGATTAATTATATCAAATTAGCATTCGTATAACAACGGAGTGTGCTACATGCTTTTAGACAAATCGTTACATAGAGTGTTGCTGAACCCTAAAGTGTTTCAACAAGCAACATCAGAGCAACACCTAATTTACTTAATAAAACAATATCTCAAAATAGGATATAAGAATTATCGCTTATTACGTGTAGAGGACGGATTCGCGATATGTAAACGGGAGGATGAATAATATGGCAGTTTATAGACCAGTACATGTTTCATTTTGGCAGGATTCATTTGTTTTAGATCTTACACCGGAGGAGAAGTATTTCTACTTATATTTGATGACAAACAGTAAGACGTCTCAATCAGGAATTTATGAGCTTCCACTTCGTATCATTGAAACTGATACAGGATATAATCGTGAAACTGTTATGAAGCTATTAGAACGTTTTGCTGAGTATGGAAAAATTAATTACAACCAAAAAACAAAAGAGTTGTTCTTAATCAACTGGCTGAAATTCAATCCGATTAAAAATGTAAACATTGAAAAGTGTGTTTTAAAAGAGATTCAATCTGTGAAGGACCAGGATTTTTTAGTTGATTTCTATGAAACTTGTTTGCAATTAGAAAAAGAGCAAGATTTTAAAATCCCTCGTATTAAGGAGTATTTATCAGTCCGTTTGGAGGGGCTTATAAGGGGCTTCCAAGACCCTAGCAAGGAAGAAGAAAAAGAAGAAGAAAAAGAACAACAACAAGAAGAACGCGCAGGCGCGGAAGAAGTTGTTGAGGTTAATCCAATTTCTTTTTACGAACAAAACTTCGGACTGATTACACCTTTTATCGCAGATGGTATTTATGCTTGGATAGATGATTTAAATGCAGAGCTAGTTATTAAGGCTATGGAGATTGCTTTAGAGAAGAATACGAGAAACATGTCTTACGTAAATACGATTTTAAGAGATTGGCATCTTAAAGGCTTTAAAACAGTAACTGATGTTGAGGCAGCTGATAAAGCATTTCGTGCTCAGCGATTAACAAAATCTCAGCAACAGACACAAGCACCTTATCAACAAAAGGGCTTATCGGAAACTACTAAAAACGTAATACAACAGCAACAAGCATGGGAGCAGAACATTCCAACAGAAGAAGAACTTGCAGTACTTAACCAACGGAATGCGTGGTTGGCCCAATGAGTAACGATATGATTCGTAACGTAGAAGCTGAACAAAGTGTTTTAGGTAGCATTATCCAAGAAGGCGATTTAATTAAAGATTGTCAGCTAAAGGTAAAACAGTTCTCTTCACCAACGCATCAAGTGATTTTCAAGGCGATGAGAGAATTAGAGGATGCTGAGGTTCCGATAGATCTTGTTGCTCTCATTGGAAAATTCGATGAAAGCTTTATGCATCAAATTGGGGGAATTGAATTCTTTGTAAACCTGACAGAAGTTGTAACAACAACTAAGAACTTCTCGTATCACGAAGGTTTAGTGATTGAAGCTTGGAAGATGAGACATGCTCAGGAGGTTGCTGGTAGCTTATATAATCGCCTTCAGAAAGACAGAGATATGAGTGCTATTAGTACATCAATTGATGAATTAAGCGCCATTGAAGAAACAGGTTACTCAGATGAGTTTAATTTGAAAGACACACTAGTTGATTTGTATAAGAACATGCAAATTGATGTAGGAGATTTAACCGGTATACCAACTGGTTATGACGACTTGAACAGAATGACAGCAGGGTTACAAGAAGGTGATTTAATTATTGTTGGGGCCCGACCTTCAATGGGGAAAACAGCATTTGTATTAAACGTTGCTTTTCATGCAGCAAGTGCTCATACAGCAACAGGAATCTTCTCGCTCGAGATGGGGGAGGAGCAGCTACTTAAAAGGATGATTTCAAGTACTGGAAATATTGATGCTTCCAAATTAAAGAATCCTAAGAAGTTATGTAATTTAAAGGATTGGGAAAAAATTAGTCAAGCGATGGGATTAATTAATGATTTGCCATTAGAAATTTACGATAAAGCAAATGTAACGATGCAAGAGATTTACGCTAAGGCTAGGAAACTGAAGCGTAAGTATCCTGATAAAAAGGTCTTGATCGCAATTGATTATTTGCAGCTTATCGTAGGGGACCCAAAGCATAGAGGGAACCGCATGCAAGAAATAGGTGAGATTAGTCGTAAGTTAAAACTGATGGCAAGAGAATTAAATGTATGTGTAGTTGCATTATCACAGTTAAGTCGTGCTGTTGAGAGTAGGCAAGATAAGAGACCATTGCTATCAGATTTACGTGAAAATGGTCAAATTGAGCAAGATGCGGATTTAATAGCATTCTTATATCGTGAGGATTACTATGACCGCGAGACAGAAAATAAAAACATAACGGAAATTATTCTAGCGAAACAGAGGAACGGTCCAGTTGGTGTTGTTGAACTAGCATTCATTAAAGAATTTAGTAAGTTTGTGGGATTAGAGCGAAAGTTTGATAACCAACAGGGGGCTTAGTAATGCTGTTACGTCAGGAAGTAGAACGTAGAAAACTAGTAATTATTCGTAAACTATTAGGTCTGGGATTATCGGAAATTAACGGACAAACATTAGATCAACTAACGTTAACGCAACTTGAAGGAATCTTAGTTGCAAGCTTGCAGGTATTGGAGGGGAAAAGCAATGCCAAAGCAATTAACAATTTTTGATGTGGAACCAGTTGTATCATTTGATCCTAAGAAAGCTCATATTCACCGTTTGAATTCAAAATTACGGTATGCAGATGTGGTTGTGCAAATACCACGCCAAGCCAAAGCAATTGATGAATTAAAACCAACGACAGCGCCTGATGAACGTTATGAGTTGTTTGAAGAATACACAATTGGAATTTGGCGTTACAAACGAGCGGAGGATAAACAATTTGCATGGGAAGAAGCTGAAGAAATGTGTAAGCGAGCAAGAAATGAAAAAAAGCCGATTCCAATTCGGCTTCATCTATCACTGGAACAATCATTTGTTCCGGAAAATGTTATGCAATATTTGTAGACAAATAAAAAAAGCTGAGATCACTCTCAACTTACTTCGACAAAGTAATTATAACATATGGGAGTGATCTTGGTGGGAATTAGAAAAGAAAATCTTGTTGAAATGACAGCTGAAATAGATTTGAAAACAAACGGAATATATATTGTTAAAAATGGTCAGGTTCAGTTAATAGAACCGCCTCAAGGTGGCTATGGTGAACAATCATTTGTATATCAAAGCGGAAAAGTAATTCGTATGGAAGAACGAAAAACACAGTTACTTTAATCAAATTTGAATTTTATTAGAAAAGGAGAATGAGAGATATGCCAAATTGGTGTGAAGGTACTTTTAAAGTTAGAGGAACAAAAGAGGATATTAGAAAGTTTTTATTGGAAGCACTAACTCCTATCCCAAATGGATTTTTTGAACAAACGCCTGCTGAAAAAATTGTAGAGGAAGATGAGTATGAGATATTCATCAAGTCAGAAAACGCTTTTCATATTAAAGGAACACGTCGGAATTTTATAGAGAGTAACATTCAACATTATTTTGAAGATGATGAAGACAAATTAGAAATATGCGTACTGGAAGGTTATAAAGCGGCTTGGGGAATAGATGCAGCACCATTAGCACTCTTATCTAAAGAATATAACGTGGATATAAAAATTTATGCGTTTGAGAAAGGGATGGAATTCAACCAAGATGTTGAGATCCATAAAGGCGAGATTATTAAGAACGTAGAGATTACATTTAATAATTATATGTGGGAATGTATCAATCCTAATATGGGCGGATGAAAACCAAACAAAAGCGTTATTTTAAAATTAAAGAGCACCCAGGGGAGCGCTCTTCGATCAAGACAATATTGAAAAATACTCGGTAATATATGTAATCTTTTTAGCTTTGTGAGATTAATCAAAAGTTTTTTGACTTGTTTTTGGATGGTATTACATTTTGTTCTATTTTTTCGTAAAGATTAAGTAATTTTTTGATGAATGTAATTTTCGGTGTTAACCAATATGAAAATAGCGCTGAAATAATTCCTATTAAAGCTCCTGTTATGACATCGAAAGGATAATGAACTCCTACCCAAATACGAGAAATAGCTACGCAGAATGCAAGTACAAGCCATAACCATCTAGCCTTTTTACGAATAAGCCAGAATGAAAAACAAATTGAAAAAAATAGAATCGTATGGTCGCTAGGAAATGAATTATCTACTGCATGATCGACAAGTTTATTAACATTAGGTAATACTGCAAATGGTTGATAATTCAAATGCAAATTCCCTGCTAATTTTCCAATTATTTCAGCAGTTACGAAAGCAACCATCGCTTGAATAATCATCATTTTGTTTTTTCTACATTGAGTAAACCAATAAGCCATAATAATTAAACCTAAAAAATACACCATATATTCCGCCACAAATACCATAGTTGAGTTTAGGGATGAATATGACTTCCCTAAATCATTGATTGCTCGAAAAGCATCAATATTTAATTGAGAAAAAGACATTTTTAAGTCGCTCCTTACTGTGTGTTTATAACTTTATAAGGAAAATTATAGTAAAGAGTTTATAGTGAAAAAATTGATTTCAGTGACATTAGTATTACAAAATTGTAAGGATTAGCTCATTAAAGATTTTTAATAAAATAGTTATT
>NZ_JBTWFK010000020.1:0-52928 GCF_054788175.1 Bacillus sp. NEAU-Y102 | reverse complement strand
TTTTAGTTTGGTTAAGTTAGAAAGGGCGCACGGTGGATGCCTTGACACTAGGAGTCGATGAAGGACGGGACTAACGCCGATATGCTTCGGGGAGCTGTAAGTAAGCTTTGATCCGAAGATTTCCGAATGGGGAAACCCACTATACGTAATGGTATGGTATCCTTACCTGAATACATAGGGTATGGAAGACAGACCCAGGGAACTGAAACATCTAAGTACCTGGAGGAAGAGAAAGCAAATGCGATTTCCTGAGTAGCGGCGAGCGAAACGGAACATAGCCCAAACCAAGAGGCTTGCCTCTTGGGGTTGTAGGACATTCTATACGGAGTTACAAAGGAACGAGGTAGACGAAGCGACCTGGAAAGGTCCGTCGTAGAGGGTAACAACCCCGTAGTCGAAACTTCGTTCTCTCTTGAATGTATCCTGAGTACGGCGGAACACGTGAAATTCCGTCGGAATCTGGGAGGACCATCTCCCAAGGCTAAATACTCCCTAGTGATCGATAGTGAACCAGTACCGTGAGGGAAAGGTGAAAAGCACCCCGGAAGGGGAGTGAAAGAGATCCTGAAACCGTGTGCCTACAAATAGTCAGAGCCCGTTAATGGGTGATGGCGTGCCTTTTGTAGAATGAACCGGCGAGTTACGATCCCGTGCAAGGTTAAGCTGAAGAGGCGGAGCCGCAGCGAAAGCGAGTCTGAATAGGGCGTTTAGTACGTGGTCGTAGACCCGAAACCAGGTGATCTACCCATGTCCAGGGTGAAGTTCAGGTAACACTGAATGGAGGCCCGAACCCACGCACGTTGAAAAGTGCGGGGATGAGGTGTGGGTAGCGGAGAAATTCCAATCGAACCTGGAGATAGCTGGTTCTCCCCGAAATAGCTTTAGGGCTAGCCTTAAGTGTAAGAGTCTTGGAGGTAGAGCACTGATTGAACTAGGGGTCCTCATCGGATTACCGAATTCAGTCAAACTCCGAATGCCAATGACTTATCCTTAGGAGTCAGACTGCGAGTGATAAGATCCGTAGTCAAGAGGGAAACAGCCCAGATCGCCAGCTAAGGTCCCAAAGTGTGTATTAAGTGGAAAAGGATGTGGAGTTGCTTAGACAACTAGGATGTTGGCTTAGAAGCAGCCACCATTTAAAGAGTGCGTAATAGCTCACTAGTCGAGTGACTCTGCGCCGAAAATGTACCGGGGCTAAATACACCACCGAAGCTGCGAATTGATACCAATGGTATCAGTGGTAGGGGAGCGTTCTAAGTGCAGTGAAGTCAGACCGGAAGGACTGGTGGAGCGCTTAGAAGTGAGAATGCCGGTATGAGTAGCGAAAGACGGGTGAGAATCCCGTCCACCGAATGCCTAAGGTTTCCTGAGGAAGGCTCGTCCGCTCAGGGTTAGTCAGGACCTAAGCCGAGGCCGACAGGCGTAGGCGATGGACAACAGGTTGATATTCCTGTACCACCTCTTTATCGTTTGAGCAATGGAGGGACGCAGAAGGATAGAAGAAGCGTGCGATTGGTTGTGCACGTCCAAGCAGTTAGGCTGATAAGTAGGCAAATCCGCTTATCGTAAAGGCTGAGCTGTGATGGGGAAGCTCCTTATGGAGCGAAGTCTTTGATTCCCCGCTGCCAAGAAAAGCTTCTAGCGAGATAAAAGGTGCCTGTACCGCAAACCGACACAGGTAGGCGAGGAGAGAATCCTAAGGTGTGCGAGAGAACTCTGGTTAAGGAACTCGGCAAAATGACCCCGTAACTTCGGGAGAAGGGGTGCTTTCTTAACGGAAAGCCGCAGTGAATAGGCCCAAGCGACTGTTTAGCAAAAACACAGCTCTCTGCGAAGCCGTAAGGCGAAGTATAGGGGGTGACACCTGCCCGGTGCTGGAAGGTTAAGGAGAGGGGTTAGCGTAAGCGAAGCTCTGAACTGAAGCCCCAGTAAACGGCGGCCGTAACTATAACGGTCCTAAGGTAGCGAAATTCCTTGTCGGGTAAGTTCCGACCCGCACGAAAGGTGTAACGATTTGGGCACTGTCTCAACCAGAGACTCGGTGAAATTATAGTACCTGTGAAGATGCAGGTTACCCGCGACAGGACGGAAAGACCCCGTGGAGCTTTACTGTAGCCTGATATTGAATTTTGGTACAGTTTGTACAGGATAGGCGGGAGCCATTGAAACCGGAGCGCTAGCTTCGGTGGAGGCGCTGGTGGGATACCGCCCTGACTGTATTGAAATTCTAACCTACGGGTCTTATCGACCCGGGAGACAGTGTCAGGTGGGCAGTTTGACTGGGGCGGTCGCCTCCTAAAGTGTAACGGAGGCGCCCAAAGGTTCCCTCAGAATGGTTGGAAATCATTCGTAGAGTGCAAAGGCATAAGGGAGCTTGACTGCGAGACCTACAAGTCGAGCAGGGACGAAAGTCGGGCTTAGTGATCCGGTGGTTCCGCATGGAAGGGCCATCGCTCAACGGATAAAAGCTACCCCGGGGATAACAGGCTTATCTCCCCCAAGAGTCCACATCGACGGGGAGGTTTGGCACCTCGATGTCGGCTCATCGCATCCTGGGGCTGTAGTCGGTCCCAAGGGTTGGGCTGTTCGCCCATTAAAGCGGTACGCGAGCTGGGTTCAGAACGTCGTGAGACAGTTCGGTCCCTATCCGTCGTGGGCGTAGGAAATTTGAGAGGAGCTGTCCTTAGTACGAGAGGACCGGGATGGACGCACCGCTGGTGTACCAGTTGTTCTGCCAAGGGCATAGCTGGGTAGCTATGTGCGGAAGGGATAAGTGCTGAAAGCATCTAAGCATGAAGCCCCCCTCAAGATGAGATTTCCCATAGCGTAAGCTAGTAAGATCCCTGAAAGATGATCAGGTTGATAGGTTCGAGGTGGAAGCATGGTGACATGTGGAGCTGACGAATACTAATAGATCGAGGACTTAACCATATAATATGTAGCAATGTTATCTAGTTTTGAAGGAATATGCCTTCAATAGTTTGGTGATGATGGCAGAGAGGTCACACCCGTTCCCATACCGAACACGGAAGTTAAGCTCTCTAGCGCCGATGGTAGTTGGGACCTTGTCCCTGTGAGAGTAGGACGTCGCCAAGCAACTAAAACACGAGTCATTTGACTCGTGTTTTTTTGTATTGTTAAAAAGAATGGGAAAGAAGTAATGGTAATACAAACACGTTGCCCAAGAGTTAATCATATTATATAAGAGATGGGTGTATATTTTTCTGGAAATTGTTAAGGATTAGAAGTATAAAATAGGTTCACTTAAATAGGGAGGGAAGGTTATGAAATTACAAAGTGAAGTTTGTATTGTTTGTGAGACAAAAAGAAAAGAAGGTATATATGTTTATAATAATTTAATATGTTATGAATGTGAAAAGGATATGGTGAACACAGAGACAGATGATCCAAAATATATACATTATTTAAAGCAACTTCGAAAATTAGAAGTATCATATTTTTAAATAGGCATATGCCTATTATTTTTTTTGTTCTGTATAATAGATGGAGAATGAATTATAAGGAAGAGATGTAGATGAATCAAAATCATATGCCTTTATATGAGGCGTTAATAGAGTTTAAAGAAAGAGGGTCGTTATCTTTTCATGTTCCAGGTCATAAGAATGGTTTAAACTTCCCTCAGAAGGCAATAAGAGAGTTTAAAGATATTCTATCTATTGATGTAACTGAGTTAGCAGGACTGGATGATTTGCATAGTCCGTTTGAATGTATAGATGAGGCACAACAATTATTGACTGAAGTGTATGATACAAAGAGAAGTTATTTTTTAATTAATGGTTCAACAGTCGGGAACTTAGCAATGATTTTGTCTTGTTGCAGGGAACATGATATTGTTCTTGTACAAAGAAATTGTCATAAATCAATTATTAATGGTTTAAAACTAGCGGGAGCAAATCCCATTTTTTTAGATCCATGGATTGATGAAGCTTATAACGTACCAGTGGGAGTTCGTAATGAAATTATTAAGAAAGCAATTGGAAAATATCCAAATGCGAAAGCACTCATTTTAACGCATCCTAATTATTATGGTATGGGGATGGATTTAGAGGCAATCATTGCTTTTGCACATGCACATAAAATCCCTGTTTTGGTAGATGAGGCACATGGGGCACATCTTTGTTTGGGAGAACCATTCCCAAAATCAGCATTAACATATGGTGCAGATATTGTAGTTCATTCTGCACATAAAACATTACCCGCAATGACAATGGGTTCCTATTTACATATAAATAGTCACTTAGTAGACGAAGAGAAGGTTACTACTTATTTAAGTATGCTACAATCTAGTAGTCCATCGTATCCAATTATGGCTTCCTTGGATATAGCACGCTTTACAATGGCGCGTATAAAAGAAGAAGGACATGGTGAAATTGTTGAGTTTTTACGGAGATTTAAGGAACAGTTACGTTCTATTCCACAAATCGCCATTTTAGAATATCCGTTGCAAGACGAGCTAAAGGTTACCGTACAAACTCGTTGTCAGTTATCAGGGTACGAATTACAGTCCGTATTTGAAAATGTCGGTATATATACAGAGATGGCTGATCCGTACAATGTCCTATTTATTTTACCCCTGCAAGTAAATGAGGAGTATATGAAGGTTATAGAGATGATCCGAGTAGCATTGCAACATTATGACGTGAAAGACAAGAGGGAATCTATTCGTTATACTTATAAAGGTGAATTCTCTCCTTTGCCGTATACGTATAAACAACTAGAAGGATATGGAACAAAGATAGTATCTATAGAAGAGGCTGTTGGAATGATAGCGGCGGAAATGGTAATTCCGTATCCACCTGGAATTCCATTGGTTATGTATGGAGAGAGAATTACTTCAGAGCATAAAGAGCAAATTATGTATTTAGAGAGAGCAGGAGCTCGTTTTCAAGGTAATACGAAATATATGAAAGTGTATGATATAGAAAGTAGGTTTTAGGATGAAGGGATTATTTGTAACAATTGAGGGTCCAGAAGGTTCAGGTAAAACAACGTTAATTAAAAGCTTATTACCATATTTTGAACAAAAAGCACAAAAGGTAATGGCGACAAGGGAACCAGGTGGTATTGCAATTTCTGAGGACATTAGGACGATTTTACATAAACAAGAATATACGATGATGGAAGCACGTACAGAAGCGCTTCTTTATGCTGCTGCGCGCAGACAGCATTTAGTAGAAAAAGTTATGCCAGCACTTAATGAGAACTATCTCGTGCTATGTGATCGTTTTATAGATAGTTCTTTAGCATATCAAGGCTATGCAAGAGGGTTGGGTATGGATAAGGTATTTGAAATAAATCGTTTCGCAACAGAGGACTGTATGCCTAGTTTAACAATTTATCTAGACATTGAGCCTGAGGTTGGTTTGGCTCGAATTGAAAAAGATGCAGGACGTGAAGTAAATCGACTAGATATGGAAGATATCTCTTTCCATAAACGTGTGCGCGAAGGGTATTTACAAGTTGTAGAACGTTTCTCGGATCGTATTGTATTGGTAAATGCTGATCAGCCGATGGAAAAACTTATAGAAGAAGTTGTTCAGATTATAGAAGATAAATTGTTATAATAGAAGGAAAGAATGAAATAAGTGAGGTATGCATTATGATGAAGACGTGGGAGCAGCTTTCTGCTATACAACCCATCGGTGTAAAAATGTTGATGAATAGCATTGCAAAAGAGCGTATATCCCACGCTTACTTGTTAGAGGGAGGGAAAGGTACGGGAAAGTTTGCGACAGCAATTCAAATGGCAAAGAGTTTCCTCTGTTCTCAGCGGAATGGAGTAGAGCCCTGCCATGTATGCACAAATTGTAAGCGAATTGATTCAGGTAACCACCCTAACTTACATATTGTAAAACCAGACGGATTATCTATTAAGAAGCAGCAAATTCATGATTTACAAGAAGAGTTTTCAAAAACAGGATTAGAGGCAAATAAAAAATTATATATTATTGAGCACGCAGATCGTATGACAGCAAATGCGGCAAATACACTTTTGAAATTTTTAGAAGAACCAAGTAGTGATACAACCGCTATTTTACTTACTGAACAAAGTCATCAAATTTTAAATACGATTTTATCTCGCTGCCAAGTTGTTACGTTTAGACCGTTACCTACGGAATCTTTAATTAGAAGATTACAGGAAGAAGGTATTACAGCATCTTTATCGACACTTGCTGCTCAACTCACAAATAGTTTTGATGAAGCTTTAGCTTTATGTAGTGATGAATGGTTTGCACAAGCACGAGCTTTAGTGATAAAATTATGTGAAGCGCTCGAAAAAGATAAAACCTCTATTTTTTTTGTACAAGAAAAATGGGGAAAACACTTTGGAGAGAAAGAACAATTACAACAAGGTTTAGATATGTTACTCCTTATTTATAAGGATTTACTATATGTTCAACTTGGAGAAGAAGATCGTCTTGTTTTTCATGAGCAGAAAGAGATGTTTGAATCGTTTTCCTATGCTCAGAAGCGCATTGTATCAGCTCTCTTTAATATATTAGAGGCAAAAAATAGAATCAACGCTAATGTAAATGCGCAGCTTGTGTTCGAACAGTTAGTGTTGCGGTTGCAGGAGGGATGACCGTTTTGTATGATGTAGTAGGTGTTCGCTTTAAGAAGGCCGGAAAGGTATATTACTTTGATCCAAATCAGTTCGATATCTCTGAAAATGAGTTTGTCATTGTAGAAACGGTAAGAGGTATTGAATACGGAAAAGTAGTTATTACCAAAAAGCAAGTTGATGAAAACGACGTTGTATTACCGCTAAAAAAGGTTATTCGTATTGCAAATGAAAATGATCGTACCATTGTTGAAGAGAACAAACATGCTGCAAAAGAAGCATATCAAGTCTGTCAACAAAAGGTAGTAGAGCATAATCTTGATATGAAACTTGTAGATGTAGAGTATACATTCGATCGTAATAAGATTATTTTCTATTTTACTGCGGATGGTCGGATCGATTTCCGCGAACTAGTGAAGGACTTAGCGGCAATTTTTAGAACAAGAATTGAACTAAGACAAATTGGTGTTCGTGATGAAGCGAAGATGCTAGGTGGTATTGGTCCATGTGGTCGTATGCTTTGTTGTTCTACTTTTTTAGGAGATTTTGAACCTGTATCCATCAAAATGGCAAAGGATCAAAATTTATCATTAAATCCTGCAAAAATCTCTGGTTTATGTGGTCGCTTAATGTGTTGCTTAAAATATGAGAATGATGAATATGAGGCAGCAAAGGAACAACTTCCTGATTTAGATCAACGTATACAAACCCCGCATGGTACTGGCCGTGTTATCGGATTAAATATTTTAGAAAGATTAATTCAAGTGGAACTAGTAGACAAGGAACGGATAGTAGAATATACGTTAGATGAGTTAGTGAATAAAGGGGTCGTTTCGAGTCAAACCACAGATTAATGAGGTGGGTGCTTGTGGAGAAAAAAGATATTTTTGAATCGGTTTCTAGTATGGAAGAGCAAATTGGACATTTATACAAACAGTTGGGAGAGTTAAAACAGCATCTTGCAGAGTTGTTGGAAGAAAACCAGCATATAAAAATGGAAAATAACAATTTGCGACGCCGTTTTGAAGAAGTGCAGAATAAAGAAAAACAAAAACCTCAAAAACGTAAAGAAGTGAAGCCGAAAACAGATATTGGTGAGGGCTATGACAATTTAGCGAGACTGTATCAAGAAGGTTTTCATATTTGCAATCTACATTATGGAAGTGTACGTAAAGAGGGAGATTGTTTGTTCTGTCTGTCATTCTTAAATAAAAAGTGAAATTACCTTTCCAATTATAATTGGAAAGGTAATTTTTTATACATGAAATAGGGTAGGTTAAGGGTAAGAAAAGGAGCAGTATATGAATTTATATGAAGATGAACGTTTAGATTACTTATTAGCGCAAGACATGAAGATTATACAAAGCCCATCAGTATTTAATTTTTCTTTAGATGCGGTTTTACTTGCGGATTTCGCATGGGTACCAATTCAAAAGGGGAATTTACTTGATTTGTGTACAGGTAACGCGGTTGTCCCCCTTTTATTAAGTACAAGAACAAAAGGAAAGATTACTGGTGTGGAAATTCAAGAACGCTTATATGATATGGGAGTAAGAAGTGTTCAATATAATGGGCTGAAAGAAAGAATTCACCTCATACATGGAGATTTGAAAGATATGCCAGAGAAACTCGGGCGTCACCAATATGATGTTGTTACATGTAATCCACCATATTTTCAAACACCTCAAACTTCAGAGAAAAATATGAATGAACATTTAGCGATAGCTCGTCATGAAATTATGTGTACATTAGAAGATGTTGTATCTGCAAGTAGTCAGTTAGTAAAACAAGGCGGGAAAGTAGCATTTGTACATCGTCCAGGACGATTACTCGACATCGTCACATTAATGCGTAAATATAAAATTGAACCAAAGCGTGTGCGATTTGTTTATCCTAAGGTTGGAAAAGAAGCAAATACATTGTTAATTGAAGGAATTAAGGATGGGAATGCAGATTTGAAAATTTTACCACCCCTCGTTGTATACGAGAACAATAACGAATATACAAAGGAGATACGTTCAATTTTATATGGAGAAGAATAAGCATTTTTTTTATGTGGTAGAGTGCTCTGATGGAAGTTATTATGCTGGATATACAAACCATATCGAAAAACGAATTCAGACTCATAATAGCGGCAAAGGAGCTAGGTATACACGCGTCAGGCGTCCTGTCGTTTTAAAGTATGTAGAGACCCACGATGATAAGCGTACAGCTATGCAAGCGGAGTATTATTTTAAGCAATTAACGAGAAAACAAAAAGAGGCATATATGCAAAAAGGAGAACGCTATGTGGCAACAAAAAAGCTTTCAACAAAATGAAAAGGGAGTTTTATATTTAGTACCAACTCCTATTGGAAATCTAGAAGATATGACATTTCGTGCAATCCGAATTTTAAAAGAAGTTGATTTAATTGCTGCTGAAGATACGAGACAAACGAAAAAACTTTGTAATTATTTTGAAATTGAAACACCTGTCACGAGTTATCATGAGCACAATAAAGAAGTAAGTGGGAAGAAAATATTAGAGAAATTAGAGGATGGAAAGAATGTAGCACTTGTTAGTGACGCTGGTATGCCGTGTATTTCTGATCCAGGTTACGATATTGTTGTTGAGGCAGTAGCTGAGCAATATCATGTAATTCCGCTTCCTGGAGCAAATGCAGCCCTTACAGCATTAATTGCATCTGGTCTTGAAACAAAGCAGTTTTATTTCTATGGTTTCTTGCAGAGAAATAAAAAGGAACGAAAGATGGAGTTAGAAAAGCTTCGTTATGTACAAACTACAATGATGTTTTATGAAGCGCCTCATCGTTTAGATGATACTTTAATTTCGATGCAGGAAGTGTTGGGAAATAGAGAGATTGTATTATGTCGGGAGTTAACGAAAAAATTTGAGGAATTTATTCGAGGAACAGTCGAAGAAGCAATTGAGTGGACGAAGCAAAATGAGGTACGTGGTGAGTTTTGTATTTTAGTAGCTGGTTCGACAGAAGAACCTGCTCCAGAAGAACAATGGTGGGAATCTCTTTCAGTATATGATCATATTGAACACTATATAAATGAAAAAGGTATGAATTCAAAAGAAGCGATTAAAACAGTCGCTAAAGATCGAGATTTGTCGAAAAGAGATGTATATCAAATCTATCATGTCGATAAAAAATAAGCTTCTCATAATTGAGAAGCTTATTTTGCTGTTTCGATATAATCTTGAAGTTCGTTTAAGATTTGCTCAGCGCCTTCTTTGCTTAAGATGATTTTACCTTCAGCTAAAGAAAGGTTACCGTCAGATACTTCACCAGTTACTTGGCAAGTCATGTTTGGTTTATATTTTTTTAAGATGATTTTCTCGTCATCAACATAGATTTCAAGAGCATCCTTTTCTGCAATACCTAAAGTACGGCGTAATTCGATTGGAATTACTACACGACCTAATTCATCAACTTTACGAACAATACCAGTAGATTTCATAATTTTTTTCCTCCTAAATAAATAGTTTATAAGTTTCGAGTCTATTTTTAGATTCGTCATTTTTCGACAAAATACCCTATGGACATATGATACCAATCATTTACATTTCCGTCAATTCTTAAATTCTATATTTTTTAAAAAGATTTATAGATTTCTTATTTCTTATATATAATAGATTGAGAGGAAATTCCACAATTATTTACATTGTTTTCTGAAAAATTAACAAATTTTAAGTGGAGATTGTATATTTTTTTGGAATATGAGCAATAGATGATAAAGATATCGAGCATTAAGAACCCAAATTCAAAATTAGGTTGGGGTAAAGAAGATAAGTGAGATTCGGGCTGCTCGTAAAAGCCCGATTGATGTGGGCTAATAATCAGTGGGGATGAACAAAAACCCCGCTGATTAAAGTTTCACTTTATATATGAGTTTTTGATATACTGTTTATAAATACATATGAGGTTATTCGGGAGGTCCAAAACAATGACAGAGGAAAATAAGTCCTTTTATATTACTACCCCAATTTATTATCCAAGTGGAAAATTACACATTGGACATGCTTATACGACAGTAGCAGGAGATGCAATGGCACGATATAAGCGTATGCAAGGATACAATGTTCATTATTTAACAGGAACTGATGAGCATGGACAGAAAATCCAAAAAAAAGCAGAAGAATTAAATATTACACCACAAGCATATGTGGATAATATTGTTGCAGGAATTAAAGAACTTTGGGAGAAGATGGATATCTCTTATGATGATTTTATTCGTACAACTGAAGATCGTCATAAAGATGTTGTTGAAAAAATCTTTAAGCAACTAGTAGATCAAGGTGATATTTATCTTGATGAATATGAAGGTTGGTATTCTGTACAAGATGAGACATTCTATACGGAGCATCAATTAGTAGATCCAATTATGGAAGGTGACAAAGTAGTTGGAGGAAAAAGTCCAGATAGTGGTCATGATGTAGAACTTGTTCGTGAAGAATCATATTTCTTTAGAATGGGTAAATATGTCGACAGACTATTAAAATTCTATGAAGATAATCCACATTTCATTCAGCCAGAGTCTCGTAAGAATGAAATGATTAATAACTTCATTAAACCAGGCTTAGAAGATTTAGCAGTTTCTCGTACTTCATTTGACTGGGGAGTTCGTGTTCCAGGTAATCCGAAACACGTTATTTACGTATGGGTTGACGCATTATCTAACTACATTACAGCATTAGGTTATGGAACAGAAAATGAAGAGATGTATAAGAAATTCTGGCCGGCAGATGTGCATTTAGTTGGAAAAGAAATCGTTCGTTTCCATACAATTTATTGGCCAATCATTTTAATGGCATTAGATTTACCTCTTCCGAAAAAAGTCTTTGCTCATGGCTGGATTTTAATGAAGGATGGAAAGATGAGTAAGTCAAAAGGAAACGTAGTAGATCCAGTTACATTGATCGATCGTTACGGATTAGATGCATTACGTTATTACTTACTTCGTGAAGTTCCATTCGGATCTGACGGTGTATTCACACCAGAAGGATTTGTGGAGCGTATTAATTTCGATCTAGCAAATGACTTAGGTAACTTATTAAATCGTACAGTAGCTATGATTGATAAGTACTTTAACGGAGAAATCCCTGCATTTAAAGCGAATGTAACGGAATTTGATGAAACGTTAGTAACGTTTGCAAAAGATACATTGAAAAAAGTAGAAGAGGCAATGGAGAATATGGAGTTCTCTGTAGCGTTAGGATCTATTTGGCAATTGGTTAGTCGTACGAACAAATATATTGATGAAACACAACCATGGGTATTAGCGAAAGATGAGAATGATCGTGAAAAGTTAGCTTCTGTAATGGCTCATTTAGCAGAAGTACTTCGTCAAACAGGTATTATGCTTATGCCATTCTTAACAGTAGCACCAAGCAAGATGTTCGCTCAGCTTGGCCTTACTGATGAGGCTCATAAATCTTGGGAAAGTCTATCTACAATTGGCTGTATTCCAGCTGGAACAAAAGTAGAAAAAGGAAACCCAATTTTCCCTCGCTTAGAAATGGAAGTGGAAGTAGAGTACATTAAGGAACAAATGAAAAGCTCTGCTCCTAAAGTAGAAGAGAAAAAAGAAGAAGAACCGAAGGCAGAAGAAATTACAATTGATGATTTCTTTAAAGTAGAATTACGCGTAGCTGAAGTACTATCTGCTGAACCTGTGAAAAAAGCAGACAAGTTGTTAAAAATTCAACTAGACTTAGGCACAGAAAAGCGTCAAGTTGTTTCTGGAATTGCGAAATTCTATTCGCCAGAGGACCTAAAAGGTAAAAAGGTTATTTGTGTAACAAACTTAAAACCTGTAAAATTACGCGGTGAATTATCGCAAGGTATGATTTTAGCGGGTGAAGAGAATGGCGTATTGTCATTAGCATCAATTGATCAAAATCTACCAAATGGTACAAAAATCAAGTAATTAAGACAAGAAAAGAGATGTTTCACGTGTAACATGTGTGAAGCGTCTTTTTTCTTTTTACACTCTCTATTTTTGCATTAAGATTGTAGTATTGTTATCGTTAAGTTATTAAAGAACTTATTTTTGTAGAATAAACTTGATTTCAATATAAAAGGAGTTATGTATTATGTTGTTTGATACACATTCACATTTGAATGCAGAGCAATTCGAAGAAGATTTGCAAGAAGTTATTGCCCGAATGAAAGAAGCGGGAGTTACTTATACAGTTGTTGTTGGTTTTGATGAAGTAACGATAAAAAAGGCGATGGAATTAGCTGAAGCCTATGATTTTATTTACGCTGCGGTTGGATGGCATCCAGTTGATGCAATTGACATGACAGAAGAACATTTAGCTTGGTTAGAAGAACTTGCTTCTCATCCTAAAGTCGTTGCACTTGGAGAAATGGGTTTAGATTATCACTGGGATAAGTCTCCAAAAGAAATACAGAAAGAAGTATTCCGTAAACAAATTACATTAGCTAAAAAAGTGAAATTGCCGATTATTATACATAACCGCGATGCAACTCAAGATATTGTTGATATTCTAGAAGAAGAGAATGCAGCTGAAGTAGGAGGCATTATGCATTGCTTTAGCGGCAGCGTAGAAGTAGCAGAGCGATGTGTTGATATGAACTTTTTAATTTCGTTAGGCGGACCAGTTACATTTAAAAATGCTAAGAAGCCGAAAGAGGTTGCTACGGAGATTCCATTAGAGAAATTGTTAATAGAGACGGATTGTCCGTATCTAACGCCGCATCCATTTCGAGGGAAACGAAATGAACCGAGTTATGTAAAACTCGTAGCAGAAGAAATTGCGAATTTAAAAGGAATTTCTTATGAGGAAGTAGCAGAAATGACAACCAAAAATGCAAAATTTTTATTTGGTGTTGAATAAAAAAGAATGGGGAAACCTGTTCTTTTTTATTTTGAAAAAACACTAGTAGAAGTGATGAAGAAAATAAATGTGAATGATGAAGTGTTACAATAAGGACAGAGAACAAAGATTTTTCTATTCTATTTTTTAAAATATAAGAATGGGGAAAATAATAATGGAAAAGTCGTCATTTTTTTGTTTTACTAAGTAGAGACGAAACGAGTGTGGAGGCAAGCATGAAAATAAAAGAGATTATCGTTGTAGAAGGTAAAGATGATACAGTTGCGATTAAGCGTGCTGTTGATGCGGATACAATTGAAACGAACGGTTCAGCAATCGGTGATCATGTTATTGAGCAAGTTAAATTAGCGCAACAAAAAAGGGGCGTTATTATTTTCACAGATCCGGATTATCCTGGAGAGCGTATTCGAAAAATTATTTCTGACAAGGTTCCCGGCTGTAAGCATGCCTTTTTACCGAAGGAAGAAGCGCTTGCTAAAAGGAAAAAGGGAGTTGGGATCGAACATGCTTCTAATGAGTCGATCCGCCGTGCTCTAGAGAATATACATGAAGAAATGGAAGTTTATACAAGTGAAATTAGTTGGAGTGATTTAGTCGATGCAGGCTTAGTGGGCGGAGAAATGGCAAAGAGCCGCAGAGAAAGAATGGGTAAGCTATTAAAGATTGGTTATACAAATGCAAAACAGTTACATAAACGATTACAGATGTTTCAAGTTTCAAAGGAATCATTTGGAGAAGCTTATAAGCAAGTAATACAGGAGGAAAAAAAATGAAGGATATCGCAACGCCAAATCGTACAAAAGACATTGTTGAAAAGTATGGATTTTCATTCAAAAAAAGTTTAGGACAAAACTTTTTAATTGATACAAATGTATTAAATCGTATTGTCGATCATGCTGAAATTGGTTCAGAAAGTGGTGCAATTGAAATTGGACCAGGTATCGGTGCATTAACAGAGCAATTAGCGAAGCGTGCTAAAAAAGTAGTGGCTTTTGAAATTGATCAAAGACTATTACCAATTTTAGATGAGACGTTAGCACCATATGGTAACGTTACAGTTATTAATAAAGACGTACTAAAAGCGGATGTACATGAAGTATTTAATGAGCAATTTGAAGAAGGGCAAGATGTAATGGTAGTAGCTAACTTGCCATACTATATTACAACGCCAATTTTATTTAAATTGCTTGAAGAAAAGTTACCAGTTCGTGGATTTGTTGTTATGATGCAAAAAGAAGTTGGAGATCGTTTAGCTGCTAAACCTGGAACGAAAGAGTATGGTTCTTTATCGATTGCCATTCAGTATTATACAGAAGTTGAAACAGTTATGACTGTACCGCGTACAGTGTTTGTACCACAGCCAAATGTTGATTCTGCAATTATTCGCCTTCTAAAGCGTCCGAAACCGGTTGTAGAGGTGACAGATGAAACATTCTTCTTTGAAGTAGTACGAGCAAGTTTCGCACAGCGCCGTAAAACTTTAATGAATAATTTATCAAATAATTTAAATGGTTTCCCGAAAGATAAGGAATTATTGGATCGAATTTTAACAGAAGTAGGAATTGATCCAAAGCGAAGAGGCGAAACGCTATCTATTGAAGAGTTTGCAACATTAAGTAATGCATTGGTTCTTCATAAATTATCATAAGAATATGAAAGGGACAGTTCAACTTGAACTGTCCCTTTTGTCACCTTTCTCCCTCTAAATTCATATTTTAAAAACAGGTAAGATGGCCTAATGAGTTTGGAGGTAGGAGAATGGCTTTACATGTTGGAGAATTAGTGGAACGATATTCTCATAAGAGGGATATTCTTTTTCGTATTATAGAAATAAAAGGCGAGATAGCTATATTGTTTGGAGAGGAAATTAGACTGGTGGCGGATGCGCCACTTGAAGATTTAATTAGTATAGATCAACGAGAACATAAAAAAAGGGTGAAGCGTGAGAAAGAAACAATGGAGCGCACGTATCGTTTGTTTCAACAAGATTATGTGTTAATGAAACAAAGGCATGAACATACTTCAACTGGTGGATACACAAGTGAGGTGAATTATTTTCAAATGCCGGGACGTGTATTGCATATAGATGGAGACCCTTTATATTTGCGCAAGTGCTTAGACTTATATAACAAAATTGGCGTTCCTGTACAAGGTATTCATTGTAAAGAAACGGAGATGCATGAAAAAGTAGTAGACTTAATAGATCACTTTCGCCCAGACATTCTCGTTATTACGGGGCATGATGCATATACAAAATCGAAAGGAGTGAAGGGAGATTTAGCGGCATATAGGCATTCAAGGCATTTTGTACAGGCTGTTCGAGAAGTGCGAAAAAAATATCCATCATTGGATCAACTTGTTATTTTTGCTGGGGCATGTCAATCGCACTTTGAGGCACTAATTCGTGCAGGGGCCAATTTCGCTAGTTCACCATCTAGAATTAATATTCATGCACTAGATCCCGTATATGTAGTTGGTAAAATTAGTTTTACTTCATTTATGGAGAGAGTCAATGTATGGGATGTCGTACGTAATACAATTACTGGTGAAAAGGGACTAGGTGGAATTGAAACGAGAGGGATTTTACGAACGGGATTACCTTTTCAACATTACGAAGAGTAAGCAGGGTACATATGTATCTTGCTTTTTTGTATGGAAGGATTTAAATGAATTTGGATAAAAAGAGGCAAGAACGTACAGACTACGTAATGATACTTTTACAATATAGTATTTCTTCTATCTATTCAAACGCAAGATGATATTAGCTGTGAATCGCGGTTAATAATTAGGATAGATATATAGTGCTTTAAGTGTTCAATCTAAATTACAGCGAGGTGTAGCGAAGTATATGTCAAAACGTTTAGATGAAATTAAAAGCGAATTAGATCACCATCTTGGACAGCGACTTATGTTAAAAGCAAATAGTGGAAGAAGAAAAACTGTGGAGCAATCAGGTGTACTAGCAGAAACATACCGTTCTGTTTTTGTTGTACAATTGGATCAACAAGAAGATGCGTTGCAACGTGTATCTTATAGTTATGCAGATGTTTTAACAGAGACAGTAGAGTTAACATTTTATGGAGACCCTCATAATGAGGTCATTTTATAATCCATATATCATTACATATATTCCCATAAATGAAAAGCTATATTATTTTGCATACTAACTATACCGTAGCAAAATAAGGAGGGACTCTGCATTGAGTAGACGAAGAGGTGTCATGTCAAACCAATTTAAAGAAGAGCTAGCAAAAGAGCTTGGCTTTTATGATGTTGTTCAGAAAGAAGGATGGGGCGGAATTCGTGCGAAAGATGCTGGTAACATGGTGAAACGTGCTATAGAAATTGCAGAACAGCAATTAATGAAACGAAACCAGTAGTTGTAAGATACTTTCTATGCTACGGTAGCCGAGGAGACATTCCTCGGCTTTTTGTACTCTAAAAGGTGCCATCATTTTACATAAGTAGTTTCATTCTGAATGCTTTTCGTTATAATTAGGGAAGTGTCATCGTCTTACTATAAATTTATGGTAAAATAAACGATAAAAGATTGAGTACATAGAGTGGGTGAATAGATTGAAGCTACTAGTGAAAGCACCAGCAAAGATTAATCTGTCGTTAGATGTACTGGGAAAAAGACAAGACGGATATCATGAAGTGAAAATGATTATGACAACCATTGATTTAGCAGATCGTCTAGAACTAACGGAATTAGCAGAAGACCGTATTGAAATTTTATCCCATAATCGGTATGTCCCAGACGACCAACGAAATTTAGCTTATCAGGCAGCGAAATTATTAAAAGAGAAGTTTAATGTAAAAAAAGGTGTATCTATTACTATTGAAAAAACGATTCCAGTAGCAGCTGGATTAGCAGGTGGAAGTAGTGATGCAGCAGCGACATTACGTGGTCTTAATAAATTATGGAATTTAGGGCTTACAATTGATGAGTTAGCAGAGCTTGGCGCAGAAATTGGATCAGATGTATCGTTCTGTGTATACGGCGGCACAGCAATTGCCACTGGAAGAGGAGAGAAAATTGAGCATATAAAGACTCCGCCTTCTTGTTGGGTTATTTTAGCGAAACCACATATAGGTGTATCTACTGCTGATGTGTATGGAAATTTAAAGTTAAATCGAGTTACACATCCAAATGTAGATAAAATGGTTGATGTCATAAATTCTGGAGATTATAAAGGGATTTGTGATACTGTTGGTAACGTTTTAGAAGATGTAACATTTGGAATGCATCCTGAAGTTGCACGTATTAAATCACAGATGAAGCGATTCGGAGCGGATGCTGTATTGATGAGTGGAAGTGGTCCAACTGTATTTGGACTTGTACACCATGATTCTCGAATGCATCGCATTTATAACGGGTTAAAAGGATTTTGTGAACAGGTCTATGCGGTACGTTTATTAGGAGAGCGAGAAACGCTTGAATAAAGACGTATAATACGTTATGATTTGTTTAGAATATTCGTGATTTGAGGTGAGAGTATGAAAATTAGAAGAAGTACAAGATTAGTCGATATGACTTATTACTTGCTACAAAACCCTCGTCAGCTAGTATCTCTCACTTTTTTTGCTGAAAGGTATCAATCGGCTAAGTCTTCCATTAGTGAAGATTTAGTTATTATTAAGCAAACGTTTGAACAACAAGGGGTCGGCACATTGCAAACGATACCAGGAGCAGCAGGAGGAGTGAAATATATACCGTATATAAGTGAAGAAGAGGCAGATCTAATTATTGATGAGCTTTGTGGCTTATTTGAAAATCCAGATCGTATTTTGCCTGGCGGTTACTTATACATGACAGATTTATTGAGTAATCCTCGCCATATTAATGGCGCAGGTCGTTTGTTTGCTTCTGTTTTTGCTAGGCAATCAATTGATGCGGTTATGACGGTGGCAACGAAAGGGATTCCACTTGCTTATGCAGTGGCAAATTACTTAGATGTACCAGTTGTAATTGCAAGGAAAGATAATAAGGTAACAGAAGGTCCGACTGTTAGTATTAACTATGTGTCGGGTTCTTCTAAACGAATTCAAACAATGACATTAGCAAAACGCAGCCTTCCAGAAGGATCGAATGTTTTAATTATTGATGACTTCATGAAAGCTGGTGGAACGATTCAAGGTATGATGAGTATGTTAGAAGAGTTCAAGGCTAATGTTGTTGGTATTGGTGTATTAGTAGAATCCACAGATATTGAAGAACGACTAATTAATAATTTTGTATCATTAATTCGTCTATCGGAAGTTGATGTGAAAGAAAAAACGATTCAAGTGGAAAAAGGGAATTATTCTCTTGCACCATTTGATGAAGGGCTTGTAGAGGCTGAATAAAAGGTAGAGCAGATAGCTCTATCTTTTTTTATTTTATTTATAGATTATAAAATAGATGGACAAACTGCCTTTCGTACACTATTTTTAAAGAGTAAAATAAATAATAAAAGGGTGAAAAGTATGAAAGTTGTTCAAACAAGCAAGGCACCACAAGCAATTGGACCTTACTCACAAGGGATTATTGTAAATAATATGTTTTATAGCTCAGGACAAATTCCATTAACGGAAAATGGGGAGCTTGTAACAGGAGATGTAACAGTACAAACAGAACAAGTATTTCAAAATTTACAAGCGGTATTAGAGGAAGCAGGTGCTTCATTTGATACAGTCGTAAAAACAACAGTATTTTTAAAGGACATGGATGATTTTAATGCAGTGAATGAAGTATATAGCTCTTATTTTTCTACTCATAAACCAGCTCGATCTTGTGTGCAAGTAGCAAAATTACCGAAAGATGTTTCCGTTGAAATTGAAGTAATCGCCCTAGTTAAGTAACCTTTTGTAAGCGATAACCTCCACTAATCTCTATATTCAACTACATTAAAAATTTTTATCTTAAAAATTTTTAAAAAATTAAAGGGAAAATAGAAAATTTGTGGAATTTATACAAATATATCGCTTATTTAGAAAAGGGTGGTGAACACAAGATGGAAGTGACTGACGTAAGATTACGCCGCGTAAACACAGAAGGCCGCATGAGAGCAATTGCCTCTATTACTTTGGACCATGAATTTGTTGTTCATGATATTCGTGTAATTGATGGTAATAATGGATTATTTGTAGCAATGCCAAGTAAACGTACTCCAGATGGAGAGTTCCGTGACATTGCACATCCGATTAATTCTGGTACACGCTCTAAAATTCAAGATGCGGTTTTAACAGAGTATCATCGTTTAGGCGAGTTAGAAGAGGTTGAGTTTGAAGAAGCAGGTGCTTCGTAAAATTCGAATGAAAAGGGCTTTGACGAAAAGCCTTATAATTTTGTAGCAAACTCCTGTAAGCATTTACAGGAGTTTGTTTTTTTTACTTTATATTTGTAAATTTCACAATTCATTAATATAAAAAGAAGAAACTACTAATTTTTTCAAAATCATTTTAAATAGTATAGCTTATTTCTTAAAAAAGATACTAAAGAGTAAAACATCTTATAAGAATTATGGTAAAATTTAATAGTTAAAATGTGTTTCTTGAAATATATGATGATTTAGGATAATATCTTTAATGGATAAATAGGTTGCGATGGAGGGTCTATATGTCAAACAGATTTGCAGTGATTCTAGCTGCAGGTAAAGGCACACGTATGAAGTCTAAGCTATACAAAGTGCTGCATCCTGTATGTGGAAAACCCATGGTACAACACGTAGTCGATCAAGTATCTCAATTAGGATTGCAGAAACTTGTAACGGTTGTTGGACATGGTGCTGAAATGGTACAAGAACAGCTAGGAAACGTAAGTGAGTTTGCATTACAAGCAGAACAACTTGGTACAGCACATGCTGTAGATCAAGCTGCAAGTGTACTTGCAAATGAAGAAGGAACAACTTTAGTTATTTGTGGTGATACGCCGCTAATAACTGCTGAAACGATGGAAGCATTACTTCAGCAACATAAAGAAGCAGGAGCAATGGCGACGGTGCTAACAGCGTACATAGAAGAACCTGCTGGATATGGCCGTATTGTTCGTAATGAGAATGGTCATGTTGAAAAGATTGTTGAGCATAAAGATGCAAATGAGAAAGAATTAGCTATTAAAGAAATCAATACAGGTACGTATTGTTTTGATAATAAGGCTTTATTTGCTTCACTTTCTAAAGTTTCAAATGATAACGTACAAGGTGAATATTACCTTCCAGATGTTATTGAGATTTTAAAAAATGAAGGTCATATCGTATCAGCTTATCAAACAGAGCAGTTCGATGAAACGTTAGGTGTTAACGACAGAGTCGCTCTATCGCAAGCGGAAATTATTATGAAAAACCGTATCAACCGAAAGAACATGGTAAATGGTGTTACAATTATTGATCCAAGTAACACTTATATTTCTGCTGATGCAATTATCGGTAGTGATACAGTTCTTCATCCAGGAACAATTATTGAGGGGAACACTGTAATTGGTTCTGATTGTGAAATTGGACCGCATACAGTAATTCGTGATAGTGAAATTGGAGATCGTACGACAATTCGTCAATCTACTGTACATGATAGTAAACTTGGTACAGAAGTATCGGTTGGTCCATTTGCACATATTCGCCCAGATTCAGTTATTGGAGACGAAGTACGCGTTGGAAACTTCGTGGAAATCAAAAAAACTGTCTTTGGTAATAGAAGTAAAGCTTCACACTTGAGTTATATCGGGGATGCACAAGTTGGAGAAGACGTGAATCTTGGTTGTGGTTCAATTACGGTGAACTATGACGGTAAGAATAAATTCAAAACTGTGATTGGTAATGGGGTATTTATTGGATGTAATTCAAACCTTGTTGCTCCAGTAACAGTTGAAGATGGTGCTTATGTGGCAGCAGGCTCTACAATTACAGAGAATGTTCCATCAAAAGCATTATCGGTAGCACGTGCACGTCAAGTTAACAAAGAAGACTATGTTGATCAATTGCTGAATAAGAAAAAATCATAATGTGGAGGGTTAATCTAGATGTCGACTCAATATCTAAATTCTAATTTGAAAGTATTCTCTTTAAACTCTAATAAGGAACTTGCTGAGCAGATTGCAAAGCATATTGGAGTAGGACTAGGAAAATGTTCTGTTGATCGTTTTAGTGATGGAGAAGTTCAAATTAACATTGAAGAAAGTATCCGTGGTTGCGATGTATTCATTATTCAATCTACAAGCTTCCCAGTAAACGAACATATCATGGAATTACTTATTATGATCGATGCATTAAAACGTGCATCTGCGAAAACAATTAATATTGTTATTCCTTATTATGGTTATGCGCGTCAAGACCGTAAAGCGCGTTCTCGTGAACCAATTACATCGAAACTTGTAGCAAACTTGCTTGAAACAGCAGGTGCAACTCGTGTAATCACTCTAGATTTACATGCTCCACAAATTCAAGGGTTCTTTGATATCCCAATCGACCACTTAATGGGTGTACCGATTCTTTCTGATTACTTTGAAACAAAAGGTCTTAAAGATATCGTAATCGTGTCTCCTGATCATGGTGGTGTAACTCGTGCAAGAAAAATGGCAGATCGTCTAAAAGCGCCAATCGCTATTATTGATAAGCGTCGCCCTCGCCCGAACGTATCAGAGGTAATGAACATTATCGGTAATATTGAAGGCAAAACAGCGATTTTAATTGATGACATCATTGATACAGCTGGTACAATTACATTAGCAGCAAACGCTCTTGTTGAGAACGGTGCTTCTGAAGTATATGCTTGCTGTACACACCCAGTATTATCTGGTCCAGCAATTGAACGTATTCAAAATTCAAATATTAAAGAGTTAGTTGTAACGAACTCTATCGTATTACCGGAAGAGAAGAAAATCGACAAAGTACATGAACTTTCAGTTGCTCCATTAATCGGAGAAGCAATCATTCGTGTATACGAAGAAGAATCTGTGAGTGTATTATTCAATTAATTGGATAGAATGAGACGTAACCAAAATTGGTTACGTCTTTTCGTATCGAAAAAAGAAAGTAGTGGTACAAGAATGAAATTGATAGTAGGACTTGGGAACCCAGGTAGAGAATATGAATTAACAAGGCATAATGTTGGATTTATGGCCATTGATGAACTTGCGAAGCGTTGGAACATTTCTTTGAATGAACAAAAATTTAAAGGTGTATTTGGTGCAGGGTTTGTTAATGGAGAAAAGGTAATCTTATTAAAGCCGCTAACATATATGAATTTATCTGGAGAAAGTATTCGTCCACTCATGGATTATTATAAAATTGATGTTGAGGACTTCGTTGTTATGTACGACGATTTAGACATTCCTGTAGGTAAATTGCGTCTTCGCATGAAAGGTAGTGCTGGTGGACATAATGGTGTAAAGTCAACGATTTCACACCTAGGAACACAAGAATTTCAACGTATCCGTATGGGAATTGATCGCCCGAAAAATGGAATGAAGGTAGTCGATTATGTATTAGGACGCTTTACATCTGAAGAGATTCCGGATGTTAACCATTCTATTGAAAAAGCAGCGGATGCATGTGAAGAGTGGCTAAATAAGCCTTTTCTCCAAATCATGAATACTTTCAATAGTTAAAAATGAGATTAGGAATATTTCTTTTTTGTTTTACCCATACTAGTAGTAATTTAATTTTTAGGAGGCTAGTATGGAAGGGTATTATTATTGCAGACACTGCGGAGGTAATGTAGGCTCCATTAACGCAGAAAAAGTATATAGCGACGTTTTATTTCAACTAACAGAGCAAGAAGTAGTAGAGATGATTCATTTTCATGAGAATGGAAATATATATATAAAAACGATTTGTGAATCGTGTCAAGAAACGCTCGCATCTTATCCTGAGTATTATGAATATGAAAAATTTCTGCAATAAAATGTTGTCGCTTTGGCATGTCCAAAGCATTTTTCTGTTTTCCTTTTCCGAAATATTTGCATAAAATAGAATGGCTTGCTCTTTATGTTGAGAGGAGTTTTAAAAATGATAGGTTTATTAGAGCAATTTTATAAAAATAAAGAGATACAATCAGTTATTAATGGATTAGAAGATGGGTTAAAGGAACAACTTATATCAGGGATGGCAACGTCTTCTCGTTCATTATTAATGGCGGCGTTATATAAAAAAACAAAAAAATCACAATTAATCGTGACACATAACTTATACCAAGCGCAAAAAGTACATGAAGATTTAGTGGCGTTACTTGGTGAAAAAGATGTGTGGCTATATCCAGTGAATGAACTTATAGCATCGGAAATTGGGGTTGCAAGTCCAGAATTGAAGGCGCAACGTATAGAAGTGTTAAATCGCTTGGCTGCTGGAGAGAATGGAATCATTGTAGCTCCAGTGGCAGGATTGCGTAGATTTTTACCAATAAAAGAATTGTGGAAGCAAAAGCAAGTTGAAATCAATCTAGGGCAAGAGATTGATTTAGATGCGCTCTTGCATACTTTACATCATATTGGCTATGAACGTAAGTCGATGGTAGAAGCTCCAGGGGAGTTCAGTTTGCGCGGGGGAATATTAGATATTTATCCTTTAACTGAAGAACTACCATTTCGTATTGAATTCTTCGATACAGAAGTCGATTCTATTCGATTATTTGATGTGGATGAACAGCGTTCTCAAGGAAAAAAAGAAAGCGTTAAGTTTGGTCCGGCAACAGAGTTTTTATTTTCACAGGAAGAATTAAAATCAGGAATTCAGCATCTTGAAGAAGGTTTGACTAAGACGATGCAAAAACTTTCTGATGATAAACTAAAGACTACAGTACTTGAGACGGTAAGTCATGAAATTGAGATGTTGAAAAACGGGCAAAGTATAGAACAGATGTTTAAATACTTATCTATTTTCTATAAAGAACCTGCTAGTCTGATAGATTATTTACCAGAAGACGGTGTTGTAATTTTAGATGAGATTTCCCGTATTCAAGAAACAGCATCACATCTGGAAACAGAAGAGGCGGAATGGTATATATCACTTCTTGGTGAAGGAACAATTATTCAAGATTTATCTTTCTCTCACGCATTCGAGGGATTTCTTCATCATAAAAAAAGAAATTTTGTATATTTAACGTTATTCTTGCGTCATATTGCACACACACATCCGCAAAATATTGTGAATGTAACATGTAAAACAATGCAAGATTTCCATGGACAGATGAATTTGTTAAAAACAGAAATTGATAGATGGAATGAAGGGCATTTTACGACTGTTGTACTTGGAACAGATGATGAACGTGTGAAAAAATTACAACATATTTTAAGTGATTATGATATTGAGGCAGATATTGTGGAAGGTACAGATATCTTATTGCCTGGAAGGTTACAAATTGCTGTAGGTGATTTACATGCAGGATTTGAAATGCCGATGCAAAAGCTTGTTGTCATTACTGAAAAGGAGCTTTTTCATAAGAAAGTTAAAAAATCACAACGTAAACAAAAGTTATCGAATGCTGAACGTATTAAAAGTTATTCGGAATTAAAAGTTGGAGATTATGTAGTTCATGTAAATCATGGTATAGGTAAATTTTTAGGTATTGAGACATTAGAGATTAATGGTGTTCATAAAGATTATTTAAATATTAAATATCAAGGTAATGATAAGTTATACGTTCCAATTGAACAAATTGATCAAGTCCAAAAATATGTAGGGTCTGAAGGTAAGGATCCAAAAGTTTACAAATTAGGTGGTAATGATTGGAAGAAGGTTAAAACGAAAGTTGAAAAATCTGTACAAGACATTGCGGATGACCTAATTAAACTATATGCTGAACGCGAAGCTTCAAAAGGCTATGCATATACGCCAGATACAGCAGAACAACAAGAGTTCGAATCATCTTTCCCATATCAAGAGACAGAGGATCAGTTACGTTCTATTGACGAGATTAAAAAAGATATGGAACGCGGACGCCCGATGGATAGGCTCCTTTGTGGTGATGTAGGGTATGGAAAGACTGAAGTGGCTATTCGTGCGGCATTTAAAGCAATTATGGATGAAAAACAAGTTGCAATTTTAGTACCGACAACGATTCTTGCGCAGCAACACTATGAAACAATTCGAGAGCGTTTTCAAGATTATCCAATCAATATAGGATTATTAAGTAGATTCCGTACGAGAAAACAACAAAATGAAACGATTAAGGGTTTAAAGGATGGCACAATAGATATTGTAATCGGAACACATCGTATTTTATCTAAAGATGTTACTTATAAAGATTTAGGGCTTCTTATTATTGATGAAGAACAAAGATTTGGTGTGACGCATAAAGAGAAAATTAAACAATTGAAGGCGAATGTTGACGTATTAACATTAACGGCAACTCCGATTCCACGGACGCTTCATATGTCTATGCTTGGTGTGCGCGACTTATCTGTTATTGAGACACCGCCAGAAAATCGTTTCCCAGTCCAAACGTATGTAGTAGAGTATAATCCAGCATTAATGCGAGAGGCGATAGAGCGAGAGCTTGCAAGAGGCGGTCAAATTTACTTCCTATATAACCGTGTAGAGGATATTGAAAGAAAAGCAGATGAAATTTCGATGTTAGTTCCAGATGCCCGTGTAACATACGCACATGGGAAAATGAACGAAAGTGAATTAGAGTCTGTTATGCTATCATTTTTAGAAGGACAGCATGATGTTCTTGTAAGTACAACAATTATTGAGACGGGTGTAGATATTCCGAATGTAAATACGTTAATTGTATTTGATGCAGATCGTATGGGATTATCACAGTTGTATCAGCTTCGTGGGCGTGTTGGACGTTCTAATCGTGTTGCATATGCATACTTTGCCTATAAACGTGACAAAGTGCTGTCAGAGGTTGCAGAGAAGCGTCTGCAAGCAATTAAAGAGTTCACGGAACTTGGATCTGGTTTCAAAATTGCGATGAGAGATTTATCTATTCGTGGAGCAGGTAATTTGTTAGGGGCAGAGCAGCATGGATTTATTGATTCTGTCGGATTTGATCTATATTCTCAAATGTTAAAAGATGCAATTGAACAGCGTAGAGGAACAGATGGGGCTGAAAATACAGTTAATGTTGAAATTGACTTAGAGGTAGATGCATACTTACCAGATGCTTATATTTCAGATAGTAAGCAAAAAATTATGATGTATAAACAATTTAGAGGTGTTTCTGCAATTGAGGATATTGAAGAATTGCAGGAAGAAATGATCGATAGATTCGGTGATTATCCACAAGAAGTCGGTTATTTATTACAAATTGCAAATATTAAAGTGTTGGCAATGAAAGAACAAATTGAGTTAATTAAACAGAATAAATTTGAAGTAACATTCCTGTTTTCTGAACAAGCAAGTCAAAATATTGATGGTGGAAAATTATTCATGCTTGGAAATAGTTTTGGACGTATGATCGGTTTAGGAATGGAAGGATCACAATTGAAAATTGTTATGAAAACAAATGGTTTAGAGACATCGAAGTGGTTAACAATTGCTGAAAATTTATTAAAAGGCTTACCAGATGTAAAAAAAGAAGTAATAAATGCCTAAAATAAGATAAAAAAATACAATTCGACGTGCATAGAAGAACTAATGTGTAAAATACTATGTCTAACAGTTGGTGATTTTTACATGAACAGGTAAATTCACCACTTTGATCATCAGTAGAAAGTGAGGCAGCATTAGAATGAAAGCAACTGGAATCGTACGTCGAATTGATGATTTAGGCAGGGTAGTAATCCCGAAGGAAATTCGTAGAACTTTACGTATTCGAGAAGGAGACCCACTAGAAATATTTGTTGATCGCGATGGAGAGGTAATTTTAAAGAAGTATTCTCCAATTAGTGAACTAGGTGATTTTGCAAAAGAATATGCTGAGGCTTTATATGACAGCTTAGGACATAATGTGCTTGTCTGTGATCGAGATTCTATCATCGCAGTATCAGGCGTATCGAAAAAAGAATACTTAAATAAAAGTGTTGGCGATTTAATCGAAAAAACGATGGAAGAACGAAAGTCTGTTATTATGACGGACGAAAGTGATATTTCCATTATCGATGGTGTAACAGAAAAGGTTCATTCTTATACAGTTGGACCGATTGTTGCAAACGGAGACCCGATTGGAGCTGTCATTATTTTTTCGAAAGAAGCTATTATAAGCGAAATCGAGCATAAAGCAGTTAATACTGCTGCCAGTTTCTTAGCAAAACAAATGGAGCAGTAAGGGTGTATAATTTTAGAAGTAGCAATTTTTCCTAATTATGATCTTTCTTTTTGAGAAATCAATTATTTGGAGATATATGTATATTGAATGAAGGTAGCGCTTTGCTACCTTTTTTCGTTGAGTATTTTTAACGGTGCAGGAACCTATTATTACCCGTGGTGGTAAGGCAGCTTGTTCATTTCTTTATGATATAATACGAGAGGTGAGAATAGAAAAAGGAGTTTTCTTGTATGGAAGCGAAGAAGTATCAAGCCTTTTGGCGTGGGGCTATTATATTAACGATTGCAAGTTTTGTTACAAAAGTATTAAGCGCTTTTTACCGTATTCCATATCAAAATATAGCGGGTGATATTGGTTTTTATATTTACCAACAAATTTACCCGTTTTATGGATTTTGTTTAATTTTAGCTACTTATGGGTTTCCTATTATCATTTCGAAAATGGTTGCAGAACGACTAGAGCGGGGAAAACAAAAAGAAGCAGAAGAAATTATTTGTGTATCTTTTTGGTTTTTATTGGGAATTGGTTTTATAGGCTTCTTTACATTGTTTTTTGGGGCCAAAACAATTGCGATAGCTATGGGCGATATATACTTAGATAAGTTACTACGTGTTATTTCATTTTCATTCTTATTGATGCCGTTTTTGTCTGTAGCAAGAGGGTATTTTCAAGGCTTCAATAATATGATGCCAACAGCTGTTTCGCAAGTAATAGAACAAACAATTCGAGTTTCTATTATTGTATTTTTATCGCTATTCCTAATTGCTCACGGATTTGATTTATATACAGTTGGTGCAGGGGCTATGTTAGGCTCAATTGCGGGTGGACTTATTGGGATTATTGTACTTATGTTGTATATGCGTCGAGATTTTCGTTCTATATTTTTCAAAAGTGTAGCGAGAATTAAGGGCAAAAGGAGGATAATTAAAATCCTTTTTTGGCAGGGGTTAGCGATTTGTGTTAGTAATTTAGTGCTTATTTTTATACAGATGGCAGATTCAATATCCTTGTACACCTTACTTATTGGTGCGGAAGAACAGGTTGAAAGTGCAAAGGTATTAAAGGGTGTTTATGATAGAAGTATTCCGCTAATGCAATTAGGTACTGTTGTGACGACTTCTTTCTCGTTGTCACTTATTCCAATTATTACAGCGGCGAAGGAAAGAGGAGATCTTTCCTTTATTCAAGAAAAGGTAAAGTTAGCAATGAAAATAACACTTGTTATTGGACTTGCAGCAGCTATTGGACTAACTTGTATTATTCAACCTACGAATATTATGTTGTTTGAAAATAGTGATGGATCAGATGTTTTATCTATTTTATCTTTATCTATTTTATTTAGTTCGTTGTCAATTACGACGGCTTCTATTTTACAAGGGTTGGGACAAACATTTAAGCCAGCGTTATTTGTTGTATTTGGAGGTTGCTTAAAGTTAGCGTTAAATTATATATTTATGCCTTATTTTGGTGTGAAAGGGGCAGCCTTTGCGACTTTGTGTGCGTTAATTATAATTTCTGGGCTAAATAGTTTGTTGCTTATGAGAGCTGTATCAGGATCGCTTATCAATAAGCGAAATATGTTAGGTGTAGTGATTAGTGGTATCTGTATGGGATTTGTATTAATGATGTTCACACGTGTGTTGCAGGTGTCTGGATTAGTAATTGATACGGAACATAGAGGAATCGCGACGCTTGAAGCGTTGCTAGGTGTAGTTGTCGGCGGATTGACATATATGTTTTTAATTTTGAAATTACGTGTATTTACAAAAAAAGAATTAGGAACCGTTATGAAACAAGAGAAAAAAGAAGGTTCATTGAAGAAGAGTGGATAGAGGTGACAGATTGTGAGTGGAATCATTACTATTTTAGGTTTAGGTGCTGGTGAATTAGATCAGCTAACGATGGGTGTATATCGAAAGATAAAAGAAGCAGATCATCTGTTTGTTAGGACGAAGGAACATCCAGTTATAGAAGAATTGGAGAAAGAAGGCGTACAATATACGGCTTTTGATGATGTATATGAAGCGCATGATACGTTTGAAATTGTATATGAAACAATTGCGAATAAATTGCTAGAACAAGCTGAAGGTACAGAAATTATCTATGCTGTTCCAGGGCATCCGCTTGTAGCAGAAAGAACAGTTCAGCTACTGTTGGAAAAAGGTGAAGATTCAAATGTTGAAGTGCGAATTGAGGGTGGACAAAGTTTCCTTGATCCTATGTTTGCAAGCCTAAAGATTGATCCAATTGAAGGATTTCAATTACTTGACGCTACATCATTTAAAAGAGGACAATTAGAATTACGTCAACATCTAATCTTTTGCCAAGTATATGATGCATTCGTTGCATCTGATGTGAAATTAACATTAATGGAGATGTTGCCGGATGATTATGAAGTGTATATCGTAACAGCTGCAGGAACTTCATTTGAACAAGTAAAGAAGGTACCGTTGTATATGTTAGATCATGAAACGGAATTGAATAATTTAACGAGTGTGTATGTGCCGCCAGTTCAGGAGCGTGCATCCTTGTATCAACAGTTCGATGTACTTAGAGAAATTATTGCAGAACTTCGAGGCCCAAATGGTTGTCCGTGGGATAAAAAGCAAACACATCAATCATTAAAGAAATATTTAATTGAGGAAGCTTATGAAGTATTGGAAGCAATTGATGAAGAGGATGATGATCACTTAGTAGAAGAATTAGGTGATATATTATTACAAGTTATGCTTCATGCTCAAATTGGAGAAGATGAAGGTTGGTTTTCTATAGATGATATCATTCGAACTCTATCTGAGAAAATGGTTCGTCGCCATCCACATGTATTTGGAAATACGGATGTAAACAATGCTGATGAAGTGATTGCCAATTGGGAAGAAATTAAAAAACAAGAAAAAGGATTCGTGAAAGAATCTGTTTTAAATGGCGTTCCAAAAAGTTTGCCGCAGTTACTACGCGCCTATGAAATTCAGAAGAAAGCCGGTAAGGTTGGATTTGATTGGGTTGATGTGCAGCCTATGATAGAGAAAGCTTTGGAAGAATGGCAAGAGTTCCAACAAGAAGTTACAAACATGGATGAGGAAAAGATGCTAGGTGAGTTTGGTGATTTACTATTTGCATTTGTTAATATAGCTCGTCATTATAAAATAGATCCAGAAGAGGCGTTACGTTCAACTAATGAGAAATTTACTGGTCGTTTTTTATACATGGAGGCAAAAGTAGCTGAAATGAATAAAGAGATGGAAGATTTATCATTAGAACAGTTAGATGTTTTATGGGAAGAAGCGAAACAAACAGAGCGTTAATAGGGGGATTTGAGATGCGTCTAGATAAGTTTTTAAAAGTGTCACGTTTAATTAAAAGAAGAACATTAGCGAAAGAAGTAGCTGATCAAGGAAGAATATCTATTAATGGTCAAGTGGCAAAAGCAAGTTCGGATGTGAAAGTAGCTGATGAATTAACAATTCGTTTTGGTCAAAAAATAGTGACTGTAAAAATAAATGAATTGAAAGAAACAACTAAAAAAGAAGATGCAGCAAATATGTATAGCTTAGTTCGCGAAGAAAAAGTAAAAGCGGAAGAAGGCTTGTTCTAAAATCATTTATCCCCTCATACATTACTATTAGCTAGTAAAAACCTATGGGGGGATTTACGTGAATAATGGTTACTCACCTACGTCTTCTAATCAACAAAATGTTTCTGTGGAGCATGATATTATTATGCGTGGAAGGCGTGTAATTGATATTACTGGTGTGAAGCAGGTAGAGAGTTTTGATAGCGAAGAGTTTTTACTCGAAACCGTAATGGGTTTTTTAACGATTCGTGGTCAAAATTTACAAATGAAAAATTTAGATGTAGAAAAAGGTATTGTGTCGATTAAAGGGAAAGTTCATGAGATGCTGTATATTGATGAAAATCAAGGAGAAAAAACTAAAGGTTTCTTTAGTAAGTTGTTTAAATGAGCTTAACAATTCAGTTGTATACAATGCTTTCAATGATTGGAATGGGTGCTTGGATTGGAGCATCTTTAGATACATATCAACGTTTTTTAAAGCGTCAAGAACGTAAACGTTGGCTTGTATTTATACATGATATACTATTTTGGATTGTCCAAGCATTATTTGTCTTTTATGTATTGCTTCTCGTAAATGAAGCTGAGTTACGTATATATGTGTTTTTGGCATTATTATGTGGTTTTGCGGCATATCAAAGCTTACTGAAAGCACTATACATGAAGCTGTTAAATTTTCTCATCTATATTTTTATGCAAACAACATATTTTTTTGTTCGAATTATACAGCTACTCATGATAAAACCTGTTATTATTATAGCGCAGCTATTTATTGCATTTATATTATTCTTATTTCGTATACTGCTTTCAATTGGACATGTGTTATGGAAAATGGTGATTTGGATATTACTTTTCATATGGAAAGTTTTTTTCTGGCCTGTTCGATTTATTGCTTCGCTCATATGGAAACTTCTCCCTAATCGTGTTAAACTTTTTATAGTGAAACATATAGGGTTCCTGCAATATATAGCAAAATTGAAGGGACATATCTTCCAAATATGGGAGCGTATAAAAAAGAAGTTAGGGGGACCTCGGAAATGAGGGAACTGAGACAAAGAACAATCGAAAAACAGAGTCCAAATCCTGTTAAAGAGCATATAATACAAACGGATGAGAACAGGAAGCGACTTTATCGCCGTTTAGCGGTTTTTCTTGTCTTTACTTTTACAATTATTGCGAGTATTAGTGTAACGTTTTATCAACAAAACAGTTCCATTAAAGCAAAAGAAGCAAAAGTTAAGGACATGAAAAAAGAACTGGATTCATTAACGAATAAAGAAAAAAGTCTAAAAGACGAAGTTCAAAAGTTAAATGATGAAGAGTACGTATTAAAGATTGCTAGAAGGGATTATTTCTTCTCTGGTAAAGGGGAGATAATTTTTCCTGTTTCGAAGTAGAGTATGTCTTATTGACACTATATTTTAGGATTATATATAATAAAGTAAAATTTGACTTTTTAACCACTAAGGAGGAGCATTTTTTTTATGTCAATCGAGGTAGGCAGCAAGTTACAGGGTAAAGTAACAGGTATTACAAATTTTGGGGCTTTTGTGGAGCTGCCAGAAGGCTTAACTGGTCTTGTTCATATTAGTGAAGTTGCTGATAACTATGTAAAAGATATTAACGATCACTTAAAAGTGGGCGACCAAGTAGAAGTAAAAGTTATTAATGTTGAAAAAGATGGAAAGATTGGTTTATCTATCAAAAAAGCGAAAGAACGTGAAAAAACAGAAGGAGATCGTCCACGCGGTGAATACCAACGCGGTGGTGATCAACAACGTTCTGGACGTCCACAACGTAATAATCGCTCTTTCAACAGAGATAATCGCGGTGGCGGTAACGACCGAGCTCCAAAAGAAACATTTGAGCAAAAGATGGCACGCTTCTTAAAGGATAGCGAAGATCGTTTAACTTCTTTAAAGCGTAACACAGAGTCTAAACGTGGTGGCCGTGGCGCACGTCGCGGATAATAAGACCGTTTAGTTTTTAACATATAGAGAGGTACCCAGAGTGATGGCTCAGGGTACTTTTTTATATGTGAAAATATATTTTAAAAAAGTTTTCAAGATATGTTGACTTTAAATAATATCTGATGTAAGATACTAATTGTCCGTTAAATACGACGACATGGCGGTGTAGCTCAGCTGGCTAGAGCGTACGGTTCATACCCGTGAGGTCGGGGGTTCGATCCCCTCCGCCGCTATATTTAATTTAACGGCCCGTTGGTCAAGTGGTTAAGACACCGCCCTTTCACGGCGGTAACACGGGTTCGAATCCCGTACGGGTCATCTAAAAAGATCATGCAAATTTGCATGATCTTTTTTTGTTAAATGGATTAAGATATACAATACTTCTACAAAATCACCCTATATTTTCTGAATATTTAATTAAAAAATTGAAATAACTTACATACCGTGTATATCTGTAGAGTTATTTCGAATAAAAAGTCGAACGATTATAAAAGTGAAAACTGTTGTTTTGACAAAAATCCCAACAATCATCTTTTATAATGACAGTAATTAAACTATGCAGGTGGTGTTAAAAGTATGCCTAAAGCAGGAAGGAATACTATGAATACAAGTGCATTGGCAATGAATGAGAGTCAGCTTGGAGGAATAAAGTGGACGAGTAAGTTGCGAATGAAATTTGAACAAGTTTTCTTTAGATGGGGATTTATTATTGTTGTTATTGGTTTTCTTTTGGGAAGAGCATATATATTAACAAATATCTTACCGTTTGCACTACCATTTTTTGCTGCTGTTTATGTTATGAAGCGGGATAAGATGCCGCTAGCATTTTTAGCTCTAATGGGAGGAGCTCTTTCAGTCTCGATAGATAATTTGTTTTTTACTTTTGCATCTATCTTTACTTTCTTCATTTATAATATCTTCTTTAGTAGATTCACACGTAAAACCGTTGGACTTGTTCCATTTCAAGTATTTATCTCCGCATTAACCGCACACTTAGTTGTTGTATATTTTGCACAACAAACTGTCACCATGTACGATTTACTCGTTAGTACCATTGAGGCTGGGCTTAGTTTTGTATTAACTATGATATTTTTACAAAGTGTTCCGCTTTTAGTAGAAAGGAAAGGAAAACAACAGGCGTTAGAGACGGAAGAAATTGTTTGTTTGATTATATTACTAGCATCTGTTTTAACGGGTACAACAGATTGGTTTGTATATGATGCTTCTATTCAACATATTTTTACACGGTATTTAGTACTAGTATTTGCATTTATTGCGGGTGCTGCTACAGGATCTACAGTGGGGGTCGTAACAGGTTTGATATTAAGTTTAGCAAATGTATCTAGCTTGTCCCAGCTTAGCCTTCTTGCTTTTTCTGGATTGCTTGGTGGGTTGTTAAAAGAAGGGAAGCGTTTAGGTGTTAGTTTAGGTTTATTAATTGGGACAAGCTTAATTACATTATATGTAGACAAACAGACAAATATTGTAACGACTTTAATTGAGTCAGGCGTAGCGATTGCTATCTTCTTATTAACGCCAAAGCTTGTTTTAGATCGTATTGCTAAATTTATGCCAGGTACACAAGAGCATTCGCAAGATCAACAACAATATTTAAGAAGGATGCGCGATGTTACAGCGAACAAAATCAACCAATTTGCAAATGTATTTGCTGCTTTATCTAATAGCTTTTCTGTATATGGGTATGTAGAGGAAGAAGATAAAGAGACAGAAGCAGATTTGTTTTTGAGTACAATTACTGCGAAAACATGTCAAACATGCTTTAAAAAGGATCAATGCTGGGTAGTGAATTTCGATAAAACGTACGATTATATGAAACAAATAATGAGTGAAACGGAAGAAGGAACCCTGCAACATAATCGTAAATTAGTTCGTGAGTGGGACAAGCATTGTGTGAGAGGGAAAAAAGTGACGGATTTAGTAGCGGGTGAATTAGATCATTTCTATGAGGGACAAAAATTACGAAAACAAATGAAGGAAAATCGTAGAATAGTTGCGGAGCAACTATTAGGTGTATCAAAGGTTATGGAGGATTTTGCTAAGGAGATACAACGAGAGCGTGAAAATCATCAGGTGCAGGAAGAACAGATTATGCAAGCGTTCCGTGATTTTGGTGTCGAAGTAGAGCATGTTGATATTTATTGTTTAGATAGAGGAAGTATTGATATTGAAATGTTGATTCCCGTTGCATCTAATGAACATGGTGAATGTGAAAAGTTAGTTGCACCGATGCTTTCGGATATCCTTAAAGAAAATATTGTCGTTAAACATGAAGAAAAGTCTTCTTATCCGAATGGCCACAGTTTAATATCATTCGGTTCGGCGAAGACGTATTCTCTTGATACGGGATTGGCCACAGCCGCAAAGGGCGGTGGATTTGTTTCGGGTGACTCTTATGCGATGATGGATTTAAGTGTTGGCAAATATGCACTTGCGATTAGTGATGGTATGGGGAATGGGCAAAGAGCTCATATGGAAAGTAAGGAAACGGTGAAATTATTACAAAAAATACTCCAATCCGGTATTGACGAAGAAATAGCGATTAAGTCTATTAATTCAATTCTTTCTTTGAGAACGACGGAAGAGATGTTTACGACATTAGACTTAGCTATGGTAGATTTGCGAGATGCGAGTGCAAGGTTTTTAAAGATCGGATCAACGCCGAGTTTTGTTAAACGCGCGAATAATATTTTGAAAATTGAAGCAAGTAATTTGCCGATGGGAATCATCGAAGATGTTGAAGTTGATGTGGTGGGTGAACAATTAAAAACGGGCGATATCCTTATTATGATGAGCGATGGGATTTTTGAGGGAGCGCAGCATGTAGAGAATCATGAATTGTGGATGAAACGAAAAATTAAAGAATTGCAAACCGAAGACCCGCAAGAAATTGCTGATATCATTATGGAAGAAGTGATTCGCTCTTGTGATGGTTATATAAATGATGATATGACTATTGTAGTGGCAAAAGTGAAGAAAAATATGCCGAAGTGGGCTACGATTCCGATTGTAGGCATGCAGGCGCAGTAAAATGTAAGTGGAATGTTTATCTAAAATTTGATTTTAAAAACCTAGGCGAATACCTAGGTTTTTTTGTGGGAAAAGGTAATGCTATTGATTTTGTGAATACAGACGGAGGATGTAAGATAAAAATGTAATTTTTGTATATCTTTTTTTTGCACAATGTTTGTAAAAGTTGTACCATTATAGACAAGGCGACTAATGTTGCTGTTCTTGTTTAATGAAAGGTGATTGCGAAGTTGAAAGATACATTTGTTGAAAAAGTAGATGACTTTGTAAAGCAGCATGATGTATTAAAGAATGATTCAACAATTGTTGTGGGAGTTTCTGGTGGTCCTGACTCGTTAGCCCTTTTATATTATTTATTAGAAAAAAGAGCGGAAAAACAGTTGGAAATTGTAGTAGCTCATGTCGATCATATGTTTAGAGGTGATGAATCTCATGAGGATTTACAGTTTGTGCAGGACCTTTGTGAAGAACTGGGAATTATTTGTGAAACGATAAGAATTAATGTATCACAATATCAACAGCAATACGGGATGAATGCACAGGTTGCTGCTAGGGAATGCAGATATGCATTTTTGGAAAGAATAATGAAGAAATATGATGCAAGATATGTTGCTCTTGGACATCATGGAGATGATCAAGTAGAGACGATTTTAATGCGTCTTGTAAGAGGGAGTACTCCGAAAGGATATGCAGGAATTGCAGTGAAGCGTCCTTTTCATAATGGATATTTAATTAGGCCGTTACTTGGGGTAACGAAGGAAGAAATTGTTGATTACTGTAATAAGCTAAATTTAATTCCACGTATAGATCCGAGTAATAAAAAGGAAGTATATACAAGGAATCGATTACGTAAATATGTCCTTCCTCACTTAAAAGAAGAAAATCCACAAATGCATGAGAAATTCCAAAAATTTAGCGTGCAGATGCAAGAGGATGAGGCTTATTTGCAGGAATTAGCTTTTGAGAAAATGAATAAAGTAATTACAAAAAAAAGTGATAAACAAATTAGCTTATCAATTCCTGCCTTTGAATCCATGTCTATGCCTTTACAAAGAAGAGGGATTCAACTAATATTAAACTATCTTTATGAATATAAGATTCCATCTTCTCTTTCTTCTATACATATTGACAAGGTGATTGAGTTTTTTAAGCGGACACAACCTTCAGGTTCACTTGATTTTCCAGGTGATTTGAAAATTGTTCGTACATACGAGGAGTGTAGCTTTAGATTTAAACAAGAAATTGTCTCTCCTTTTTTGCAAGATTTATCAGTACCCGGGATCATTACGCTATTGAACGGGGATGAATTTGTAACAGAGGTGAGCGAAGATATACCAAGTAACATGAATGAAACAGTATTTGTTGCTAAGTATAATGATATATCATATCCACTTCGTATTCGTTCTAGGGAAAATGGAGATCGCATGTCAATACAAGGTATGGATGGCACGAAAAAGATAAAAGCTATTTTTATCGAAGCGAAAGTACCAAAAGAAAAAAGGGAAGAATGGCCGGTCGTTTGTGATGCAAGTGGGAACATTATTTGGGTACCCTTGTTGAAGCGATCTGCATTTGCAATTTCGAAAGAGATGGCAAAGAAGGATAAATATATGATTATTCACTACAAAAGCAAGGAGTCTTCCGGGAGGATAATGAAATGATGAATCAAGATATCGAAAAAGTATTAATTTCTGAAGAACAAATACAAGAAAAGGTGCGCGAACTAGGTGCAGTTATTGCAGAGGATTATAAAAACACAGTACCCCTTGCAATTGGTGTATTAAAAGGCGCAATGCCATTTATGGCAGATTTATTAAAGAGAACAGATACATATCTTGAAATGGATTTTATGGCTGTATCTAGTTATGGTCACTCTACAGTTTCAACAGGCGAAGTGAAAATTTTAAAAGATCTTGATACTTCTGTAGAAGGTCGCGATATTTTAATCGTCGAAGATATTATTGATAGTGGTCTTACACTAAGCTACTTAGTAGACTTATTCAAATATCGTAAAGCGAAGTCTGTAAAAATTGTTACATTATTAGATAAGCCAACAGGCCGTAAGGTTGATCTGAAAGCGGATTATGTTGGATTTACTGTTCCACATGAATTTGTAGTAGGATATGGATTAGATTATAAAGAGCAGTACCGTAATCTTCCTTATGTAGGCGTATTAAAACCAAGCGTTTACTCAAATTAATTAAATACAGGCTTTACAATTGTATAGGAAAGTTTTTCTATGTTACGATTTACTATAGTGTTTATGCCGTGAGAGGAGGTTAGGAATGAATCGTATCTTCCGTAATACCATCTTTTATTTACTGATATTCTTAGTAGTAATTGGAATCGTGAGCTATTTTAATGGTTCGACACAAAAAACGACATCAGTTAGCTACGACAAATTCATTACTAAACTAGAAAGCGGTGAAGTGCGTAATGTGCAACTTCAACCGAAAAATGGTGTATTTGAGGTAAAAGGACAATTCAATAACTCTAGCCAAGGAGAACAATTTGTTACTTATGCACCAAATACTGAGGAATTACAAAAGAAAATCAATGATAAAGCGAAAGGTGCCGAAGTTAAGTATCAACCAGCAGAAGAAACAAGTGCTTGGGTAACATTCTTTACTTCAATCATTCCGTTTGTCATCATCTTCATTTTATTCTTCTTCTTATTAAACCAAGCTCAAGGCGGCGGTAGCCGTGTTATGAACTTCGGGAAAAGTAAGGCGAAGTTATATAATGATGAAAAGAAAAAAGTTCGTTTCAGAGATGTTGCTGGGGCGGATGAAGAGAAACAAGAACTTGTTGAGGTAGTTGAATTCTTAAAAGACCCTCGTAAGTTTTCTGAAGTTGGTGCCCGTATTCCAAAGGGTGTCCTATTAGTTGGACCTCCAGGTACAGGTAAAACTTTATTAGCACGTGCTGTTGCAGGTGAGGCTGGCGTTCCATTCTTCTCTATCAGTGGTTCTGACTTTGTAGAGATGTTTGTCGGTGTCGGTGCATCACGTGTACGTGATTTATTTGAAAATGCAAAGAAAAATGCTCCTTGTATCATTTTTATTGATGAAATTGATGCAGTAGGTCGTCAACGTGGCGCAGGTCTTGGTGGTGGTCATGATGAGCGTGAGCAAACATTGAACCAGTTACTTGTTGAAATGGATGGATTCGGTGCAAACGAAGGTATTATTATCATTGCTGCGACAAACCGTCCAGACATTCTTGACCCAGCGTTATTACGCCCAGGTCGTTTTGACCGTCAAATTACAGTAGATCGTCCAGATGTAAATGGCCGTGAAGCTGTACTGAAAGTACATGCGCGTAATAAACCGCTTGATGAGCATATTAATTTAAGAGCAATTGCGACTCGTACACCAGGATTCTCTGGTGCGGATCTTGAAAACTTATTAAACGAAGCTGCTTTAGTAGCTGCACGTCGAGATAAGAAGAAAATTGATATGAGTGATATCGATGAAGCAACGGATCGTGTTATTGCAGGTCCAGCTAAGAAAAGTCGTGTTATCTCTGAAAAAGAACGTAATATCGTTGCTTTCCATGAAGCAGGCCACACTGTAATTGGTGTTGTTCTTGATGAGGCTGATGTCGTTCATAAAGTAACAATTGTCCCTCGTGGTCAAGCTGGTGGATATGCGGTAATGCTTCCGAAGGAAGATCGTTACTTCATGACAAAGCCAGAGTTACTTGATAAAATCACTGGTTTACTTGGTGGTCGAGTAGCTGAGGAGATTGTATTTGGTGAAGCAAGTACAGGTGCTCACAACGACTTCCAACGTGCGACTGGTATTGCAAGACGTATGGTTACGGAATTCGGTATGAGTGATAAGCTTGGACCGATGCAATTTGGTAGCTCACAAGGTGGTCAGGTATTCTTAGGAAGAGACTTCCATTCAGAACAAAACTACAGTGATGCAATTGCGCATGAAATTGATGTGGAAATGCAAACGATTATTAAAGACTGTTATGCTCGTGCGAAACAAATTCTTACTGAAAAACGAGATAAGCTTGATATTATCGCAAAAACGTTACTTGAAGTAGAAACATTAGATGCAGAGCAAATTAATCATTTATATGATTATGGCAGATTACCTGAGCGTCCAACATCTTCAGATGATGTGAAAGTAAACATCAATATGAAGAAAGACGATGAAGATAAAGAAGATAAGTAAGAAATGAAGGAGTGACTATCGTCACTCCTTTTTTATTTGTTAAGATTTTTGCTAATTACTATTGAGGGCTTAGTGGATAAAGTAATTTAAGTAAAACTAGTATTAAAAATTGAAATAGAGAGCAATCTTTTTGTAAAATGATGAGGATAGGAAAGCTGATTATATAAGTATGTGTGATATGATGTTTTTATAAGTTTTATACATACTACACAAATATAGATTAAATAAGATAAGTGGTGAGAATATGATTTTTGTATTGGATGTAGGGAACACAAATGCTGTACTAGGCGTGTTTGAAGAGGGAGAACTTCGTCAGCATTGGCGCATGGAAACAGATCGTCATAAGACAGAAGATGAATATGGAATGCTTGTAAAACAGTTACTTGATCATGAGGGTCTCTCGTTTGAAGATGTGAAAGGTATTATTGTGTCTTCAGTCGTACCACCAATTATGTTCGCTTTAGAACGTATGTGTGAAAAATATTTTAAAATTAAACCGCTTGTAGTAGGACCTGGAATAAAAACGGGGCTAAATATTAAATATGAAAATCCACGTGAAGTAGGCGCAGATCGAATTGTAAATGCAGTAGCAGGAATCCAATTGTATGGAAGTCCACTTATTATTGTTGATTTTGGTACGGCTACTACATATTGTTATATTAATGAAGAAAAGCATTATATGGGTGGAGTTATTACGCCAGGAATTATGATTTCAGCAGAGGCTTTATATAGTAGGGCGGCAAAACTTCCTCGTATTGAAATTACAAAACCGAGCAGTGTTGTTGGGAAGAATACAGTAAGTGCGATGCAATCAGGTATTCTTTATGGTTATGTAGGACAAGTGGAAGGTATTGTTAAGCGTATGAAAGAGGAAGCTAAACAAGAACCGAAAGTTATTGCAACAGGTGGATTGGCGAAATTAATTTCAGAGGAATCGAATGTAATTGATATTGTAGATCCATTTTTAACGTTAAAAGGCTTGTATATGTTATATGAGCGTAATGCAAATTTACAGCAGGAGAAAGGTGAATAAATAAGTATGAAAGATTATTTAGTAAAAGCGTTAGCGTTTGATGGAGAAGTACGTGCGTATAGTGTACGTACAACAAATACAGTAAGTGAGGCACAAAGACGTCATGATACATGGAGGACAGCTTCGGCGGCACTTGGCCGTTCTTTAACTGCAGGTACAATGATGGGTGCGATGTTAAAAGGTGATCAAAAGTTAACGATTAAGGTAGAAGGTAATGGTCCGATTGGCCCTATCTTAGTGGATGCTCATGCAAATGGAGATGTACGTGGCTACGTAACGAATCCACATGTTGATTTTGAAGGAACGGAACAAGGGAAATTACGTGTATATCAAGCGGTAGGTACAGAAGGTTTTGTAACAGTAATTAAAGATATTGGTATGCGTGAGCCGTTTATCGGTCAATCCCCAATCGTTTCGGGAGAACTAGGGGAAGATTTCACGTATTATTTCGCAGTTTCTGAGCAGACGCCTTCTTCTGTTGGTGTCGGTGTCCTTGTAAATGGAGATGACAGCGTATTAGCGGCGGGTGGATTTATCCTTCAAATTATGCCGGGCGCACAAGAAGAAACAATTTCATTCATTGAAGATCGTTTGCAAAAAATCCCGCCTGTATCAACATTGATTGAACGAGGCCTTTCTCCAGAAGAGCTACTATATGCAGTCCTTGGAGAAGATAAAGTAAAAGTATTAGAAACAATGGATGTTCAATTTAATTGTACGTGTTCACGTGAGCGTATTGAGAGTGTGTTAATTAGTTTAGGTAAAACAGAGTTAGAGCAAATTCGTGAAGAAGAAGAAGAGACAGAAGTTCATTGCCATTTCTGTAATGAACGATACAAGTTCTCTAAAGAAGATATTACAAATTTAATTGAGAATTTGTAATAAGGGGATTAACCCTCCGAATAGATTGACAAACAGGGAATTTTCTGACAAAATCTAAATATAGATAAAACCAATAAAAATACTCGGTGTTAGGAGTGACAGGAATGCGAGTGGCACAATCAGTTTCAGAATTAATCGGGAAAACGCCGATCGTTAAGTTGAACCGCATCGTAGAATCAGACAGCGCAGATATATACTTAAAACTAGAATTTATGAATCCGGGGAGTAGCGTTAAAGATCGTATTGCACTAGCTATGATTGAAGATGCTGAAAAAAAGGGATTGTTAAAAGAGGGCGATACAATCATTGAACCAACAAGTGGTAACACAGGTATTGGTTTAGCGATGGTAGCGGCTGCTAAAGGATATAATGCAATTTTAGTAATGCCAGAAACAATGAGTATTGAGCGTCGTAATTTATTACGTGCTTACGGTGCTGAATTAGTATTGACTCCAGGTCCTGAAGGGATGGGTGGAGCAATTCGTAAAGCAACTGAATTAGCAAAAGAGCATGGTTACTTTATACCGCAACAGTTCCAAAATCAATCGAATCCACAAATTCACCGTTTAACAACAGGTCCAGAAATTGTTGAACAAATGGGTGATCAATTAGATGCGTTTATTGCAGGTATTGGTACAGGTGGAACAATTACTGGTGCTGGTGAAGTGCTGAAGGAAGCATATAAAGGTATTAAAATTTATGCAGTAGAACCTGCGGATTCACCAGTGTTATCTGGTGGGAAACCAGGTCCACATAAAATCCAAGGAATTGGGGCGGGATTTGTTCCAGAGACATTGGATGTAGAAGTATATGATGAAATTATTCAAGTGAAAACAGAGCAAGCATTTGAATATGCGAGAAGAGTGGCTAAAGAAGAAGGTATTTTAGTTGGTATCTCTTCAGGAGCAGTTATTTATGCAGCAACAGAAGTTGCGAAAAAGTTAGGTAAAGGGAAAAAGGTACTCGTTATTATTCCAAGTAACGGTGAACGTTATTTAAGTACACCACTTTATCAATTTGAATCATAATTAAATGTGATTGAAAAAGCATCCTTGAAAAAGGATGCTTTTTCTTTTTGGATTGGAAATAGGAAAAGAGTGAATGACTAGAAAACTTCATGTAAAATAAGAGGTAGTATAATTAAATTATTTTCACTAGCCTTCGAGTATAATCAATCTCTATATAAATAACTTATGTAGTTTGAGGTGGTTCATCTAAGAGGGTGGAATAAAAGAAGACGGGGTGTTGATATGCAACGAAGAAAATCTTTAGCGCTTTCTATTCCATATCAGTTAGATTTCTTTAAGCAATATAAATTTCTTTCTCAGGATAAGCCGCAACATATTTTGCTGGAAAGTGGACGTGGCGGTCGTTATAACATAGTGGGTTTAAACCCGGTAGCGGTAATCCAAGGAAAGGGTGAAAAGTTACATATAAGTGAAAGTGGTAAGGAAACAATAAAAAAAGGGAATCCATTAGATTTAATGCAAGAATATATAGAGAAATGGAAAACAGACTACAATCCAGAGTACCCGCCTTTTCAAGGTGGTGCAATGGGCTACTTTAGTTATGATTGTATCCGTTATATCGAAAAACTCCCTTCTCTTGCAGAGGATGATCTGAATATACCCGATATATACTTTTTATTATTTGATGATGTGTTTGTCTATGATCAAAAAGAAAAGGTATTGTGGATTATTACACATTATGTAGATAAGCATGCAGAAGCGGAAGAACGTTTAAATGAATGGAAGGATCTTTGGACGGCAGAAGTGCCTGAAGTGACTATGCCGTTTGAATGTCCTAAAAAGAAAAATGAAGCGGTTGCCTTTACAGAAGCAGGCTTTATGAAGGCTGTTGAACGTATTCAAGAGTATATTGGAAATGGTGATGTGTTTCAAGTAAACTTGTCGACAAGACAGGAAAGAACTTTACAAACGCATCCACTAGAAATTTATACAAGTCTTCGTAAAATTAATCCATCTCCATATATGGGTTACTTAGAGCTTGGGGATTTTCAAATTGTTAGTGCTTCGCCTGAATTGCTGATTAAAAAACAAGGACAAGAAGTAAGTACACGACCAATTGCAGGTACAAGATCCCGAGGTGCAAATGAACAAGAGGATCAAGACTTAGCAAGGGAATTAATTGAGAACGAAAAGGAACGAGCAGAGCATGTGATGCTTGTAGATTTAGAGCGAAATGATTTAGGACGTGTTTGTAAATATGGCACTGTAGAAGTCGATGAATTTATGGTAATTGAAAAGTACTCACATGTTATGCATATCGTTTCCAATGTGCGTGGTGAGGTGGAAGAAGATAAGGATGCTTTCGATTTAGTGAAAGCTGTATTTCCTGGTGGAACAATTACTGGTGCACCGAAAATACGTACGATGGAGATTATAGAAGAATTAGAGCCTGTTCGTCGAGGGATTTATACAGGTTCAATTGGTTGGATTGGTTATTCTGGAGATACGGAATTAAATATTGTCATTAGAACGCTTCTTGCGAAAGATGGGCAAGCACATGTGCAAGCTGGAGCGGGAATTGTAATTGATTCAAATCCGAAAAATGAATATAAAGAGTCGTTAAAAAAGGCAATTGCTTTATGGCGTGCAAAAGAAAGTAGCGAAGAAACGGTTAGGTGAGAGAAATGATATTAATGATTGATAATTATGATTCTTTTACATTTAATTTAGTACAGTTTCTTGGAGAACTTGGACAAGAGCTTGTTGTTAAGCGTAATGATGAAGTGAGTATTGCAGATATTGAGAATATGAAACCAGATTTCTTAATGATTTCGCCAGGTCCATGTAGTCCTAATGAAGCGGGGATTAGTATGGAAGTTATTAAATACTTTGCTGGGAAGATTCCGATTTTTGGAGTTTGTCTTGGGCATCAATCGATTGCACAAGTATTTGGTGGAGAAGTTGTTCGTGCAGAGCGATTAATGCATGGAAAAACGTCACTTATGCATCATGATGGGAAAACGATTTTCTTAGATATTCCTAATCCATTTACTGCAACGCGTTATCATTCCCTGATTGTTAAGAAAGAGTCATTGCCAGATTGTTTAGAGGTAACATCTTGGACAGAGGAAGGGGAAATTATGGCGATTCGTCATAAGACACTGCCGATAGAGGGTGTGCAATTCCACCCAGAATCTATTATGACTTCTCATGGGAAAGAGTTACTACAGAACTTCATTCGTAAATATAGTCCAAGTGTGACATCATGTTAATTTACGTAAATGGCGAGTATGTAGAAGCGAATGAAGCGAAAATCTCCCCTTATGACCATGGTTATTTATATGGGCTGGGAGTTTTTGAGACATTTCGTATTTATAATGGTCATCCTTTTTTGTTAGATGATCATTATAACCGTTTAATAGGTGCGCTAGATGCATTGCAAATTAAATGGACAATGACAAAAGATGACGTGATGCTTATTTTGAAAAATCTACTCGCTAAGAATGAATTGGAACATGCGTATGTACGTTTTAATGTATCAGCAGGTGTAGATGAAATAGGATTACAAACGGAAATGTATGAAGACCCTTCGGTTATTGTTTTTATAAAACCTTTAACAGCTCCAGGAGATGTAGTAGAAAAAGAAGGGGTTATTTTAAAACAAGTGCGAAATACACCAGAAGGAGCATTTCGTCTGAAGTCTCATCATTATCTAAATAATATTTTAGGGAAGCGTGAAATTGGAAATGTAGTGAGCAAGGAAGGTATTTTCCTTACTGAAGCAGGTTATGTTGCAGAGGGGATTGTTTCGAATCTCTTTTTTGTGAAAGGTGATGTTTTATATACACCTTCGTTAAAAACAGGGATTTTAAATGGTATCACTCGTGCGTTTATTATAAAAAGTGCTGAAGAATTGAATATAGAAGTAAAGGAAGGTTTCTTTACAAAAGATGAATTACTTTCAGCAGATGAAGTCTTTGTAACAAACTCAATTCAAGAAATTGTTCCGCTTTATCGTATAGAAGCGCAGGATTTCCCGGGTAAAGTAGGAGTGGTTACAAAAAGTTTAATGTACCTTTATGGAATGCAGAGAGAGAAATTATGGAGCAGAAATGAATTACGAAGAGGAGATGTGTAGTTTGAAGTGGGATTATGATTTACGCTGCGGCGAATATACATTGAATTTAAATGAAAAGACATTAATTATGGGGATTTTAAATGTAACACCAGATTCGTTTTCTGATGGTGGGAGTTACAACGAGGTAGATGCTGCGGTACGTCATGCAAAAGAAATGCAAGGTGAAGGTGCTCATATTATTGATATTGGTGGCGAATCTACTCGCCCGGGTTTTGCTAAAGTATCAGTAGAAGAAGAAATAAAGCGAGTTGTCCCGATGATTCAAGCGGTTTCAAAAGAAGTGAAATTGCCTATATCTATCGATACATATAAAGCTGAAGTTGCAAAGCAAGCAATTGAGGCTGGTGCTCATATTATTAATGATATTTGGGGAGCGAAGGCGGAGCCAATAATTGCTGAAGTCGCAGCTCATTATGATGTACCTATCATTTTAATGCATAACCGCGATAATATGAATTATCGTAATTTAATGGCGGATATGATTGCTGATTTGTATGATAGTATCAAAATTGCTAAAAATGCTGGTGTGCGAGATGAGAATATTATTTTAGATCCAGGTATCGGTTTTGCTAAAACACCTAAGCAAAACTTAGAGGTGATGCGTAATTTAGAACAGTTAAATGTGCTAGGTTATCCGGTTCTCTTAGGTACATCGAGAAAGTCCTTTATTGGGCACGTATTAGATTTGCCAGTAGAGGAACGCCTTGAGGGAACGGGAGCTACTGTTTGTCTTGGTATTGAAAAGGGTTGTGAGTTTGTTCGTGTCCATGATGTGAAAGAAATGGCGCGTATGGCTAAAATGATGGATGCAATGATTGGTAAGGGGGTAAAGTAATTGGATAAAATTTATATCCATGATATGGAGTTTTACGGTTATCATGGTGTGTTCCCGGAGGAAAATAAATTAGGTCAGAGATTTAAAGTTGACTTAACGGTGGAGTTGGATTTAAAGCGTGCAGGGGAAAGTGATGAATTAGAGCATTCGGTCAATTATGGAGAGCTTTTCGAATTATGTAGAAAAGTTGTTGAAGATAGAAAGTATAAGCTTGTGGAGAGTATCGCTGAAAATATTGCTGCAGATATATTAAAACAATATGAAAGTATTTCACGATGTACAATTAAGGTAATTAAGCCGGATCCACCGATACCAGGTCATTATCGTGCTGTAGCAGTAGAAATTACGAGAGAACGTCCATGAATAATATAGCATACATTGCATTAGGGTCAAATATTGGAGAGCGTTATACGTATCTAACCGAAGCGATTCAGTTCTTAAATAAAAATCCTTATATTCAGGTTGATGATATTTCATCTGTATATGAAACTGAGCCAGTTGGCTATACTGACCAAAGTTGCTTTTTAAATTTAGTTATAAAAATTTCTACCAATTTATCACCACAAGAATTATTGAAAGTAACACAAAAAGTAGAAAATGACCTAGGAAGAAAAAGGGAAATTAGGTGGGGGCCGAGGACTATCGACCTTGACATTTTACTTTATAATCAAGAGAATATTGAAGCAGAGAATCTTATTGTTCCGCATCCGCGGATGTTTGAAAGAGCTTTTGTTATCGTTCCGTTGTTAGAGATTAATCAAGACATAAAACAAAACATTTCATGTTCACAAGTAGAAGAAATGAAAAGGCGAGAGGGAGTAACGGTATGGAAGCAGAAAAATGGGGAAGACGCATTCGTGCTTTTCGAAAGCTAAAAGGCTACACGCAAGAAGGTTTTGCTAAAGAATTAGGGGTATCTGTATCTGTTTTAGGTGAAGTTGAGAGAGGGAATCGATCACCTTCTCAAGATTTTGTAGTAGAAGTTGCTAAGGCATTAAATGTTTCGATAGATGAATTAATGCCAAAGTGACTGTGCAGGAAGGAGTAGGTTGATTGTTAAAGATTGCAAATATTGAGATGAAAAATCCGGTTGTATTAGCACCGATGGCGGGAGTGTGTAATTCTGCATTCCGTTTAACAGTGAAAGAATTTGGTGCAGGTCTAGTTTGTGCTGAAATGGTAAGTGATAAGGCAATATTACTGAATAACAAAAGAACATTAGATATGTTATATATCGATGAGAGAGAAAAACCATTAAGTTTACAAATTTTTGGTGGAGAGAAAGAAACTCTTGTAGATGCTGCGAAATACGTAGATAAATATACGACAGCAGATATTATTGATATCAATATGGGTTGCCCAGTACCGAAAATCGTAAAATGTGATGCGGGGGCAAGGTGGCTTTTAGATCCCAATAAAATATATGAAATGGTAGCAGCAGTTGTAGATGCCGTTGAAAAGCCGGTTACAGTTAAAATGCGTATCGGTTGGGATGAAGAACATATTTTCGCAATAGAAAATGCTAGAGCTATTGAGCGTGCTGGTGGACAAGCTGTGGCGGTTCACGGACGTACGCGAGTGCAAATGTATGAAGGTAAAGCGGATTGGGATATCATTAAACAAGTAAAGCAAGCTGTGAATATCCCGGTTATCGGAAATGGTGATGTCGAAACACCGCAAGATGCGAAGCGCATGCTTGATGAGATTGGTGTAGATGGTGTTATGATTGGCCGTGCGGCTCTTGGGGATCCATGGATGATTTATCGTACAGTAAAGTATTTAGAGACAGGTGAATTAATGCCGGAACCAACAGTGCGCGAGAAAATTGATGTATGTATGTTGCATCTAGATCGTCTTATCGACTTAAAGAACGAAAGTGTCGCTGTAAGAGAGATGAGAAAACATGCAGCTTGGTATTTAAAAGGTGTTCGTGGTAATGCGAGTGTACGTAATGGTATTAATGCTTGTAACACACGTGAAGACCTTGCGAATGTGTTAGGTGCATTTGTAGAAGAAGTAGAAGCGAAACAACAAACAATTTACGTTGGTTAATAAGGAACATAGGAGATTGACATTCTTCTATACACTTCCTATAATTACGTGAAAGAAAGAAGAACTGCCAGTTAGTTGCTGGCAGTTTTTCTAGTTGAGTAGAAAATGCTATACTGTATATATTGTAAAAATTAATAGAGCTGGAGTGATATCAATATCATGGATAACATGAACCACGAAGAATTAAACGACCAATTGCTTGTTCGTCGTGAAAAGCTACATAATTTACGTGAGCAAGGAATCGATCCGTTCGGTAAACGATTTGAACGCACAAATTCAATGACCGACTTAGTAAGTTTATATGGAGAATTCTCTAAAGAAGAATTAGAAGAGAAAGAAATCACTGTTTCTATCGCTGGTCGTATTATGACAAAACGCGGTAAAGGAAAAGCTGGATTCGCGCACATTCAAGATTTACACGGACAAGTTCAAATTTACGTTCGTAAAGATACTGTTGGAGATGAAGAGTACGAGTTATTTACGACAGCAGATTTAGGTGACTTAGTAGGTATTGAAGGTAAAGTGTTCAAAACAAACGTTGGAGAACTTTCAGTAAAAGCAACGGGATTTACGCTTTTAACGAAATCTCTCCGTCCGTTACCGGATAAATATCATGGATTAAAAGATGTTGAACAACGATACCGTCAACGTTACTTAGACTTAATTACAAGTATGGAAAGTCGTGAAACATTTGTTACTCGCAGTAAAATTATTCGTGAAATGAGAAGATATTTAGATGACAACGGTTATCTTGAAGTAGAAACGCCTATGATGCACGCGATTGCAGGTGGAGCATCTGCTCGTCCTTTCACTACGCATCATAATGCGTTAGATATGGAATTATATATGCGCATCGCAATTGAACTTCATTTAAAACGTCTTATTGTGGGCGGATTAGAAAAAGTTTATGAGATTGGCCGTGTATTCCGTAATGAGGGTGTATCAACTCGTCATAACCCTGAGTTTACGATGATTGAATTATATGAAGCGTACGCTGATTATAATGATATTATGAAACTAACAGAAAATATGGTTGCTCATATTGCGAAAAAAGTATTGGGTACAACAACAATCCAATATGGTGATTATGAAATTAATCTAGAACCAGAATGGACACGTCTTCATATGGTAGATGCAATTAAGCAACACTCTGGAGCGGATTTCTGGAATCCGATGAGTGTAGAAGAAGCGCGTGAGCTTGCGAAAGAACATAATGTAGAAATTAAGGATACAATGGAAGTTGGTCATATTATTAATGAGTTCTTCGAGCAAAAAGTAGAAGATAAATTAATCCAACCAACATTTATTTACGGTCATCCGGTAGAAATTTCGCCACTTGCGAAAAAGAATGATGAAGATCCACGATTCACAGATCGTTTCGAATTATTTATCGTTGCACGTGAACATGCAAATGCATTTACTGAGTTAAATGATCCGATCGATCAAAAAGAACGTTTTGAAGCGCAATTAAAAGAGCGTGAACAAGGTAATGACGAAGCACATATGATGGATGACGATTATATTGAAGCTCTTGAGTACGGTATGCCTCCTACGGGTGGATTAGGAATTGGTATTGATCGTCTAGTTATGTTATTAACAAATGCACCATCTATTCGTGATGTATTATTATTCCCTGCTATGCGCCATAAACAAGACTAAGCTTTGGAGATTTCTCCAAAGCTTTTTTTATTTGAGTATGAGTTGCGTGGGTATAATAGATCTTGATGGTGCGAGAAATTATACTTATATAGAAGAAATGTGCTGTTTTTATACTTTTTTACTAAGTTAAAAATTTTATTAGAAAAACTATTGCATTTTAATAATCAAACTGGTATATTTATATTCGTTGCCACGAAAGGTAACAAGCAAAACAAACGAAAAACAACTTATTGAAAAAAGTTGTTGACGAGAATGTAACGAAATGTTATATTGATAAAGTCGCTTCTGAGCGACCAAGTAGTTCTTTGAAAACTGAACGAAACAAACAACGTGAAACGTCAATTTTTATTTTTAGATGCTAGACAAACTAACTTTATTGGAGAGTTTGATCCTGGCTCAGGATGAACGCTGGCGGCGTGCCTAATACATGCAAGTCGAGCGAATGGATTGAGAGCTTGCTCTCAAGAAGTTAGCGGCGGACGGGTGAGTAACACGTGGGTAACCTGCCCATAAGACTGGGATAACTCCGGGAAACCGGGGCTAATACCGGATAACATTTTGAACTGCATGGTTCGAAATTGAAAGGCGGCTTCGGCTGTCACTTATGGATGGACCCGCGTCGCATTAGCTAGTTGGTGAGGTAACGGCTCACCAAGGCAACGATGCGTAGCCGACCTGAGAGGGTGATCGGCCACACTGGGACTGAGACACGGCCCAGACTCCTACGGGAGGCAGCAGTAGGGAATCTTCCGCAATGGACGAAAGTCTGACGGAGCAACGCCGCGTGAGTGATGAAGGCTTTCGGGTCGTAAAACTCTGTTGTTAGGGAAGAACAAGTGCTAGTTGAATAAGCTGGCACCTTGACGGTACCTAACCAGAAAGCCACGGCTAACTACGTGCCAGCAGCCGCGGTAATACGTAGGTGGCAAGCGTTATCCGGAATTATTGGGCGTAAAGCGCGCGCAGGTGGTTTCTTAAGTCTGATGTGAAAGCCCACGGCTCAACCGTGGAGGGTCATTGGAAACTGGGAGACTTGAGTGCAGAAGAGGAAAGTGGAATTCCATGTGTAGCGGTGAAATGCGTAGAGATATGGAGGAACACCAGTGGCGAAGGCGACTTTCTGGTCTGTAACTGACACTGAGGCGCGAAAGCGTGGGGAGCAAACAGGATTAGATACCCTGGTAGTCCACGCCGTAAACGATGAGTGCTAAGTGTTAGAGGGTTTCCGCCCTTTAGTGCTGAAGTTAACGCATTAAGCACTCCGCCTGGGGAGTACGGCCGCAAGGCTGAAACTCAAAGGAATTGACGGGGGCCCGCACAAGCGGTGGAGCATGTGGTTTAATTCGAAGCAACGCGAAGAACCTTACCAGGTCTTGACATCCTCTGAAAACCCTAGAGATAGGGCTTCTCCTTCGGGAGCAGAGTGACAGGTGGTGCATGGTTGTCGTCAGCTCGTGTCGTGAGATGTTGGGTTAAGTCCCGCAACGAGCGCAACCCTTGATCTTAGTTGCCATCATTAAGTTGGGCACTCTAAGGTGACTGCCGGTGACAAACCGGAGGAAGGTGGGGATGACGTCAAATCATCATGCCCCTTATGACCTGGGCTACACACGTGCTACAATGGACGGTACAAAGAGCTGCAAGACCGCGAGGTGGAGCTAATCTCATAAAACCGTTCTCAGTTCGGATTGTAGGCTGCAACTCGCCTACATGAAGCTGGAATCGCTAGTAATCGCGGATCAGCATGCCGCGGTGAATACGTTCCCGGGCCTTGTACACACCGCCCGTCACACCACGAGAGTTTGTAACACCCGAAGTCGGTGGGGTAACCTTTTTGGAGCCAGCCGCCTAAGGTGGGACAGATGATTGGGGTGAAGTCGTAACAAGGTAGCCGTATCGGAAGGTGCGGCTGGATCACCTCCTTTCTATGGAGAATTGAT
>NZ_JBTWFK010000019.1:0-57775 GCF_054788175.1 Bacillus sp. NEAU-Y102 | reverse complement strand
GAAAAGTCGGTAGAATTGCACCTAATATTTTAGAGCGTAATTTTCATACAGATGCACCGAATCAAAAGTGGGTAACAGACATCACAGAGTTTAAATTGTTTGGAGAAAAACTGTATGTATCACCTGTATTAGATTTGTATAATGGTGAAATTATTACCTATACAATTGGTTCTAGACCGACGTATTCGCTTGTTTCAGACATGTTAGAGAAAGCATTGGAACGTTTACCTGAAACGCACCAGCTACTGATGCATTCGGATCAAGGATGGCATTATCAAATGAGACAATACGTCCGTACACTAGAATCAAGAGCTATCGTCCAGAGTATGTCTCGAAAAGGCAACTGTTACGACAACGCAGTAATAGAAAATTTCTTTGGGATTATGAAATCGGAGTTCCTCTACATAAAAGAATTTGAAAATGTAGAGCACTTTAAAATAGAATTAGAAAAATATATAGATTATTATAATACGAAACGGATTAAGGCAAAATTAAAAATGAGCCCGGTACAATACCGGACTCACTTTTATCAAGCTGCCTAATCAAATAACCGTGTCTAACTTTTAGGGGTCACTTCACTCATGGCTCTTTTTTATTACGATTTTGACTAGCTTCACGACTAAATCTCTCTGAGTATCTTATTGCTAATTTAGAAATATTCATTTGAGTGATATCTTCTAAGGTATATCCCAAAATTTAAATTCATCATTTTCTTCACACTATTTTTAAAATGAACATAATTATGTTTTTCTACTAAACGGCCTTTTACTCCAATCTGCAGATAAATTATTTAACAAGAAAAGTGTATTTGGAACTGGTGATGGAAACCTCGCAGCTTGAAAATTTGTAAGAAGCGGAGATGCAATAACGCCATCTATGGTAGTACCGGCTTGGACTTGCACCATATCCCCTGCATTCAATTGTACAATGGTAGAAACTGTTACCGCATTTAAAAGCCCAGTATTTCCACCAAAAAAAACTATCATCTCCTGCTATTAAAGCACTGTTAACTGTTATAAATACTTCCGTCACATAATTTAGAGTATCATCAGTAGGACTAAAAAATTATAGTAGTAATAATTAAATATACTCCATCTTGTTGCGGTATAAATGTTGATACACCATCATATTCACCATTTAAATCGAATTGTGTAGTTTCAAATGTTACTATAGACAGTGTATTAGCAGTAACGGACTGATCAGTAGATTTGAAAGCTCTGAATGCAGATTCAAATCCCGTTGGACCTGTTGGTAGAGTAAATGAGGAAATCCGTTGCAATGTGGGGCCTATTAAACTCGAATCCAGTGAACTAGCAGATAGATTTTTAAAGTTTAATCCTTCCCATTTTTTCCTCTCCATATATCTTACTCCAAATAAAAATCATTCCTCAATTAAGAAAATATTAATTGTACAAAATATGATATATATAAGATGTACTATTCCAAATAAAATGTTTTAAATAAAAATACTGCTTTAAATATACAAAATTCTCTTATAAAATTAACTTTTGTAAAAAAACAACCAATATATTAAATAATCAATTCTGTTCATATATGGTAAAATATACCCATCGCTAATATGTACCAACATGTAATTTTTATAGCAGTAAAATTACAACTAGACTAATACAACCTGATTCAAAATAAAATGAAGGAGTGTTTTAAGTAAAAGGACATATTCGAAAAAGAAGAAATAAGTATTGTATTGTTATTGATATCGGTCCTGATCCAGAGACAGGAAAAAGAAGATAAAAGTGGTTTACTAGTTATAAGACAAAAAAGAAGCCGAAAAAAATTACGGAGTTAAATGAAGGGACTTTTGTGGAGCCGTCTAAGCTTGCCTTAAAAGACTATCTGGTTCAGTGGTTAAAAATTAAAATGACGCGTATAGAAAAGAATATCTACGTTTCTTATAGTAGCAACATGACCCACCATGTTATAACTAACATAGGGATGATTGCACTTCAGAAATTAAATGTTATGCTCATTCAAGAATGGTATAAATCAGCACTAGATAATGGTATTTTAAATAATTCCATTCTCCTATTGCATTGGATACTAAAAACAGCTTTAAATCTAGCAGTTAAGCAAAATTTTTTTCTAGAAATACCGCGAAAACAAGTGAATTTTTTATTAAAAAGTTTCGTTCAGCTTAACACATGTTATCATGTATAATACATATGTTAAGTAAATTCAGAATAACGAGGCAAATATTATGGACTTTGTTTATATTAACCAAAACGTATTAAATAACCTTCTATACATTTTATGTAGTATATTTGTTTTTTATTTCATATATGATAGCAGGCATTATTTGAAAAAATACAAAATATTACTGATTACCCTTTGTTCTAGTATCCCGCTTATTTTATGTATGCGATACCCTATCTATATGGATGAAAGTTGTATTCATGATTTAAGACAAATTCCGGTCATAATAGGTACGCTTTATGGTGGATTCCCTGTCGGTATCATATTGTTTACAATTTTATTAATTACAAGATTTATATTTTATGGCTTTAATATGCTAACAGTCGTTGTTTACGGAATAATGTTCATCGTTACAGCACTCGCATCTTCAAAATTTAATACATATAATAGAAAGCTTAAAGTAGCTTTTTCCATGTTTTTAACCTTTTTCCTAGCAATATTTACAACTGTAATTGTATTAACTTTATCAGATTTTGAAGTGAATAATTTGTATATTATTTATTTCATGGTATTACCGACTACTTTAATGTTATTTATTGTTTATATAAATGAAGTTATTAAAGATGCTGTATTAATGCGCTCAAAATTAATTAAAATGGAAAAAATGGAGATTGTTAGCCAACTCGCTGCAAGTATATCGCACGAAGTAAGGAATCCTTTAACGGTTGTAAAAGGATTTACACAGCTTTTAAAAACACCAAATTTAACTCCTGAATCAAGAGACGAATATATTAAACATATACTTGAAGAGTTAAATCGTGCCCAAGAAATTATCGATGATTACTTAACGTTTGCCAAACCTTCTCCAGAAAAATTAGATCAAATTTCAGTAAAACAAGAGTTAAATCGAGTTATTAATATGATATTGCCATTGTGTAATATGAATACGATACATATTACACAGGATTTTTCTGAGGCAACCATTGTTGGTAATAAACAACACTTTCAACAATGTTTTTTAAACTTAATAAAAAACAGTATTGAAGCAATGCCTAATGGTGGTACCTTAAATATTTCCTCATCTATCAATAATAGTAAAGTTGAAATACGAATTGAAGATAGCGGAGTTGGAATGTCACAGGAGCAAATACATCGATTCGGTGAACCGTATTTTAGTACAAAAACGAAAGGCACCCGTTTAGGTACGATGGTTGCTGTTAAGATTATTGAGACGATGTATGGAAGTTTAAAAATCCGAAGTATCGTTAGTAAAGGAACAACTTTAACGATTACGTTCCCAAAATATAGTAAGAATACGCATTAAAACAAATAAAAAAGGAGCATAGTCGCTCCTTTTTTATTTGTTTCGATACATAAGTATCTTCAATGTTTTTTAGTTTACATTTGTGAAGACTAATTAAAAATTAGTATCCTCCGCCCCAGCAGCTGCATCCTACAATTATTAATAGAATGAATAACACAACTAATAAAGCGAAACCTCCACCAAAACCACAAGAACCACCGTAACTCATATTTTCTCCTCCTTTTGGTTTGAAAACTAATAGGTAGTTGATCATTTTAACTGGTTCGTATTATACATTATGTGTATATCCCTTTTTTTGAGCATGTCTACATAAAAATAAGTAAAAGCACTCGTTTAAAGAGTGCTTTAAAATGGATACCAAAAGTTTTGAAATACGTTTAATTTTAAATATACGGCAACAATGAATATGAAAACACCGGCAAATAAAGCGATGAAATCTTCACGTTTCGCCTTACTTGTATAAAACCATGTACGTTTATCCTTCTTTCCAAATCCTCTTAAATCCATTGCATTTGAAACCGTATCTATTCTTTCTAGAGAATGAATGATTAGTGGCCAGAAAATTAAAACACGGTTCTTCATACGAACCCATAAACTTGCTTCTCCTTTTTCAAAAGCCACTCCTCTCGCTTCTTGCGCGTGTTTAATAATTTTATACTCAGACTGGATGTCAGGAATATAACGCAGTGCAATATTTATTGCATATGTAATCTTATAATGAATACCAAATTTACTTAAACTACTTACAAATTCACTTGAATCTGTCGTGTAAATAAAAAGAAGTGTAAATGGTAATAACGTAAAATACTTTAATGAAAGTGTAGCTGCATAAAATAATGTTTCATATGTAATTGTTGCATATCCAATATGTAAAAACGAGGTATATGATTCAGTTAATTCAGATCCATGAGTGGGTGTAATAAATAAAATCATGACAGAGTTTAATAAACTAAATGTAAATATGACACTAAAAACAATTAAAATTTTACGAAATGGAATTTTAGCAATTCCGAGTCCAATACACCCAATAATAAATAAAATTAGCAACAACCTAAAATCAAAAAACAAAAAAGTAATCGTCATACAAAAAATAAATAAAAACAATTTTACTACCCCATCCATACGATGAAAATATGTACTATGCACCTTCCTCCCTCCTATTACTGTCTAAATAAAGCTCCATAAATTTTTCTGGACATACAATCCCACTAAATTTAACAAGCTTGGTTAAAGAACTCTCTCTTAAGTTGGCTCTTTGTAAGGTTTCTTGATCACCAAATACATTAGACACTGTATTATCCGCAATAATTTTCCCTTCATGTAGAACTACTGCACGGTCTGCATATTCTAGTGCGAGATTCATATCGTGAGTGATAAAAACAAATGAGATTCCCTTTTTAGCTAGTTTTTTAATAAACGACATAAATTGTTTATAATGATAATAATCTTGTCCCGCTGTCGGTTCATCTAATATGATAAGCTTGGGATCTATTGTTAATACAGATGCGATTGTTACTCTCTTTTTTTGCCCATAGCTTAGCGCTTGAATTGGCCAATTACGAAATGGATATAAACCACAAATTTTTAAAGTTTCTTCTACTCTATTCTTAATTTCTTCCTTAGAAAAATTATTTAATTTTAATGTAAATGAAACTTCTTCAAAAACAGTGGGCTGTGTAATCATATGATTTGGATTTTGCATCACGTAAGATATGGTTTCCCCACGTTTACGAATAGACCAAGAACTAATATCTTCACCTTCTAACAAGATTTCCCCATTTTTCATTTTGTTTATGCCTATAAGACTATGAGCTAATGTTGATTTCCCTGCTCCATTATGTCCCAACAGTGCCACAATTTCTCCTTCATATATTGAAAGGTTTACATTTTCTAATACTTTTTGTTTATTAGGGTATGAAAATGATAAATTCTCCACTTTAAGTAATTCCTTGTTTTTAGTATTACCTTTTAATATGACTTGTTTCTCCATCCACTCTCTTATAACGTTGCTTACCTTTTCCTTTTGAAGGTTTTCCATTGGATATATTACGTCATTATTACTATCAAAATGTAATCTCTTTAATGCTTCGATGTAAATAGGCTCTCTTAAGCCAATACATGGTAATATATTTGACGCTAAGATTTCTTTTGGTGTTCCTATTGCAATGACTTTACCTTCATCAATTAATATAACTTTGTCTAAATCCAGCTTTAAAATTTCTTCTATCCTATGTTCGATAATAACAATCGTTTTATTATATTGCTCATGTATATCTTTCATAAGTTCTATCGTATGTAATGCGCTTAGCGGATCTAAGTTCGCTAACGGTTCATCGAACAATAATATATCCGCATTTGTTGTTAATAAACCAGCAAGAGAAACTGTTTGCTTTTGACCTCCTGATAATTCATGTGGACTTTGTTTATGAAACGTATGCATCTTCACCTTTCTTAATGAGTCCGAAACAATCTTTTTCATATCCTCTTGATTTACACATTCATTTTCTAAATAAAAAGCTACATCTTCTTCTACTGTCAGACCAATAAATTGAGCATCTTGATCTTGCAAAATTGTTCCCACATGTTTACTCTGTTCAAAAATACTGCCTTCCCTCGGATCTTTACCGGCAATTAATACGTTACCTGTACTAATCCCTTCATAAGAAAATGGAATTAGCCCATTGATACAATGAGCTAATGTCGACTTTCCTGAACCACTTCGTCCAGCAATTAGCACTTTTTCCCCAGGGTATATATGAAAGGTAATATCACTTAAAGTAGGCTGCGCAGCATGCCCGTATTGAAAGGTGAATTGTTCAAACGAAATAATTGGTTGCATGTTAACATCCCTACTTTTCAATTTTTAAATGTGCATGTTTCTTATTGGATTTCGCCAAGCCAATTGTAAGTGGCAATCCAAGAACTAAGAATACGATAACATCGGAAATTGTTGCTCCTAATACTTGTATAACAATTTTGTCAAATGGTTCTCCCATCACAATAATATCGAATGCCCCAGCAAATATAATAGCAATGACAATACCAACTAACCCAGTAATTGCCAAATAAGAAATATCTCCCTTGTTAAATGACCCGTTTTTCACACTAAAACCAACTCTTTTTTGAATAAGACCCATTGAAAAACCAATAATCCCTGAACTAATAACCCAGCCCCACCAAATCCCCCAGCCAGCAATCGTATCTGTTACGGTATGACCGATAAGTCCGATTAAGAGTCCTGCCACTGGACCAAATAATGCTCCAAAAACAGTTAATATAGCTAATGCTGGTTTAATAAATGTATTCGGTGCAATAGAAAATCCCCAAAGTCCTAATATCCCGTATAAGGCTGCTCCAATCCCGATTGCTACTACTAACTTTGTTGATAATTTATTCATTACAATTCCCCTCTCATATTGGTCAACTTTTATTATTCTATATTTATTTTAAAAATGAATTATGCATCGACACTTCCTTTCTATACAACAAAAAAATGACCTCTTACATAAGAGGTCATTTTCTTTCACGTTCAAGAATCCTCTTATCTTTCAAAAAACACATCGTGTCCTCTGCGGAATTAGCACCTTCCTATAAAATTGCATAGGGGTTGCTGAGGTTTCTTAGGGCCGTTCCCTCCACCTCTCTGGATAAGTATTAATTTGTAATTCGTATTATGGCACTAAAAAGCATAAATTTCAATACTTTTCTAACTATTTTTATTTTTCGTTAAATAGTACATTTAAATCATTGTATTCTTATCGGAATTATGAAATAATAAATTCAAAATCGTTTCGGGAGGAATGCATTATGAAAGTTATTGGTTTAATTGGGGGATTAAGTTGGGAATCTACATCATTATACTATAAACATATTAATACACTTACACTCTCTCAATACGATCAAAATGCGAAGCTAGTTTTATATAGTATGGACTTTGGAGAAGTAACTACTTTATTACAAAACCATCAATATGAAGAAGTAAAAAATGAACTAGTCACGGTTGCAAAGAAGGTTGAAAAATCTGGGGCTGACTGTTTATTAATGTGTTCAAATACTGTACATCTATTTGCCGAAGAAGTAGAACAAGCAATCTCTATCCCGTTTCTTCACATTGGCGATGTAAGTGCTAAAGAAATGGTAAAACAAAATATAAAACGTATCGGACTATTAGGAACAAAACAAACGATGGAGCAAGATTTCTATAAATCACGATTAGCGAAATATAACATTGAGACAATTATCCCAAATGAAGAGGAAAGAACAGTTATCCATCATGTCATATTAGATGAATTAAGTAAAGGGATCATTTCAGAAGCATCTAAAGAAAAGCTATTACAAATTACAAAGTCATTAATTCAAAACGGCGCTGAAGGTATACTATTAGGCTGTACTGAAATACCTTTACTCATCTCCCAAAATGATCTTACTGTTCCCGTTTTTGATACTGCTTTTTTACATGCAAATACTGCTGTGCAATTTGCTGGATAAGAATATACAAGCATAAAGGTACGAACCTCTATGCTTGTATATAGTTACGACTATTTCCCCCGCTATTTACGGGCAGTAAAACCCCCAACGATTAAAGTTTCACTTTATTTAAAAGAGATTCAATAACTGCAATTACTTCTTTTGAACCACCACATTCTAAAAAGCTATCATTAAGTTTTCGTATACCATGCTTATACTTTTCGTTTGAAAGAACATCTGTTACAGCCTCTTTTAAAGTGTGCACATTAACATGTTCTTTCAATAGTCTACGCGCTGCTTCCAGTTCAGTTAATCTTTGCGCTATCATAGGCTGATCTTTATCATGCGGTATTATTACAAATGGGACATTATAATGAATGGCATCGTGTACGCTATTCATGCCGCCATGTGTAATAAAAACATCCGCTTCATTTAATATTTCTGATTGAGGTACGTATGGAGCAATTATAAAATTATCTGGTGCTTTCTTAATTTTAGAAATATCATTTCTATCACCAATTGCCATTACAACTATCCCATCAAAATCTGAAAAAGTATCAATACAAGTATTAAAGAATGGTTCGAGTCCTTCAAGCAGTGTTCCCATTGAAATATAAATAACTTTCTTCTCTTTAAGTGATTCCAGTGGAAACTTTATATTTGTTTTACGCTTTGAAATACTCGGTCCAATAAAAATGTTATTTTCTCCGAACGATTCGCTATTAGGTTGGAAATAACGACTTGTGTATACGAGACAAACATCACCCTTATTATTCATAAATTGAAGATTATTCTTTGGTTTTACTCCAAATTCATGTTCCATCTGGTTTAGTAATTTTTCAGAGATCTCCTCTGGTTGGAATGGTATATCTGCATTTGGATGAAAAGGTAATGTCTTCAAAAACTCTGAAGGAATTAAAAATATAGGCGAGGACACTACACCTGGAACTTGTAAATACTCCTTTACTAACTCTCCCGCACCAAATATATCATAAATTACGAAATCAAAATTTATGCTTTCACTTAATTGTTTCGTAATTTCTAATATATATAAAGAAGTTTGAACATGCACATGAAAGAAAGCATTTAACCCAGATGAGGTTTCAGCATCAATAGAAATCTCCTTTAATAGATCCGGATGTGTATGTACAGTAGCTCCTAAATCTTCAATCCTATCTTTAAAGTTTGCAGTTGTAATATAATGTACGTTATCCCCTCGTTCAGTAAAGGCTTTCACTAAATTTAATGTAGGGTTTACATGTCCCTCTGCTGGAAAATTAACTACTAAAATATTTAGCACTTATTCCTCACTCCTTACATTTCACTGTTTTAATTAAAGCATACTGTTATTTGTACATGTAATCGTCCCCTAATAGTCCTAAAATGCTTGCTACATTATGTTGATAAATAATTTTCAGTCATCAACATAAAAAAAGCATCTACCTATGTAGATGCCTAACCGTGATAAGGAGTGTTCTGTGAGGTTAGAACAAGCTTCTCTGCTTGTCCTATGCTATCAATATATGATTTATTTTATAAAACGTGAATAGTTAATAGAATTATTTTATCCATTTTATATGATCAAATGGATAAAATACCATTTCTACTTTACCTATTATATTTGACTCATCAATAAGTCCAAGTGTATTCCTACTATCTTTACTATGATTACGATTATCCCCTAACACAAATAATTTATGCGTAGGAACTTTTATTTCTCTCAAATTTGAAAAACGATTGGATACTTGTGACATATCTAAATGTATATACGATTCATCACGCTTTTTACCGTTAATAAATACCTCATCCTCTTTTAGTTGTATGTTATCCCCCGATAATCCAATAATTCGTTTCACATAGTAAGTAGGCTCGTCTTCTTTTTTTATAATGACAACATCTCCATGATGAAAAGACGATAAACAGACGTTTACCTTATTAACAAGTATATAATCTTTTTCATTCAAAGTAGGTTGCATCGAAATTCCTTCTACCATACAAAATAAAAATGACTTATTAATAAAAATAACCCCTATTATAATTAAGATGTAGCTACATATGTTCCTCCAATATTTTAGAATAAACGGCTTCATATATACCTCATTTCTAATCTATTCCCAGATAAAAACGCCTCTAGTTCACATGAATGCTAGAGACGTTTCGTCCATTTTAATTCTCTTTAGAGGCATCTGTTTTTGGCGCTTCACCAGTTAATCGCTTATTTTTCAAATCAAAATAAGCATCTAAAACTTCTTTTCCAATATCGGAGTTAATGCCCGATTTATCATTTTCAACCCACGGTACTACAACAGAAAATGCTACTTCTGGATCATCATATGGCGCATATCCAGCTAATGTTAAGTTATAACATTCTCTACGATCGCCTTTCGCATTTCGCCCAATTTCATTTTCTCCACCATATACAGTTTGTGCGGTCCCTGTTTTACCAGCTGGTTTATATGGTGCTTTTTGGAACGCTCTTACTCCCGTTCCATCTCCTTCTTGAAATACTTTTCTAAATCCTTCTTTTACTTGATTAATATATTCTTGTTTCATATCGATTCTATTTAAAACAACGGGTTCTATTGATTGTACTACTTTACCAACCTCATCTTTTTGAACGGTTTGTTCTCTAATCTCTTGAACAATTTGTGGTTTCATTCGATACCCTCCATTTGCGATAGTCGAAATATATTGTGCAAGCTGAAGTGGTGTATATGTATCATATTGTCCAATAGAATAATCTAATAAGAAACCAGGCTGATTATCTTTTCTTCCAATTTGTCCTGCAGTTTCATTCGGTAAATCAATACCAGTTTGTACGCCTAGTCCAAATTGCCTGAAATAATATCTCATTTTATCAAAATATTCTTGTTTAATATCTAGTGAACTATTTTTCACATAATCCACACCAGCAATTTTTAATGCTATATTAAACATATAAACGTTTGAAGAAACTTGTAACGCTCTTAGATCGTCTATATCACCAAAATTTTTCCAAGACTTCTTTTCCTTAGTTCCTTTAAACTTCATAGGTGCATCATAAAAATGTGTTCCAGGAGTTATTGCATTTGTTTCAAACCCTGTTAACACTGTCGCACCTTTAACCGTTGATCCAAGCTCATATGAACTTGTCAGCGTGCCTAAAGCATAATCTTCTACTTCCATTTTCCCATCTTTTTCTACAAGCCTTTTCCCAGCCATTGATAATACTTGGCCATTTTTAGGATTCATCATCACTACGAAAGCACGGTCTAACATTGATTCTGATCCTTTATATTGTTTTAATATTTTTTCTATACTCTCCTCTACTTTTTTTTGCAATTCCATATCTATGGTTAAAGTTAAATTTTTACCGCTTTTTCCTTCCGAAACCGTTTCCGTTCTCATTGTATTGCCTTGTTTATCAGCAATGCTTCTTACTTCTTTTTTCGTACCATGAAGTACATCTTCGTATTGCTGTTCGATATAACTTTTGCCGACCCTATCATTTCGGCTATAATCACGCACTAAATAATAATCTAATCTTTCACGTGGCAATCCTTCATCAGCATTTGAAACGTTACCAAGAACGGAACGAAATAGACCATCATTTACATAGATTCTCTCCCAATCAACTGATGCGTCTACCCCTGGAAGTTTCGCTAAATTTTCACTAATCACCGCATATTCCTGTTCACTAACGTCCTTTTTAATAATTTGAGGTGCCATCTGAAAACCTGAGGTCATTTTACTTTTAATAGCTAACACTTCTATATCTTTAGCCGTTAGTTCTTGAAGATTTTTATCTGTAACGCGCTTCCTTTTTAAATCTTCTATTTTTTTGTCTAGCTCTTTTCCGGTAATATCCTTATCTCGGAACTTATCTATTTCTTTTTTTGATACTAAGTCTTGAGTAAGTTCTGGATTTAATTGCATCCAAAAGTCTTTCTTATCAGTCTCAGTTAACTTATCTATATCTTCTTGCGGCATTTCAATAATGTCTGCAAGTTGTCTTGCTGATTTTAATATTTCTTCTTGTTTTACACCTTTCACCTTTGTATATGTAATCGTACGTAAAGACTTATTATCAACTACTGGATTTCCTTCACGATCAAATATTTTCCCACGTGGTACAGAAAGGCCCACGGTTGCATTTTCTCTCTTCTCTACTTCATTTTTATATGTTTCTCCATCAAAGATTTGCACTTTTCCTAACTGAATAATGATGCCAGAAAATAATAAAAAAACACAAAGGAATAAAATATTTAACCGGAGAGGTACTACTCTACCACTCTTCTTCTCTTGTTTTTTCACCTTGTCATAATCTCCTCCTTACAATATTCCAAATAATAATCACTTTTCTATATTAAAAGTAATGTACAATTTTTATACATTGCTTTGTACAAATATTAATATAATGTTTAAAACTTAATAGAAATTAAAACAAATGTAAAGAAAAGATAAAGTTTACTAAATTAAATATAAAAAATACCCAATAACAAAAAGATTAGCTTTCACTAATCGCTTTGTTATTGGGTATTAATTGATTTAAGAATTACTACTAGTGCGTATTGCTATACATTTATCGTCACAATTAGAAAAAGATTGTTTACTTTGTACTTTCGGTAAGTAAATTGTTACTGTTGTCCCGACACCAACCTCGCTCATGATACTAATTGTCCCTTGATGACTTTCAATAATTTTATAACTTAACATTAATCCAATACCAGTCCCTTTTTCTTTCGTACTATAAAAAGGTTCACCTAATCTCTTAATTCTTTCTTCAGGTATTCCTATTCCTTCATCTATTACATGAATGATGACACCATCATCATTTATTTCTTTTATGTGAATTGAAATTTCCCCACCATTTGGCATAGCTTCGATTGAATTTTGCAAAATATTAATAAATACTTGTTTCAATTGATTTTCCGAGCATTCAATAATTATATCTTTGTCATCCGTAAATAGTTCAACTTGAATATTTGTCATAATTGCTTTTGTATTCATTAACGATACGACATTTTTAAAAATTTGATAAATATTTTTCTTTTCTGTATTTATCTCATCTGTTTTAGCAATTGACAAAAATTCTTGCAGGATCGCTTCTATCCTTTCAATTTCAGAAAGCATAAGATCAAAATATCTTTCTTGATCTTCTTTATTAATTTGGAATAACTGTATAAAACCTTTAATTACAGTTAAGGGATTTCTTACTTCATGAGCTACCCCAGCTGCTAATTGACCAATTGCTGCAAGCGTATCTGATTTGTTTAGCAATTCTTCTGTCTTTTTTCGCTCTGTAATGTCACGTACAATAATCATAATTTTATCATGTAATAATGGTAAGCACCTAGCTTCAAAGAAATCAATACTTCCATTAAGTGTGAGTGGATATTCTACAATTACATTCGTTCCTTTTTCCTTCACTTGATTAATGGCTTCCTGAAACTGCTGTACTACTGAAGATGGTAATACTTCGTAAAACTTTTTTCCCATAAAAGCTTCTGCGGGTACGTAAAACTTTGTAGGAGATCCTGCTTTGTAATCTATAATTGTGCCATCATCTTCTGTTAAGAAACATAAATCTGGTAAAGCTTTAAATATTAATTCCAGTTCAGATGTTTGTTGTTTTAACTGCTCTTCTATCGCTTTTAAATGTGTAATATCTACACCAACAGCCCAATAACTATATCCTGTTACAGGAAACTGTTCTGATATATTAGACCACATTATTGTTTTGATTTCACCATTTTTACATGTTAAGTGCATTTCCCAATCTCTGAAATTTTTTCCACAAGTTAAAAATTTCTTTTGTATTTGCTGGCGATAACTATGATCAGGATATAATAATTGAAGTGCATTTGGATTTCCAATTATTTCTTCAGCGGTATAACCTGTTACAATTTCACATTCTCGGTTCCACAAAACAAAATCTCCATTATAATCAAGCGCATCGACCATAACAGGCATGTTTTGTAAAATCGTATGTAGTTCCTCCTCTTTCTGAGAAAGCAACGTTGTTTTTTTACTTTGAATTACTTTTATTGCGCCATCTAAAATTAAACTTGAGAGCATTTCAAAGTATTTTTGACAACTGAAAATTTCGCTTTTTTTGGACCATACAACAAAAGATCCTAAATGTTGATTGTATAAGAAAATGGGGATTTCAATCTTTGGAAGTTTACTCTTAATTATCTCATTCATTCCGAATGAAAAAATACACTCTTTTTCAGCATCAAGAAGTTGATGTGATATGTTAGTTAATTTATAAAATTGTTCTGCCATGGTTTCTATTGTACTCACATCAATAAGTTCCATTAGCCGCGAATTCATTCCTTTTTCACCTCAATATGTAAAATTAATACAAATCTAAAATTCATACTTCTCCATTATACGAAGAAAGCTAGTGTAGGTATATAGCTGTAGAATAATTATTCGCACAAATTTTATTTTTCAATTAAAATAAGAAAAGAATGTATATACTGAATATACCTTTAATTAGTAGATATTTCGTTCATTCCTCCTTACATTCACTGAATTTTTCCTTGAGGGTCATACGCGTCACTAATAACGGTATAAAAATGCAACAAGTATAAAATTCATAAAATATTCACAAATTTCACGAAAAATATAAACATTTATTCCAATATATTCTATATAATGAAATGTAATAAGGCTTCTATGAATCTCATAGAATACCTTACCCCTAATAAAAAAGAAAAAAGAATCCCTTTGGATTCTTTTTTCTTTTTTAATTACATTACATATTTATATAAAGCATGTGCCACACCATGTTCTTCATTTGATAACGTTTCGTATTTACAGATTGTTTTTATTTCTTCAACTGCATTACCCATCGCAATTGATATGTTCGCTTTTTCCATCATAGAAACGTCGTTTAGCCCATCACCTATCGCTACAGTGTTTTCAACTGGAATATTAAGATATTCTGCTAAAGTATATAATCCATTCCCTTTTTGAGCATCTCTATGATTAATCTCTAAATTGTGCCAATATGAAGATGTAATTGCTAAATCTGTATTATGAATAAATGTTTCTTTTAGTTTTTTTAATTTCTCAATATCATAAGAAAATGGTAATAGTTTATGCACATGTATATCTGTTTCTACAATTGGCTTACAACTTTCCGCACTATGAAACGCTGTATGCTCAAGATATAATGCTGCGATTGTTTTTAACTCTTTCAAGTCGAAATTTTCTTTTGAATTCTTCACATACTCAATTTCATTACGTACACTCTCTACTCCATAATCCGGTACATACACACCTTTATCAGTATAAAGCTGATAATATAAACCATTCTCTTCAAGATATTCCACAATTTCAAGTGCCTGCATATTTTGAATTGGATATCTCTTCATCATTTTCTTATCTTTATATATAAGCGCACCATTTTCCGCAATGATTGGACACTCTAAATCAACTTCTAACAATAATCGTTCAATATCAACAATAGAACGTCCAGTACAAATTGCTACAACATGGCCAGCTTCTTGACATGTTCGAATTGCTTCTGCATTTTCTTTACTAATCATTTTATTCCCCGAAAGAAGAGTTCCATCTAAATCAATTGCGATTAATTTCATTATTTCTTCACCACTTTCTATAAATACACGAGTTCTAATTAATTATTAGGTATCGTTTTCATACAATCCTCGTGAGGTACTTCTTATTTATAATTTATGAAAAGCGTTTCAGGTCAAGAAATAATTAAAAATAAAATCCAAAGCTTTTCTTTTTAAAAAGCTTTGGATTTCAAACTATGAATTATAACTAATGTATTTTGTCTCACACATGTACACATTTTTTTCTTCAGTTGGGATATATACTTTAAACTTTTCTAACCGTTTTCCATAGATATGAATTGTGATAACGCTTTCCTTTTTGCTAATTTCAAGAATATGACAATCCGCAGGTGGAATGACTTTATCGGTTTCTCCTTCTCCCAAATATAGATTTCCTGTATGTGTTAAATAAACAAGTGAATTTCCAAGTTGTTTCGTTTGTATAAAGTTCTGCACCATTATCCTTCCTGAAAAGACGCCTTCTACCCCCCATGTGCCGTCATGATCATGTAAAGGTGTAGATTGTCCATCTTTCCATACGAGAGCTAGTACTTCAAAACGTTTGAGCGGATCCTCATACAATAAATGTCGTGCATATTGAGTCGAATTCGCCTTCTGTTTATCTAACGGAAGCCATGTTTTCTTTTCTAAAAGTTCTTCTAGTAACTTTTCAATGCCACACACTATTTCTTCTTCAAATAAACCGTTTTCCATAAGATCTGTAACACCTTTAATAAACTTTTGAAATGATTTACTTCCATTACAAGTCAACATAGGAATCCTCCTCTACGTTTTATACAACTCCATATTAAGGTAATTACCTGAAACTCACAATTGAGAAACAAAAAACAAGATGCAAATGTATGCACCTTGTTGAGATTTTTATTTGGCTTTCAATCGAATAGGTAAGTATTTTAATGTTTGTTCATTTTCCAATATACATTTTTCTAAACAGAAAGATGGAGATAGCTCTATTTTTTCAAAAGCATTTATAAAGGTAGTTAATGCAATCTCAGCTTCTAAACGTGCAAGTGGTGCTCCTAAGCAAAAGTGAGGACCTTTCCCAAAGGTTAAATGCTTTTCATTTCCTATTCGATGTACATTAAATTGAGAGGGGTGTGAAAATTTTTTCTCATCTAAATTCGCTGCACTAACCCACGCAACAATCATCTGATCCTTTTTCATTAAAGGGCCAAATATATTTGTATCCTCTGTAATCCTCCGGGCCAATGTAACAGGAAAGCGATAGCGTAATACTTCCTCAATCGCTTTTGAAATTAAGCTAGGGGTTTTTCTTAAATCTTCATAAATTCCAGGTGAATCTACTAAAAAGCAATAAAAGCTATTAATAATTAAATTTGTAGTGGTTTCATTCCCAGCCGCTAGTAAACCTAATGAAAAGGTTACAATTTCTTCATCGGTTAATCTTTCGCCTTCATATTCAGCTCGAATTAAATCGGAAATGATATCATCAGTTAAATGATATCTCTTTACCTGAACGATCGGTAGAAGATATACTTTGAATTCATTTAATGCTATCTCTTTCTCCGCATCCAGATCATTAAACTTTTCTTTACTATACGGCATAAATAAAATATCAGACCATGCTTTAATTTTTTTACGATCTGTTGTAGGGACTCCTAATAAATCGGAAATAACGGTAACAGGTAAAGGTGCAGCAAACTGTTCAACGATATTAACTTCACTATATTTTTCGATATGCTGTACAAGTTCATCTGCGATAGCCTGTATTCGAGGTTTCCACTGTTCTAGACTTCTTGGAGTAAATGCCTTAGAAACAATGGAACGTACATTGCGATGTTCTGGTGGATCTGTAGAGTTTATATTTATTCTAGTTTCTAATGGAGGGATTGAGAATTGTCTGCGCTCCCTTCTACTTGAAAATAAGCGATAATCTGATAAAACACGATTTACATCATCATATAAAAAAACATTCCATACATCCTGCTCTTCATCATAATGAACTGGGTGATTATCCCTCATCAAACGATACCATTCATATGGATTCCATAATTCTTCTTTTGTTTTCAGCTTTGAAATTTCATGAACTAAAATAACATTTTCAGGTGAAGCCATAGTTCTTTCCTCCCTTTTCTTTTACAATAAAAGTGATAGGTCGGCAGTTCAAAGTTGTATAAACTATCATATGTTATTTTAACATATACTAAAGGAGATTTTTCATTAGAGAACTTGAGAAATATATAAGGGGGATTTTTATGTACGTTGACATTTTACTACTAGCAGAATTAACGACAGGACCAAAACATGGATATGAAATCAAAAAAAATGTTCAAAATCGTTTAGGTGAGAATTTTGAATTAAATCACAACATGCTTTACCCTGCCCTTCGGCGCTTTGAAAATATGGGTGCTATAACGAAAAAAATACATAAACAAGTTGGAAAACCAAATCGAAATATGTACGATATAACAGAAACAGGAGAAGAAATTTTTTCTGAAATGTTACGAGAGTTTCCCGAAAAACTTGCGACAAATAATGCAGAATTTCTTGTTCGTATCGCACTATTTGAAAAACTTGAATATGAAGCTAGAAAAGAGATTTTGACTGTACGTCAAAACGTACTACATAATCAACTTACCGCTATCCAGTCTCTAGAGGTTACCTCACCCTTTATTACTGAAGTCATTGAATTTAGTAAATCACGAATTGAACATGAATTGAGTTGGATTACATCACTTATGAAGAAAATATGAAAAAATAAAAAAAAAAGCTAAAATCAATGAATGAAAATGATATTTATTATCAATACTATCATTAATAAAAGGGCAACCACGATTTGGCTACCCTTAAACAATTTACACTTCTGGATCGAATGTTTTGCAATCTGTTTCTTCCGTTGTAGATGCATGTTTACCTTTATGACTTACTACGTAAATTGCCTCTGCACTACATTTATTACCGTTCGCCCAAAATTTACAGTTGTTTACTTCACATAAAACGTCTTGTGCCATAGTATCACACCTCCTTGTTCTATTATCATTAACAAAATTCGGAGGTATGATACTATTTGTCATCCATTTTTTATTCCCTTTTTAGCTTTCTTAATGGTTCAATATCTCCGCGTACAATAGCATCAATATTTCCAGTTATTTTTTCAATATCAAAATGCCACCATTGAATTTGCAATAATTCTTGAATTGTTTCATTTGAAAATCTCTCTTTTATTTTATTTGCAGGGTTTCCACCAACAATTGTATATGGTGCGACGTCTCTAGTCACAACAGATTTAGCTGCAATGATTGCACCATCCCCTATTTTTATTCCGGGCATAATTGTTGTATCCATACCAATCCAAACGTCATTTCCTATAACTGTATCACCTTTGTAAGGTAAATCAGACAAACTAGGTGTATACTTCTCCCACCCATTTCCAAATATATTAAATGGATATGCCGAAAATCCATCCATCCGATGATTGGCTCCGTTCATAATAAAGTTAACTCCAGATGCAATACAACAAAACTTTCCAATAATAAGGCGATCTCCAAGAAATTCATAATGATGTAATACTCGATTTTCAAATTTTTCTCCATCTTTCGCATCATAATAAGAATAGTCACCAACAAGTATATTAGATTTTGTTATTGTATTTTTTATAAATTGAACGTTTTGATTTCCTTCAATAGGGTATTTAATATTTGGATTAGGATTCATTCTGTACAGCACTTCCTTTACCACTTATTTCACTTTCTATCGCTATTACTGGCTTTAAATTGTATATAGGTATAATAAACAATAATCCAATTATAAAAAGTAAAGCCGTCCCTTCATACATCATACTTAATGAAAACATCTCTTTTAATGAGCCAGCTATACTCATCGTTACTACCATTGAACCGGTAAATAGTGGACTTAAAATACCATTTACACGACCTATAAAATCGGTATCGCTATTTTGAATAATAAGCGTATTAATACCAATTTGGATACAAGGAAGAGCTAAACCACTAAAAAGCTGCGCTGTAAGTGTAACCCATAAATTTGTAGAATACCCTATAATGCTAATACCAATTGCTTGACCAAGCATACCGATAATTAACATCTTTTGCGGAGCAACGTTTTTCGCAAATACCATCGCTAATGCTCCGCCAACAATCATTCCCGCACCATTTACTGTTAGTAGCCACTGTAAACTCTCTTTTGATAATCCTAACTGCTCAGTCACAATAAATATACCTAATGGCTGAATTAATCCTATACCTAGTCCTGCAGCCATAAAACAAAGCCCTAGCAAAGTTAATGCTTTTTTCTTTTTGACATACTTAATACCATCCTTCATCTCCTGCAACAGAGTGATATCTTTCTTTTCTACGTCGTTTTCAAGATCTTTCGGAAGAAATAACAATACAACTGCCGCAAGTAAAAACGAGATGCCTGTTATGATGATTGAAATATAAATTCCAAAACTATGAAAGATAAATGTCCCTAGGATTGGTCCTAATACCATAAATATTGCAAATATCGTTTGATATATAGACATTGCTAATTGAATTTGTTCCGTTGATAAATGTTGTTTAAACAACTTCATTCCAGATGGTTGTGAAAACTGTGAAAGGATTGCAGAGATGAGTGTCACAAAAAACACAATTTTCCACGTTCCAAACATAAGCGTAATTAATACAGCGAATACTGAAATGGAACTTAACGTCTCACACCATATCATTGTCTTCTTTGGCTTCCACCTATCAGCAAAAGTACCGCCAATAAATGAAAAAATAAAAATTGGAGCGAATTCAGCAACTGAAATCATCGAAATAGCAAAAGCATCACCTTTTGTCATTTCCATTACATATAATAATACCGCAAAGTTTCGAACCCATATTCCTATTTGTAAAAATAATGCTGATGCTAAAATCCCTTGAACAAACCGATTTTTTAATACTTGTGATACCCCATTGTTTTGTTTCGTTACTACATTTGTCGACATAAAAAAGCCTCCTATTTCATGTTCTGAACAGGAGGCAGCACAAATCATATAAAAAGACTATATATTCGCAGAGCGAAATACATCCCTTTTCTATAAATGTACAGACTAACCCTATTCAGAAGAATATTTCGTTTTTTAACGAAGATCTCTTACAAATAGAATTAGTTGATCATTGGGATGTCTTCACCCTTCCGTTTCGAATTTAAATAACACATACATACTCTATGTAAATCATTTTCGATGTATGCATGTCTCCTTTTACTATTCTAGAAAGTTAAAGGCAATTCCTCTAAAGAACGCATTAAATAGTTACCTTGCCATTTAATTTCTTCACGATTCCCTTTTATTTGTAGTTCAGGCATTCGATTAAACAAAGTAGTAATAGCAATCTTTGCTTCCAACCTAGCAAGTGAAGCGCCTAAGCAGAAATGGCTACCATGACCAAAGGCAATATGACGATTATTTTCCCGAGTAATATCGAATACTTCTGGGTTTTCAAATACAGTTTCATCACGGTTTGCAGAAGCTAAGGCAATGACAACCATATCTCCTTTTTCGATTGTTTGGTCGTGAATTTGAAAAGGTTCATCTGCCCATCTTGAAGTTGTAACCTCAACTGGAGAATAATATCGTAGTCCTTCCTCAATAGCGGCATCAATTAATTTTGGATTTTCTTTTAATAACTGTAATTGATCTGGATTTTCGAGGAGCGCTAATACCGTATTTGTTATTAAATTTACCGTTGTCTCGTGTCCCGCCACAATTAGTAACATTATCATTGAATATAGTTCCCGAGCGCTAAGTTTATGCCCTTCACTCTCTGCAAGTATTAAAGCACTCACCAAGTCTTCTTTTGGCTCTTTTCGTTTAATATCAACTAAATATTGAAGATATGTAATAAACTCAGATAGTTGCTTTTCAGTTTCTTTTATTTCTTCTGGTGTTTCTGGGTAAGCAATGACAGCATGAGACCAAATTCTAAATTTCGCTTGATCTTCTTTTGGAATGCCAAGCATTTCACTTATTACAATAATCGGTAAAGGGAACGAATAATCATCAACAAGATTTAATGAACCCTTTCGCTCGACTTCATTTAACAAATCATCTGCAATATCCTGTATTCTTCCTTCCAATTGCGTGATCATCTTCGGTGTAAAAGCTTTTTGTACGAGTGATCGTAAACGATTATGGTTAGGTGGATCTGAATTTAACATATGAGTAGTTAAATAATCACTATTGTCAACAGTAAGAAACACATTCAATGTATCTTGAGAAAATACATTGGCTGGATCTTTTTTTAAGCGACTATCTTTTAAAAGTGGCAAAGCATCTTCATATCTTGTGATAAGCCATTCCGCACCTAGTTCAGTTTTATTCACAAATAAGATAGGTTGCATTTTTCTAGATTCTTTATAAATTTCATACGCATCTTCTTTAAATTGAGCTGAAGCTAAATTAATGCCCTCCTCTATTTTTAGTCCAACCTTGTTTTTCATTGACATTGTATTCCCTCACTCTCATTTGTTTTTGAAAACCAACCCAACATATGCATTATACTCTAATAAAAACGTGAAAATTGTAAATTTTTAACCAAAATCTTACTTCCTATATTGAAAAATAAAAAAGTGAGAGAGTAAAATCGTTTCACTCTCCCACTACTCTTTATGCGAAGCACATAAAATTACTAATTTGTTGATAGCGATAACTTACTTTACGACGACGACCACCTTGCCAAGTGTAACCTGATACTCCGTTTCTTCTCACTTCAGTCGGAAAGAACCATAAGTCCCTTCCGAAAGGACCAGGACGATGTAAACGTAAATAGCCCCATCTTCCTAGACAATTACACATCCATGATTTCATATTGCCCGCTTGAGATGGAGACGCAAAGGTAGACGGTAACGACGGAGCTTGCGACGGCGGTGGTGACGTTGGAGCATCTTCCGCATCATCTGGTCTGTAATCTTCTTGTTCCATATCTCTCGCTTCATCTACAGATTCATACCCGTAGTTTTGTGGATTATAATACATCGCTTGATCATATGGATAATTTTGTTGGTTATACATATTAACAAATCACCTACTTTTCATTCATTACCTTTAACATTTATATGTGATATGCCCTCTCTGGGAAGCTTATGTTATAGCCCAAATTCAACTTAAAAAGCTCGTATTATTAAAAATACGAGCCTTTCAAAAATAGAAGGTGTTTATTATTTCCTTAACTTCACACTATAAAAACGCATTTCATCTAACGAACCTTCAAATTCAAATACTTCTTGTTTAATTAATTGTTTCAAGCGATATTCTAAGAAAGTATCTCCAACCAATTGTTCAACAAGACCAAGTGCTTCACCAATTACTCTAGGAGCTTTGAGGAATTCTCGATCAGCACCCACACTTTTCGCGCATTCAATTATAAATTGATCAAAATAATCTTCTTGTACAGAATATACTTCATTTTCTTTCCACACTCTTAAACATTCTACGCTTCCCGATATTCTATCCCATTCATGTTCAAACTTCATTCGCTTCTCTTCAGTTAAATAAGGTAACTTTGCAAAACTTTTTTGGAATAGAGCTAAACTTTCAGGTGGTAATTCTCCAGTTCCACGAATATCATACTCTTGTTTTAATATTTCTCGACTTGCTTCAGATGTATTAATAACTCGAATGTTTTTCTTATCCTTTAATTGTGCCATTACAAAACTTAGGCCTACATGTTCATGTGCATTATCAGCCTTCCAAATTGTAATAGGCGTTTCAACAGGAATAGTATGTAGTTCTTCTATAGTTGCTATAAATCTTGATAAATATTCTTCTTCAAAATAACTATCATAAGCAGTTAAATTATTTATTAACCACTTCTGTCTTGCTAGTTGCCCCCCATTCGTATGCAACTTATATATCGGTCCAATTGAAAAGAATTCAGAAAAAGCAACAACACTCTCTTCAAATAATTCTTCTTGACTTAACATATATGTTAAGCAACCAGCCGTTGAATCATCAAAAGCAATATGTACGTGCGTACTTTCTTTTACATTTCTTTTATAAGTAGGATTACTCGTTAATTGTTTCGGAATATCCATCAAATTTTTAATTGTATCTTCACTATAGTTTTCTTCTAATAAGTTTAACTGTATGAGAATACTTTGAAGTAAATCTTTAACCTCATCCTCGTACATATCCTCTACAGCATTTTTAATTTTATCTATCACACAAATCCCTCTATTCATTTCAAAAATAACGTAGATTATAGTGTATCATTTTAGTATAGTTCTTTAAAGTCAAATCCAGATTGCTAGAGCAATCTGGATTTTCAACAAATACTTTCCTTATATTTTTGAATTGCTAAATATTTTTACTTTGAAAATCCTTGTATCTAAATGTATAATTATATAAAAACAAAAATATAGGAGCTACATTTATGGAGAAAGTACTTACTAATTATAGACATTACTTAAAAAATTGGAGATTTATATTTATTTGCATACTACCTGTTATCGCCTTATTCGTTACTTTCTATGTCATCTTCGAACTACTGTTTCATCAAGATTTCTACTTATCTAACTTAATTTCTGCTATCATATTATTTTTAATATTTACTAATGTTAAAGATAAATTTAACATTAAAGGCTAAAGAACATTATTTAAAAATAGCCCTTTATTCTTGCATCCTACTATAAAATAAGGCTTGCAGTAAATTTTTACAAAAATAAGAGCACCCTGCAATTGGATGCTCTTATGTGATTAGAGGTTTTTTCTGAGTATTAAGTAGGACACGAAGATCTTGTCCTACTACATAATATATGCTTGTACTTATTATTTCGTGCATATATTAAGCACCATGTTCAGGTACTTAATATATGCATAGTCATTGCTAAAAAAATCTACTCAAATATTCACTATACAATTTCATATTTATAAATTAAAAAACATCCATTGGGGATGTTTTTTATCTAACGATTTTAAGCTTCCATAAACTTAGCCGGTACACCAATTTTTTCAACTACAGAAGATATATTAGTAGGATTAATCATTACATTTTCAATACATACTAATTTATTTTCTAATATCCCATTCTCTGTAGTAATAAGTTCTTCAAACCGATCTAAAGTCATTGAAAATTTGTGTTCACTTCCACCATTCATACTAACTTTTACATACTTCATAGTGTCACCGCCTTTCATAATAATTTACATTTCGACAAGAAGGCGCTTACACCCTTTTTTATTTACTCTTGGATTTCTCACGTTTACATATATTTTGAGAAAAGAAACTACTATTATTTACTCACAAAATTATTACTAATAAGAAAGATAAAGATAAAAATGCACAAAGTGGAATATATAAACCAGTATCCATTCTAGCGAAGTGCGTATCTTTTTGTCGTTTAAAGATACCAAAATAATTAAACTCACCAATTACTCTAATAGAAAAGACGATCATACAAATCCAGGAACCGACTTGAATAATAACATTAGGAACTGCAAAATGAACAATATTTGCTTGTTGCAACAAAATTATCGCTGCCATACTTAATAATAATGCAATGAACAATGTCATTCCGGCACGAGGTGTAAACGCCTTTTCCCCTGATTTAGTTGGTATAACACTATTTGTCCCCCAATTACCTCCGAAACCCCAATATACATGTAAAAAGCTAACTAAGAATAATATACAAGCAGATATATATGTAATGATAAGCATTTTATCCTCCCCTTATTTTATTTAACTTCTCACCTATAAAATATGCTATCCCCCCCTCATTAGCAACCTTTATTTAATTACATAAAAAAACCGTAATGATTTATCAATATTAAGATAAGTCATTACGGGGTTATTAAACTTCATTATGCATTAAACCTATTTCTTCGGCGTTCCATCCTTGTTTGACCTTGAACTTCATTTTCTTTGTATGGATCTATTTTCTCTGTCATTTTATATGTTGCAACTGGTTCTTCGTACTTATGCTCATGTATCTTTTCTGGAATTTTACTTTTAGATTCTTTCCCACCAAACTTAAATAGTTTCATCTTTAATTTCGGTAATCTCGGAAGACGAATCTTAAATGATAATCTTTTGCGTTTCTTTTTTGGTCCAAGTAGATTTATATTTTCTTTATTATTATCTTTCTCTTTGCGGTGAATGAACATCGCAAGTAATCCTCCTAATACAAGTCCTCCAATTAATAGTAATATATATACATAATGGCTTGTCATTAAACTCGTCATGCGTTCAAGTATGACTAACGACTGTACTTCTTTTATATCCCATAGTAAAGCGGCCCATAATGAGAATAATCCCAAAGTAAGTCCATATGTACGAAAACGAAATAAACATGGAATTAACGCGACACATGCAGCAATTTTCGCATTTACTATGATTGAGCTTGTTGTAATATCCTGATGCCAAATAACTAACAGTAATGTTATAAATGGCGCATACGCTATCCAGCTGCATATACGTGAATACATCTTTTTAGCAAAATAACTACCGAAACTAGTAAAAAATAAAAGCCCTCCAATATATACAGATTGTTCTAGAGGGATTTGCTTTGTAAGTCCTGCAATTGGAAAGAGGACGCTCAGTAGCATTAAGAGCACATCTAATTTCTTCACCATTCCCCATTCCTTTCAAATTTTTTCAATTAATAAAAATCGCTTTTCCATTTGGTATAGTTTTTGTATTTCTAAAAAACATATTAATCCTGTCTGCACATAAAGTAAATATGTAAACGAAAAGATACTTGACAAATGATATCCTTATTTGCATAAAAAAATGACAAATCCTGATCGATATAACGAGCAGGATTTGTTTACTAGTATTTAAAGTAGAATAATTGAATCTTTCTTTTCTACTTTTACTACATCTACATCCAATTCATCATCAAATTCTTTAAATTCTCTTGCATCTATGTCAGAAATATAACTCTTTATTACTTTTTCCATATGTACGGAATATGTCATGTGTACATTCTTTTTCGAAAGCATACTAGAATTACAGCACATGTAATGTATCATTTTAGCGATATAATCCCTTTCTACAGGTTTTACACCTAATGGTAGAATTTCAATTATATATCGCTGAAAAACTTCACTACAATTAAGTGAATATTCACCAGTGCTATAATACATCCCTTTTTGATCTGCATATAAGCCTATTCTATCTAGAGCATCATCACATTCTATTACACCGTAGCTTGGTACATCAAAACCTGTATTTATTCTAATAATATTTAAGTTGGGAACCTTTAATACCTCTGGAACAATATCAGGTAAAATATCTGTATTAATTTCTTTATTTTGTAACTCTTTTATCCAATATTTTCTCAAATTTGCATCTACAATGAAGTAAACTTGTTCATTTTGTTCTTTTGCATATTGTACAATTTCCATTAATGTTTCGAAAACATATTGTTTAAAAAGAGCCCCCATATCATTTCTCTTTGATGGTTGTGATAAAAATGCATTATGTTTATTTATATTTAATAATACGTAATCAATCTTTTGCCACTCTGTATTCCCATATAATTTATATAAAATTTCTTTTCCTTTTATTTTTGAAAGAATAGGTAAGAAATCAAATTTCGATATTCGTTCAATTGATAAATTAACATATGTACAAGGTAAATTTATCTTATTCCAACTACGCTTCAAAAATCCTTTTTGTTCTAATAGACTAAAAACACTATTTACAATTGTTTTACGAGATACACTTTGGCCTATAAATAAATTAATAAATGTTGAAATACGATTTGTTCGTGCAAATCCCTCTCTAATGATTTGTTTTGGATCAATTTTTTCGCGTCCATCACAATTTTTCATTGCGATTAATGCTAATGTCGCATCACTGCGCTCACCCGCGGTAGCATAGACAGCTTTCGTAACATCATCTACAAGATTTGTTTTATATTTTTGACAATATTGCATTTTATATGGATTTTGTAACACCTTTTCAATATTGTATCTCACAATCTTTAATAATACTGGGAAATCTGTATTCAATACATAAGAATTTTCACCAATTTTAGTCAAAACAATTTCGCTATCAAGTAATGCTTGTTCTATTTCCAGCGCTATATTTTCAGACCAAACTTCTAATGTTAATGTCTCTAATCCTTTTGGTGCAAATAAAGGAAATAATTCATTTTTGTTATTTGTTGCTACCTTTTTACATTCTGGAAGTATTGTGAAATAAGAGAATTTACGCTGGAATTCTTTAAATAAATACTCTCTTTCCTTTACTTTTATACCTGGTTCTATTTTAGTACCTTGGACTTTATATATTCTTTCATTGTATGGAAATAACACCCTTTTATTTTCCCCGACAATATAATCTTTCGGATATTGGAGAATATGGTCTAAATCCAAATCTCCACCTATTTGAAAATCATCTTTTAAATTTCTAAATATCTTAATCCATTTCATGCCGGTTGTAGCTTGTTGCATTTTTAGTTTTACAAACCGTATTTTTTTATTATTTGATGCAAACTCTGGGGTAGAAATCAATATCATCCCTCGTTTTCGTCTGAAAAGTAAAGGAATATCTGGATGATTATATTCTTGATATTAAGACTGTTTTTATGAACATTTCGTATAAGTATGATGTAACTGATTAAAGCTATTTTCAAAGATGACATATCGGCGATAATTTATGTCTATTCTGTTTAAGTGTTAGCAAGTTCGTTTGCAAACTTGTTAGCACTTTTTTGTTTAGATAATACACACATTCCTTCTTGATATACTGATTATGTACCCAATTGGTACATATGATCTAAAAATACACCTTCGTTTTATATGGTTTCATTTCGTTTCATTTCGTTTCACACGTCTTATTAAATGTACGTTTATCTGATAACGTTTTTCTACGATTTCACTACTTGTTATTAATTCGTGGCTGATTTTATTAGCCACTTAAATGTTAATGTAATTAGAATTTCTTTATGTCTTATCCTTCTACAGGCATATTGTCCTCCCTATTTGTATTCTTACTTAGTGATTTTTTAAATTCTTGAATGCATATTAATTTTTTATTTATTTCCGTAGATTTTTATTTTTAGGGGGATAGTGAATAACAAGTAAGGTCACTATATTCATGATGCATTCAAAACAATGTTAGGAGGACTATTTATGCCACATGACGATCAATATACTGCCGTAGGCCCGCCACTCGCTGGATCTGGATTTCCATTCGCTGCATTTTCTACAAAAACAATAAAGATGGAATATGGAATAAATGTACAGGGGAAGCAATGTGGGGTTTATGGTGAGGGCTTCACTAATCCAAGTAACGATAGGTTTACCCCTGTACCAGGAATTGGAGTTTGCGGGCGCGGCGAGAATTTCGGTGTATTCGGAGACGGTTTTCAGGGTATTGTTGGGGTTGTTGGTCAACATAACAGAAAAAACCGGGCTGGCGTAGTTGGCGCTGTAAAGTTAGGAGGACTAGGTGTTGTTGGGACAAGTAATGCAAGCATAAACCCTACAATTTACGATTCATTTATTGATCCAGCTAATGGATTAGGAACTGGTATTTATGGTGAAAGTGAGAAAGGCATTGGGGTTTATGGAATTTCACAAGAAAGAACCGGGCGTGGTGGTGTATTTAAATCAAGCAAAGGAGCTCAAGTTCGTCTTACTCCAAATGACCTGGGAGCTCTACCAAAAGATGGATGTCCTGGTGATTTGCTCGTCACTTTTGACTTTAATGACTCTAAAAATCGCGAAAAATCGTTTAAACTTTGGTTCTGTATCAAAGAAGAGGATGGAAGCACCGCTGCACAATGGGCACCGGTTTCTCTTGGTACACCAACTTATGGTACAATATAGCCTTAACATAACTATGTGACCATTGTAGTAAGTGTACGAATTATTTCCACTCTCTATTTATATATATATCTACCTATTTGTTTGTGATTAAAATCCTTCTATTACAGATACTTTTATAAACACGTCAGATTTGGCTACCAGTTGTTCCAATTTCTTTTCCCTATATTTTGTTATGGTGAAGGAATGGATCGCTGGTAGTTTTCCGTTTATCGTGAAGGAGTTGTCCAAGAAATGTACATAAATGTATTACATATCGAACCGAAGCTGGAAACTGTATACTGTATAGATGCTTTCGGTTTAAATATGGAATTTAAATTCGATTAATTAGTTGATATAAACTAAAAAAGCCGCCTCAGGGCGGCACTTATTTTTGCTCATAAAATTATTCTTTTGTATAGTAATAATTTAATCCTTTAGCATCTAACCACGCTGTTGCTTTATCTAGCTCGCTACCTTGACGATAATCCGACTCAAAATAAACAAGCCCCTGACGATCTCCGCGGGAAACAATTTTTGAAGTGTACCCAAGCTTATCCATCATTTGAATCATTTCAGGAACTAAATTTACACCAAATTCATAAGTAACCACCTTATTATGTTTGCTCACGATAATCTCCACTCCTTCTTCTTTATACGATTTATTTGTAAACCAATCTAACGACTTGCTTCCAATTAATTCATTCAAATCACACTTTCCAATACCAGGTACATTTCCTGTTTCAGTGTATTGCCAGATATCACATGGATAAGCTGGTCTATTCCCGCCATAACGAGGAATCCATACAAAGTCAGATTTTACATTTGCCATTCCGAATGGAGCATACATATGATGGCCAACATATAAACCAACTTTTTGAGCACCTAATCGGCGTAGTTCATCGATAAACGCTTGCGTGCCCGCTCTCATATCATCCATTGTTTTTACTTCTACATCAGCAACCCAGACTGTTGCACTCTTGTCTCCACGATTCCAGAAGTCTCGAGCTTCTACACGTGCATCATTCTCGGAAACGAAACGACAGAATGCATAGTTACCAAAAGGAATGCCATGTTGTTTCATGGATTGTACATATCCCTTATATAATGGATCTGCATAATTTGAACCATCTTGTACACGAGCGATGATGAAATCAATGTATTGTTTGGCTATAGGCCAGTTAATACCACCATTCCATTTTGAAATATCTACAATGTGTCCCATTATTGAACATCTCCTTTTTTCTCTTCTTGTTTTTGTTTGCCACCTAAAATTTCAACTGCATTTGTTAAGGCTTGTGGAAGTGGAATACCCATTCGTCCAGCATTTTCTAAAAGTGAAAGTAACTCATTGCCCATGAAGAAGAAAATGGTCGCTTCACGAATTGCGCTGTTACTTCCCAGTGCTGAATCTAGTTGAGCAGCCGCTCCGACCAAAAGAAAAAGCACCACCTTTTTGGCGATGCCCTTAAAACCAACTTTACTTTTTAATTCTCCGTTATATCCTGCTGCAATCATGCCAGTTAAATAATCAATAACTGCCATCGTCACTAAAATTTTCAATGTTGCATCCCATCCCCCCAAGAAATACCCACAGAAGCCACCAAACGTAGCTATAAATGCTTTCAGTAATACATCAATGCGATCCACATTCTTTCCTCCTTCTTCTAAATAAAAAAGAGAGACACTTGTCCCTCTTTCACAAATACTTTTATATATACACCCTAAATCCAACCTTTGAATATCAAACCTAAAACTGCCATAACTATTGCACTAATAACAATACGTAAAATCCATGTGGTATTTAGACTGATTTTTTCTAATTGCTTATTGATGGTAGAAATATCTTTTTCATTTATCGTCGTACGAGTTTCCAAATTACGAATATCTCGCATGATTTCTTTTTGTTCTGCTTTTAGGCTGTCGACTTTTACATATACGTCTTCCATACATTCACATCCTTTTGAAATCTTAATAAAGCAATCTCTAAATAGTATGAGACAACCCTTTTTTAAGTGAATGCATGGGCTAATTTTTATACAAAAGCCCTATTTTATACAAAATAAAAAACCTGCTTATGCACGCTTCATTTGTAATAATTAAATTAAAAAGCTCATTGCAATATGAATGGTATTTCCACTCTGAACACCATTTACGAAAATTCCACCATCACTTTTAACTGTAACTTCACAAACTGTTGGTACAGCTCCATATGCCAGTGCCGGAAAAGCGATATTTTGCACAGGTCGAAAGCCAACTGGAAGTGTTGCAAATACAGTTGTATTTGCCGGATTTTTAACTGATCCAATGACAGATATCTGCTCCCCACTTCTCTTGTACTTCATTATCCTATCAGCAATGATCTCTACACCAGTTGTAGGAAGGTTAATCCATCCTGTATCCGTTGCTTGTTTTACTGTACCGTCAGTCCGAAATTCCACTTTTTTAGACCAATCCCAAGTATCCCCCTGTTCCTTTGTAGAAGGAGCAAAAATCAGCTCTCCCTGCGCCCCTTTGTGAATGACTGTCTTATAAGAACGACTTCCCAGCACAATTGCGTTATCAATCTTAAATTCAAGTAATCCATTTATGATGTCGCCAGCTTTCTTAACAAGGTTTGTATTAGCGGAAACATTAAACGTTTTATTGTAACGATTATAATCCCAAACGCCTTGATTTCCTTTAACATCCCTAATCCCGTAATAACCATCCCCTGTTTGGTAGAAGTTGAGCTCTTCAACTCCTGCCGTAGAGAATGCTATTTTGTTAGTATTGGCTGTACCCGCCCTGTCAAACAAGAGGTTGCCAGGCATCGTATCGCCGCTTTTCTTAACAACATCCATAGCATTTAATTTCTGTTGTAACTCGTCCAACGTTTTCTTAATAATTTCAAACTCAGAAATATAATTTTCAATTTTAATATTTCCTTCTTTCACATCTCGCCTTAATGTAATCCGAATGTCTGGTGTACTCATTCGTTCTGTACTTTTTTCCATAACAAAATAAGCTGTCCAATCATCCGATGTGGAAACAGCTTGCGAGGACAATGTGTATGAAAATACGCCATTCTTTGCGTCAACTATTTGAGCATCATCCCGAACGAACAGTCCAATTTGATTAATCGCTTCATACTTCACTGCATACCCTGTTAAATCAACATTTTGCCCCTTCTCTCTTACATATACAGTAATCTTCAACCCGTTTTTATCATTTTGTCTCGAACGAATTATTTTGGTAAACACAGGATCTGCTAAATCTATAATAATTTCCTCATTTCGCATGACTACACCTCTCTCTAACTATTCCTTTTCACGCGTCTAGGCGGTCTTCTTTGACGTTTTACTTTGTTCCTGTGTTTTATATTTCCTTTAGGTTTTATTGGCTCTAATTCTTCGATTCTAGCATCTGTTTTGGCTACATACTCCTGAAATGCTTTAACAGTCTGCGCAATCATTCCATATAAGCCAACACCATTTTCTTTTGATTCATCCGGAAGTACAACTCCATAGTGCGTTGTAATATCGTTTGTTGTAAGGAGTGGATCTCCTTCTTTACGGTTCATACGCATATCATATAATTGAGCCATTTCTGTTTTAAGGTTATATTGTTTAATCTCCCACCCCATTACCTTCTCTAACGCGTCAAATTTAATATCACGTATATTGGTTTTATATTTCTTTTTTGAAGACACTTTAAAATCTGCTGCTAATACACCGTTAAAATAAGTTCCTCCACCACTTTTTACTTGCACATAGGTACTTTCATAATTTCTATTATTCCGTAATAAGATGTTCTGAAATACGATGTCACTATCTCCACCAGGTGTCAACTTCAAATCCACAATTCGATCTCCATTTTGGCGAAAGTTAAACCCTTCTTTTGCAGTAAAATAAGCGCCACCTGCTTTACTTTCCAGAAAAAGATTATTTTGACACTTCAAAGAAGCATAGGATTCTTTTGACTCGAGTTCTAAGCTTTGATCCGAACTTAGTTCCGCATGGCCATTTTTATTAAACGCAAGAGATGCTGAGAAATAGACCCTTGTTAGGTCACCATTTTGATACCCATTCGATATTCCGATTCCCCCTGACTTCGGAGAACCATCTAGCTGATAAACTAACACTGCACCTTGCGTGGCTGTTATATCATTGTTGCCACCTAATACAATAGTGGGTTGCATGACATTATTATTATTTATATAATAGCCCATGAAAATCCGAGTGATATACGATTCCATTAATCTAATAAATTGCTTGGAAATAGAAACATAATTGGAATCATTGGCAGTTCTAAGAGTGGTTCCTGTTATTTCTCCGCCTCGAATCAAATTTCCATTCAATACTCCAGTAGTGATGAAATCCGCAACAATACGCCCATCTTTTGTCATTGCTATTTCATACGGACCATTTACCCCGTTTGATGAATAACCTAACCCGTTTATGTTCCACTGCCACACTTTTGAAGCTGTCATTTCATTTTTGGTATCCATAATTAAAATTCGGTCTGGATATACACGTACATTTCCACCAAACCCTGAATTAATTAGTTTTGTTGCATTTTCTTTCGCCGCATCAAGTAAAGATCCTGGCATATTGGATAAATCTTGTTGAATTTGATCCACTTTACCTGTAACGTCTGTAAAAGATTCTTTAAAGTTACCAATGGTTACATTGATATATTCCTTTTTAATTGGATCATATTTATACGCAATGACTTTTGCTTGAATATCAATACCATCTTCCTCATGTTTAACTGTAACAATATCCCCCATCCAGACACGCTGTAAAATTTTATATTCCTTATACTCCTCTGTTTGAGACAACTCTTGAAATTCAACCTTATAAGTCGCTTTTGGTTGATCTACCATCTGAATATCAAACATATTTTTAGCGGCTTGACGTAACCTTTTATATGCTTCTTCTAGAGGTACTGCGTCTTCATCATTCGCATTTTTACCAATAGCCGCTTTTATATGATTAAACTCAATTACTCGTATTCTTGGATGCGGATACTTATTAATTAGTGGGCTATCTACATATTTTTCTGGTAATAACAATCCGTCAAACCCTTGTGGCATAATTCTGGTAGTAGGGCTTTTCCAGTCCACACTTCCCTCATACCCTAACAAATCTTTTTTATGCCTGATAACTACTCCACGGTTAGATCCTCGGCTTTTCAACATCTTTACATCAAAGTTATCTCTTTTTAATTCGCCACCCCATCGATTTACGAATGAGTTATCTTGGCTCGTATCCAACATTGCTTCAACTGGATTCTTTCGAACAATACGTGCGGTGGATATATTTGTTACATCAGAATAAAAAGTAAAAGGATGCTTATATTGACAACCTGATGATAACCTAGCCATAGCCGCACTACCATTTGTGGGCTGAATAAATATATCTTCAATCAAGTTTTCCGTTAAATCATAAAAAATGTGATAACAAACCGCTTTGATTTCTCCCATGCTCACTTTAGGAGTCACCACGCGAAATAACTGATCCCCATCAGGAGTAGGAACTTTTATGATGCTCATTCCGTCAATCTTCGTTCCATATGGAGCAAATAAAGGATAATTAAAATTAAAAACAAATAAACCGTTGAGTTCTTCCTCAACAGTTGCACTATAAATATGTTTATCTAAAACACCAATTCCGTTATGCGTAAAATCTGTTTCATTTGGTTTATATAAAGTAATCATTATTTATATCTCCATCTTGGTTGAATTGAAATAAATTGAATAGCACCTGACCACTCTATTTTATTTTCTCCTATTTGGAATTCTGGAAAACCACCAATCATCTTATCATTCATTGATACTGTACCACTGTATGCCTCTAATAATTCTGAATCTATTACAACAGAACCATTTACATCTTTAATCTGAAAAGAAACATCATTAATAAAAATTCGAAATGTACCATTCCCTGCAACAAACAACATTGGAGTTGATTCCATTGTACCTGGATTATAAATAGTTCCAGGAGTACTCAACATTATGTTTGCATTTTCTGTATACTCAAACGGATCAAGCGTAAAGTCGACTTCAAACTCACCGTGTTCTTCTATTTCATTCGCAATATCACCTACTACAACATGTTTAATTTTTCGATACACATCATCATCTGTAAAATATAGTGTCTTGCCATTCATCAACCAAGCCTTCATGCGCCGAACTAATGGCTTAATATTCTCTTCTTCAAGCATATTGAATTTTATTTTTAAAGGGACGTCTTTAAACGCCCCTTTTTTTGTAAGTGAACCATGTCTACCCGGCAATTCAATATGTTCTACTTCCTGTTCTGCTGTAGGAATAACAGGGCGTTCTACCATACATATTCCATAGTCACTTGCTAACTGATTATCGATACCTATGTCTAGCAATTTAAGTCCTCCCTATTCCTATTTTTACATTACGGCCACGCTCAGCAAACCAATCATTTGCTTTTTCAAACATACGATCCACATCACGTTCATTATTAATTGTGTTATAAAAATTAATTTCTACAGGACCACTGTCAATTTGTTGAACAATCGGTTGGACTGCTCTTGTCGCTAACGTAGACAGATTAGAAGCGATGTTATCTTGTTTATTTATTCCATATAAATTTAACTTTTTAAAAGTATCATCAACCATATTTGAAATGTTATTAAGTGCGGATTGTAACACATTACCTTTGGTTGACTTTTGGTTTGGTGCATTATAAAAATCTTTAAAAATCTGCTCTCTGAAACCAGCTACTTTCTTACCTATCTCCAACCACTTTCCAGACTCTACAAATTCCTCTTCTAATATCTTTTGAAAAGGATCTCCACTCTCTAATACACTACGAATATAACGAGCAACAGGATTATTTTCGCTCATACCACTATTAACATCATAACCTTCAAGCTCTTTACCAACTTGTTTAAGCGCATCCCTCATGTCTACGGGTAAATGGGTAATCCAATCATTAAGATAGTCACCATCTTCCAATATTGCCTCAAAATAACTCCGAAGAGGATTATTATTATTCATGTCGTTTAAAGTGGAGCTATTGAAAGTATTTAACGTAGTTTCTAATACCGTATACACTAAATTTGCTAAGTTTTTAGCTGCCGCAAGAACTGTTGACATTGATTGTTCCATACCAACAGCAAGCCCAGCACCAACTTGTTTACCAACCTGATCCCTCATTTTTCGAGATGGACTATGGATGTCGAAGAAGGAAGTAAAACCGTCAAGAATATCGTTACCAATAGATTTCACCTTATTTAACACTTTACCAGCCATACTACCTAGGCCGTCTATCAATCCACTTATAATATCTTTACCTATCTTGAATAAATCAATTTTCTTTAATGTATCAACAATCTTCGGTACAATATCTGTCACGATTGTAGAACCTAATTTTCCAACCATACTCACGATACCTTTTATTAAAGCCCAGATCAGTTGAACACCAGCTTCAAGGATTTTAGGTAGATTCTTAATTAACTCTCCCGCTAAAGTAACAATTAGCTTTAATGCTGCTGCAATTAATTCCGGTATCACCTTTACAATCCCAGCAATCAACATAAGTAAAATTTTCACACCAGCTTCCAGTATCTTCGGCAAGTTCGCAATTAATGTGGATGCTATTTTGACAATTAAATCTAATGCTGCATTAATAAGTTGTGGTAACACTTGTACGATTCCATCAATAATGGCCATTAAAATCTTTACACCGGATTCAATTATTTTAGGTAAGTTTGTTAATAAAGTATCTGCTACTTTGGTTATAAGATTTATCGCTAAATCAATAAGTTGCGGTAGCATTTTAATGATTCCGTCTATTAAGCTAGTTAAAACCTTAACACCAGCTTCAATTATCATAGGTAAATTCGCTGTAATGGCTTCAATTAAAGTTGTAATGACTGTAATAATCGCTAAAGCAATCATCGGTAAAGCTTGTGTGATTCCTGTAATTAATGAGACTAATAAATTTATTCCCATTTCAATTAGCTGTGGTAAAAATGACATAATTCCGTTAATAATCGTTTGAATAATCGTTACAGCTATTTGGATTAACTGCGGAAGCATCTGCATGATTCCGTTTATTAAGGTTAAAATCAATTGAAGTCCTGTTTCTATCAGTGTAGGTAAGACTTGTACAATTCCAGAAATCAAAGTTTGAATGATCTGTATTCCCGTTTGAACAATCATAGGGAGATAGGTAGCAATCATCTGTGAAATTGTATTTATAATCCCAACAATGGCTTCTAGGATAATTGGAGCCGCTACAACCAAGCCATTCACGAGGTTTGAAATCATTTGTGATCCCGCTTCTAGAAATTGCGGTAATACTGTTGTTACAAAGTTAGCTATATTGGTAAAAATATTTGTAATAGTTTCAAGAATAATCCCTGAGTTTGCATTCAAATACTCCGCTATAGCTGGTAAATAACGAGATACCGAGACGAGCACACCAGGAAGCCCACCAATAATTGCTCCTGCGATTGTAGGGCCAATCATCTTAAAAATTTCACCTAACTGGCTAAAATCTCCCGAAAAGACCGCTTTTACTGCATCAAAAAGATGAAGGCATGCTTCACGTATCTTACTAACTGCCAATCCTATCATTTCAGCCGCATCTTGAAATCCTTTTGGCAAATGAGTAATCCAATCATTTAAATAATCTCCATCAACAGCCGTATAGAATAGATATTTACCTAGTGAAGATAATGCGTGTCCAAAGTTTTGAACGCTTTCAATTACACTCGTAATGCTATTTTTGAACCCTTCATTGGTTTGCCACAAATTCCGCATCCAAATGACCAATCCGGCAATAGCTGCGGATGCGGCTATTACTCCCCCAACTAACAATGCAACTGGACCAGCAACAGCCCCAATACTTACACCCAATATACCAGCTATACTGGATAAGGTGACAAATACTGGGGCTAACGCCATACATGCTCCAACAAGAATCCCGAGCGCGGTTACAATTGTTGTTATAGCTGCTGATAACGCTGGGTGTTCCGAAACGAAGCCCGCAAAAGCACTTATTACATCAGCAATGACTCCCAAAACAGGTTCAAGTGCCATTTTTAAGTCATTCATAGCTTTTTGAAACTTTACAGCTGGGCTGGCATCCATTTTCTTAATCATTTCATTTAGCTGTTCTTGATTCTTGTTTAAATCTATAACTTTATCTTGAGCGCCAATAAGTGTATTGGTGATATTCTGGCCTTGATCTTCATACATCGTTCCGAAAAGCTTAACACCAATCTCATTTCGCTTTGTTTCATCTTCAATACTAGCCAATGCTTTAGCAATCTCTGTCATAGCTGCTGAACCTTCTTTACCGCCTTTAGCGACAGATTGCCCCCACTTTTCTAACTGATCAGCCGATATTTTAGTACCTTCAAGAGCTTCTTTCATAGACTTGTCGACACCTTGACCAAATTCAGCCGCTTTAACACGGCCTTCTTTTAATCCATCTAAGAGATTATCAATCATTTGTAGTCAACGTGATTCGCAACATCACGCTCGTTCTCTTATGAACTGCTATACGTCACCGCATAGATTAGACTATATCTTCAACTACTTGAGTTGCTCCCCGTTTCGAGTGTCGTTTGCTTACACCCTACGTCTCTCGACTAGTCGTTGCACGTTCCTTAATTAAAAGGCTTCGCTCAGTATTGTCTCATTTGAGAGTTCCACTGAATTAAAGGAGTTTTTCATTGTATGTCGCCATACAAGGGAACTATAATCTAATTCCAGGTACCTGTATCAACACCAGCCTCCATAATCGCTTGTACTTCTTCAGCATTGTAACCCGCTCGTGTTAGCTGCCCACCATATTCAGCAATAATGTCTAATTGCTCAGGAGGAAAGCCAATTTTCAACAGACGATTCGTTAGCCCTAAAGCCGTATCACTAGTTATCCCTAATTCATTACCAATTTCATTCGCTTCTTGAATTAACTCAGTAAAATCTATACCTGCATAAGCACTTGCAATGGCTCCTGCTCCTTTTACAATGGAAGCATTAGCTTTATCACTGACAGTTTGATTTAACGCCCATTGTCTACGTGTACCCTCCAGTGCTTCCTCTACATCAACACCATAGGCTTCTACACCACGAACCGCTTCTTCTACCGATTTTTTAGAGGATGCTGGAACTTCAAAAGAAACGTCAATTTTTGTTTTTAATTTAGAAGTATCAAGCGCTTGCTCAATAGCTCCTGAAATACCACCACCAGCCATTAATCCACCAAGAATATTTTCTAAACCGATATCTAATTCTTTAAAACTGTGCGATGCTCTTTCTGCTTCCCGTGAAAGGTCTCTCAAATCATTTCGAACTTGTTGTAATGAGTTCCCATCATCTATAGAATGAAGAGATCGCTGTAATTTCTCAATATCTGCTTCTGAACCTAACGCTTCACGACCGATGATTTGAATCGCTTGTTCTAACTGCCTAGCGGTCGCTGTACCGTTTCGTATTGCGTTTGTAAGGTTATTCCCTAATGCATTTGCAAAATGGTCTACGCTCGTTTCAGTCGCATCAAAAAATGTTTTTAATTGTTTTGTTGCGTTTTCTTGTTCCTGCAAACTTCTATTCGTCGCACTTAATTGATTCTGCAACTGCTGTTCTGCTGTACGAGCTTGTATAAGCTGCGTTTCATATCTTTGGATTTCACTAGCGTTTTCGCCATACTTCTGTTTGGCTTGATCTAACTGTATTTGATAGTTTTGTACTTTACTAGCTGCAACAGTATGTTGCTCTCCAAGGTTATCTATTTTTAAACGTAACTTCTCTACTTCTGAAGCATTCTCACCAAGCGTTGCTTTTTGTAATTCGTATTGAGCATTCAACTTAGAAAGAGAAGATTGCAACTGCTCTTCCTGTCCTTTTAGCTCTTTTAGTTTTTGAGCCGCTTTAGCTGTTTCACTTGTTCTTTCCTGTTCAGCATCTCTCGCCTGTTTTAAGCTTTCAGAAGTTTGTTTAATACTATTCGCTAACTGTTGTTCTATTATTTGTTGACTTCGTAATTTTGACTCTAGTTTTGCTACAACAGTAGAATTTTCTCCGTACAATTCTTTAGCACGTTGTAAATGTTCCGCCGTTGCTTGCGTCGCCCTTTGTGCAACTGCATACTGTTGGGAAAGGTTTTGAAGCTTTGCTTGTAGTTTTTCTGAATCAGTAGCATTTAACTTCATCTGCTCTTCTTGTAATTTCATTTCTTGACGAAGTTTTTTAGTTTCCTGATTCATGCCCTTCATAGCATCATTAAAATCTTTATTTTGCGCTTTAAATATAACTTCAACTTCCGAATTATTTCTTGCCATTATCTCACCTACCTTTACTTGGGATTGTTACGCCATGCTTCAAACGCTGTAATCCCTGCGTAAATACGCTCAACAGACGAAATTGGCTCATGCCAAAAAGTCTCTGGATCTATTCCAGAAACTAGACAATACAAGACGTATTTATCTTCCACACATTCAATTTTAATGTCTGGATTTTTTACTTTTTTTCACCGTTACCGCCGCTATTTGTACTTTTTTTCAGTGCTGCGGCAAATTGATTTGGATCTTGACTAATTACATCAACAACCAGCTTCGTATATAGTTCCATAGATTCTGCTAATGAATCATGATACTTCTGTAAGAAATCATCAAATGTTAACTTTTCTTTTGGGTTTGCGCCTTTAAACGCCATATAAATCACTTTATGAATACTTGTTTGATCGATTTGTTCTAAAGCTGATAAATCTTTATTATCCTCATTTCTTAATCCATCTAATGCTTGGAATTTCACGATATCAGCAATAATTGAACTAGTAATAAGCCCTTCTTCTTGCCCTTTTTTCAAAGCGTAATTGGTTAAAAACGCCGGATAGTTCTGTTTATTAATAAAACGTTTTTCATACTCACCTTCTACTTCTACAAATTCGACTTCTTTTAATGTTATTTTTTGTACTTTCATCTGCTATTTCCTCACTTTCATTTTCTTCTCATTTAAATCCAAAAGAAAAAGCCCTGTATGAAACTAGGGCTTTAAGCTGAAGTTGTTCCTTTAACAAGAGCTGAATTAAATTGTGTATGCCATTTTTGAGCAACTGTCGCATCTGCTAATTCATCCACAAACGCCTCATAGAAGAAATTCTTTAAATCATCTGGTAAGGCTGTAAATTCCAATTCCATCATTGCTAATTCTTCCTCACCATTCGCAATAGCAAATTTAAAACCAGTGGAGTTTGAGCAATTCGGAAACGCAATAAGTTTTACAACATCTTGATACTCATCTACTACATCAGCCGTAAATACAAAATCATATCCCTTTGAATCACTACCGAACGCCCATACACCCGGCTTTAATCCAGTTGTATTAAAACCAAAATAATCTCTTGCTACTTTAACAGGAATATGCGCTGAAACAGTTACTTTAAGTTCCGTGGTTTTCGATTTCTTTTTCAACGTCACGCCACCACATGTTTTTTTCATTTCCTTGTTTTCTGGTTCCCCTTCAATTGATCCTACACATCCAAATTTCGTTCCTGGCTCTTGCGTTCCTTTCTTCTTAAATTGAATACTTGCATTCGCAATCGACACGGAATCAAATTCTTCAATTACTTTAACCATTTAAAATTCCTCCTCCAATACTTTATCTACACCTTTGTGTAGTTCTGCTAAAATTCTTGGTCTAGCGTTTACAATCCCACGCTCCGCAAATCGTTGTTCTAAGGGATTATGTGAACCTCTTCCTTCGTTCGGAAATACTAGATAACCAAACGATCCTTTTTTATTAGCTGCCCCACCACGGGCTAATATCCTAAAACCTAAATCCATCTTTTCGCTTTTGGACCAGTTGCTATCTTTGGCATGGGTTTTATTTCGAACACTCCATTTAGAACGAGATACCGGAATAAGCTTTGTAATCTCTTCTATTGCAATTCGTATACCTTCCGTGTGGAGAATGGTATTGATTGTAGGTTCCATCTTATTTGGTAATAACCGCATTTTTTCTTCAAGCTTTTCTATCGCTTCATAATCAAGCTCAAATGCACTCAATTGGAATCACCCTCTTAAACGTAAAAACAACACGATCAATAAAACGATCTGTATCTTTCACTTGAAGACGATCGCTTTTAGAAACTACAAAGGATACCATTTTCACCTTGCCAACCCACGAAATAATATCAATGACCTGCTCATCTAAATTCGATTGATTTTCCGATAAATAACTAACATATATGCTTTGAGAAATTGTACGATCATTAGAAGACGGTTGAAACTCACCATATTCCAAAATAAAACAGTTGTATCCCTCTTCTGTTAATTGCGATTCCTCATCTTCTGCTAGTTCATCCTCAACAACTAAAAGCTTAAATCCGTCTTCAAGAGCTTTTTTAATACCACTTCTCTGCTCCTTCATAAGCTTTTTAGATTTTTCATTCACGAGATTTCACCGCCTGCTGCAAATAAAAGAAAAGGTATTGTTTGTTAGAATCATGATCCGCTTTAATCACGTCATATTCGATTCCATCCATTAATACCTTAAGTTTATTTTTATTTATCTTTCTAAAAGAAGGTGGATACAGTGTTTTAACTTTTAAATCTAATCCCGTTGTTAAAACGCCCACCATTTTGTAATCACTGTCCCGTAAAGACATCACTTTATAGGCAAGCTTTCCTTCTTCACGAAACTTCTCACCTATTCTTTTCCCCTCTTCTGAACGCTCTGTTTTTTTATATCCATATTGTAGAAACCCGTCATTTAAGGCCTCTCTATACGATTTTTGAACCATTGATTACACCAACTTTTCCTAAAGCCACATCTAAAATAAGCCTGGATAATTCATTTTTATAATTCTTTTCAAACTCATCACCTGCATTGTTATAAACATACCGACACCGTTCTAACAGCAAATCTTTCGGTATTACCTCTTTTGAAAAATCAAAAGACGCATTTGTTAACCCTGACAAATACGCCTCTCCTTTTTCTAAAAGTTTTATTAAACTAGCATCCTCTTCATTCCAGGTGATTTTAAGAACATCTTTTAGTTCATTCAAAAGCTCATCCATTCGCATCACCTTCTAATAAAGTGATTAGTTCAGCCTTTGTTGCATTAGACTTGTATTCAATACCACTTTGATCTAATAAAGACTGAATCTCTACCTTCGTTAATGCTGAATAATTCCTCTCTTCAACAGGAGAGGATGGATTAGGGCGTTGTAGTGCCTTCTTTCACTTCTAGCGCTGTAATGTCAAATACAGTGAACGAATCAGGATCTAACGGACGACCATTTGCAAGTTGACGAACTAGATATAAACGTTGATCTTCAATTAAACGGATTGTATCGTCTGACTCTAAACGTTGTTCTGAAGCAACTCCCATAAAGTAATCTTTCGGTTTACCAGAGATCATTGTATTTAATGGGACGGCTGGCGACTGGACCATCGTTAAACCTGGCACTCCAAAATTATCATATGTCCAAGTACCATCATCTTTACGTTTTGCACCAATCGGGAAAAATTTTGTTGCATAATCCAAAGGATTCACAATAAGCGTTACCCCTGTATAGCGTTTCGTTCCTCCTTTAGTAGTAGGAGCTAAGATTTTTTTACCGATTGTTACAGGAGTAAAGTCTTCTAAAACAACTTTCTTTTTATCTGGATAAATACCATCTGTTACTGATCCTTTTAAATCTTTGATCATACCAATTGGTTGTTTTTTCCCTGTCCCCATAACAATAACTTTTTCTAATTCTTCTGCTACAACTTCTTTCATAAATGCACGCACATACTTATCTAACCACTCAGGACCTAGTTCAAACATAGCTTTACATACAACTAAAAACCCGCTAAGTTTGTACATTCCTTCTTCAATTGTTTCAAAACCTTCGTCAATCATTTCTCTAATTGAGTCACATACATCACCCCAAAACGCTGTCGTAGTGCCCTCTTTTCTAACAACCCATTGTGTCTTTGCTCCTACGGTTTGGAAATTAACAAGAGAAAGTAATGGATGTTCCTTTTCTAAATCTTCAAAAACTCGTTCGAAAACAGTGGGCGGCATCAATTGATGTGTTTCGCTAAATGATTTAACTTCAATTGCTGCATTATAAAATTTCTTTTCTTCATTTGTTAAAACACGCACACCGCGAGAGGCCAACACTTGAGCATCCCAATTTTCATTTTTGGCTTGTTGTGCTTCATTAATTACATCGTTCATCATATCCTGAAAATGCTGCATATTGTTCTCCATATTTGCAACAATACGTGCCGCTACCGCTTGTGCATCACCTGTTTCAAGCGCCTCTTTTACATTATTAATTTGTTGATCTTTATTTTCGATTACCGGACGATCTAAATTTTTAATAGTCATCTTATTCCCTCCTGTTTTTAAGACAATAAAAAAAGCACTGCTTTACGCGCGCTTAAATTTGTTAAGTATATTTTCAGTTGAACCTGCTGCTACTGGTTCATTCTGCTGTTTATTTTTATTTCGGAATTTCTGAAGTACATTATTTTTAAATTCCTCTGGATCTACCACATCGTCATCTTCTACATGTTCATTTACTTTATGAGCTAATCCAATCTCTACTGCCTCATTGGCGGTAAACCATGTTTCATTCGCAATCATTGTCTCAATTTCTGAACGTTCCCCTTGATAACGGGTCATATAAATATCCGCAAGCGATTTGTCAATTCCCTCAAGAGCATTCAATGTCTTACGAATATCTAATTTTGTCCCCCACGTCCATGTAGAAGCTTCATGAATCATTAACATAGAACCTGTATTCATAATTAATTCGTCTGCTGCCATCGCAATAATAGATGCGGCGCTTGCTGCCAGTCCATCTACGTTAATGATGATTTTTGCCGGATGGTTTTTAAGTTGATTATAAATCGCAATCCCATCAAATACATCCCCACCAGGACTATTCAGATTGATATTAATAACATTTGCTGAAGTAGCTTTCAATGTTCTTTCAATATCAACTGCGGATGTAGAATCACTCCACCATGATTCACCAATATCACCATAAATCGTTATGTCCAGCGAATCAGCTTTTGTTTCTGCTTTAAAGGCATGTTGGACATTAGCTAGATGATTATACTGTTCATTTTTGTAACGTCTCATTCTTTTCACCTCCCTCCAATGAATCAGCTTCTTGATAATTCTTTGTAACAAAGCGCTTGTTTGCCCATTTTTCTTCAATCGGCTCTCTACCAAGAATAATTAAGATGTCATTAATAGATAAACCACCGATTGCAAAGAGCTTATCTAATGCTGTTGCTAGTTTCGTAATATCTACAACCTTAATTTTTGTTGTATCAATCTTTAAATATGTGCGGTCTATATATTCTTTTTTGCTGTACATCTTCCGGTTAAATTCATCTTGGATCAATTCAGCAATTGGATTAATGCAAAAAGCTAAGAACGAATCTAATTGCTTTTCAATGTCCGCTACATCACCTTTTAAAATTCCTATTGGGACATGAAAAGCAACTGCTACATAGTTAAATATGTCATTGATCAAATCACTAATATCACGGCTCGTACTGTTATTTGCTACACCGTTTTTACTATCACTCATGTCTTCAATTGTATAGCCATCTTGTAATTGAAAAGCTGAACCCACTTTATCAGCATTAAACCAATTTTTTAACTGCCCCTCGAACATTTCATCGATTGCTGCCTGCGTTTCTGGATCTTGCGGCCTTAAAAAATCACCTTTGATTAACAAACGTTTATTATTCTTTCTTTTATAATAATCAATTGAAGATGCAAGCAATTTTCCAAAACTACTATACATTCCATCTATAATTTGCATAATATTACGATCATTGAGTTTAAAGTGAAACACTTCTGATTCATTAAATGATTTGTCAAAAGTAAGCTCACCAACAGTTATGTCCTTGTATATATTTTCTTTTAATGCAAACTTATTAACATTAAAAGAATCTGCAATGTACAATTGCTTATTTTGCATAATAACTACACATTCATTTTCCATGATTAAATGATTTACCAAACTATGCATAAATTCCGATGCATTTTGATTTTGATTTGGTTGCACGTTTAATAAATAGTGATTTTCACCACGTTTTTCTTTCCCTTTTTCAAAAGTTTGAAATTCACACCTTGTTAAAGCATTTGCAATTAAATCTATACAACTTTCTACAGCAAGCTTTTTATAGAAATAGTCAACTCCTAACTCATAAAAACATGAATCTAAAGTCAGAGTCTTCTTGCTTCCAAAAAAACCTCTTACCCAATCTCTTAATCCCACATTCTCACCACCTTTTATACACTAAATGATTTAAATATCTTTCTAACATTTTCTTTTGTTAAAGTATTTGCCTCTTTTAACTCACCGTCACAATTAAGTGCATGTAAAAAAGCGAAAAAACCATCTGTTTTTCGCTTCTCTTTATCAACCTTTTTATATTCAATATTGCCATTCATTTTTTCTTCTTTATAGACATTTCCAACATACCAACGCATTAACGGATCATCACCAAAAATAATAGTATGTTTGATAAAAACTTCTTCTACAAGTGGAGCAAGCTTACTATGCGTCGCTGGACCACGACGAACAATTTCAATTTCAAAGCCAGCCTCTTCAAGCGATTCTTTTAAAATAGCTGAACGATATAAATCCATACTGACTTTTTTTATACGGTATTCTTTATTCATCATTACGAACCAATCTCGTACATGTTCCGCACTAATTGATTTGTCATAAACAACAGTAAGTAATCCCTTTTCAATTGCAATTCGAATGATATCTGGATTAATATCTTGCAACTTAGGCGCTGTATGATGCATAAACGTATGCTGCTTCCAATATCGTTTCCCATCTTTTTTAAATAAGATTCCAACTGAACAGAAATCACGAATTTGCGCGAAGTCAACTGCTCCAATACATTCTATCCCTTGGACATTTTCAGGGAATGGTTGATTTGTTGCTAATCGTTCATCATAAGTAGCAACTTCTTTCCTTGTATCTTCAACAGGTAAATTCATTCTTTTCGTCATGAACTCAATTCGTAATGCGCTATTCCGTTTCATATCGTGGTATTCTTTGCGCATTTTATGCTGTAAATTTTCGTTATACCTATATGAAGGATTAGCTTTTTCCCACATAGACTCATCATGAACTTCTTGTTCATTATCAAGTTTGCATATAAAAGGAAATAGTGTGGAGTCTGGTAATTCTTTATTTAATACCATTTGAGCTTCTTCTTTCATATCATCTAGCACTCCACCACGGACATTTCCATCGGTTGTAATATAAAAAATCCTTGGGTCTTTCTTTTTACCTAAACCAGATGTAAAAACTTTAATATTGGAATAATCTTCATACTCATGTAACTCATCAAATATAACAGCTCCACTTCTCTTACCATCTTTTGTACGAGCATTTGATGTGTTAAATTCAAACTTTGATTTTGTTTTTAAATGTTTTATAAGTATTTTTGATTTGTAAAAAACCTTTTTTAACTTCCTCGCGAATTTTGGTGCTTCTAAAATATCGTAAACATCTTGAAATGATGTCTTAGCTTGATCTTCGGATGTTGCTACAATGTCTATATCATAATTTTTAATCCCATGGTGTCCACTCATCATATAAAAGCTGTCATAACTTATATATCCGTTTTTACCTGCACCACGTCCAAGTAATAGCAAATACCTATCAAACATAAGACGCCCATCTGCATAACGTACACCGTAAAAAAATGCATTACAAAACCTTTGCCAAGCAAAAAGTGAAAAAGGAAAATAAGGGGCTGGCTTCTCCACTGATTTTTCAATAGCTTCCGCATCAATTACCACATCCGATTGATCTAACTTCCAACGAAGAAACTTCATAAGTAGCTTTTGTTCTTCACAACTTTGAATTTCTCCTCTCTCAACCATCCGCATATACTCATCGATGTAAGGATGATAATTATATGTAGTTGGATTTCTAGATATCGTCATCATCATCATTACCTTCATATACTGATTCTTTCAAACCAAGCACTTTTAATAATTCTGTCATGCGCTTGTTTGTCTCACGAAATTCTTTTGTAGCTGGATTCGCTTTGACCCCTTTTTGACTCTCGCTATTTTTCCATTCAATCATTGGTCCATTCTTTTTCATTTCTCTTGCTAATTTATTTTTTGCATCAAACATCGTCATGTAGTCATCAACAAGATCAATGTAGTGCATGCCATGCAAATCACTGTTTTCCAATTGTTGTAATAAATCTTGCTTTATCTGTGCTTTTTTTGATAGTTTCCGCACAAGTACCCCCCCTCTTACTTTTTAATTCGCAAAAATGTTTTAACCGCTCTCCTCCCCCCGTTGAATGGTCCTCCTACTAAAAGCCAAACTTTTTGACCGGGGGGTGTTTAAGAAACTAATTCAAAATAAGTTTCAATAAAATCCAAAATAAAAAAGACTTCTTCACTAGAAATCTTTAGAATGTCTGTTGTGAATATTAAGTTCTCCACTTCTTGTAATCTTTCTCTCACATCAGTAAGTTTAAGACGTTTGCACTTTCTTGGATTTACGCAATCTCTTATCTGACAATAACGCCAATAAGAATACTTTCTGAACTGAGTGAGCATGTCACGTTCATATGAAGTACGTTCATCCTTACCAGTATCAGCATATTGAGTCATTAAATCGGTATCGAATGTCCAACTACCATCCACAATTATCATAGCTACCACCGTTCCTCATTAACAAACTTAGGTAACTTCTTCTCGTTCTTATCTAATCGATCATGCACTTCATTATGACATCGAATACATAAGCATTGTAAGTTATCTAAGTCCATTGCTAAGTACGGATGTGTCTTCACTTCTTTAAGGTGATGCACATTCTCAGCAGCTTTATATTTACCTTTCGACTTACACATTTGACACTCGTGATTATCACGCTGTAAAGCCTTGAGTCTTAGTGCTCTCCATTCTTTAGACTTATAGAACTTCATAAGCTTACCTTCTCTTATGAGCTTAATATAGTCCATCGTTAACACACCGTCCTTGCTCTTATACATCTAGGCTTACGATCTATAATCTGTGACTTCATTACTTTATGTTTAACGTATCCATATACTTTCGGTTGCGGTTGTTCTAGCTTATACTCCATATACTTTACTGTAAGTTCTTCAATTTGTTCCCAGTAATCTGAAACAAACTGAACAATTCTCTTATACACTTCAGTTGCTAACTTAATAAAGGCTTCCTGAAGTAATTCAATATCAATCTTCATTACCTCACCCCTTACCTTTCTCTAACAAATCATCCATCAACTTATTGATTACACTTGTTATAGCTTCTTCTTTCTCTTCAAGTGTTGTATTCGCTTGTAATTCATCTAACACTTTGATTACATCTGGCAATCGCTCTAATCCAACATACTGTTTTATTTTCTTTCTACTACGAAAAGCACGAAGGATTATTCCGATAACTATTCCCTTTTCAATCTTGTTCAATTCCATTCCTTCCCCCCTTATTACCCTCTATCAAATTATCCATCGACTTATTGATTATGCTTGTTATAAACCAAAAATAAAAACACCCAAAGGGTGCTTTTATTTTGGTAATTCAATTAATGCTTCAAAGAACTCTGTAGTATCCATTACAGTTACCCTTTGACTAATATCACCAATATTTAATATGCAATGGTCTTCAATAAATTTACCCGTGATAACAAACCGATATTCTTTTTGATACTCAAAATATTTATCTTTCCAAAATAACATATCTGGTTGAGACTCTTTAAACGCTTTCTCCCTTTCAATATAACCTATATTATTATCTATATATTTTACAGGTCCATATTCCCCACTTAACCCTAGGTTACTTAACTCTACATCCACTCTATCCATTAAACCCTTTGGAAGACGCACTGCCTTTTTACCAAAGTCATCTAATAACTTATTTTTTTGTTGTTCGTTCAATATAATTTTTACATATACCGCTAAATCTGTTTCATTAACCACTTCAAAATCTGAGGCTCTAAAGATTGTACAACAAAACACAGGCATTTTCTTTACATCTCTATACCTCCTCACCTCAGTAAACTGCTGGGCATTAATAACATGCTTTCCATTAATAACAAGCTGAGTATCCTGCTGCTTTCTCACAAGAGCACCTTCATATTTATCTCCTTGCCCTTTGTTTTTTTTCTTCTTCTCCAAGTCTATAAAAAAACCAAGATTCTTCATATAAAATTTACCTTCTAGTAAATCTTTAAGATACTTTTCTTCTAAAAACTTAATTAAAAAATAGCTATCTTTATATTTTTTTATATCACTCAGCTTTTTCAAAACCAGCCAATCCCCCTAATCATTTGGTAAAATATACAACTAATTATACTATCAAAACAACGTTTACCGATAAATAATTAGGATACTTAATAAATTAAAATAAAACATCCAAATAGATGCTTTTAGTTGCAATTATTAACTAATACTTCAATTGCGGTAAATGAAGTTTTAACCTTCTTCCAATTACCTAATATCAATACATTCATTTCAACATTCTTAAGTAACTGGAAGAAGAGCAAAAGCTCTCCCTAACAACGGTACCATTCAATCATTACCATCTGCTGGTTTCGGATTTTATGTGCCATCATTATGAAACCGTTTAGACAACATATAGATTATAAAGGAACATTATGAGTTGTGTTTTCCGTCACTTCTCACAATACAAATATATCATGTTAAAAACCAAAACGTGTCCGTAAATCGTTCGCAAATAGTCCGCAGATAGTTCACAAATAGTTCGCGTTTTTTATTTTTGTATTTTTTCACATCGTTTTTCAGCCTCTTTTCGCATAGTTTTGAATAAATATGTTCTTTAATCCTTGAAAATGAATTAGCTATAATCTGGATTGTGTTAAATTCACCTATTCCGTTTCACCTTAGATATATCAATCTTTTTCGTATTTTATAAAAATGAATTTGACACTTTTCTTTTGTAGCTAATTCCGAAAAAGTAAGCGTACACACAAACTTTACTCAATTTTAATTACGTTTATATAAATCCAAATTATCTACACAATAAAAAGAGGATTGAATAAAATTATAAACCTTTTATTCAATCCTCTTCCTTTATCTTCATGATTAAATTTTTTTAAAAGAAATAACCGTTCCTTTTCCTTTGTTTTCATCTAGATATCCTACAGGTAAATTTACTATAGCCTCTATATCTGATTGACATAATCTAACTTCCTCACAAATTTGCTTCTTCGTCTTAACGTGATTATCTATAATTAAATCAATTGCTTCTTTTAATAATAATGGTGATTCACTTTGTAATAAATCATCATACGGCTCTTGAGTTCTCCAACCTTTTTTCGCTATTTGCTTCCACAAATAACTTGCTTGATAATCATTTATTATATTTAACTCTCTTGAACGATATATCATAGCTTGTATAGAAATCTGCCATCTTTTTTTTAAAAGTAAGTAATAATCCAATGTATGACTAATAAGTTCCTCTGAAAAGGATTTAGCAGGCATTAAAAACGAAGATGCAAAATAGTTAGCTTCATCCTCCATACGCTTATAAACTTCTTTTTTATTAAAGTCTTCTTTTTTTACATGTTTGTGTAATAGATAATGTCCTAATTCATGCGCTAATGTAAACTTTATTCTTGAAGGAGTAGACCTTTCATTACCAACAAGTATAAAAAGTTTATTTCCAATCCACCTAGAGCAGGCATCTATTGCAAAGTCCTCAGATTTTATCAGACTTACTACTATTCCATGCTTTTCAAATAAATGTGTAATATCTGAAATCGGCCCCTCATTTAAATCCCATTGCCTTCTTAATTCTGATGCTATATTTTCAATATCATTAAAATCTGTAGGCATAAAATGTTCTTGATGGTTTATATTCGTTTCTGGAAGATCAGATTTTGGAAATTCTAATATTGTCTCCAAATAATCAAATATACTTATTAGCCATGAAATCTTGATTTCGTGAATTCTTTTTAACTTTGCTGTTGCGTTAGCTTTACTTCTAAAATACACGATTTCTTTTTCTATTTGCCTATATCCATCTTCAAAGAAGTAATCATATGGAAGATTTAATATATTCATGATGCTTAATAGAACTTCAGCAGGCGGTATTGATTTACCATTTTCATATTTGGAGAGAGCTTGATGAGTCCTCAACCCAATTTTCTCTGATAGTTCTCTTATTGTTAATCCTCTTGATTCGCGGCCCTCTTTTAACTTATCAGGACAAAAGGATCTATTTACGTTAATTCTTACCCCCATTTTCGTGCACTCCTTGGGCAAAATTTTTAAATCTAACTAATTGTTCTCTTGAAATTTCATTCTTCTGTTTATCTTCTTCCGATGTGCCAACTAGATGTAATTCTTTAGTAAGATCAATACAACTAAACCATTTTCCGCTTCCATCAGGAACTCCTAAATTTACAAAAGCAACTCTTCTATTAATTTGATGGTGTGTAAGCTCTAAATAACCAGGTTCCTCAATAATTTCTTGTTTATCAAAATTAATATAATACTGATTGTCTCTTTGTAATAGAGATCTGTACATCGCTTTTCTCGCCGTCTTATCTTTACTTTGTACTCTATTTATTGTAATAACTACATTTTCTGTTTGCAGTTCGACATGATAAGCTGATTTGTTTTTATTAGGTACTATTTGAGTTGTAATGTCCTTAAGTATGCCCTTATTTGCTGCTTCATATAAGGTAAACTGAGCAGCTATATTGTCAAGATATCCTATATGTTTTTTTCCTAAATCCCATTGAAAAAAAGAAATATCTTTTATCGAAGCATCCACTAATTCATAGGCCTGCTGAATCAATGGGACAATTTGTCTCCTAACTCCCTTAGATATCTCTTTATCAATAAATTTCTTCACATCGATTGGCACACCGATATCCATAATAAGCAACACCTCATTTTAAATTTAAGGTTCTACCCTTTGCAACCATTTTACCCTTTTTAGTTATTTTTGGCAACTAAATAACCTAAATATTAAGAATACAAATTACCAATTAAATTTATCATTATATTTTAAATTTTCTCTGATAATCATTTAATGTATCTTGTTCAATCCCTATATATCTTAAAGTCTCTTTCTGATCTGTATGATTTAACATCTTTTGTAAAGCAACTACATCTTTAAATTGCTTATAATGATGATACCCATATGTTTTTCTAAGTGAATGAGTCCCTATACGTTCTAACCCAAATTCTTCTGCAGCTTGATTTAATATTAAATAAGCCATAGCACGAGTAATTGGCTTATTCTTTCCACTTCTACTCTTAATCAAATATTCATTCTTCGGCTTTCCTTCCGTATAGTTCCTTATAGCTCTCTTCAATTCTGAAGGCATCTTCACATCTTTAATCTTCCTTGTTTTCTTTTCACGTATCACAATATTCCAGCCCTCTACATCACGAACACGTAAACGTAATATGTCCGATATTCTGAATCCTGTATTAATACCAAGAAGAAACAGAATGTAGTTCCTCTCATTCTGCTGCTTATAGAATTCTTTTATTTCTCGTATTATTTCTTTATCTCGAATTGGCTGTACAATGTTCATACACTTTGCCCCTCTTTTTGTTTACGTGTTTTTATAAATACCTCTTTCTTTAGATTGAAAGCTAAACGTAATATCGCACGTCCTTTCAATTTATAATACTTTGTTTTACCTATACCTAAATCCATCCAGATATCTGGATCATATCCAATATCATCTTCCATATAAAATTTCACAATTACCTCACGTTCATCATCCCTTAAGCGATTCACAGCATCATATAACCAATTCATAAATTTGTTTCTTTCTTGTTCATACTCTATTCTTTCAATTGCAATATTTTCAGTTGAACTATTAAACTCGTTTGTAGTTGATGGAGGAACAATAGAATATGATGGTGTCACTTTTGGCAGCATATCACATGGCATTGTTGCTAAATATGTACGATACTCGTTGAATACTTTTTCAATTTCTTGTTTTGTTCTTTTTCCATCCACGATTGGCATTTTAAATGATAATTGTTTATTCATATTTAATTCCTCCATTGTTATTATTTTTGTCTTACTGCTCCACGTCTGCGTTCATAACGTGGTCCATGAACTCCCATTAACTCTTCAATTTCACGAGTGCTAAATTTCTCTTTTCTTTTTTTCTTTTTTGCTTGATTCGATTGCTTTTTCCATTCACGTAACTGATCCTTTAATCCCTTCATTTCTCCATCTCCCTTTTCAAAATAAAAAGGACACCTATTCCTAAAACAGCTTGAATTGCTGCTTTAATGAATTGGTGTCCTCTAGTTTTCTAGCCGGACTATATTCTGTTTGTTTTACTTTAAAAGGATTATTTTGTTCAATTAACCTACTATTTCTCCAAATAAAATACTCGCTGAATAGCCCTAACATCCTTTACATGCTACTTATCAAGAAGGATTTATAATGTAATTGAATACCTTCTGATTCACATATACCAAACTTTCCTTCTATTCAAAAAAACTCCAACAGTCACAATATCTTATATTTTTAATCCCTATATAAAAGCTAGACATATAAATCAAGAGAAGCGCTTTTTCAGATAAATATATATTCATTAAAATTGAAACCCACCTTAGTTTAAGCTGGATTTCATATTTCGTGTTCCAAATTTGTTTATTAACAGAATCCGCATTTAAAGCAACAGTGCAAACTATCCCCGCCCATTTTTTTGCATGCGCTATAACAAGGATCATTTTGCCATGGGAATCCTGCTGTTGGCGCTATTGGACTTAAGCCGTAAGGTGTGGTAGGAACTGAAGGTGTATATGTCATATGTGCTGGGCATGATATATACCAAGGTCTGGTTTTATACTGTTGACAGGGTACCTTACATTCATATGGATACCCTCCTGCATTTTGACAATCTATCATACATTGTTCATAGGTATAAGGAACATGAATACATTGCTGACGATACAAAACAATCACTCCTCATCATAACTTTACTTTTCTCGACATTATATTTAGCTATATATTTTTTTGAAAATTGTCCATACATAATTGGATAATTGTCTAACATACATATTAAAGCTTAGGATGGACAGAAAATGAAGATACTAACAAGCTAGAACCAAAAAATGATTCTTTTTCTTTTGATAAATATCAATATTATTATTTAACAGAGCTTATGTGAAAGCTCTAAAATACATAGCCCTTACAATTGGATGAATTGTATTATTTTTAATGTTGTATTCATCATTCTTTTTTTACACATTATAGAGCCGAACAGTTAGATACTTTAGCTAGCTGTTTTGTTACGTTTATTGAAATTTTTATTTAGCTTTCTTGCATAACATTTTCGCTTCTGCTCATACTATAGTTGTAACCTTTTGTTACAGTGTATTGTGGTACCGTCATTGTTGGATGATAAAGCAGTTAGCTTTTGCTATCTGCTCTTTATATGGACTTTATTTAGTATTTCAACTTTTCATTTTCTCGAATAAACTCCAATTTTCCGGTAACACTAAGTACAAACTACTTTTTCCCCAAAGCAGTTCCTTTTAGCAGTGCTTGTGGGAAGCAGTTAGCTTTTGCTAGCTGCTTTTTGTACTGAGTTAATACAATCTTGTTCTTATTTCTTTTTTTACACCATATACTTCTAACCTAGAGCCAGCTCAAAGTGTTACCTCCTATCTTAAAGAGCACTGATGCATGGTGCTCTTTTTTAGTTTCCTTATTTCTACAAAATGAAATTTTTATTTAGTTTTCTTTCATGCATACTATTTTGTGATTTGTTTATACTATAGTTGTAACTTTTTGTTACAACTCATAATATGTATGCTTAGTAGGACTCCTCAGTGCATTACAATGGAGCGGCTAGCTAGATTAGCTAGCTGCTTTGTTATGTAAAATGAAGTTTTTATTTGGTTTTCTTTTTTGCATAATATTTTCGATTCTGCTCATACTATGTTTGTAACTCGCAATTACAAAAGCATCATTTGATAAGCACCGTTTTCTTTTCTTACCAGGACAGCTAGCTAATCACGCTAGCTGTTTTATTGTATAAAATAGTGTTTTTGTTGGGTTTTCTTTCATTTCCGAATAATTTTTTCAATCCTGTTCATACTATTTTTGTAACTCTTAGTTACAAATTACTTCTGTAAGCGAGCATTTCTTTTGTACAGCAAGCAGTTAGTTTTATTAACTAGCTGCTTTGTTGTGCTTAATGAAATTTTTATTTAGCTTTCTTGCATAACTTTTTAGATTCTGCTCATACTATAGTTGTAACCTTTAGTTACAATGTATTGTGGGTATTGTTCTTCTTGGACGATAAAGCAGTTAGTTCATTGAGCTAGCTGCTTTGTCATTTACTAAGTACAAAATAGCATTTTTGTTTAAAATAATGCTCCCATCCATTTGGACGCATTTACCAATATTTTTACCAAAAAATTCATGATATGGTTATTTAGTCGAGTACGTCATTACTTGACAATTACCCTTAGAAGCCCCGTGAATAAACGGGGTTTCTTTTATTAACATTCGAGTTTCAATATATGTCTGTAAAAATAATCAGTTAAGTGTTAAAATTCCATAGATAATCTTTAGGGAGTTTTCATATAATTAAACAAGAGTTTAAAAATTCTCGAATCTTAGCCCCTTGGAGCGCCCTTCAAGGGGCTAAACAATTTAAAATAACGATTTTATCTAAATTCATTCACTAACCTCATACTTTGACATACAATAATAGTGCCTTTCTATATAATGTGAGCTCGTCACTGTCGTTATAATGAGGTATAAGGAGCGCTCTCGATTAGCGCTCTTTTTATTTAAATAAAGATTTTGTTATAAAATTTCACCTATCTAAAAAACATACATACAATATCTTGGGTATCCTTTTTCAACATTAGTTTTGGTCAGAGCGCCTTCCTCTCAAGGCGCTCTTTAATTTCTAAATAACATTTTTAGGTAATTACGAGAGCGGATTTTATTATGTTGTACAAGCACTACTTCACTTTATTAAATAGACTATATAGATATCTAAAAGAAGGGAGCTTTAAATTCATATGGCTGATTACTTTTATAAAGATGGTAAAAAATATTATAAAAACCAATCACATTCCAACAATCAAAAAAACAACTGTTTTATTGAAACTCATACGATAGCTGGTTTTGCAGAAAATGCAAATGGAAATATACCTGTGTCTGTTTTCCTTCAAACCACCGCTCCACAAACTGTATTTGAGGATTTTACAAACAATCATAATAAAACATTAATTCAGTTATTCGTTGTCGGTATGAGTGCACCCGTTCAAGTAACTATTCTAACAAGAAGATCTAGCGTACCAATTACTACTACATTACAACCTGTTCAAACAAAAATATTTCAAGTTGAAGATTTTCAAAGTCTTACTCTTACAAAGCAGGAAGGTTCTAATAGTGAAGTTAGTTTATTTGTTCAAAAAACATTTTGTATATGCTGTAACGATAATAACGATTCATGTGATGAA
>NZ_JBTWFK010000018.1:0-60104 GCF_054788175.1 Bacillus sp. NEAU-Y102 | reverse complement strand
ATCAATTCTCCATAGAAAGGAGGTGATCCAGCCGCACCTTCCGATACGGCTACCTTGTTACGACTTCACCCCAATCATCTGTCCCACCTTAGGCGGCTGGCTCCAAAAAGGTTACCCCACCGACTTCGGGTGTTACAAACTCTCGTGGTGTGACGGGCGGTGTGTACAAGGCCCGGGAACGTATTCACCGCGGCATGCTGATCCGCGATTACTAGCGATTCCAGCTTCATGTAGGCGAGTTGCAGCCTACAATCCGAACTGAGAACGGTTTTATGAGATTAGCTCCACCTCGCGGTCTTGCAGCTCTTTGTACCGTCCATTGTAGCACGTGTGTAGCCCAGGTCATAAGGGGCATGATGATTTGACGTCATCCCCACCTTCCTCCGGTTTGTCACCGGCAGTCACCTTAGAGTGCCCAACTTAATGATGGCAACTAAGATCAAGGGTTGCGCTCGTTGCGGGACTTAACCCAACATCTCACGACACGAGCTGACGACAACCATGCACCACCTGTCACTCTGCTCCCGAAGGAGAAGCCCTATCTCTAGGGTTTTCAGAGGATGTCAAGACCTGGTAAGGTTCTTCGCGTTGCTTCGAATTAAACCACATGCTCCACCGCTTGTGCGGGCCCCCGTCAATTCCTTTGAGTTTCAGCCTTGCGGCCGTACTCCCCAGGCGGAGTGCTTAATGCGTTAACTTCAGCACTAAAGGGCGGAAACCCTCTAACACTTAGCACTCATCGTTTACGGCGTGGACTACCAGGGTATCTAATCCTGTTTGCTCCCCACGCTTTCGCGCCTCAGTGTCAGTTACAGACCAGAAAGTCGCCTTCGCCACTGGTGTTCCTCCATATCTCTACGCATTTCACCGCTACACATGGAATTCCACTTTCCTCTTCTGCACTCAAGTCTCCCAGTTTCCAATGACCCTCCACGGTTGAGCCGTGGGCTTTCACATCAGACTTAAGAAACCACCTGCGCGCGCTTTACGCCCAATAATTCCGGATAACGCTTGCCACCTACGTATTACCGCGGCTGCTGGCACGTAGTTAGCCGTGGCTTTCTGGTTAGGTACCGTCAAGGTGCCAGCTTATTCAACTAGCACTTGTTCTTCCCTAACAACAGAGTTTTACGACCCGAAAGCCTTCATCACTCACGCGGCGTTGCTCCGTCAGACTTTCGTCCATTGCGGAAGATTCCCTACTGCTGCCTCCCGTAGGAGTCTGGGCCGTGTCTCAGTCCCAGTGTGGCCGATCACCCTCTCAGGTCGGCTACGCATCGTTGCCTTGGTGAGCCGTTACCTCACCAACTAGCTAATGCGACGCGGGTCCATCCATAAGTGACAGCCGAAGCCGCCTTTCAATTTCGAACCATGCAGTTCAAAATGTTATCCGGTATTAGCCCCGGTTTCCCGGAGTTATCCCAGTCTTATGGGCAGGTTACCCACGTGTTACTCACCCGTCCGCCGCTAACTTCTTGAGAGCAAGCTCTCAATCCATTCGCTCGACTTGCATGTATTAGGCACGCCGCCAGCGTTCATCCTGAGCCAGGATCAAACTCTCCAATAAAGTTAGTTTGTCTAGCATCTAAAAATAAAAATTGACGTTTCACGTTGTTTGTTTCGTTCAGTTTTCAAAGAACTACTTGGTCGCTCATTCGCGACTTCCTTATGTTAACATTTTCGTTTTTCGATGTCAACTAAGTTTTTCAATTTCTTTTTTGTCGTTTTCTGCGTTTCCGCATCAGCGACGTTTATTAATTTACCATATACAAACTATTAACGTCAATACTTTTTAATAAAAAGTTCTTCTTCTTACATAACGAATACATTCCTCTGCGTTAGCAACTCTCCGAAACAAACAAAAAATGATTTTATATCTTTCTTCCATCGCCTTTTTTACAACTTCATGAATACGCTCATCTTCAAAATCAAATAAAAGTTCCTCTAACTCTCTCTTTAATATGTATTCCATCTCTTTTCTCTCTTCTTTTGTCAACATCAGCCCAAGCAAATGATCACCTCAATAATTCCTTACGTAACAATAAACGTTCCGCTCATTTTCACTTATTACAATCCTATCATTCATTATATCCACTACTTACGATATTAATCCTTTGTTCTCTTTTTTATATTTCCAGCATATATGTAACTGAAAAGGATTGGACAAAGGGGCGTAATATTATGTTTTTCTTTTTTATTACGAGTAAAAGAACTTTTAAACACATTAGCTTAATAGTGATACTTTCCTTATTTACAGCATGGCTACTCTTTTTAAAAACATATTCACATGAATCTGCTTTTTCAACTGCTACAGGCCCTAAAGTAATTTACAAAGGAGATACCGCTAAAAAGCAAGTTGCATTTACGTTTGATATTAGTTGGGGAGACAAAAAAGCAATTCCAATCCTTGATACTCTTAAAGAAAGAGAAATTAAGAATGCAACCTTCTTCCTTTCTGCTGCATGGGCCGAAAGACACCCCGATATTGTAGAGCGCATCATGAAAGATGGACACGAAATCGGTAGTATGGGTTACAATTACACATCTTATACTTCTCTAGAGACGAATGAAATAAGACGAGACCTTTTACGAGCACAAGATGTTTTTACAAAACTTGGTGTAAAACAAGTCAAACTGTTACGTCCACCTAGTGGCGAATTTAACAAGGCAACCCTTAAAATTGCAGAATCACTTGGATACACCGTCGTGCATTGGAGTAATAATTCAAACGATTGGAAAAACCCAGGTGTAAACCACATCGTTTCCACCGTCTCTAATAATTTGAAAGGTGGAGATATTGTCTTATTACACGCATCCGATTCTGCCCTTCAAACAAATAGAGCTTTACCGCTGCTCCTGCAAAAATTAAAAAGTGATGGATATGAGCAAATATCCGTATCACAACTTATTTCCAACACAAGTACGAAAAGTGAAGATGTGAAATAGCTTCGTCCCTACTACTCTTCACGTATAAAAAGCTCTACTACCTTTCAAGAAGGTGGTAGAGCTTTTTTAATCACACCATTTCCAGTAATATAACTGCCGGTGTATAAAACCTCTCTCTATTAAGCAGGTTTACTCGTTTTTCCGATTAAACGATGTAATACAAGTAATTGATATGCATTACATAACAATAGCGGTATAACCATTAAATATAACCAATCTGTATCATTAATCCGAAGCGCCGGTACCCATTCAAGAATTGTTACAACAACCATAAAGAACAGAGCTGGCACAAATGCTTTTTTATTTGTTTCTTTACTTTTTACATAAGCAACAATTGCTCCAAACACAAATAAAATTCCAGCAACAAGTATGTTATTCCCCAATGAGACTTCCCCATTTGCAATAAGTACAGACCTTAAATACACAAAATCAAATAATACGAATGCAATAAAGAAGAGCTGGACTGCATTCCATAAAGACGATGAGCGAAACATCCCTAGTCCAAAACGATGGATTGTTAAATATGCAAAGAATCCCATTTGACTTATAACGCTAAAAATAAATCCTACACCCATCAACCAGAAAGATACCGCTAAAATCTCCTTAACGTCGAAATTTTGAAAAAATTTATTGTACCTGTCCCACTCCAAAACAAAACCAATAATAACTGTGCTAATCCCACCAAGAAACAACGTCGTTAAAAATAGTCGTACCCACTTGCGGCTATTCACAACACATCCCCCATTATCCTTATATTTCTAATTAAATTGTATCAATGACAATTTCAAAAAGCTAGCCATGTTCATGTATAAATTCCTTAAAGATATTTATATTAAAAAGAGAGAACTGTGCTGAAAGGAGTTCCAACTTATGAAACGGATACTATTCATTTTCGTTTCTTCTTTTCTACTTATCGCACTTGTAGCATGCGCACAAGGAAAAGAAACGAAATCCGAACTAGATTACGATCAAACAAAGAAAATGATTGTTGATATTTTAAAAACAGATCAAGGTAAGAAAGCTATTCAAGATGTATTAACTGATGAAAAAATGAAACAAGCACTCATACTAGATGAAACAGTAGTAAAGAAAACGATTGAAGATGCAATGGTATCCGATAAAGGGCAACAATTCTGGGAAAAGCTCTTTAAAGATCCTGAGTTCTCATCGAAGTTCGCTAAAAGTATGGGGAAAGAACAAACCCAATTAATGAAAACCTTATTAAAAGACCCTGAATACCAAGCAGGCGTTATAGAAATCATGAAAAATCCTGAAGTAGAAAAAATGATGTTACAAACAATGAAGAGTAAAGAATACCGTCAATATCTACAACAAGTACTAACAGAAACTGCTGAAAGTCCACTCTTCCAATCCAAGATGATTGATATCATTAGTAAAGGTGTACAAAAGGCTGAAAAAGGTGGATCTGATAAGAAAGAAGCAGGCGGTGACGGTGGTTCTCAAGGCGAGAAGAAGGAAGAACAGTGAAAATAATAACTATAATAACGAGTGGACAATGTATAAATTGTCCACTCGTTATTACTTTATCTTGCTATTAACAGACAAAATGGCCCTCTAGTTAAGCGAAAGGTTTACTAGCAACAAAACCCTTATTGTTGCCAGTAACAGATGAACCCCACTGATTAAAGTTTTACTTTATTTTTGTGTAACAGCTGTTTTATCAATTACTGCTTCGGCTATTTTACTATAAATAATGCCGGTTGTATGTGTATCTTCATATACTGAAGGAGCAAAGTCTTCTTTATTCCAATCAGGTTGTTGCAGCGGAATACGACCAAGAACATTTGTTTGTAGTTCGGTAGCCAACTTATCTCCCCCGCCTTTTCCAAATACATATTCTTTCTCACCAGTTACCTTACTTTCAAAATATGCCATGTTCTCAACAACACCGAGAATACTATGTTCAGTGCGTAATGCCATCGCTCCAGCACGCGCCGCTACAAACGCAGCTGTTGGATGAGGCGTCGTTACAATAATCTCTTTGCAAGATGGCAACATTGAGTGCACATCTAACGCAACATCACCTGTTCCTGGTGGTAAATCTAGTACTAAATAATCTAAATCGCCCCATTCCACTTCTGTGAAGAAGTGGTTTAACATTTTCCCAAGCATAGGTCCTCTCCAAATAACTGGTGCATTATCCTCTACAAAGAAGCCCATTGAGATTACCTTTACACCTAAACGTTCCACCGGAATTATCTTGTCACCTCTTACGATGGGACGTTTTTCTATCCCCATCATGTCTGGCACACTAAAACCGTAAATGTCCGCATCAATAATACCAACTTTTTTTCCTAAACGAGCTAAAGCAACTGCAAGGTTAACGGAAACGGTTGATTTTCCCACCCCACCTTTTCCACTCGCTACTGCTAAGAATGTCGTTTTTGAATTTGGTGACAATAAAGATTCACTTTGCTCTGCTTCTTGTTCTGGTGCAAACTGAGCTAATTCCTCTTCTGTAAATTCTGCAAAACGAAGTCCAACTGTTGCTGCTCCAAGTTCTTTTACTAACTTTACAATTCCAGACTGCAACTGCATTTGTTCCGCTGTACCAGTTTTTACGATTGCAATTTTGACACTCACATGTTCCTTCTCAGGCTTGACTGTTACCTCTTTAATTGCACTTGTTTCTTTTAATGTTTTATGTAAAAACGGATCTACAATCCCTTCTAACGCTTCAACCACTTGTTCTTTCGTTACCATAATTAGCCCAGCCCCCTGTATGAAAAATAACGTAATGTTAATTGAATTCATCTTTGTTTATTCTTCAAATAAATGCGTTTACATTTCCAGTATAACATATTTTCCGAAAACTTCGTTAACGAGAGAAACTCAAAAAAATCCTCCTTATTCTGGAGGATTTCCTTTTTCCGTGAAATAACGCAATATACCACGGTATATTGCAGCTGCTACCTTCTGTTGATATTTCTCCGAATTTAACATATACCTTTCGTTCACATTCGATAAAAAGCCGGCTTCAATTAAAGCACCTGGTGTTTTCGCATACTTCAATAAGTATACGTGAGAGATTGTTTTAGCAGAACGATTCGTATTTTCTAAACTCGTTCTCAATTCAGCCTGTATAAATTTCGCAGCACGTTCATTTTCAATTGAAGAGCGATAGTAGAATGTTTGTGCGCCTTTCGATCCACTACTAGTTAAAGCATTTAAATGAATGCTTGCAAAAAAGTCTATATCTGGTTTATTGATGATTTCTACACGTTTTTTTAAATCTTCCGCTTTACGTCTACTATATGACTTTGTATCTTTGTTAGCTAAATCATAATCTCCCTCACGCGTTAAAATAACTAGTGCACCTTGTTCTTGTAAATAGTCTTGTACCTTTTTTGTAATTTCAAGCGTAATATCCTTTTCTATAATGTCCTTTCCACCAACAGCCCCTCCATCTGGTCCACCATGCCCAGCATCTAATACGATTACTTTCCCTGATAAGGGTAAATTCCAAGCTCGCCACGATTTTGTGATTTGAAATTCTTGTTTGACTAAAAAAAACAAAACAACCGCAGCGAGTGCAAAAGAGATAATTCGAATTCTCTTCATACCTTTCCTCCTCCAGCTAGTCCCTCTAATTACTTATATGGGACAAGAGGAAAGTTTATGCTTGTCTTAATGAAGCTTTAATCGATATCTTCTTTCACCTTTTTCATACCCTTCTTGCCACCACAATCCTATAAACTGCTGACAAGATTCAAAAAGTAATTCCTCATCTTTCAACTTTATTTCTCGCATAGTCATACTCGTTAAAAATTGAAATAGCGTTTCAGTTAATTGTTGTTCTTCTTCTAAAGCTCTATATTTCACATCAAAAAACGATTCACCATAATAACCAAATTTACTATATCTCGCTCCTAATAAATAAGATTCTATCCCTAATTCAATACAGTAATCTTCATACTGACGATGAAGCTCTTGCATTTGAAAGGCATCACGAATATTTGAACGTAATGTTTTTAATGATAATTCCCGCAACATCTTCCGCTCGTATTTTAACTGCTTTTCTTTTTGTTTTTCTCGTAAGCTGACAATGACATTCATAGTACTTATAAACCTCCCTAATACGTATTAGTCTAAACTTCTAAAGAAGAAGCATACGCGCGGCGGTAGCACTAAAATATTCCAAGCTATAAAAATTACAAAAGAGGAATGAAACACAAAAAAACCCCAACCAAAATGGTTGGGGTTTTTAGTTCGCAAAAATTAACGTTTTGAGAACTGAGGTGCACGACGTGCGCCTTTAAGACCGTATTTTTTACGCTCTTTCATACGTGCGTCACGAGTTAATAGACCTGCACGTTTTAGTGTTAGACGGTATTCTGGATCAGCTTTTAATAAAGCGCGAGAAATACCGTGACGAATAGCACCAGCTTGACCAGTGTATCCACCACCATTTACGTTTACAAGTACATCGTAGTTACCTAAAGTTTCTGTTGCAACTAGAGGTTGTTTCACTACTTCACGTAATGCAGCAAATGGGATATAGTTTTCAAAATCACGACCGTTAATGATAACGCGTCCTTCGCCTGGAACTAGGCGTACGCGCGCTACTGAACTCTTACGACGTCCAGTGCCATAGTATTGAACCTGTGCCAAAGTAAGCCCTCCTTTAATTAATTATCCGCGAAGTTCGTAAACTTCTGGTTTTTGTGCTTGGTGTGGATGCTCTGCTCCAGCATACACGTTAAGTTTCTTAGAAACTTGACGGCCTAAGCGTCCTTTTGGAAGCATGCCTTTAATTGCAAGCTCTAACATTTGTACAGGGTAGTTTGTACGCATTTCAAGAGCTGTTCTTTGCTTAAGTCCACCTGGGTGGTTAGTGTGACGGTAGTAAATTTTATCGTTTAATTTATTACCTGTTAAATGAATTTTCTCAGCGTTAATAATAATTACATGATCACCCGTGTCAACGTGTGGTGTAAATGTAGGTTTGTTTTTACCACGTAAAATGGATGCTACTTCAGTAGATAGGCGACCTAAAGTTTGACCTTCAGCATCAACCACATACCATTTACGCTCAACTTCGTTAGCTTTTGCCATAAAAGTCGTACGCATGTGTTTCCCTCCTCGTTATCTTTTCCATAGAAAAAATCTATTGTTTATCTTAAACACGATTTCCTTCCGGGGCTAATCGTGGTTTTAGAAACAATACCATATGTTATGATATACTTTTGAGTTTCTAATGTCAAGCAAATGTTACACCAGGATTAGTTGTTATAGTTTACCTCCCATAGGTAAAGCCCATGACCTGGAGCCATCTTTCCAGCAAACTGACGATTTTGTTTCGCTAAAATCTCTGGAATGCTATCAGGATCAAGCTTTCCTTGCCCTACGTTAAGTAACGTACCAACAATAATTCTAACCATATTATATAAAAATCCATTACCTACAAAACGAAAAATTAATTCATCATCTTGCTCAATTAACTCGATTTCATAAATTGTTCGCACTTTATCTTTTTTGTCAGTTTTTGCCGAGCAAAAAGAAGTGAAATCATGCGTTCCAATAAAATAAGGAATTGCTTTTCTTATAGAATTGATTTCGAGCGGATATGGATATTGATATACGTAATTTCTACGGAATACATCCGCAGTCTTTGATAATAATACACGATAACGATATTCTTTTTTCTCAACACCGTAACGTGCATGAAATTCTTCTGTTTTTTTCTCTACTCGCCTAATAACAATATCATCTGGCAACATTGTATTTAAAGCGTTATTCCATTGCCACTCCTCAAGAGACAAAGGAGTATCAAAGTGTATTACTTGCCCTTTTGCATGAACCGTAGAATCTGTTCTACCAGACGCCTGAACACGAACAAGTTCTCCCTTATGCAATTTCTGTAATGCTTTTTCTATCTCCTGTTGAACAGTACGATGCTTCGGCTGAATTTGATAACCACAAAAATGCATACCATCATATGCAACCGTACATTTTATTCTATCCATTTCTCTATTCTCCATTACGATCGCACCCATGCCAAAATACAAGCTAAACAAAATAAGCTTACAATCGTTACTGTATCGCTTGTTTTCCAGCGTAGTTGCCTAAATTTAGTACGTCCTTCACCACTTTGATATCCACGTGCTTCCATCGCAATAGCTAAGTCCTCTGCACGCTTAAAAGCACTGATAAACAGAGGAACGAGCAGTGAGATAATAGCTTTCATTCTATCTTTTATCGGTCCACCAGCGAAATCAATACCACGTGATGCTTGTGCTTTCATTATTTTACTCGTTTCATCCATTAATGTCGGGATAAAACGAAGAGAAATTGACATCATTAATGCGATTTCATGAACAGGAACCTTTATACGCTTCAATGGCTTTAATAACGTCTCCAAACCATCTGTAATTTCAATAGGTGTCGTCGTTAACGTTAATAATGTCGTCATTAAAATAATAACGAAGAACCGTACAGAAATGTATATCCCTTGCTCTAATCCTTTTTCATGTATCGAAAACCAACCAAGCTGGAGTAGTACATCCCCCTCTTTATTTGTAAAAATATGCAGGAAAAATGTAAAAAGAAAAATCCATAAAATTGGTTTTAAGCCCGAAAGTACATAACGAATCGGCACTTTTGCAAAAAATAAAGCAATGAGTGCATATAAAAATAAAAATCCATATGAAATCGCATTATTTGCTAAGAAAACAACAAATACATATAAAAAGACAATCAGCAGCTTCGTACGTGGATCAAGTTGATGAATAAGTGAATTCCCCGGGATATATCTCCCAATAATCAACTGCTGCATGATTCATGACCACCTTTTCGTAACACCTGCACAACTTCATGAGTAAGATCCTCTAAAGATAAGGTAGCCTTTGGAATTGAAATACCAAACTTCTCTTCAATTGCACGTTTATACTTTAATGACATAGGAAGATCCACACCAATTTTCTCTAGTTCATCAGCATGTGAAAATACTTCCTCTGCACTTCCTTGCAAAAAGACCGTTCCTTTATGCATAACTACAATCTGTTCCGCATACTGAGCAGCATCTTCCATATTATGCGTTACAAGGATAACTGTAAGCCCTTTCTCCTTATGCAACTTATAAAACATCTGCATAAGTTCGTTCTGCCCTTTTGGATCTAGACCTGCTGTAGGTTCATCTAATACAAGCACTTCAGGTTCCATTGCCAGTACACCCGCTATAGCAACACGTCTCATTTGTCCACCACTTAATTCGAACGGAGAACGTGTTAACAGTTCCGGTTCTAGCCCTACAAGTTCTATTGCCTCTCTAGCCTTTTGCTTCGCTTCGTCTCCAGATACCCCGAAATTAGTAGGTCCGAAGCAAATATCTTTCTCCACAGTTTCTTCAAACAACTGATGTTCCGGGAATTGAAAGACAACCCCTACTTTTTTACGTAGTGGCTTTAGCTTTTTTTCTTTCTTTCCTGCCGAAATCAAATGTTCACCAATTTGAACTGTACCATTTGTCGGCTGCAATAAACCATTTAAATGTTGAATCATCGTCGACTTACCTGAACCAGTATGACCGATAATGGCATAATAGCCCCCACTTGGAAACGACACGTCTACATCATAAAGTGCGCGTCTTTCAAATGGAGTTTTATATTGATAACGATGTTCTACTTTTTGGAATGTAATCTCCAAAGTTCGTTCACCAAGCTTTCCATTGTAAGATGCGTATTTTGCAAAAGAATTTCATTTCTTTTTAATAATTCTGCTATTTTCACCGAAAACGGTACATCTAAGCCAATTTCTTGGAGCATATGAGAGGACTTGAAAATTTTCTCTGGAGTCCCTTCCTCTAATATTTCTCCCTTATTTAAAATAATGACACGATCTGACTGCGCCGCTTCTTCTAAATCGTGCGTAATTGATAACACGGTAATACCTTTTTGATTAACAAGTTGTCTAACCGTTTCTACTACTTCACGTCTTCCTTGAGGATCTAACATTGACGTTGCTTCATCTAATATTAAAATAGATGGCTGAAGTGCTAAAACGCCTGCTATTGCCACTCGCTGTTTTTGCCCACCAGATAAGGAATGAGGCTCATCATTAAGAAAATCTTCCATACGGACAAGTCGTAAGGCCTGTTCTAATCTTTCAATCATTTGTTCTCTTGGCATTCCGATATTCTCTAAACCAAATACAACATCATCTTGCACTGTTGTTCCAACAAATTGATTATCTGGATTTTGAAATACCATTCCAATTTGTTTTCGAACATCCCATACCGTTTCCTCTGATAAAACCATTGAATCATTTACTGTAATAGTCCCTGCTTCCGGCAAAAACAAACCATTCAATAATTTTGCAAGTGTAGACTTTCCTGAACCGTTTTGTCCAATAATAGATACCCATTCTCCCTCATATAAGGAAAATGAAACATCTTTTAATGCATACGTGGCTGCCCCAGGATATTGAAATGATATATTTCCTATCCGAAGTTTCTCTTTTTTCAATAGAAGGCACCCTTTCCTTCGCCAAGCTCGCCTATTTTTATATTTAAAAAAAAGGGCCATGACCAGTTTCTTGAAAAGAACTGTCCTGCCCTTTTAATTATCATTATACTAACTCGATAATTACCATTGGTGCTGCGTCTCCGCGACGTGGACCAATTTTTGCAATACGAGTGTATCCGCCTTGGCGCTCAGCATAGCGTGGAGCTACATCAGCGAATAATTTTTGAAGTGCATCTTGACCAGTCTCAGCGTTAGCTACTTCATTGCGAATGAAAGCTGCTGCTTGACGACGAGCATGAAGATCTCCGCGTTTACCTAAAGTGATCATTTTTTCCACTACAGAACGAAGTTCTTTTGCACGAGTTTCTGTCGTTTGGATGCGCTCGTTGATAATTAAATCAGTAGCTAAGTCACGTAACATAGCTTTACGTTGCGCACTTGTACGGCCTAATTTTCTGTATGCCATTCGTAGTTCCCTCCTTTGTTCATGGGTTTAAATCCTCAGTCGTCTTTACGTAAACCTAAACCTAATTCCTCAAGTTTATGTTTAACTTCTTCTAAGGATTTACGTCCTAAGTTACGAACTTTCATCATATCTTCTTCTGTTTTGTTCGCAAGCTCTTGTACAGTATTAATTCCTGCACGTTTTAGGCAATTATAAGAACGAACAGAAAGGTCTAGTTCTTCGATAGTCATCTCAAGAACTTTCTCTTTTTGATCTTCTTCCTTCTCGACCATAATCTCAGCATTTTGTGCTTCATCAGTTAAACCAACAAAGATATTTAAATGCTCAGTTAAGATTTTGGCACCTAAAGAGATAGCTTCTTTTGGCCCGATGCTTCCATCCGTCCATACATCAAGCGTAAGCTTATCATAATTAGCCACTTGTCCGACACGTGTCTTTTCCACTTGGTAAGTCACACGTGATACTGGAGTATAAATAGAATCAATAGGAATTACTCCTATTGGTTGATCTTCGCTTTTATTTGCATCAGCTGGCGTATACCCACGGCCACGCTTTGCAGTTAAACGCACGCGGAAATGCGCATCTTTTGCTAACGTTGCAATGTGTAAATCTGGATTTAAGATTTCTACATCACTATCGTGAGTAATATCAGCAGCTGTGACAATACCTTCGCCCTGCACATCAATTTCCAACGTCTTCTCTTCTTCAGAGTAGATTTTAAGAGCTAACTTTTTCAAGTTTAAGATGATCGTCGTAACGTCTTCTACTACGCCCTCAACTGTTGAAAATTCATGTAATACGCCATCGATTTGGATAGCAGTAACAGCGGCACCAGGGAGTGAGGATAAAAGAATACGACGTAAGGAGTTACCCAAAGTAGTACCATATCCACGCTCAAGCGGTTCAATTACGAATTTACCATATTTAGCATCTTCGTTAAGTTCAACCGTTTCGATTTTCGGCTTTTCGATTTCAATCATTAACTAAACCCTCCTTCAAAACGTCGAAACCCCGGTTAAACAAAGGTATAACCCCTGTCTAACCGAAAGTCCCCCTTAGGCAGTTCCCGATTGTGCACAACAAGCGATGTTTCTGTACGAAATTTCTCGATAATGCATCATATCCATTATAGACAAAAGGGAAAATTCTATACAGAAAAATTACACACGACGACGTTTTGGCGGACGACATCCATTATGAGGAACTGGAGTAACATCTCTAATTGCTGTTACCTCTAGACCTGCAGCTTGAAGAGCACGAATTGCAGCTTCACGACCAGCACCAGGACCTTTAACAGTAACCTCTAAAGTTTTTAAACCGTGCTCCATTGCAACTTTAGCAGCAGCTTCAGCAGCCATTTGCGCAGCGAATGGAGTAGATTTACGAGATCCACGGAAACCAAGTGCACCAGCACTAGACCAAGAAAGTGCGTTACCGTGAGTATCTGTAAGTGTTACGATTGTGTTGTTGAAAGTAGAACGAATATGAGCTATACCAGCTTCGATATTCTTTTTCACACGTTTTTTACGAGTGTTTGTTTTACGTGCCATTGTTAGTTCAACCTCCTTTACTTATTATTTCTTTTTATTTGCTACTGTACGACGTGGACCTTTACGTGTACGAGCATTGTTTTTAGAATTTTGACCACGAACTGGTAAACCACGACGGTGACGAAGACCACGGTAAGAACCGATCTCCATTAGACGTTTAATGTTAAGAGATACTTCACGACGAAGGTCTCCCTCAACTTTAATACGATCGATAACATCACGGATACGTCCTAATTCGTCTTCCGTTAAATCACGAACTCGTGTTTCTGAAGAAATACCAGCTTCAGTAAGAATTTTTTCAGCAGTTGTGCGACCAATGCCGAATACGTAAGTTAAAGAAATAACAACGCGTTTGTCTCGAGGAATATCTACACCTGCGATACGTGCCATTCTGAATGCACCTCCTTCTGATTAACCTTGTTTTTGTTTATGTTTAGGGTTTTCACAAATAACCATTACTTTTCCACGTCTACGAATAACTTTACATTTTTCGCAGATTGGTTTAACTGACGGTCTTACTTTCATGTCTCGAACCTCCTTAAAGATTACGGAGTGCTATATTATTTAAAACGGTACGTAATACGACCACGATTTAAATCGTACGGAGATAATTCTACCGTAACTTTGTCTCCTGGTAAAATACGAATGAAGTTCATACGGATTTTACCAGAAACGTGAGCCAATACGACATGCCCATTCTCTAATTCTACTTTGAACATAGCATTTGGCAACGTTTCAAGAACGGTACCTTCGACTTCAATTACATCATCTTTAGCCATTCAATAGTTCTCCCTTCTTCAAATCAGTAACATTTTACACTGCTCTGAAATCCCGGAGAGCCAGCTACTTATAAAGTGGTAAGGATTTCGTATCCTGCTTCTGTAAGAGCAATCGTGTGCTCAAAATGGGCACACCATTTACCATCTACCGTTACCACTGTCCAGTCATCAGATAGTGTTTTTACATATCGTCTTCCTTGATTCACCATCGGCTCAACACAGATGACCATTCCCGGCTTTAATCTAGGGCCTCTATTTGGTGGACCATAGTGCGGGATTTGAGGGTCCTCATGTAAGTCTTGCCCGATTCCGTGACCAACATACTCCCTAACGATCGAGAATCCATTCTCTTCAGCATGGGTTTGAACCGCATGTGAGATATTTGATAATCTCTCGCCTGGTTTTACTTGTTCTAGACCAAGATACAACGATTTTTCTGTGACATCAAGTAGCTTTTGAACAGATTCAGAAATGTTTCCAACTGGATACGTCCATGCAGAATCTCCATGGTACCCATTGTATTTCGCACCAATATCGATACTGATGATATCGCCCTCTTTGAGCTTGCGCTTTCCTGGAATTCCGTGTACAAGCTCTTCATTTACAGAAGCACATATGCTCCCCGGAAATCCGTTGTATCCTTTAAAAGATGGCGTAGCACCATATTTTTGAATCGTCTTTTCCGCTATTTGATCGAGCTCTTTCGTTGTAATTCCTGGAGTAATGTGCTGTTTCAACTCTTGATGAGTTAAAGCAACGATTCTGCCAGCTTCTCGCATGATTTCTATCTCGCGAGGAGTTTTGCAGATGATCATTACGCTAAGCCTCCGATGAGAACATCGATATCAGCAAATACTTTATTGATATCTTGCTCACCATTAATGCTTTTTAAGTAACCAAGCTCGTCGTAGAAATCAAGCAAAGGTTTTGTTTGCTTAATATTTACATCTAAACGATTTGCTACAGTTTCTTCATTGTCATCAGAGCGTTGGTATAATTCGCCACCACATTTATCGCACACATCAGCTTTTGCTGGTGGATTGAATTCTAAGTGGTAAGTCGCACCGCACTCTTTACAAATGCGACGGCCTGTAAGGCGTTTTAATAACAACCCTGAATCCACATTAATGTTTAAAACATAGTCGATTTTTTTGCCAAGATCTTTCATAATCTCTTCAAGAGCTGATGCTTGTGCAACAGTTCGTGGGAAACCGTCTAGTAAGAAACCTCTTACGCAGTCTTCTTGACTTAAACGTTCACGAACAATTCCGATTGTAACTTCATCTGGAACAAGTGCACCTTTATCAATAAAAGATTTTGCTTGTAGACCCATTTCAGTTTCAGCCTTCATAGCTGCACGGAACATATCTCCTGTTGAAATGTGAGGGATGTTATACTTGGCTACAATCTGTTCGGCTTGTGTACCTTTACCAGCACCAGGAAGCCCCATTAAAATTAAGTTCATCCTTGTTCCCCCTCAGTACATGAGCATGTAGGGAAGATAGTTCTTCCCACTTACTCACTGCTTGATAAACCCTTTGTAATGGCGTTTTACCAGTTGGCTTTCTAGCTGCTTCATTGTTTCTAAAGCAACGCCGACAACGATTAACATACTCGTTCCACCAATCTGTGCAGATGGAGGAAGATTTCCCAATTTCGTAAAAATAACTGGTAAGATTGCAATCGCTGCTAGGAAAATTGATCCTACAAAGGTCAAACGATACAAGATTTTTGTTAGATATTGTTCTGTATTCTTACCCGGACGAATACCTGGAACATATCCACCTTGCTTGTTTAGATTCTCTGACATTTGCTCTGGATTAACCTGAACAAATGCATAGAAATATGTGAAGGCTACAATGAGCGCAACATATATGATCATTCCCACTGGGTGAGAATAGTTAAAGTTTGCAATAATCCACTGCGATACATCATGTTTCGGGAAGAACTGTGCAATAGTTGGAGGCGTAATTAAGAATGAAACAGCAAAAATGACTGGAATAACACCCGCACTATTTACCTTAAGCGGTAAATGTGTGTTTTGTGCTCCAGCATGATTCCCATTCCCTCCTGTTACACGCTTCGCGTATTGAATTGGGATCTTTCTAACAGCTTGTTGAATGAAAATAACACCAACAATAACTGCTAGCACAGCAAGTAAAATCAATGCAACTTTAACGATACTCATGAACAATTGATCTCCGATATTTTGAAACTGTTGTTGATACACTTGAGATATAACACTTGGGATCGCTGCAGCAATACCGCCAAAGATAAGGATGGAAATACCATTACCTACACCTTTAGCTGTAATCTGTTCGCCTAACCACATTAAAAATGCAGTACCAGCAGTCAGTACCGTAGCAATGTATAAATAAGTGCTCCAACCAGGATTCAAAATTAATTGCCCACCTACCATACCGTTAAAACCGATTGACATACCAAACCCCTGAATAAACGCAAGAACAATTGTAAAGTAACGCGTGAATTGCGTTAGTTTACGACGGCCCATTTCACCTTGCTTCGACCATTCCGAAAATTTAGGAACAACATCCATCTGCAATAATTGCACGATGATGGATGCTGTAATATACGGCATGATTCCCATCGCGAAGATGGAGAAGTTTTTCAAGGCGCCACCGCCAAATGTATTTAGGATGCCTAAAGCATTTAATTGGTCTTGTGCTTTCAGTACGTCTCCATTTGTAAATGGCACTGGGATAAACGTGCCAATCCTGAATACGATTAACATCGCTAAAGTGAATAATATTTTACGTCTTATCTCAGCAACGCGCATAAAGTTGGAGATTGTACGAAACATTAGATCACCTCAACTGATCCGCCAGCTGCTTCAATTGCTTCTTTAGCACTTGAAGAGAACTTGTGCGCTTTAACAGTTAGTTTTTTCTCTACTGCTCCGCTTGCAAGAATTTTAACACCGTCGTTTAACTTGCTGATAACGCCAGTTTCCAGCAATAATTCAGGTGTTACTTCTGTACCATCTTCAAAACGATTTAACGTTGATAAGTTTACAATAGTAAACTCTTTACGGTTAATGTTTGTGAAGCCGCGTTTTGGTAAACGACGGAATAATGGAGTTTGACCACCTTCGAAGCCAAGACGAACACCGCCACCAGAACGTGCGTTTTGTCCTTTATGACCTTTACCAGCAGTTTTACCGTTACCAGAACCGATACCACGACCGACACGGTTACGTACTTTACGAGAACCTTCTGCAGGTTTTAATTCATGAAGTTTCATTCCCAGGCACCTCCTTATATTAATGAGTTATCCTTAAGCTTCTTTTACAGTTAAAAGGTGAGAAACTTTGTTGATCATACCAAGAATAGCAGGAGTTTCTTCCTTAACTACAGTTGAATTCAACTTTTTAAGACCTAAAGCTTCTACCGTCGCACGTTGATCTTGTGGACGACCAATTACACTACGAGTGAGGGTAATTTCTAACTTTTTCGCCATTTGTTTTCCCTCCTTAACCTAGTAGCTCTTCTACAGATTTACCGCGTAATTTTGCAACATCTTCAGCGCGCTTAAGTTCGCTTAATCCGTTCACAGTAGCGCGAATCATGTTGATTGGTGTGTTAGAACCAAGAGATTTCGAAAGAATATCTTGTACACCAGCTAATTCAAGAACCGCACGAACAGGTCCACCAGCAATAACACCAGTACCCTCAGCAGCAGGTTTTAAGAATACTTCACCAGCTCCAAAGTGACCGTTGATTGTGTGTGGAATTGTTGTACCAACTAATGGTACAGCGATTAAATTTTTCTTAGCGTCTTCGATAGCTTTGCGAATTGCGTCTGGTACCTCTTGTGCTTTACCAGTACCGAATCCAACATGACCGTTTTTATCGCCAACTACAACTAGTGCAGCAAAGCGGAAACGACGACCACCCTTAACAACTTTCGCGACACGATTTATCGTAACTACACGTTCTTCAAGTTCTAATTTACTTGGGTCAATGCGATGCATCAATTTTCCCTCCTTTGACCATTAAAATTGTAATCCAGCCTCACGAGCAGCTTCAGCTAGAGCTTTAACACGGCCATGGTATAAGTAACCACCGCGATCGAATACTACTTCTTTAACGCCTTTCTCTACAGCACGCTTAGCAACTGATTCTCCAACTTTCGTAGCAGCTTCAGTATTGCTAGTACCGTTAAGAGCAAGGTCTTTATCAAGAGTAGATGCACTTACTAACGTTACACCATTCACATCATCAATAACTTGAGCGTAAATATGTTGGTTAGAACGGAACACGTTTAAACGTGGACGCTCTGCAGTACCAGTAAGTTTAGCACGTACACGTGCATGTCTTTTCTTACGAGTCGCATTTTTATCAGCTTTAGTGATCATTTTCTTGTCACTCCTTTCTCTCACCTAACGGGTTTACTTAGCAGTTTTACCTTCTTTACGACGAACAACTTCGCCTTCGTAACGAATACCTTTACCTTTGTAAGGCTCAGGAGCACGTACAGCACGGATGTTAGCAGCAAATTCGCCAACACGTTGCTTGTCGATACCTTTAATTACGATTTTAGTTGGTGCAGGTACTTCAACTTCAAGACCTGCTTCCGGAGTCATTTCTACTGGATGAGAATAACCTACGCTTAAAACAAGTTTATCTCCTTGTTTTTGAGCACGGTAACCAACACCGACTAATTCAAGTCCGCGTGCGAAACCTGCAGTTACACCTTCAACCATGTTTCCGATTAAAGCACGAGTTGTACCGTGTAATGCACGGTGTTCCTTCTGTTCAGATGGACGCTCAACTGTTAGTGTATTTTCTTCAATTTTGATAGACATATCAGCATTGAATTTACGAGTTAATTCACCTTTAGGGCCTTTTACTGTTACAGTATTGTCTTCTGCAATTGTAATAGTAACACCTGCAGGGATTTCAAGAATCTTTTTACCAATACGAGACATGTGGTCACACCTCCGTTCGTTTTAAATATATATTACCAAACGTATGCTACTACTTCTCCACCAGTTTGTAATTGACGAGCGTCTTTGTCTGTCATTACTCCCTTAGATGTAGAAACAAGAGCGATACCTAATCCGTTAAGTACACGTGGTACTTCGTCAGCTTTAGCGTAAACGCGTAAGCCAGGTTTACTGATACGTTTTAATCCAGTGATTACACGTTCATTGTTTGCACCATATTTCAGGAAAATACGAAGGATACCTTGTTTGTTATCCTCGATGTATTCTACATCACGAATGAAACCTTCACGTTTTAAAAGTTCAGCGATCTCTTTTTTGATTTTAGAAGCAGGAACCTCTAATTTCTCATGACGTACCATGTTCGCATTACGGATGCGAGTAAGCATGTCTGCAATTGGATCTGTCATCACCATGTGTTTTACCTCCTTCCCATTTGTGGGTTTTACCAACTAGCTTTTTTAACACCAGGAATTTGACCTTTATATGCAAGTTCACGGAAACAAATACGGCAAAGTTTAAATTTGCGGTATACAGAATGCGGACGACCGCAGCGTTCGCAACGTGTATACTCTTGTACTTTAAACTTAGGAGTACGCTTTTGTTTCGCTATCATAGATTTTTTAGCCACGTTTTCGCCTCCTCTACTTAGCGTTGGCTTCCATTATTTTTGGAATGGCATACCGAATTGTGTTAAAAGTTCACGAGCTTCTTCATCAGTTTTCGCTGTAGTAACGATTACGATGTCCATACCGCGTACTTTGCTTACTTTATCATAATCAATCTCAGGGAAGATAAGTTGCTCTTTAACACCTAATGTGTAGTTCCCACGACCATCGAATGATTTCTTAGAAACACCACGGAAATCACGTACACGTGGTAAAGAAACCGATACTAATTTGTCGAAGAACTCATACATTTGCTCGCCGCGTAAAGTTACTTTCGCACCGATTGGCATACCTTCACGAAGACGGAAACCAGCGATTGATTTTTTAGCACGAGTTACAACAGGTTTTTGACCTGCGATTTGTGTTAATTCTTCTACTGCATTGTCTAAAGCTTTTGAGTTAGATACCGCGTCACCAACACCAGTGTTGATTACGATCTTTTCGATTTTCGGTACTTCCATCACAGATTTATAGTTAAACTTGCTCACTAGAGCAGGAGTAATTTCCTTTTGGAACTTCTCTTTAAGGCGATTCAATGAAGTGACCTCCTTTCTTAAGAAAATTATTTATCTAATAATTCACCAGATTTTTTTGCAATACGAACTTTTTTACCATCTTCTACTTTGAAGCCTACGCGAGTAGGTTCACCTGTTTTCGGATCTAAAATCATAACGTTAGAAACGTGAATAGGTGCTTCTTTAGTAATAATTCCACCTTGTGGATTTAATTGAGATGGCTTAGAGTGTTTTTTAACGATGTTAACACCCTCAACGATAACACGGTTTTGCTTTGGGAAAGCCACAAGGATAACGCCTTGTTTTCCTTTGTCTTTACCAGTGATTACCTGTACTTTATCACCTTTTTTTACATGCATCTTAATTCTGCACCTCCTTAGCAAGGCAATACCTTAAATTATAGAACTTCTGGAGCTAAAGAAACGATCTTCATGAAGTTGCTATCACGTAATTCACGAGCTACTGGTCCGAAGATACGAGTACCACGTGGGCTCTTATCGTCTTTAATGATAACCGCTGCGTTTTCATCAAATTTGATGTAAGAACCGTCCGGACGACGAGCTCCGCTCTTCGTACGTACTACTACTGCTTTAACAACGTCACCTTTTTTAACAACGCCACCTGGTGTTGCTTGTTTTACCGTAGCAACGATAATGTCACCAATGTTAGCATATTTACGACCAGAGCCGCCTAATACTTTAATTGTTAAAAGTTCACGTGCACCAGAGTTGTCAGCAACTTTCAAACGAGATTCTTGTTGGATCATGTTATGAAACCTCCCTTCGGACTAAAAATTCCGATTCGTCTATTTAGATAATAACCGCTTCTTCAACGATTTCAACTAAACGGAAACGCTTAGTAGCAGAAAGCGGGCGAGTTTCCATGATTTTAACGATATCGCCAAGTTTCGCTTGGTTTTGCTCATCATGGGCTTTGTACTTCTTAGAATACTTAACACGTTTTCCGTACAAGGAATGAGTTTTGTAAGTTTCAACTAAAACTGTAATCGTTTTGTCCATTTTGTCAGACACTACACGACCAGTATAAACTTTGCGTTGGTTACGTTCGCTCACTATGCAAACCTCCCCTCAATTTATCGATTAATTCCGATCTCTCTTTCACGAACTACAGTTTTCATACGAGCAATTGCTTTACGCACTTCACGAATGCGAGTTGGATTCTCTAATTGTCCTGTAGCAAGTTGGAAGCGAAGATTAAACAACTCTTCCTTTAAAGCTTTAACTTTTGTTTCGATTTCGGCAGTGGTTAATTCACGAATATCATTAGTTTTCATTAGATTCACCACCATTTTCTTCACGTTTTACGAATTTACATTTCACAGGTAACTTGTGAGCTGCAAGACGTAATGCTTCGCGTGCTACCTCTTCAGATACACCCGCGATTTCGAACATAATTTTCCCAGGTTTTACTACTGCTACCCAGCCTTCTGGTGCCCCTTTACCGGAACCCATACGTACTTCTAGAGGTTTTGCAGTGTAAGGTTTAGAAGGGAAAATTTTAATCCATACTTTACCGCCACGTTTCATGTAACGAGTCATTGCACGACGAGCAGCTTCGATTTGACGGTTTGTAATCCATGAAGCAGCTTGTGCTTGTAAACCGAATTCACCGAAAGCAATTTCAGTTCCACCTTTAGCACGACCACGCATTTTACCACGATGCTCTCTACGATATTTTACGCGTTTTGGCATTAACATATTATTTTCCTCCTTCCTCAGAAGCTTTCTTTTTTGTAGGAAGGACTTCTCCACGGTAGATCCATACTTTTACGCCTAATTTACCGTATGTTGTATCAGCTTCAACTGCTGCATAGTCAATATCAGCGCGAAGTGTATGAAGTGGAACAGTTCCTTCACTGTAAGATTCTGCACGAGCGATATCAGCTCCGCCAAGACGACCAGAAACCTGTGTTTTAATACCTTTAGCACCTGCACGCATAGCACGTTGAATAACTTGCTTTTGTGCACGACGGAATGATACACGGTTTTCTAATTGACGAGCGATGTTTTCGCCTACTAATTTAGCGTTAAGATCAGCTCTCTTAACTTCTAAAATGTTGATGTGTACACGCTTGCCTGTTAATTGGTTAAGAGCTTTACGAAGTGCTTCAACTTCAGTACCACCTTTACCAATTACCATACCAGGTTTTGCAGTGTGAATTGTAACATTTACACGATTTGCTGCACGTTCGATTTCTACTTTAGCAACAGCAGAATCTTTTAAGCGTACATTAATGTACTCACGGATTTTGATGTCTTCATGTAATAATGTAGCGTAATCTTTCTCAGCGAACCAACGAGATTCCCAGTCACGGATAACACCGACACGAAGACCAATTGGATTAACCTTTTGACCCATCGATTATCCCTCCTTCTTTTCTGATACCACAACTGTGATGTGGCTTGTGCGTTTGTTAATTTGGCTTGCACGACCCATTGCACGTGGACGGAAACGTTTCAACGTTGGACCTTCGTCAACGAAGACTTTTTCAACAACTAGGTTGTTAATATCCATCTCATAATTGTGCTCTGCATTTGCGATTGCAGATTTTAAAACTTTTTCTACAACTGGAGAAGCAGTTTTTGGTGTGTGGTTAAGGATAGCAATCGCTTCACCCACTTGCTTACCTCGGATTAAGTCTACTACTAAACGAACTTTACGAGGAGCAATACGAACTGTTCTCGCTACTGCTTTAGCTTGCATTGAAGTGCCTCCTCTCATTATCTTCTAGTTTTCTTATCGTCAGCAAGGTGACCTTTATACGTACGAGTTGGTGCGAATTCACCTAACTTATGGCCAACCATATCCTCAGTGATGTACACAGGTACGTGTTTACGACCATCATATACAGCGATTGTGTGTCCGATGAACTGAGGGAAGATTGTTGAACGGCGAGACCAAGTTTTAACAACTTGTTTTTGCTCAGATGCAACTAATTTTTCCATTTTGCTCATTAAGTGATCATCGACAAATGGTCCTTTTTTTAAGCTACGAGCCATTTTGGTGCCTCCCTTCGTGATTGGCGTACGGTTCTAGAAATGAACCGTACTACAATCCCATTATTTTTTACGACGACGAACGATAAATTTGTCAGACGCTTTGTTTTTCTTACGAGTCTTGAATCCAAGAGTTGGTTTACCCCATGGAGACATTGGAGACTTACGTCCGATTGGAGAACGACCTTCACCACCACCGTGTGGGTGATCAACCGGGTTCATTACAGAACCACGAACTGTTGGGCGTTTACCTAACCAGCGAGAGCGACCTGCTTTACCGATTTTGATAAGTTCATGTTGTTCGTTACCTACTTGACCGATTGAAGCGCGACAAGCAGATAATACAAGACGTACTTCACCAGAAGTTAAACGTACAAGTACGTATTTACCTTCTTTACCAAGTACTTGAGCAGATGTACCAGCAGAACGAACTAATTGTCCGCCACGACCAGGCTTAAGCTCGATGTTATGAACAACAGTACCTACTGGAATGTTGATTAATGGTAATGCGTTACCGATTTTGATGTCAGCTTCTGGGCCAGACATAACTTCCATACCTACTTCTAAAGATTTAGGAGCAAGAATGTAACGTTTTTCACCGTCAACGTAGTTAATTAATGCGATATTCGCAGAGCGGTTTGGATCGTATTCGATCGTAGCAACGCGTCCTGGAATTCCATCTTTGTTACGCTTAAAGTCGATGATACGGTATTGACGCTTATGTCCGCCACCTTGATGACGTACAGTAATTTTACCTTGGTTATTACGACCAGCCTTCTTGCTTAAAGGAGCAAGTAAAGACTTTTCGGGTCTGTCAGTCGTGATTTCAGCGAAATCATTCGTAGTCATATTACGACGACCGTTAGTAGTTGGATTATACTTTTTAATTCCCATCTCAATTTCCCTCCTTCTTTAGTAAGAATTAAACACCTTGGAAGATTTCGATTTCTTTGCTGTCAGCAGTTAGCTTAACGATTGCTTTACGACGACGGCTAGTAAAACCAGCGTGACGACCAACGCGTTTTGCTTTCGGCTTGTAGTTCATGATGTTCACTTTTTCTACTTTAACACCAAAGATCGCTTCAAGAGCATCTTTAACTTCTGTTTTATTAGATTTAACGTCCACATCGAACGTGTATTTTTTTTCAGCCATCATTTCCATAGAACGTTCAGTGATAACTGGGCGCTTAATGATATCACGAGGATCTCTCATTATGCAAGCACCTCCTCTACTTTTTCCACTGCCGCTTTTGTCATGATTAGCTTATCATGATGAAGCACGTCTAAAACGTTTACGCCATCAGCAGTGATTACTGTTACTCCAGGGATATTGCGAGCAGATAACTCTACAGATTCGTTTGCATCAGCAGTTACGATAAGAGCTTTCTTCTCAACAGTTAATCCTTTAAGTACTGCTAGCATGTCTTTTGTTTTTGGTGCATTTAATACTAGGTCTTCAAGAACTACAATGTTGTTCTCAACTACTTTAGTAGCTAATGCAGATTTAATTGCTAAACGACGAACCTTCTTAGGAAGTTTGTACGCATAGCTTCTTGGTGTAGGTCCGAATACCGTACCACCACCACGCCATTGAGGAGAACGGATAGACCCTTGACGAGCACGTCCAGTTCCTTTTTGACGCCATGGTTTACGACCACCACCGCGAACTTCAGAACGAGTTTTTACTTTGTGTGTACCTTGACGTAAAGATGCACGTTGCATCATTACAGCTTCGAAAAGTACAGCTTCATTTGGTTCGATACCGAAAATAGCTTCAGCTAATTCGATTTCACCAACCTGTGAACCAGTTTGGTTATATACAGTAACTTTTGGCATTGGAATTCCTCCTTCCTATTGTGAATTATTTGCTAACCTTCACAGCGCCTTGAACAACTACAAGAGATTTCTTAGCACCTGGAACGTTACCTTTTACTAGTAATAAGTTGCGCTCAGTGTCAACTTGAACGATTTCTAAGTTTTGGATAGTAACTTGGTCTCCACCCATACGTCCAGCAAGTTTTTTGCCTTTGAATACACGGTTCGGAGCAACTGGGCCCATTGAACCTGGACGACGGTGATAGCGAGAACCATGAGACATAGGTCCGCGAGATTGTCCGTGGCGTTTGATAACACCTTGGAAACCTTTACCTTTAGAAATTCCTGTTACGTCAACGATTTCACCTGCAGCGAAAACTTCAACTTTTACCTCTTGACCAACCTCTAATCCGTCCACGTCTGCATCGCGGATTTCGCGAATGAAGCGCTTAGGAGTTGTAGATGCTTTAGCAGTGTGGCCTTGTTCAGGTTTGTTAGTTAACTTTTCACGTTTATCTTCAAATCCTAACTGGATTGCATTGTAGCCATCAGTTTCAGTTGTTTTCTTTTGAAGAACAACGTTTGGATTAGCAGCGATAACTGTTACTGGGATTAACTCACCGTTCTCAGCAAATACTTGAGTCATACCGATCTTTCTTCCTAAGATTCCTTTGGTCATGAGTTACACCTCCTACATTTTTAAGTTATATAATTTATAGTTTAATTTCGATATCTACACCAGACGGTAAGTCTAAACGCATTAATGAATCTACTGTTTGTGGAGTAGGACTCACGATATCGATTAAACGTTTGTGTGTGCGCATTTCGAATTGCTCACGAGAATCTTTGTACTTATGAACAGCACGAAGAATTGTGTAAATAGTCTTCTCAGTTGGTAATGGGATCGGACCAGAAACTGTTGCCCCAGAACGCTTAGCTGTTTCTACAATTTTCTCAGCTGATTGATCAAGAATACGGTGATCATAAGCTTTTAAACGGATACGAATTTTTTCTTTTGCCATTATTTTCCCTCCTTCGTTCGCCTATTTCTAAAATAGACCTTCTCCATGGAAATTTCCCCACACCATGCCATGGCAAAGCGGCCGGGTGTGTCAGCAACCTTCCACTTCATCGCAGTCAAAGACCAACATTGTCTATTATACAATGTTATTAGTCTAGATGCAAGCATCTTTTTGTTTGCATCTGCTTTTCTCTACTTTTGCTATTATACATGGCACTTTAAAGAATTTCAAGTTTTCATCTACTAGAATTCATTTTACAGTTTTTGGGTTTCGTTTTAATGTTTTTATATACTATAGAAGAAACTCGTCAAAACATAAAGATATCATCCAATTCATTATATAAACACAAACAAAACCCCCCAAGGGAAATCCCTTGGGGGGTTTTATATCAGTTAAGATTACTCAACGATAGTAGCAACTACACCGTAACCTACTGTACGTCCACCTTCACGAATAGAGAATTTAGTTCCCTCTTCGATAGCGATTGGAGCGATAAGTTCGATAGTCATTTCGATGTTGTCACCAGGCATTACCATTTCAGTACCTTCTGGTAATTGGATGATACCAGTTACGTCAGTTGTACGGAAGTAGAACTGAGGACGGTAGTTAGCGAAGAATGGAGTGTGACGTCCACCTTCTTCTTTAGATAATACGAAAACTTCAGCTTTGAATTTAGCGTGTGCTTTTACAGAGCCAGTTTTAGCAAGAACTTGTCCACGTTGGATGTCTTCACGAGCAACCCCACGAAGAAGAGCACCGATGTTGTCTCCAGCTTGAGCTTGGTCAAGAAGTTTACGGAACATTTCTACACCAGTTACAGTTGTAGAAGCATTCTCTTCAGCAAGACCGATGATTTCTACTACGTCACCAACTTTAACGATTCCGCGCTCTACACGACCAGTTGCAACTGTACCACGACCTGTGATAGAGAATACATCCTCGATAGGCATTAAGAATGGTTTGTCAGTTTCACGTTCTGGAGTTGGGATGTAAGCATCAACTTCAGTCATTAATTCAATGATTTTTGCTTCCCAATCAGCTTCTCCTTGAAGAGCTTTAAGAGCAGAACCTTTGATTACAGGAATGTCGTCGCCTGGGAATCCGTATTCAGATAATAGGTCACGAACTTCCATTTCTACTAATTCTAATAATTCTTCGTCGTCAACCATGTCGCATTTGTTTAAGAATACAACGATGTAAGGAACACCTACTTGACGAGAAAGAAGGATGTGCTCACGTGTTTGAGGCATTGGGCCATCAGCAGCAGATACTACTAAGATACCGCCGTCCATTTGAGCAGCACCAGTGATCATGTTTTTAACATAGTCAGCGTGACCTGGGCAGTCAACGTGTGCATAGTGACGAGTTTCAGTTTCGTACTCAACGTGTGCAGTTGAGATTGTGATTCCGCGCTCTCTTTCTTCTGGAGCAGCGTCGATTTGATCGTATCCGCGTGCTTCAGCACCACCAGCTTTTGCAAGAACTGTAGTGATCGCAGCAGTTAATGTAGTTTTACCATGGTCAACGTGGCCGATTGTACCGATGTTAACATGGGGTTTAGAACGTTCGAATTTAGCTTTAGCCATTCTAAATTCCTCCTTAGTTTATATAGGTTATTTTATATTTAGACTAGAAAGCGAAACTTACGTCCCACTTTCTAAGCTTACATAAGTAGTTATACTCGAACAATTGATAAAAATCAATTATTCGCCTTTATTTTTTTTAATAATTTCTTCTGAAACAGACTTCGGTACTTCTTCATAATGATCAAATGTCATTGAGAATGTTCCGCGTCCTTGAGTGTTAGAACGTAATGCTGTCGCATAACCGAACATTTCAGAAAGCGGAACCATAGCGCGAACAACTTGTGCGTTACCGCGAGCTTCCATACCTTCTACACGTCCACGACGAGATGTTACGTCACCCATGATGTCTCCCATGTATTCTTCAGGGATTACAACTTCAACTTTCATCATTGGCTCAAGAATTACTGGGTTACATTTAGAAACCGCAGCTTTAAGTGCCATAGATGCAGCGATTTTGAACGCCATCTCAGATGAATCGACATCATGGTAAGAACCGTCAACTAATGCTGCTTTAATGTCAACTAGTGGGTAACCAGCTAGTACACCATTTTTAAGTGAGTCTTCAAGACCCGCTCCAACAGCTGGGATGTATTCACGTGGAACTACACCGCCGACGATTTTGTTTTCGAATTCAAATCCTTTACCTTCTTCGTTAGGTGCAAACTCAATCCAAACGTGACCGAATTGTCCACGTCCACCAGATTGACGAGCAAACTTACCTTCAACTTTCGCAGCAGCGCGGAAAGTTTCACGGTATGCTACCTGAGGAGCACCAACGTTTGCTTCGACTTTGAATTCACGGCGCATACGGTCAACGATGATATCAAGGTGAAGTTCACCCATACCAGCGATGATAGTTTGGCCAGTTTCTTGGTCAGTGTGAGCACGGAATGTTGGATCTTCTTCAGAAAGCTTAGATAATGCTGTACCCATTTTATCTTGGTCAGCTTTAGATTTTGGTTCGATAGCTACAGAGATAACTGGCTCTGGGAATTCCATAGACTCAAGGATAACAAGACTCTTCTCGTCACAAAGAGTATCACCAGTAGTAGTATCTTTTAAACCTACAGCAGCAGCGATATCACCAGCGTAAACTGTTGAAATCTCTTCACGGCTGTTAGCGTGCATTTGTAGGATACGTCCTACACGCTCACGCTTACCTTTAGTTGAGTTTTTCACGTATGATCCAGAGTTTAACACACCAGAGTACACACGGAAGAACGTTAACTTACCAACATAAGGGTCAGTCATGATTTTGAATGCTAGAGCTGCGAATGGTTCTTCATCGCTAGACTTACGTTCTACTTCTTCATCTGTATCCGGAAGAGTACCTTTAATAGCAGGTACATCTAATGGAGATGGTAGGTAGTCGATAACTGCGTCTAACAGGATTTGAACACCTTTGTTTTTGAATGCAGAACCACAGATTACTGGGAAGAATTCTACAGAAGTTGTAGCCTTACGGATACCAGCTTTAAGCTCTTCTACAGTGATTTCTTCACCTTCTAGGTACTTCATCATCATTTCTTCATCAAGCTCAGCTACCGCTTCAATAAGCTTTCCACGGTATTCTTCAGCTAGTTCTTTGTGCTCTTCAGGAATTTCGACACGCTCGATGTCTGTTCCTAAATCGTTACCGTACATGTAAGCACACTCTTCAACAAGATCAATGATACCATTGAACTCATCTTCAGCACCGATTGGTAACTGAATTGGATGTGCGTTTGCTTGTAAACGATCGTGGATTGTTCCTACAGAGTATAAGAAATCTGCACCGATCTTATCCATTTTGTTAACGAATACGATACGAGGTACACCGTAAGTAGTAGCCTGACGCCAAACAGTTTCTGTTTGTGGTTCTACACCAGATTGTGCATCAAGTACTGCTACCGCACCATCAAGTACGCGTAAAGAACGTTCTACTTCTACTGTGAAGTCTACGTGTCCTGGAGTATCAATGATGTTTACACGGTGACCTTTCCATTGAGCTGTAGTTGCAGCAGAAGTAATTGTGATACCACGCTCTTGCTCTTGCTCCATCCAGTCCATCTGAGATGCACCTTCATGAGTTTCACCGATTTTATGAATACGTCCTGTGTAATACAGAATACGCTCAGTTGCTGTTGTTTTACCAGCATCGATGTGAGCCATGATACCAATATTACGAGTGTTTTCTAAAGAGAACTCTCTTGTCATTTGGTGTCTTGCTCCTTCCATATATGGATTGGATTTTTTATTTTAAGTAGCAAAAAAGCCACTTTATATTGTTACATATGCCAGTGTCCAGTACCCTCATTATGTAAAACGAGCGCCCAACGAAAGGGAGAGGCATTCTCCCTCTCCACACTTCCATAAGCGACAAATAAAGCGGTTTATGCTTACATTTATTTTACGTTGAATCCTACCAACGGTAATGAGCAAATGCTTTGTTAGCTTCTGCCATTTTATGAGTGTCTTCACGTTTCTTAACAGATGCACCAGCGTTGTTAGCTGCATCTAAGATTTCGTAAGCTAGACGCTCTTCCATAGTTTTTTCACCACGAAGACGAGCATAGTTTACTAACCAGCGAAGACCTAAAGTTGTACGGCGTTCTGGACGAACCTCAACTGGAACTTGGTAGTTAGCACCACCAACACGACGAGCGCGTACTTCAAGAACAGGCATGATGTTCTTAAGAGCTTGCTCGAATACTTCCATTGGTTCTTTATCTGAACGTTCACGAACGATATCGAAAGCGTTATAAAGAATTGTTTGAGATTTACCTTTTTTACCGTCAACCATCATTTTGTTGATAAGGCGTGTTACTAGCTTAGAATTGTACATTGGATCTGGTAACACGTCACGTTTCGCAACAGGTCCTTTACGAGGCATATTGAGTTCCTCCTTTCATTATAGGTTTATTATTTTTTAGCAGGTTTTGGTCGCTTAGTACCATATTTAGAACGTCCTTGCATACGTTTGTCAACACCAGCTGTATCAAGCGCTCCACGAACGATGTGGTAACGTACCCCTGGTAAATCCTTTACTCGACCACCGCGAATTAATACTACGCTATGCTCTTGTAAGTTATGACCGATACCTGGGATGTAAGCTGTAACTTCAATCCCGTTTGTTAAACGTACACGAGCGTATTTACGTAACGCTGAGTTAGGTTTCTTTGGAGTCATTGTACCAACACGAGTACATACACCACGTTTTTGAGGTGCAGAGATATCAGTTGATTTTTTCTTTAAAGAGTTAAAACCTTTGTTTAACGCAGGTGATTTAGATTTCCATACTTTATCAGTACGACCATTTCTCACTAATTGGTTAATAGTAGGCATTTGATTATCCTCCCTTCGCATGTTTGTATGACCACATATCCAGGTGGTTCATTATTAGTTGAAAACAAAGTTTTTGCAAGGAAGAGCAAATGCTCTCTCCTCACAAAAACAGTTTTAACTTATTATTCCTATTGCTGAAGCTCCCACTTGAATCCCCGAAACTTTTCCAAGCTTACGAACTGATTCAACTTTTGTTATGGGTATGTTATGTTGCAAAGCAGTGCGAATGATAACATGGGTTAACCGCACATCAGCATCTTCTGCAATAACAACTTCTTTAACTATACCATTTTTGATTGCTTCCAATGTTCGTTTATGACCAACGACTACATTTTCAGCATTTGACACTTTTTGATAAGACATATAAATATCCTCCAAAGCATCGTTCAGGAGCAACCTTGATTATAGTAACATTTTGACTCATACAATGTCAACTAGGATTAGCTGTTTTTATACAAAATTTACGACGGAAAATTTTACTGTTCCACATAAACTTCATCGTTTTCTACATTCATGTTATCTTGTGTTGTTTTTACAAGATCCACTTTACGATAACGATTCATACCTGTTCCAGCAGGAACAAGCTTACCGATAATAACATTCTCTTTCAATCCTAGAAGCTCATCGCGTTTACCTTTAATTGCTGCATCCGTTAAAACACGAGTTGTTTCTTGGAACGAAGCTGCAGATAAGAACGAATCTGTTTCAAGTGAAGCTTTTGTAATACCAAGTAGAACAGGTCTAGCTGTCGCTGGTTGTTTACCTTTCAGTAACACCTTCGCATTCGCATCAGTAAACTGATGGATATCTAGTAATGTTCCTGGTAATACATCTGTTTCACCTGCATCACTTACACGAACTTTACGTAGCATTTGGCGTACCATTACTTCTACGTGTTTGTCACCAATTTCTACCCCTTGCATACGGTATACTTTTTGAACTTCACGTAATAAGTATTCTTGCACTGCTGTAATGTCCGTTACTTTTAGTAATTCTTTCGGATCAATAGAACCTTCTGTTAACTCTTTACCGTGGCTAATTGGCTGTCCTGGAGTTACTTTCAGACGAGCACCGTAAGGAATAGCATACGTACGAGCTTCAACTTCACCCTGTACAACTACTTCTTGGCGATCTTTAACATCGTTGATCGCTGCGATAACACCGTCGATTTCACTGATAACTGCCTGACCTTTCGGATTACGAGCTTCGAAGATCTCTTGGATACGAGGTAAACCTTGAGTGATATCATCTCCGGCAACCCCACCTGTATGGAATGTACGCATCGTTAACTGTGTACCTGGCTCACCGATAGATTGAGCTGCGATAATACCTACCGCTTCTCCTACTTCTACGTCTGTACCAGTTGCTAAGTTACGACCGTAACACTTCTTACATACACCGTGGCGAGTGTTACACGTGAACGCTGAACGAATGTTTACAGTTTCAACACCCGAATTTTCAACGATATGAGCGATATCTTCAGTAATTAATTGGTTTTCACTAACTAATACTTCACCTGTTTCAGGATGTTTTACAGTTTTTCTTGCAAAACGTCCAACAAGACGATCATATAATGACTCAATTACTTCATTACCCTCTTTAATTGCACCAATTAATAGACCACGATCTGTTCCACAATCATCTTCACGGACAATTACATCTTGTGCAACGTCTACAAGACGACGCGTTAAGTAACCAGAATCGGCAGTTTTAAGTGCTGTATCGGCAAGACCTTTACGCGCACCATGCGTAGAGATGAAGTACTCAAGTACTGTTAAACCTTCACGGAAACTTGATTTAATTGGAAGTTCGATAATACGACCAGATGGATTGGCCATCAGACCACGCATACCAGCAAGCTGAGTAAAGTTCGATGCGTTACCACGGGCACCGGAATCACTCATCATGAAGATTGGGTTGCGTTTATTCAAGGATTTCATCAGTTTTCCTTGGATAACATCTTTTGCATTACTCCAAATAGAGATAACGCGATCGTAACGTTCTTCTTCCGTGATTAAACCGCGACGGAATTGTTTAATTACATTATCTACTTTTGCTTGTGCTTCATGGAGAATTTCATCTTTTTCACCTAATACAAGAATGTCAGATACCCCAACTGTAATACCAGCCTTTGTAGAGTACTTAAATCCTAAGTTTTTCATACGGTCAAGCATGCGAGATGTTTCCGTAATTTGGAAACGTTTGAATACTTCCGCAATGATGTTACCAAGGATCTTCTTGCTAAATGGTGCCACTTCTTCGCGACTAGCAATAATTTCTTTAATGTTCGCACCTTTTTCAACGAAATATTCCGCTGGTGTTTCTTTTTCAAGGTTTGAGTTTGTCGGTTCATTAATATAAGGGAACGACTCTGGTAAGATTTCGTTAAATATTAATTTACCAACTGTCGTTAATAGAAGCTTACCCTTTTGCTCTTCAGTAAACGTTACGTTATTTACTGAACTTGCAGCAACTGCAACACGTGTGTGCAGATGTACATATCCATTTTGGTATGCAAGTATTGCTTCGTTTGCATCTTTGAAGACCATACCTTCACCGATTGCGCCTTCACGCTCAAGTGTTAAGTAGTAGTTACCTAATACCATATCCTGAGATGGAGTAACAACTGGTTTTCCGTCTTTTGGATTCAAGATGTTTTGTGCCGCTAACATAAGAATACGAGCTTCTGCTTGTGCCTCTGATGATAACGGAACGTGAACCGCCATTTGGTCACCGTCAAAGTCCGCGTTGTATGCAGTACATACAAGTGGATGAAGACGAATTGCGCGACCTTCTACTAATGTAGGTTCAAACGCCTGGATACCAAGACGGTGAAGTGTTGGTGCGCGGTTTAGAAGTACTGGATGCTCTTTAATCACAGATTCTAAAACGTCCCAAACTTCAGGGTGTACACGCTCAATTTTACGTTTCGCACTCTTAATATTGTGTGCTAAGCCTTTTCCAACTAACTCTTTCATAACGAAAGGTTTGAACAGTTCAAGCGCCATTTCTTTCGGTAATCCACACTGGTACATCTTTAAGTTCGGTCCTACAACGATTACAGAACGGCCAGAGTAGTCAACACGTTTACCTAATAAGTTTTGACGGAAACGTCCTTGTTTACCTTTAAGCATGTGAGATAGTGATTTTAATGGGCGGTTACCTGGTCCAGTAACCGGACGGCCACGACGGCCATTATCGATTAATGCGTCTACAGCTTCTTGTAACATACGTTTTTCGTTTTGAACGATGATGCTTGGAGCACCTAGGTCCAATAGACGTTTTAAACGGTTGTTACGGTTAATTACACGACGATATAAGTCGTTTAAGTCAGAAGTAGCAAAACGTCCACCATCTAACTGTACCATTGGGCGTAGTTCTGGTGGGATTACTGGTAGAACATCTAAGATCATCCAAGATGGTTCATTTCCAGAGTTGCGGAATGCTTCTAATACTTCTAGACGTTTAATAGCACGAGTACGGCGTTGTCCTTGTGCTGTTTTTAATTCTTCTTTTAAGAAGTCTACTTCTTTATCTAAATCGATGTCTTGTAGTAGCTTTTTAATCGCTTCTGCACCCATAGCAGCTTGGAATGTGCTACCATATCGATCACGATATGCACGGTATTCTTTTTCAGAAAGTAATTGCTTCTTATCAAGTGGTGTATCTCCACTTTCTGTTACAACATAAGAAGCGAAATAAATTACTTCTTCAAGCGCGCGAGGGGACATGTCTAAGACAAGTCCCATGCGGCTCGGGATACCTTTGAAATACCAAATATGAGATACAGGAGCAGCTAATTCAATATGACCCATACGTTCACGACGTACTTTTGCACGCGTTACTTCAACGCCACATCGATCACAAACTACACCTTTATAACGTACACGTTTGTATTTTCCGCAATGACATTCCCAGTCCTTTTGTGGTCCGAAAATACGCTCACAGAACAAGCCATCTTTTTCAGGCTTTAACGTACGATAGTTAATAGTTTCTGGTTTCTTAACTTCACCGTATGACCAAGAACGAATCTTGTCAGGTGAAGCAAGTCCAATCTTCATATATTCAAAGTTATTTACATCTATCAAGGGGCCTACCTCCCTTTTAGTCTACAGGTTATCCCAATTATTCCTTAGTTGTCTCAACTTCGACATTCAATTTATCTGCTGATTGATGATCATCATCATCTTCTGTATCACGCATTTCAATTTCTGTATCGTCGCTAGACATCATTTTAACGTCCATACCTAAACTTTGCAGCTCTTTAATCAATACTTTGAATGATTCAGGAACGCCTGGTTCTGGAACATTTTCGCCTTTAACAATTGCTTCATAAGTCTTAACACGTCCAACAACATCATCAGACTTCACTGTTAAGATTTCTTGAAGAGTATAAGCAGCACCGTAAGCTTCAAGTGCCCAAACCTCCATCTCACCGAAACGCTGTCCACCGAACTGAGCTTTACCTCCAAGAGGTTGCTGCGTTACAAGTGAGTATGGTCCAGTAGAACGAGCATGAAGTTTATCGTCAACCATGTGCGCAAGTTTGATCATATACATGACACCAACAGATACGCGGTTATCGAATGGTTCACCAGTACGTCCGTCATACAGGATTGTTTTCGCGTCATTTGCCATACCAGCTTCTTCAATTGTGCCCCAAACATCTTCCTCACGAGCACCATCGAATACTGGTGTTGCAATGTGAATGCCCAGGTATCTTGCTGCCATACCAAGATGAAGCTCTAATACCTGACCGATATTCATACGAGATGGTACCCCTAATGGGTTTAACATAATATCGATTGGCGTACCGTCTGGTAAGTAAGGCATATCTTCTTCTGGTAAAATACGAGAAATAACACCTTTGTTACCGTGACGTCCGGCCATCTTGTCACCTTCAGAAATTTTACGTTTTTGAACGATATATGCACGTACAAGTTGATTCACACCTGGTGGCAATTCATCGCCATCTTCACGGTTGAATACTTTTACGTCTAAGATAATACCGCCACCACCGTGTGGTACACGTAGTGATGTATCACGTACTTCACGCGCTTTTTCTCCAAAGATAGCATGTAATAGACGTTCTTCAGCTGTTAATTCTGTTACACCTTTAGGTGTTACTTTACCAACAAGTAAATCTCCATCTTTTACTTCAGCACCAACGCGAATGATACCGCGCTCGTCAAGGTTACGTAATGCGTCTTCCCCAACGTTTGGAATGTCACGTGTAATTTCTTCTGGTCCAAGCTTCGTATCACGAGCTTCTGATTCATATTCTTCAATATGAATAGAAGTGTACACATCATCTTTTACAAGGCGCTCACTCATGATAATCGCATCCTCGTAGTTATAACCGTCCCAAGTCATGAAGCCAACAAGCACGTTACGTCCAAGTGCTAGTTCACCTAATTCCATAGAAGGACCATCCGCAAGGATTTCACCTTTTACAACTTCATTTCCAACACTTACGATTGGACGTTGGTTGTAACAAGTTCCTTGGTTAGAACGAATGAATTTTTGCATTTTGTAGCGATCTAAGTCGCCTTTTACTGTTTGACCGTCAACTTCTACATAGCGACGTACCCAAACTTCACGTGCTTCTACGCGCTCAACAACACCAGGATGTTTACAGATTACTGCAGCACCCGAGTCTTTTGCTGATACGTACTCCATACCTGTACCTACAATCGGAGATTCCGGATTCATTAACGGAACCGCCTGACGTTGCATGTTCGCTCCCATAAGTGCGCGGTTAGAGTCATCGTTTTCTAAGAACGGAATACAAGCTGTCGCTGCCGAAACTACTTGTTTTGGAGATACATCCATGTAGTCGATGCGTTCTCTATTTGTGACAATATTTTCGCCACGGAAACGAGCTACGATATCTTCACTTAGGAATTCACCTTCATCAGATAATTTCATATTCGCTTGGGCTACAACATAGTTATCTTCTTCATCTGCTGTTAAATAATCAACATGCCCTGTTACAAGACCAGTTTCTGGGTCAACACGACGGTATGGTGTTTCAATGAAACCAAACTCATTTACTTTCGCGAACGAAGATAATGAGTTAATCAAACCAATGTTTGGTCCCTCTGGTGTTTCAATCGGACACATACGACCATAGTGGGAGTAATGAACGTCACGTACTTCAAAGCCTGCGCGCTCACGCGTTAAACCACCAGGTCCTAATGCAGATAGTCTTCGTTTGTGAGTTAACTCTGCTAATGGATTTGTTTGGTCCATGAACTGAGATAACTGAGAACTTCCGAAGAACTCTTTAATAGATGCAATAACAGGACGAATATTAATTAGTGCCTGTGGTGTAATTGCATTTGTATCTTGGATCGACATTCTCTCACGAACAACACGTTCCATACGAGAAAGGCCGATACGGAATTGGTTTTGTAATAGTTCTCCAACAGAACGCAGACGACGGTTTCCTAAATGGTCAATATCATCTGTATCTCCTACTTTGTATAGTAGGTTGAAGAAGTAACTGATAGAAGCAAGGATATCACCTGGTGTGATGTGTTTCACATCACGAGTAATGTTTGCATTACCAATTACATTAATTACGCGTTCGCCTTCCGACTCAGGAGCATAAATCTTAATAGATTGCAGCTCAACATCGCCTTCTACCACTCCACCCATTGGTTTCGCTGTTTTGAATCCAATGTTTTTCTCTAAGTAAGGTAAAATGCGATCAAGTGTACGACGATCTAAGATTGTTCCTTCTGCCGCTAAAATTTCACCAGTTTCTGGATCCACTAATGTTTCAGCTAAACGTTGATTAAACAATCTGTTTTTAATGTGTAACTTCTTGTTGATCTTATAGCGACCTACATTTGCTAAATCGTAGCGCTTTGGATCGAAGAAACGAGACACAAGTAAGCTCTTAGCATTTTCTACTGTTGGTGGTTCACCAGGACGTAGACGCTCATAAATTTCAAGCAATGCTTTTTCTGTGCTATCTGTGTTGTCTTTTTCTAATGTGTTGCTTAAGTATTCGTTATCACCTAAAAGCTCGGTGATTTCTTGATCAGAGCCAAACCCTAATGCGCGTAACAAAACAGTTACAGGAAGTTTACGCGTACGGTCAATACGCACATATACAACATCCTTAGCATCTGTCTCATACTCTAACCAAGCTCCGCGGTTTGGAATTACAGTAGCAGTAAAACCACGTTTTCCGTTTTTATCCACTTTGCCACTATAGTATACGCTTGGAGAGCGAACTAACTGGGAAACGATAACACGTTCTGCACCGTTAATTACGAATGTTCCAGTCTCTGTCATGAGTGGGAAATCTCCCATGAACACATCTTGTTCTTTTACTTCACCAGTTTCCTTGTTGATTAGACGCACTTTTACACGAAGTGGTGCTGCATACGTCACATCACGCTCTTTGCATTCGTCTACAGAGTATTTAGGTTCACCTAAGCTGTAGTCGATAAATTCAAGCGATAGATTTCCCGTAAAGTCTTCAATCGGAGAAATGTCTTGGAACATTTCTCGCAAACCCTCATCAAGAAACCACTGATAAGAAGAGGTTTGAATTTCGATAAGATTTGGTAACTCTAATACTTCACTAATACGGGCATAACTTCTTCGTTGGCGGTGGCGTCCGTATTGAACTAGTTGACCTGTCAACTGCTTCACCCCTCAAATCATGAGTATTATAAATGCACAAAAAAATTTGTGCAAAATCACAAATAAATACAACTACTGCTATTAGCGTAGTCTTTTTCTCTTAAAGATAAATACGTTGAGTCTTTCTACCTGCTCAAAAAAGAAAAATGGCTTCTATAAGAAAACCATCATTCTGTTTCATAATCTGCTGATTTTACTATCTTTTCCAAGAGAAACAAAAATATACATCTTTCTCAACGCAGAAAATCATATATTGGCATTGTATAATGTTAACATAGCCAAAAATAACCGTCAACGTTTTTTTGATTTTATGATATAATATCCTTTTTTCTTTTCTACAACCTCAACTTCAGAAAATACCTCCTCTAGTTTTTTCAGCGCAGATGGTGCACCTTGCTTCTTTTGAATAACAATCCAAAGTTCTCCACCTGGAACTAAATACTCCACAGCTTTTTCTAAAATTTCATGTACGACATCTTTACCCGCACGAATTGGAGGGTTAGATAGAATAGCAGCATACTTGCCATCTACATTTCCATAGACGCTACTTTGAAAAATACGTATATTCTCGATTTTGTTATTAGCGGCGTTTTCTTTCGCAAGTCCAAGCGCCCTTTCATTCACATCCACCATGTGAACTTCACGACCTTGAAACTCTTTCGCTAGCGACAAACCAATAGGACCGTATCCGCAACCTACATCTAATATATTACCTTTAATATCTGGCATTTGAAAAGCTTCAATTAAAAGACGGGAACCAAAGTCCACTTCGTTTTTCGAGAACACCCCATGGTCGGATAAGAAAGTAAATTGAGATCCACGAAGTGCAAATTCCCATCGCTTACGATCACTTTTACTAGAAGGGTCGTTAGAAAAATAATGGTCTGCCATATGGCCACCTCTCTTCTTTACAGTTAAAAAAAAAGCTCGCATGAGAGCGAGCTTTTTTTAAAGCATCAAAAGTTAATTACTTAACTTCTACAGCAGCGCCAACTTCTTCAAGTTTAGCTTTGATTTCTTCAGCTTCTTCTTTAGCAGCAGCTTCTTTGATTACTTTTGGAGTGTTGTCAACTAATTCTTTAGCTTCTTTTAAGCCAAGACCAGTGATTTCACGAACAACTTTGATAACTTTGATTTTTTGTGCACCAGCGCTAGTTAGTTCCACATCAAATTCAGTTTTCTCAGCAGCAGCTTCTCCAGCGCCACCAGCAACAGCTACAGGAGCAGCAGCAGTTACGCCGAATTCTTCCTCGATAGCTTTTACTAAGTCGTTAAGTTCTAATACAGTCATAGATTTAACTGCTTCAATGATTTGTTCTTTAGTCATTGTAAATATCCTCCCTTAAATAGGTTTGTATTGTTTTATCGATAATACGTAATTATCTTTTAAAAAATTAAGCGCCTTGCTCTTCCTTTTGTTCTGCAACTGCTTTAGTAGCAAGTGCAAGGTTACGGATTGGAGCTTGAAGAACGCTAAGAAGCATAGAAAGTAAGCCTTCACGTGATGGAAGAGTAGCGATTGCTTTAACCTCATCAAGTGTTACAAGTTTACCTTCGATTACGCCCGCTTTAATTTCTAAAGCTTCATGATTTTTAGCGAAGTCGTTTAATACTTTCGCAGGAGCAACTACATCCTCGTTACTGAACGCGATTGCGTTTGGTCCTGTTAAGAATTCGTTTAACTCAGCCATTTCAGCAGATTCTGCAGCACGACGAGTTAGAGAGTTTTTGTAAACTTTGAACTCAACGCCAGCTTCACGTAATTGCTTACGTAATTCTGTTGCTTCAGAAACTGTTAAACCACGGTAGTCAACAACGATCGTAGATTTACTAGCACGAAGTTTGTCCGCGATTTCAGTTACAACTTGTTGTTTAGTTTCGATTACTTTGCTCATGTTATTACACCTCCTGTAGATTATATAGAAGATGTACCGAAAGTGCACTAAAAACCTCCATGCCCAACTTGTAGACATGGAGGCATATAGTCACAGAAAAAAAATTCCGTTTCGTATATTAACACCTAGGTAGGAAATTAAGTCTATTGACACCTACTGTCTACGGTACACTATTTAAATTCACAACATAAATGATTATATTAAATCTTCTTTATGAAGTCAACTTCCAATTTTTACGCTAATGTAGAAACGTCTACACGTACGCCAGGTCCCATTGTAGAAGCAACTGTTACGTTCTTCATGTAAGTACCTTTTGCAGCAGATGGCTTAACTTTTAATAAAGTATCAGCGATTGTTTTGAAGTTTTCTACTAATTTAGCATCTTCGAAAGATACTTTACCGATTGGAACGTGGATGTTACCAGCTTTATCAACGCGGTATTCAACTTTACCAGCTTTGATTTCGTTAACAGCTTTAGTTACATCGAAAGTAACTGTTCCAGTTTTAGGGTTTGGCATTAAACCTTTAGGTCCTAATACGCGACCAAGTTTACCAACTTCACCCATCATGTCAGGAGTTGCTACTACTACATCGAAATCGAACCAACCTTGTTGGATTTTACCGATGTAATCAGTATCGCCTACGAAGTCAGCTCCAGCAGCTTCAGCTTCTTTAGCTTTTTCACCTTTAGCGAACACTAATACACGTTGTACTTTACCAGTACCGTGCGGAAGAACAACTGCACCACGGATTTGTTGGTCAGCTTTCTTAGGGTCAACACCTAAACGGAATGCAGCTTCTACAGTTGCATCAAATTTAGCTGTGTTTGTTTTCTTTACTAATTCTACTGCTTCTGTTGCAGAGTAAGCAGCTGCACGGTCAACAAGCTTTGCAGCTTCTACGTACTTTTTACCTCTTTTAGCCATTTTTATTTCCTCCTCGAATGTGGTTTTAGCGGAATAACCTCCCACGTTTACGCCTGTTTTCAGGTATAACCTGAGGATGAGCGCCATCCATTTATTTAAAAACGATAATCATTTACGATAATAAAGGTTGCGAATTGGAATTCCAGACCCGCAACCTTTTTTTAAAAACAAATCGAATTAGTCTTCGATAACGATGCCCATACTGCGTGCAGTACCTTCAACCATACGCATTGCAGCTTCTACGCTAGCAGCGTTTAGGTCAGGCATTTTAGTTTCAGCGATTTCGCGTACTTTATCACGCTTAACAGTTGCCACTTTATTACGATTTGGTTCACCAGAACCAGACTCAATACCAGCTACTTTCTTAAGAAGAACAGCAGCAGGAGGAGTTTTAGTAATGAAAGTGAATGAACGGTCCTCAAATACCGTAATTTCAACAGGGATGATAAGACCAGCTTGATCTGCTGTACGAGCGTTAAACTCTTTACAGAAGCCCATGATGTTAACACCTGCTTGTCCTAATGCTGGACCAACTGGTGGAGCTGGGTTAGCTTTACCTGCAGGAATTTGAAGCTTTACCATTTTAATTACCTTTTTAGCCACGAGACACACCTCCTTAAGTCCGTGATGTGGTCAATTGGACAGTGATTTGCCCTCCCACGTCATATTTTATCTGTAAGGATAAAATCTTTCAAAAAACGCCTCCGATAATGAAGACGTACTGACTTAAAAGATATTATCACTTTTTACAATTCATTTCAAGTTTCATTTTATAATTTTTCAATTTGATGGAAGTCAAGTTCAACTGGAGTCTCGCGACCAAACATGTCCACAAGTACACTAACCTTTTTCTTCTCCACATCAATTTCTTCAATAGCACCTGTATAATCTGCGAATGGCCCCTCATTTACACGTACTGTCTCATGAAGTTCAAAGTCGAAATCAACCACTTCGTTGTCCATTCCCATATGTTTCATAATGGTAACAACTTCCTCTTCTAATAGAGGCGATGGCTTAGATCCAGAACCAGAAGAACCAACGAACCCAGTTACACCCGGCGTGTTACGTACAACATACCAAGAATCATCAGTCATGATTAATTCTACTAATACATAACCTGGGAACACTTTTCTTTTCATTAATTTTTCTTTTCCGTTTTTCATTTCTACTTCTACTTCTTCCGGGACAACAACACGGAAAATTTTATCTTGCATACCCATTGATTCTACACGCTTCTCTAGGTTTGCTTTTACTTTATTTTCATATCCAGAATAAGTATGGACAACATACCAACTTTTTTCCATTCATTTAGGACGAGCGTCCTTCCCTCCCTGACGTACATTTTTTTGCGCAAATGAAAAAACCCGTTCACCGGGCTTTTACACAGTTCTTATAAATAACATTATATCATGGATAAGTGCTTCTTATTCAAGAATTAACCAAGAATTAACCGAATTAAAGAAGAAATGCCCATATCAACTACTGCGAAGAAAATCGCAAAGAACACAACTGTAGCAACAACAGTCGCTGTTGAGCGGAGTAATTCATCTTTTTTAGGCCAACTTACTTTTTTCATTTCGCGACCTACATCGCCGAAAAAGTTCGTTAAACGCATCTGCGGGACCTCCAGTGTATTATTTCAATTATTTATTTTGTTTCCTTGTGAACTGTATGCTGATTGCATGTTTTACAAAACTTTTTTATTTCAAGTCGCTCTATTGAGCTCGTATCTTTCATAGTAGAGTAGTTTCGATTTTTACACTCTTCACATGAGAGTACAACTTTTTTCCTCATTAGTTACACCAACCTTGTAACATTATGTCCCTAAAAATGTATCATACAATAAAAGACAATGTCAATGACATGCATTTTGTACGCTCTACAAAAGAAAACAGGTGATTTATTTTACACCTGTTGCACTTGTTATTTGTTATGAATTTAAAGTTGTACTTTCTCGCATTTCCATATATCGTTCCAATTTCCTCTTCACCCGCTGTAAAGCGTTATCAATAGATTTTACATGTCTGTTTAACTGTTCTGAAATCTCTTGATAAGAACGCCCATCTAGATATAAAGAAAGTACTTTTCTTTCTAAATCGCTTAATAATTCTGATATTTTTGATTCTATGTCTGTATATTCTTCTTGGCTAATAATCATCTCTTCAGGATCAGTTACCTTCGCTTCAGAAATAACATCCAATAATGTTCGATCAGATTCCTCATCGTAAATCGGCTTATCTAAAGACACATATGAATTTAAGGGAATATGTTTTTGTCTTGTTGCCGTTTTAATAGCGGTAATAATTTGTCGAGTGATACACAGTTCAGCAAATGCTTTGAATGAAGACAGCTTGTCCTCTTTATAATCACGAATTGCTTTAAACAACCCTATCATACCTTCTTGAACAATGTCTTCTCGATCGGCACCCACTAAAAAGTAAGATCTTGATTTCGCGCGAACAAAGTTCTTATACTTGTGAATTAAATATTCTAGAGCGTCAGTATTACCTTTTCGAACTAACTCAACGATTGCCTCATCCTCTAAATCACGAAATGTAACGTCGCCTACACTTACGAAGCCTGCTTCCACCTTGATCCCTCCGACCGCTATTTATTTAGCAATATTATACAGTAAAAAGACAAAGAGCGTCAATGCTTCAACGCTCTCCTCTTCTTAATTTTTCTAATTTTTCTGTAATATCTTTACTAAATATCTTTCGCATGGCGGGTTGCTGTTCTTTCGTGTCTTTTGTACGCCTTCTTACTTGTTGCTCCATTGCCTGTACTTCCAACTCTAATTCACGCGCAGATTTCCGAAGGGCACCTTGCGCAAATATAACCCATTGTTCCGTGTAATCAGAAGTCGCAACATATATTCGTGTATTTATATTTCTAAGCTCTATCGCAAGTTGCTCTATCTTTTCATCTGCAGTTTGATTCTTTCGTGTGAATATTACTTCCACACGAGATTGTTTCATCTTTTTTTCAATACCATGTACTGTATAGGCATCAAAGACTATCATCACTTTTGTGCCTGTATAACCTTGATAATCCGCCATCTTATCAATAAGTGCATCTCTTGATGATTGTAAATCTACATCCCGCAGTTTCTTCAAATCTCCCCAAGCTCCGATAATGTTGTAACCGTCAACGATTAAAATATCGTTCATCTTTTATTTACCAATTTCGTGACGTTTACGATATACCTCATACATTAACAAACTTGCGGCTACGGAAGCATTTAAGGATGTAACTTTACCAACCATCGGTAGAGTGATTAGGAAATCACACTTTTCACCAATAATACGGCTCATACCTTTTCCTTCACTACCAATTACTAACCCAATCGGCATTTTACCATCTAAATTACGATAATCCGTTTTTCCTTTGGCATCTGTACCAGCAATCCAAAGTCCACGTTCTTTTAATTCATCAATTGTACGGGATAAGTTCGTTACGCGTGCAACAGGAATGTATTCAATTGCTCCTGTTGATGCTTTCGCAACTGACGCTGTAAGCCCCACAGCCCTTCTCTTTGGAATAATAATCCCATGAGCTCCTGTCGCATCAGCAGTACGCATAATAGAACCTAAGTTATGCGGATCTTCAATCTCATCTAAAATTAAGAAGAATGGATCTTCATTACGTTTTTCTGCCACTTTGAATAAATCTTCTAACTCCGCATACTGATATGCAGCTACTTGAGCGATTACACCTTGATGATTACCCTCAACTAATTGATCTAACTTTTTCTTTGGTGCATGTTGTAAAATAACCTTATTTTCTTTCGCTAACGCTAGTACAATCTGCACTTGTCCTTTGGCAGCACCTTCTGCGATCCAAATTTTATTAATATCTCTCCCTGATCGTAACGCTTCAATTACAGGGTTACGTCCGATAATATATTCACTACTCATGATGATGTGCCCCCTTCCTTTTCTTCTAAAACTGCAATTGCCTTATATACAATTTCGTCTAATCTTTCACGGTTATTTAATAAATGATGATAACCAATTAGCGCTTCAAAGGCTGTACTATGTCGATATGTTTGTACATCCGTATTTTTCGGAACCGTACCTGAATTTGCATTACGTCCTCTTCTTAATACCGCCTCTTCTTCCTCTGTCAAAAACGACGTCTCTAATAAATGATAAACAACTTTCGCCTGTGCTTTTGCTGAAACAAAGCTCGTCCCTAAGCGATGTAATTGATTAGGGCGAACCTTTCCTTTTTGAAGGAGGTGATAGCGGATATATTGTTCATATACCGCATCACCCATATACGCTAACGCCAAGCTGTTTAATTGCTTTGCATCAATCATCCTTATCCTCTTTTCCATCTTGTACCTTGAGCGGTATCTTCTAAAATAATATTACGTCCTTTTAAATCGTCACGAATTTGATCAGACAATGCGAAATCGCGATTTTTACGAGCCTCAATGCGCTTTTGGATAAGTTCTTCAATTTCTTCATCCAGCAATTCTTCTTGCGTTAATTCTAATCCTAAAATATCAAATAACGTTTCCAATTGTTTTACGTATGCTTCGATCACAACTTTAGATGTATGCTCTTCAAGTAAATATTGATTTGCATGATTGGCTACATTGTATAATTCGGTAATTGCATTCGCAGTGTTAAAGTCATCATTCATTGCCTCTTCAAATGCAGTCTGGAATTTCTCTATTTCAACTAACCATTTCTCATTATGGTCTGTTAAATCCGTACTGCTTTCCATACGATGCTTTAAGTTTCCATAAGCTGTTTTAATTCTTTCCAGCCCATTATTCGTACTTTGTAATAACTCTTCACTAAAGTTAATCGGATGACGATAGTGTACTGATAACATAAAGAATCTAATTAACTGTGGGTCGTATTGCTTAATAATATCGTGAACTAAAATAAAGTTACCAAGCGATTTAGACATCTTCTCATTGTTAATATTAATATATCCATTATGCATCCAGTAACGTGCAAACGTTTTTCCAGTCAATGCTTCCGACTGCGCAATTTCATTTTCATGATGCGGGAACGCCAAGTCTTGACCACCAGCATGAATGTCAATTGTATCCCCTAAGTACTTACGTGCCATTGCTGAGCATTCAATATGCCACCCTGGACGCCCTTGCCCCCAAGGGCTTTCCCAGAAGATTTCTCCTTCTTTCGCAGCTTTCCATAAAGCAAAATCAAGAGGGTCTTGTTTCTTTTCCCCTACCTCAATACGAGCACCGTGACGTAAATCTGCGATTGGTTGATGTGATAATTTACCGTAACCTTCGAATTCCTTCGTTTTAAAGTACACATCTCCCTCTGATTCGTATGCATACCCTTTATTCACAAGTTCTTGAATAAATTCAATAATGATATCCATATTTTCTGTTACACGAGGATGGACTGTTGCGTGTTTGCAACCTAGCGCTGTTACATCTTCAAAGTACGCTTCAACAAAACGATCAGCAATTGTCGGTACATCTTCACCTAATTCATTTGCCGCTTTAATTAATTTATCATCTACGTCCGTAAAGTTCGATACGTATTGCACATCGTACCCTTTATATTCTAGATAGCGACGTACTGTATCGAATACCATAGGAGGTCTTGCATTGCCAATATGAATGTAGTTATAGACTGTAGGTCCGCATACATACATCTTTACCTTATTTTCTTCTAATGGAACAAACTCTTCTTTTTGACGTGTTAACGTATTATAAATGTGAATAGTCATTTTTATCCTTCCTTTCTACCTTTACTTCCAGTTGTTTCTTCAATTTATCAAGTTCTACTTCCATAGCCTTTAATTTATCAAAAATTGGATCCGGAAGGTCAGAGTGATTTAATTCTTGACCAATCTTTACTCCATTTTGAATAACGACTCGGCCAGGTATACCTACAACTGTAGAATGTGCAGGAACTTCTTTTAATACGACAGACCCTGCCCCGATTTTAGAATTCTCTCCCACAGTAATAGAACCAAGGACTTTAGCACCCGTCGCAATTAATACATTATCCTGAATTGTTGGATGCCTCTTGCCTTTTTCTTTTCCTGTACCACCTAATGTAACCCCTTGATAAATTGTTACATTATCACCAATTTCACAAGTTTCTCCAATTACAACTCCCATTCCATGGTCTATGAAAAAGCGTCGACCAATAGTTGCTCCTGGATGAATCTCAATGCCAGTAAAAAAACGACTAACTTGTGAAACAAAACGTGCAAGAAAGAAAAAATCCCTTTTATAAAAAGCATGTGCAATTCGATGAGCCCAAACTGCATGTAATCCAGAGTAAGTTAAAATGACTTCGAAATAACCTCTTGCCGCTGGATCCTGTTCAAAAACGACTTCAATATCTTCCCGAAGCCTCTTAAACATCGATGTTCCCTCCCCTTTATGGGCTGCTTTTTCGAGTGAACTAACTCCCTACTTATCTCCCTAAATCTTTATACACGTAGATAAAATTTATACTCATACCCAGTTTTACGGTATAAAAAAAGACGCCTCTGTCATATTGACAGAGACGCCTTTTAAGCGCGGTTCCACTCTGTTTAGGCTAAAAAAGCCTCAAACTCATCTCTGATAACGGTGTACACCGCTTCTGCTTACTTTAACGCCTTAAGATGTTTCACAAAACATTTTGCTGTTCAGCAGAAGACTCGAAGGGGCATTTCAAAAACCCGCTTATAAACCACTTCCAGCCTAAAGGTGGTTCTCTCTGTAAAAAGCCTGATTTTCTACTTCTCCTTCTCGTCGCTTTTCCTTATTAGGTTTTAAGTATACTTATTATATTTCTAAACCTAGAAAATGTTAACCAATTACTTTTTGAAGACGATTTAAAACTTTTTCTTTTCCAAGAAGTGCAATAGCATTAGGAAGCTCTGGGCCATGTGTTTGACCAGTAGTTGCAACACGGATTGGCATAAATAAGTTTTTACCTTTATGACCTGTTTCCTTTTGAACTGCTTTAATAGCCGCCTTAATTGCTGCTGGTTCCATCGCCTCTAGTGCTTCTACTTGACCAGCAAATGCACGAAGTACTTCTGGTACTTGTTCACCTTTTAATACTTCTTGTCCTTCTTCTTCATGATCAACATGATCTTTGAAGAACATTTCAGAAAGCTCTACAATTTCAGCTCCAAAACTCATTTGTTCATGATATAACGCAATTACATCACGAATCCAAGCTTGCTCTTGTTCACTTAAAGTTTCACCTATACGTCCAGCTTTCACTAGATGCGGTAAGCTTAATTCTACCACCGTATCTAAATCTTGCTTTTTCATATATTGGTTGTTCATCCATTTTAATTTTTGAGAATCAAATAATGCAGGTGATTTTGATAAACGAGCTGCATCGAACATTTTGATAAACTCTTCTTTAGAGAAGATTTCTTCTTCTCCTACCGGCGACCAACCTAGTAGTGCAATAAAGTTAAAGATTGCTTCTGGAAGATATCCAAGCTCTTTATATTGCTCAATAAATTGAATAATAGATTCATCACGCTTACTTAATTTTTTACGGCTTTCATTTACAATTAAAGTCATATGGCCAAATTGCGGGATATCCCAACCGAAAGCTTCATAAATCATCATTTGTTTTGGCGTATTTGAAATATGGTCATCACCACGAAGTACATGTGTAATTTCCATTAAGTGATCATCTACTGCTACCGCAAAGTTATAAGTTGGAATTCCATCTTTTTTCACGATAACGAAATCACCGAAATCATTTGAATGGAATGCTACTTCATCTTTTACGATATCTTTAAATGTGTAATCACGATCAGCTGGTACACGGAAACGAATACTTGGAATACGTCCCTCAGCTTCAAATTCTTTCATTTGTTCTTCAGTTAAATCACGGTGGTTACCTGCATAACGAGGTGTTTCACCACGAGAAATTTGTCCTTCACGCTCTGCTTCTAGCTCTTCTTCTGTCATATAACATTTGTAAGCTAAACCACGCTCTAATAAATCTAGATATAATTTTTTATAAATATCTAAACGCTCTGTTTGACGATATGGTCCAAATTCACCACCAACATCAACACCTTCATCCCAGTCCATACCGAGCCATTTCAAGTATTTTAATTGGCTTTCTTCTCCACCAGCCACGTTACGTTTTACATCAGTATCTTCAATACGAATAATAAACTTGCCATCTAAATGACGAGCAAATAAATAATTAAATAATGCCGTACGCGCATTTCCGATATGTAAGTGTCCTGTTGGACTTGGCGCATAGCGCACTCTCACTTGCTTTTCCATAATTGGTACACCTTCCATTCTTAATGTCTACACATTCTATAATTGTACAACAAAAAAATGTGATTATCCATCTTACGAATTAAAAACCATTATTTTTTCTGTAATAATACCACTGCTTGAGAAGCAATTCCTTCTTCTCTACCTGTAAATCCTAATTTCTCTGTTGTTGTTGCCTTTACATTAATGTTATCTATAGACGTTTCTAACAGTTCACTAATACGTTTACGCATACTTTCAATATGCGGTGCCATTTTTGGCTTTTGAGCAATAATTGTACAATCTAAGTTCCCTAACTCGTAACCTTGTTCACGCACAAATTCCCAAACTTTTTGTAACAATACAGCTGAATCTGCATCTTTAAAAGCTGGGTCTGTATCAGGAAAATGCTTTCCAATATCTCCTGCTGCAATGGCACCTAAACATGCATCAGCAATCGTATGTAACAATACATCTGCATCTGAATGACCGATTAATCCTTTCTCGTGTGGAATTGTAATTCCGCCAATAATTAACGGTCTACCTTCCGCAAATTCATGCACATCAAAACCTTGTCCAATTCGAAACATTCTTTACATCCTCCTTGAGCTAAACCACTGAGCTTTATGACTCTATATTATATTGATATCCCTACAAAGAAAAGCCCGGCCATTGCCGAGCTTTCCTTTGTTATACACCATCACGGCTATTTTTTCTGAACATGAAGGAAACTTTCAGCAATTAGCAAATCCTCTGGAGTCGTCACTTTAATATTATAGTAACTCCCCTCTACTACACCTACTTGCTTACCAATACGTTCCACGAGACTTGCATCATCTGTACCAAGAAAACAACTCTGTTTTGCACTTCTATGAGCTTCTAACAAAAGAGAAACAGAGAACCCTTGCGGTGTTTGTACAGCCTTAAGCTGAGATCGTTCTACCGTTTCGACAACAACACCTTGCTCTACTTTCTTAACTGTATCCTTTACTGGCACTGCACAAATGGAAGCTCCATATTTTTCTGCTGCTGTTAATACGTCTTGAATCACTTTATTCGTTACGAATGGGCGCGCTCCGTCATGTACAAGAACGTATTCAACATCACTCGCATGCTGAATCGCGTTATATACACTATCTTGTCTTTCGGCTCCACCCTGAATAAATTGTACCTGTTTTTCAATCGGATACTTCTGCATTAATTCCTCAAAATACGGGCGTTCCTCTTCGTTAATTGCCATAACAATACTTTTGCACTCTTTATCTCTTTCAAAAGCACGTAATGTATGAACGATAATCGGTACTTCGTTTATAAGTAAGAACAACTTATTTTTGCCAGCACCCATCCGCTTTCCTTGGCCGGCTGCCGGAATAATTAATGTATACATATTAATAATCCTCTACCTATAATGCTTTTTCTAATAATTTACGTTTTGCGAAAATCATACGACCAGCCGATGTTTGTAATACGCTAGTAACCAGTACATTAAGTTGCGAACCTACATACTCTCTACCATCTTCTACTACAATCATCGTACCATCATCTAAGTACGCAACACCTTGGTTTTGCTCTTTACCATCTTTCACAACATAAACATTTAATTCTTCGCCAGGGAGTACAACTGGTTTAATTGCATTAGCTAAATCATTAATGTTTAACACCGTTACTCCTTGTAATTCAGAAACTTTATTTAAGTTGAAATCATTCGTTACTACAGTTCCACCGGTGATTTTTGCTAACTTTACAAGTTTGCTATCCACCTCTTGGATATCCTCGAAATCGCCTTCATAAATTTCTACCGGAATCGGCATCTCTTTTTGAATACGATTTAAAATGTCTAGTCCTCTGCGACCACGATTACGCTTTAAAGCATCGGAAGAATCGGCAATATGCTGAAGCTCTTCTAATACGAATTGTGGAATCACAATTGTTCCTTCCAAAAACTTCGTTTGGCAAATATCAGCAATACGTCCATCGATAATTACACTCGTATCGAGAATTTTCCAATGAGTCGTAGATTTTTCTGCTTCTACCTCTTCGTTCTCGCTATTATTTTTCTTCTTACCTCCGCGTTGGGGTAATGTAAATAATCCTAGCAATTCATTCCTCTTTTTAAATCCTACTTGGAATCCTAAATATCCAAGTAAAAGAGTGAAGAACACTTGCAACACCGTACTAATAACCGGAATTGTAAATTCACGAATCGGTATTAAAATTAAATATGCAACAATAAGACCAGAGATCAATCCTAATGTACCAAATAAAACATCTGCTACAGGCGCCTTTACAAGAGCCTCTTCAATATGCTTAATAAGTTGAACAATATAATCTACAAGCCAAAATGTTGTTAAAAATAAAATAATTGCACCAATAATCGCACGAACATAAGATCCTTCCAATAAAGGAACAGCACCGATGTCTAATACATTAATAACTTTTGGGATTAAGTAAATCCCTAACGCTCCCCCGATTACTAGAAAGAAGAGCTGTACGATCCGTTTTAACATCCAACCACCTCCTACTCATTATTAACCATTGTTTCGCTAATCAAAACGCCGAATGCAAAAGCGGACGTGTTTTTTTTTATAAATAGTTTTATTTACCAATATATCATATCATATACCAAAAATGTTCTAGTGTCGTTATATTATGGAATCAATGTAATATTCTTAATTGTGTCTACTCATATAGAGATGCTCTTGAATTCTTTTTAGGCCTTCTCGTATTTTCTTCGCCCTTACTTCCCCAATTCCTTCCACATCATCCAATTCATGAATAGTCGCGCGACAAACTCCTTGCAACGTTTTGAATCGATTAATTAAATTTTCAATGATAAGTGGCGGAACACGAGAGATTTTGCTTGTAATTCGATATCCCCTTGGCGTCACACTTTCTTCTAAACTGGTTTGCCCTGGATAGCCAAGTAATTTAACTAAATCACTATCCTCTAAAAGTTGTGTATTTGCAAGGTCCTGTAACTTTTTCAAAATTTGATGATGGTCTTGTGTTTTCTCCTGGTGATAATCTTTAATTAACAATGCTGCCTCTGCTTCTAAATCAGCTAGCAATTCTGTAAGCTGTAAACGAATTAACCTACCTTCTGTTCCTAGCTCATGAATATAGCTCAATATTTCATTTTTAATACGCAGTACCATTTCAACACTATGTAAAACGTGAACTACCTCAGACATTGTAACGACCTCTTCAAATTCTAGAATGCCCAAATTCGTAATACCATCATTCCATACAGCCTTATATTTTTCTAACGTTTGAATAGCTTGATTTGCTTTTGTTAAAATAACCCCTATATCTTTTAGTGTATAACGTAAGTTCCCTTGATATAGCGTAATTACGTTACGTCTTTGTGAAATGGCCACAACAAGGCTGCCCGTCTGCTTCGCTACACGTTCTGCTGTTCGATGACGCATACCTGTTTCAATAGAATCAATAGATGCCTCTGGAACTAACTGTGCATTCGCTATTAAAATTTTACTTCCCGTTTCATTTAAAATAAGTGCCCCGTCCATTTTTGCTAATTCATATAAACTAGCAGGAGAGAATGCACAATTAATGTGAAAACCACCATCCACAATACTTTTAATCTGCTCATTATATCCAAGAACAATTAGCCCCCCTGTTTGTGCGCGAAGTACATTATCTATCCCTTCACGCAGTGGTGTTCCTGGGGCCACGAGCTGTAAAATATTAATCATACTTTTGACACGTTGCTTATTTTCTTCCATAGCCTAGCCTCCTAATGTCAAACGAAGCGCTTCTCCTAAATTAGAAACACCTACAACCTCAATCCCATCCGGAATTGTCCATCCTCCTAAGTTTTTTCTAGGAATAATAACACGTTGAAATCCTAATTTAGCCGCTTCTTGTACACGTTGTTCGATTCTTGATACTCTTCTTATTTCTCCAGTTAATCCTACTTCTCCTATTACTGCATCAGTTGGTGCCGTAGATTTATCCCTAAAACTTGAGGCTATACTTAAAGCCACTGCTAAATCAATTGCCGGTTCGTCTAATTTCAAACCACCAGCTACTTTTAAATATGCATCTTGATTTTGCAATAGTAAACCTGTTCTTTTTTCTAATACTGCCATAATAAGCGAAACACGGTTATGATCAATTCCCGTCGCCATTCTTCGAGGATTTCCAAAACTAGTAGGGGAGATTAATGCTTGTATTTCTACTAAAACCGGTCTTGTTCCTTCCATTGAAGCAACTACTGTTGATCCTGCAACACCAACCGGCCTTTCCTCAAGGAAGATTTCGGAAGGATTTAAAACTTCCGCAAGACCAAGCTCTTTCATTTCAAAGATACCCATTTCATTCGTGGAACCAAAACGGTTCTTCACAGCTCGTAAAATACGATACGTATGGTGTCGATCTCCTTCAAAGTAAAGAACTGCATCGACCATATGTTCTAACATACGAGGTCCGGCAATCGCTCCTTCTTTTGTCACATGCCCGACGATGAAAATAGGGATTCCTTTTGTTTTTGCAAGTTTCATTAATTCCGCTGTACATTCACGTACTTGTGCCACACTTCCTGGTGCTGACGTCACCTCAGGTAAATGTATTGTTTGAATAGAATCAATAACAACAAAAGCTGGATTCATCTCTTCAATATGTGCTGCAATACGCTGCAGGTCTGTCTCTGCTACAACAAATAGATTGCTACCCTTTACATGCAAACGATCTGCACGAAGTTTAATCTGCTTTGCCGACTCCTCACCTGATATGTATAATACATCATATGAAGAATCTGCTAATTGCGATGAAATTTGTAATAGTAATGTTGATTTCCCAATCCCAGGGTCTCCACCAATAAGCACTAAGGACCCATCTACAATTCCGCCACCAAGCACACGATTAAACTCTTGAAATTCCGTTTCAATACGTGCCTCAGACTTTGTTTCTACTTCGGTAAGACGTCTTGGTTTTGTTACTTCCGTTTGAATTGCATTCGCGTAATTAAGGCGCCTGGATGATACAACTGGCTCCATTTCTTCAACAAGTGTATTCCATTGACCACATCCAGGACATTTACCCATATATTTTGGTGACTGATAACCACATTCTTGACATATAAATTTCGTTTTCTTTTTAGCCATATCTTTTTATAGTTCACTTCACTTTCGTCTATAAACGTTTATCCTTCTCGTACAAGAAAGAGGGCTATCGCGTAGCCCTCTTTGTTTGTCTATACTTATTTTACCTTTTCCGCACTATGAATGACAAATGATTCTCCTTCTACATCAAAGATAACTTTTTGTCCTTTCTCAATAGCACCTTTTAAAAGTTCTTCTGATAGTCTATCTTCTACATGTTTCTGAATTGCTCTACGAAGTGGACGAGCACCGTACTCACGATCAAATCCTTTATCAGCAATAGCTGAAATTGCCTCTTCCGTTAAGTGCAATTCGATTTCTTGTTCTTTTAAGCGATTTACTAACTGATTTACCATAAGAGTTACAATCTCTTGAATATGTTTTTTCTCAAGCATATGGAATACGATAATTTCATCAATACGGTTTAAGAATTCTGGACGAAATGCCTTTTTCAACTCATCCATTACTTTACCTTTCATATCCGAATAATCACGGCTTTCATCTTGGACATTAAATCCAAGATGTTTGTTACGTTTTAACGCCTCGGCACCAACGTTAGACGTCATAATAACAATTGTATTACGGAAATCAACTGTACGTCCTTTAGAATCTGTTAAACGACCATCTTCTAATACTTGTAGTAGAATATTAAATACATCCGGATGAGCTTTCTCTACCTCATCTAATAATACAACTGAATATGGCTTGCGACGAACTTTCTCTGTTAATTGTCCACCTTCTTCATATCCAACATATCCTGGAGGAGAACCAACTAAACGGGAAGTAGAATGCTTCTCCATATACTCTGACATATCGATGCGAATCATTGCATCTTCATCACCGAACATAGATTCTGCTAGTGCTCTTGCAAGTTCTGTTTTACCTACACCTGTTGGTCCTAAGAAAATAAATGAACCAATCGGGCGCTTCGGATCTTTTAATCCTGCTCTTGCACGACGAACAGCTTTTGCTACTGCTACTACTGCTTCATCTTGACCAATCAAACGATCATGAAGAATGGATTCTAAATTTAATAATTTATCAGTCTCTGTTTGTGCAAGTTTAGAAACTGGGATACGCGTCCATGTAGAAACGACATTTGCAATATCTTCTACCGTAACCTCTGAATTTTCTTTTCCTTGTTGCTCTTTCCATTGACGTTTTGTATCTTCTAACTTCTCACGTAAGCGTTGCTCCATATCACGTAAGGATGCAGCCTTTTCAAATTCTTGACTTTGTACAGCTGCATCTTTTTCTTTTCGAATCTCCTCAAGCTTCACTTCAAGCTCTTTTAAGTTTGGTGGTGTTGTATAAGAACGTAAGCGAACTTTTGAAGCAGCTTCATCAATTAAATCAATTGCTTTATCCGGTAAAAAGCGATCTGTAATATAACGATCTGAAAGTTTTACAGCTGCATCAATAGCGTCATCTGTAATAGATACACGGTGATGCGCCTCATAACGATCACGTAAACCTTTCAAGATTTGAATCGATTCTTCTAAACTTGGCTCATCAACATGAATTGGTTGAAAACGTCTTTCTAAAGCCGCGTCTTTTTCAATATATTTACGATACTCATCTAAAGTTGTTGCCCCAATACATTGTAGCTCTCCTCGTGCTAAAGATGGTTTTAAAATATTCGATGCATCGATTGCACCTTCTGCTCCACCTGCACCAATTAATGTATGAAGCTCATCAATAAATAGAATAATATTGCCTGCTTGGCGAATTTCATCCATCACTTTCTTTAAACGATCTTCAAATTCACCGCGATATTTTGTTCCAGCTACCACTGTACCCATATCTAGTGTCATAACACGCTTATCTCTTAAAGTTTCAGGAACTTCATTATTTACAATTTGCTGTGCTAATCCTTCTGCAATTGCCGTTTTACCTACACCAGGCTCACCAATTAATACTGGGTTATTTTTCGTTCTACGGCTTAATACCTCAATTACACGTTGAATTTCTTTACCGCGTCCAATAACAGGGTCTAAGCGATTTTCACGTGCAACAACTGTTAAGTCCCTTGCTAAACTGTCCAGTGTCGGTGTATTTGCATTTGTTGCTGAACCACCTTGATGACCTGAACTAGCTTCATTACTTCCAAGAAGTTGTAACACTTGTTGTCTTGCTTTATTTAGACTTACACCTAAATTATTTAAAACACGTGCGGCTACACCTTCACCTTCACGGATTAAACCGAGTAAAATGTGTTCTGTTCCAACGTAAGAATGGCCTAGCTTACGCGCTTCATCCATAGATAATTCAATAACCTTTTTAGCACGAGGTGTATAATGTACAGTTTGAGAAGCTTCTGTTCCTCGCCCAATTAACGCTTCTACTTCTTTTTGAACTTTCTCTGGACTTAATCCAAGAGCAATTAATGCTTTTGCTGCAATTCCTTCACCTTCGCGTACAAGCCCAAGTAAAATATGTTCTGTTCCAATATTATTATGCCCAATACGAATTGCTTCCTCTTGAGATAAAGCTAACACTTTCTGTGCTCTTTCTGTAAATCTTCCAAACATCATAGAAATCGCCTCCTACTTGCGCTTAGTTTTTTCAATACGTAATCGCTCACGGATTAAGGTTGCTCTTCGATAATCTCTTTCTTCTGGCCCTAAAGGTCCACCTGCGTATTGTTGTAAAATACCTGGTTGCGTAAGAACCATTAGCTCAGTCAAAATATTTCTCGATATACCTTTTATATATCCTAGATCAATACCAAGTCGTACATCTGATAAGCAATTGGCTGCTTCTGCAGATTGAATTAAACGACTGTTTGCTAGTATGCCGTAAGAACGATAAACCTTATCTTCAAGTTCAATACTTGAATTTTGTACAATTAATTCTCTAGCCATTTTTTCTTGCTGTATAATTTGTTGAATGACACTCTTTAAATCTGCAATAATATCTTCTTCAGACTTTCCTAGCGTCATTTGATTTGAAACTTGAAATATATTACCTAACGCTTCGCTACCTTCACCGTATATTCCTCTTACTACTAACCCTAATTTTTGAATTACTTGTATAATACGGCTAATTCTTTTTGTTAAAACCAGTCCCGGTAAATGTATCATCACAGAAGCTCTTAACCCTGTGCCAACATTAGTAGGACAACTCGTAATATATCCAAGTGATTCATCAAAAGCGTATTCAACTTCTTTCTCAATCCAATTATCTATTTGATTGGCACTTTGAAGTGCCTCTGATAACTGTAATCCTGAAAATAGGCACTGAATCCGAATATGGTCTTCTTCATTAAGCATAACACTAATATGTTCACTTTCTGATAGTAGACATGCTCCATATTCTGTCCCTGCAAGATTTGGACTAATTAAATGCTTTTCGACTAAAACTCTCCTTTGAAGAGGGGTTAATTCATTCATCTTTAATAGTCCAAACTCCCCAAAAGACCCTACTGCTTTATTTATGAATTTCTTTTTGAATAATTCATGAATCTGTTTAGCTTCTTCTTCGTTTTGCATAGTGGAAAATTGATATTGTTTAAAGTTACGAGCCAAACGAATTCGACTACTTAAAACAATATCAGAATCAGGGCCATCCCCCTTCATCCATGGACTAATTGCTTCGTTCATAATTTTGTCCAGTGACATAGAACTATTCCCCCTCTCTATGCTCACTAAGCTGTATTTCAAGACCTCGGATCTTATCTCTTACTTCTGCAGCTTTCTCAAATTCCTCTTTCTGTACGTATTGTTTCAGAATAAGTTTTAGTTCATCTAATTCTTTCTTTAAGTGGATATTTCCTTCTATACGTTCCGGAATTTTCCCACAATGTTCTGTATGCCCACCGTGAAGGCGTTTTAATAATGGCTTTAAATGCTCCTTAAATGTATCGTAACAAGAATAACAGCCAAAACGTCCGACTTTTGTAAATTGTTCATATGTCATCTTACAATCTGGACATCTTACTATATCTGCATTTGAAAATCCATTTTTTCCTTCTTCAAACATTGTTGATTCACCGTGTAATAAACCAGCAAATAAATCATGAAATGAAAAGTTAGACTGCGATGATGGAAAGAAAGACGTATAGCCACTTTGCTCTGCACATTGCTCACAAAGATGAACTTCCGCCTTCTTCTCGTTAATTACTTTTGTATAATGTAAAGTTGCTGGTCTTATATTACAGTTTTGACAAGTCATCACTATCCCCACCTTTACAACAGGAACGCTCTATCTCATGGTACTTTTCATACATTACTAGATTGTTCGCTTTCCTGAATCCGTTTAAATAAAAGTGCATGTTCTTTTTCAAAACTTCTACAATATTTAACTGCTTTATCTTAGTTATCAATCTTTTACAAAAGTTATATTTATTTATATTTCAGTGTTCTTAACATTGCGCATAATATTCGAGCCCTAAGTTCATCTCGAGAAGGAACATCCATTGATAATACAGAACGATCTATTACGCTTAACATCAGTTTCGCTTCACGATTTGTTATAATTCCCTCTTCTATTAAACGTATAATCATACTTTCTGCATTCCCTTGCGCAACGCTATGATCAATCATATGAAGCATTTGATCAATAATATCTATATCGTCATGCAGTTTGACTTTTATAATGCGAATGTAACCTCCTCCACCACGTTTACTTTCTACTACAAATCCTCTTTCTAACGTAAAACGGGTATTGATTACATAATTGATTTGAGATGGTACGCACTCGAATCGATCCGCAATCTCATTTCTCTTGATTTCAATCACATTATTATTACTTAAGTCAATAACTTGCTTTAGATATTGCTCAATGATATCAGATATATTTCTCATTTATCCGCCACCTTTATTGACTTTGACTATCTTTGACTTTAATTATATACGTATTAATAAAATTTGCAACTCTTTTGCTTATTCACTATCCTAGCCACATTCCCCTGTATTTAAACAAAATATGAATACTTTAAACACATTTTTTATTACTATGGATTATAAAATAAAACACGAAAAAACACGAGTCATTTGACTCGTGTTTTAGTTGCTTGGCGACGTCCTACTCTCACAGGGACAAGGTCCCAACTACCATCGGCGCTAGAGAGCTTAACTTCCGTGTTCGGTATGGGAACGGGTGTGACCTCTCTGCCATCATCACCAAACTATGAAGG
>NZ_JBTWFK010000017.1:0-61594 GCF_054788175.1 Bacillus sp. NEAU-Y102 | reverse complement strand
TGAAGTGAACCCCGAAAACGGGACACCAATCAAAACACCTAAACCACTTGTTCCCTAAATTCTTTAGGGGATAGGTGGTTTAATTTTTCTTGAATTCGCACACAATTGTAGTAATGAATGTATTCTAGCACAATCTTTCGCACAGTTGTGTTGGATACTTTTGTTATCTTTTGTGAATAGAAAGCTTCACTTTTTAAATGACCAAAGAAGCTTTCCATGACGGCATTATCATGGCAATTTCCTCTCCGGGACATGCTGGTGATCATGCCGTTTTCTTTGGCATACGCTTGAAATTCTTTTGCTGTATAAATACTTCCTTGATCCGAGTGAAGAAGGACATCTTTTACTTTTCGCCCTCTCATTGCTTGTTTCAATGTTTTCATCGCTAATGTCAGTGTTTGTGATTCGCTGATGACACAACTAATAATTTCACGATTAAAGGCATCCATGATCGTTGATAAATACAAGGTACGCTCTCCAAATAAGAGATACGTCACATCCGTAAACCACTTTTCATTTGGTTTGGATGCATCGAATTGGCGCTCCAATCGATGAGGGGCTACCATTGGTTCCGCACCATTGATATATTTCTTTTTCTTTCGACGCACTTTTGAAAGAATATGATTTTGTCTCATGATTCGTAATACTTTTTTATGATTGACACACAGTCCCATTTTTCGAAGAGTAGCGGTCACTCTTCGATATCCATACCGGAATTTATGCCTAAGACAGACGTCCTTTACTTTTTCTTCTATATCATCTTTCAGATCTTCCGTTCGTTGTAACCAACGATAAAATGTAGAACGGGGTAATTCTAATACGTTACACAAGTCTTTTACCGTTATTTTTGTTTGTACATTTCTCCATAAAGTAACTACAGTTTCTGGTTTCAGCCCCTTTCGATTTCCAGATACTTTCCCCATACAAGTAATTTTGTTTTTAGATGTTTATTTTCTAAACGTAGCTGTTCTAATTCACTGAGCTCTTTTGGTCCTTTTCCATAAGAATATTGTTTTCCTACAGGTTGTTGAAAACGGTACGTTTGATCGGTACGATACCACTTCATCCACGTCTTAATTTGGGAAACATTTTTAATTCCAAGCTTCTCCATAATTGTCCAATTGGAATATCCATCCTTTTTCATTTCAATCACTTTCCACTTTACTTCTTCTGGGTAATGAACTCTTGTCTTCAAACGAAAAACACCTCCAATGAATTTGCATACTTAGTATGCGAATTCAGGAGGTGTTTTTTTCATGTACCACTATTCGGGTTCACTTCATTAAGTGAGGTGTTTTAGTTGTAAACAAGGAACGTCTCATTTCATATGCGAAATACTTCACTTTTGTTTTTTAGCATGCATCCAATAAGAAATGTTGATCTACTGAAAAAGTAGTAACTTATAAATTATGTGTAGGCTGGTTTGCGATTTTTTTTCGTTCCAAATTTTGAACAAATAACGCTTGTACAATACCTCCAACTAATAAGAAACTAGCGCAAATATAAAACAGCATACTACCATTTAACTTACTTAATAAAACTGCACCAATAACTGGTCCACACGTTCGAGATATATCCCAGTGTATACCGTAAATTGAAAAATATAAACCACGTTTATCATGAGGTGCAATTTCTGAAACGAATCGTAATAAATGGTTTAGAGCAATACTTTCTCCAATGACTAAAAAGAGTAAGGTGAAGAATAACGACAATATCGTCGTTGAATAACTAAAGCCAACTGCAGCTATTGTATAGCAGGCGTAAGAAATAAGGATGATTTTCGCCATAGAAAATCGTTCAGACCATTTTACGAGGAAGATTTGTAGAATGATTTCCAAAATGGCTTTACATGTTGAAATAAATGCGAGTATGAATACGAGATTAAGAAATACATGTTCTGCGAAAATACGATAATTCGTCTCAGTTTGTGCATAAAAAAAGCTAATAGGAAGTGTAGAAACCATAAGACCGAATATGGCGTAATGTTTAAAAATAAATTGCTTTGGTGAACTTGCCTCAACTGTTTGTTTTGACATACTTATTGGTGGAACGGTTTCTGGGAGCTGGGTCCAAACAACAACGGCATATATCGTAAGGGTTACACTTTGCACGATAAATAAATATTCTGGGTGAGTATTATAAAAACTTGCACCGATTAAAGGGCCGACTACGGATCCAATTGCTCCCATCGTTTGTAGGAGAGCAAAAATTTCTGCTTGCTGCTCTTTTTTTGTTAAATCAGCAATTTGTGCACGTTGAGCCGGAATATATAAGGAACGGCCAATGCCATTAATGACATATAACAGTGCAAATATAAAAACGGATTGAGCGAAAACGAAACTACCGATTGCAACACTTTGTAGCAATAAGCCGAGTAACATAATCTTTTTCCGGCCATATTTATCAGTAATTCCTCCAGCAATAAGTGTAAATAAAATGTCTGAAAGTGGCTGTAATCCGAAAATCAGCATAGTTATTATTACATTGCCGTTTAACATTTTATTGACGTAAATAATCATAATGATAGCTAACATAGATTCAGTCGTTCTGGTTAATAATTCACCACACAGTCTAATAAAAATAGGTTTATTGTAACGAAGTAAGAGATAATTCAATATTAATTCCTCCTTTCTATATTGAAATGATAAGATGAAAGAAGAATTGGAAAAAGTGTAGAAACAATAGGGAGTATTTTTCACCTTTTAGGGGGATTATGATGTTTATTTTAGATCAATACATTGAACTATGGATTGCTTATGGAAAAGGGGAAAAAGAGGGAGAACAATTGGAAGTAACAGTGCAAAATATATCTGAAACATTATTTTGTACAGAGCGTAATAGTAAATTAATTATAAAAAAATTAGATGAGTTAAATTGGATCAAGTGGTTTCCAGGTCGCGGCAGAGGAAATCGTTCTAAGTTAATATTTCAAAAGGACCCGATATCTTTAATTTTAGATAGAGGAAAAGAAATAACGAAAAAAGGGGATGTCAAAAGCGGAAGCATATTTGTGGAACGCTATAGCTCACATTTTCCATTAGTAAAGGAAGAATATCACTCCTGGGTGGATTCAATATTTGGTCATAAGATTGAAATGACATCTGAAGGGAGAAGAGATGTACTCCGGTTGCAAGTACAAATGAATTTAGATATCACATTAGATCCTGTATACGCTACAATGCGTTCAGAATGCCATATGGTAAAACATATATTCGATACACTCGTGTATGTAGACGGTAATACAAACATTATAGAGCCAAGACTTGCATTTCACTGGGAATATAATGATGCTGAAAAAATATGGACGTTTTATTTACGAAAAGGAGTTCACTTTCATAATGGAAAACAACTAACTGCACATGATGTTATATACTCATTGAATCGATTTATGAAGCTGGAAAATAATGCACACGCATGGATGTTACAACACGTTGAAAGTATTCGTTCAGTGGATGACTACGTTGTCGAAATTCAATTACATACGGAAAATCGAATGTTTTTACATATGCTAAGTGCAGAACAGTGTTCTATCGTGAATAAAGATGAAGCAGGAGAGCTAATTGGAACAGGGCCTTTTCAATTATATAAAAGTAATGAAAATTTGTTCATTTTAGAAGGTCATCCTTTATATTTTCGTGAAAGACCTTTTTTAGATCGTGTTGAGTTGTGGAATGTAGAACAAGGTGTAAGTACATACGATGTTTTAGTAAAGGCGCAGTATAAAGATAAAGAAAAACATAATAAAGAATTGTCTCGGCTTGAGTCGAACGTGACATATATAACATGTAATCATACGAAAGAAGGACCAATGCAAGATGAGTTATTTCGGAAAGCATTATATAAAATCATTCATGGTTATACAATCGTTCAAGAACTCGGCGGAGAACGTGGAGAAGTGGCACAGAAACTAATATTAGCAGGTGAAAGCATTGTAGAGATTGAGGAAGATGTAGAAAGTTTAATTAAAAGGAGTACTTATCATAATGAAGTGCTACAACTCTACACATTTACAGGACGAGATCATGTTGAAGATGCACAATGGATACAAAAAGAGTGTGTGAAGTACGGGATTCGTGTAGAAAATAATTTTCTTGACATAGAAGAGCTATTGGAAGTAAGTACGATACAAAAGGCCGATATGATGCATGATAGTGCCACAATAAGTGAACGAATAGAAGATAGTCTATTATATATGTTTCTTACAAAAAATAGTTTTATTCATGGACAAAGCAGCATGGACTTTCATGAAAAGTTGTCTCCTTATTTTAAACAAGAAGAATTAGAGAAAAGAGTTACACTGTTACGCGATATTGAGGATACTTTGTTACGTCAAATTCATATTATTCCTTTATATCGTAATAAACAAGAGGTAAGTACACATGAAAAAGTCCAAAATATAATGATTAATTCACAAGGTTGGATTGATTTTTATAATATTTGGTTTAAATCTTGATATATAAGGGCTTTTGCGCATTTTCATAAGATGTGTAAGAGCCTTTTTTTGTATGTGGGAATAGGTTTGTTTTACACATTGTTACGCTACTTGTGATAAAAGTCTATTTACAGCGTAACAGTGTTATGTTACATTGTTATCAGGAAGGGGTGTTATACAGTTGAGTACAGATTTAATTTCAAAAAAAGATTTATTAGAACTAACTGGTATTTCATACGGACAGTTATATAGGTGGAAGAGAAAAAATTTAATACCGGAAGATTGGTTTGTACGAAAGTCAACATTCACGGGTCAAGAGACATTTTTTCCGAAAGAAAAGATATTAGAGCGCATCGATAAGATCCAAACGATGAAAGAGGATTTATCACTTGATGAACTAGCGAATATGTTTTCACCGAGTGTGAGAGAAATTCTTTTAACAAAGGAAGACATTTTACGTAAGGAGATTGCATCAGAACCAGTTTTACAATTTTTCATAGAACAAACGAATAAAACAGCAGAGTTTCAATTTGTAGATATTCTTTATGTGTACATGTTAGAAGAATTACTACAATCGGGAGAGATTAGTTTAGAAGAAGGAAAAATGGTCTTGCAAGTTTTACGTGAAAATTATGAAGCAATTAAACATAAAACTTGTGATTTAATCGTTGTCCGAAAATTAGGGATTTCTACATGTTTATTAGTTTCAAACGTGGACGATTTAATTTTTGAAAAAGGCACTAAAATCGTTTTACGCGAAGCGATTATGAAATATACCGAAGCATTAAAAACTAAATTGTTGTAGTGGAGGAGAAAGTATGCGTACAGATAATTTGATTATAAATGGTTACGGTTCATCCAATGGCGGCGAGTTTCATAAAGTACAATTAAACGGAAAAGGAACTGTGAATGGAAATGTTGAATGTGAGCAATTTGAATGTAACGGTTACGGTGCAGTTACTGGCGATTTGAAAAGTAGCAGTGCACGAATTAGCGGATCTGGTAAAGTCGATGGCACAGTTCATGCTGAAACGATGCGAATTGATGGGAAAGCAACAATTACGCAAGATGTAAAGGCAAACAGTTTGAAAATTGCAGGAAAAGGTACGATAGGTGGAAATGTCACTGGTGAAGAATTTAAGGTCAATGGTCAAGCTACAATTGACGGTAATTGTGAAGTGGATACTTTTTCTTCAGAAGGACAATTTACAATTGGCGGATTATTAAGCGCTGATGAAATAAATATTAATATTCACGGTACATGTCGAGCGAAAGAAATTGGTGGTCAAACGATTAAAGTAAAGCATAGACTAAGTACTTTTAGTAGGCTTTTTAAATCAGTATTTGGTATGCAATTAGAGGCTGAACTATTAGAAGGTGACAATATCGATATTGATTATGCTCACATAAGAACGGTAAGAGGAAATAATGTTACGGTAGGACCGAACTGTGAGATTGAACTAATCGAATATACGGGTGTTCTTACTGTTGATAAAAGCGCAAATGTAAAAGAAATTAAGCAGATTTAATGGAAGGGAGAAAATGATATGGAACATCAACACAGTCTTACTGTTAATGGTTCTGGTAGTTCAGCGGGCGGAGATTATAATAAAGTAAAGATTCGCGGTGAAGGAACGATTTCTAATGATATGAGCTGTAATGAATTTAAAACGTACGGCACGAGTGAAGTGTGCGGTAATATGAAAGTGAAAAGTTATGTCGTGTATGGAGATAGTGAAGTACAAGGAAATGTAGATGCGGAATCTGTAAAAGTATACGGAAATACACAAATGCATAGTGATGCTCATATTGAAAAAATAAAAGTAAGAGGTATGATAGAAGTTAAGGGGAAATTAACTGGTGATTTCGTAGATGTGAAAGGCGCTTTAAATGTAAAAGGAGATATTGAAGTTGAAGAACTATCACTAACTGGTGGCCTTGAAAGTGATGGATTACTTAATGCTGAAAATGTTGAAATTTCACTTCGTTATGAAGGTAGCAAAGTAAGAGAAATTGGCGGTCAGAAGATTACCGTTCGTAAAAAAGTGAGATTTATTCCATTTACCAATCATGCTGGAAGCCTCCAAACGTCTATCATTGAAGGAGATGATATCTATTTAGAACATACGATTGCTGAAGTTGTAAGAGGAAACAACGTTACAATTGGTCCTGGATGTGAAATTAGTATTGTAGAATATCATACTAGTTTTAATCAAAAAAGTAATGCAGTCGTAAAAGAACATAAACAAATATAAGTAGTATGAGGGAGAGCAAGGTTATGGTTGAGAAGAATAATAAGCTCGGCTTTGTTGTAGCGGGCTTATTGCTAGGTATTTTAATGGCATCAATGGATAATACCATTGTCGTTACAGCGATGGGAACAATCGTTGGTGATTTAGGAGGCCTTGAAAACTTTGTATGGGTCGTTTCTGCCTATATGGTCGCAGAAATGGCAGGTATGCCGATATTCGGAAAACTATCAGATATGTATGGTAGAAAGAGGTTCTTTATTTTCGGTTTAATCGTCTTTATGATTGGTTCGGCACTTTGTGGTACTGCTGAAAATATTACACAGTTAGGGATTTATCGTGCCATTCAAGGTATTGGCGGCGGGGCATTAGTGCCGATCGCGTTTACTATCGTTTTTGATATTTTCCCTCCTGAAAAGCGTGGGAAAATGGGTGGTTTATTCGGAGCAGTATTTGGTTTATCAAGTATTTTTGGTCCGTTGCTTGGTGCGTATATTACAGATTACATAAGCTGGCACTGGGTATTTTATATTAACTTACCGCTTGGCGTTTTAGCACTTATTTTTATTACATTCTTTTATAAAGAGTCAAGAGTTCATAGAAAGCAAAAAATTGATTGGTTTGGCGCAATTACTTTAGTTGGTGCAGTAGTTTCTTTAATGTTTGCGCTTGAACTTGGCGGACAAAAGTATGATTGGGATTCTAACTTTATTTTAAGTTTATTTGGTGGATTCGCTATTTTAATTATTGCATTCATTTTTATTGAACGTAAAGTAGAAGAACCGATCATTTCATTTGAGATGTTTAAACAACGCTTGTTCGGAATGAGTACAATTATTGCTTTATGTTACGGAGCTGCGTTTATGTCAGCAACTGTATACATTCCATTATTCATTCAAGGTGTATACGGTGGCACTGCAACAAACTCGGGATTATTACTTTTACCAATGATGTTAGGCTCAGTCGTAACAGCGCAGTTAGGTGGGTTTTTAACGACAAAGCTTAGCTACCGAAACATTATGATTATTTCTGCGGTTATTATGCTAATTGGACTATTTTTATTAAGCACATTAACGCCAGAAACAAGTCGTGTATTATTAACAGTGTATATGATTATTATCGGATTTGGAGTCGGCTTCTCATTCTCTGTACTAAGTATGGCAGCTATTCACAACTTCGGTATGGAACAGCGCGGATCTGCGACTTCGACGAGTAATTTCATTCGTTCATTAGGTATGACACTTGGTATTACAATCTTCGGAATGATCCAAAGAACAGGTTTCCAAGATCAATTAGAAGAAGCATTTAAAGGCATGAGCGGGGGAATGAATACAAACACATTAGGGGATTCAAGAGCCATTTTATCAGAATCGGCAAGATCTCAAATCCCTCCGCAAATATTAGATAAGATTATTGAGGCTCTTTCTAGTTCAATTGTTCAAACATTCATGTGGGCATTGGTACCAGCTGGATTAGCATTCATATTCATTTTCTTTATGGGAAATGAGCGCATGGTAATTAAGAAACAACAAAAGAATAAAAAGAGCGAAACATCAAAAGCGTAATGAAAAAGCTCCTTTCCAATTGGAAAGGAGCTTTTTCGTATGTATGGTGTTAGATTAGCCTTCAATAATTTCGTATTCTTCGTCTGCAAGTAATAAAATTTGTGTTTTCTTACCTTTGTTTTGAACTTCAATTACATCGTATGCACCTAAGTCTCTTACTTTGCTTTGAGAAGCGTTAACCATAACTTCCATAGAATCGATTAAGATATCTTCTTCAATGTATGATTCAGGCAATGCCATATCTTCAGTTTCTAATACACATGCATATAGATTTTGTAAGTTTTCAGCAGTTGGGTTTTGTTCCTCAACATCAATGATGTTTTTTACTGCTTCCATATTTTCTTCTTTTACTTGGTATACTTTAATTTTAGCCATTGTTTTAATCTCCTTTATAACGTAATCGTAGAGGCTACACTTCATTATAACGTTTTTTTCATGAAAGATGAAATTGTTATATGTATTTATAGTAAAAATTATGTGTTATTACTCATTATTGGTGTAATTCCCGTACTAATATTATGAATAGGTAACGATATTCCTACGTTAAAGTTATATTGTCCAAGCTTTTTTGTTTTCCTTTCATATATATGTATTAGCTATTCTATATAGAGAAGGGATGGAGTGTAAGTGGATTGTGAGCCGAAACGTGATTGTGGATGTTGCCAAAATAGTATATGTGAATTTTTACAAAGTCTAGAACCGTATACTAAAGTTGAAAGTATTGTAATAGTAGGAAACGAAATCGTTGTATCTTATTTTCTTTCATTTAATGCGATGAAAGGGATTGTATCATTCGTACAAGAAGACAGTGAGGTTATTTTTGTAGATTGCTCAAAAATTGATGCAATCCGAATAGGAAAAGTTTGTAGTTGCAAATCGAAAGTTAAATATATTGAAGAGGACTTTAGCTTGCTAGGAAATGTGTGCCCGCAATGTTTAACAGAGGGGAGTACAATCTTTTTTGATTTTCATAATCCAGAATTAAATTTATGTTTACAAGCGAAAACAATTGATGCACCTATATGTACTGAATTTACAGATGAACTTGGGAATGTAGTAAAGCAAGTTGCAATTGTAGGTGAAGCGATTGTTTCTAAGGATTTTGTTCAAGTACCTGAACTGTTAGATTTTCGATTAGTTTTATCGGATACTGCTGCGAACCCTTTGAAGTTTGGAATGCTGTTCATTAATTTTCCTGATATTACATTCGTTATTCTTTTCGCATCTAGTGGATACTTAAACATTTCAAATTGTTTAAAGGTAGAGAGTGGAACTAGTAATATCGAAATAGAAGAGCTGAAAAAAATGATAAAGGATGACGTTAACACGTACAAGTCAGTTGTTAAATTGACTAAAGTATATAAAAATGGTGAAATGGAATCTTTTATTTCTAAGAAGGAGTTATAACGCATTTTTTGATAAATCCTCATACATTATGTTGAGGGTTTATACATACACGATGTATATTCTAAAGTTTAAAAAGTGAGATACTCTTTTTTTATTAGATGTTATAATAATTTTATATTTGTGAATGATTTATAATTATATAAAAATTTAGTTTAATAGGTGTTTTCTTATATGGTAAATGGTTGATTGAAAAATTATATAAGTTTATTCTAAAAGATTTAGAATAAGATTGATTTTATAGAAGGCGGGAATGTAAATGATACATGAAGCGAATATACATACAAGAAAAAAACTAGTTTCTATGTTTGATGATTTCAATAACGTTATTTTACTTTCTTATTTACAAGGGCATATGGGGACTGCTTGGGTAAATGATCTTGAAAATCCAACAGTAGCACAAGTTACGGTAGGAATTTTCACATTTTACGCTGGAGACCCAAATGTGCAAGAAACAGAAGAGTTATTACGTAATATTCCTGAAAGAATTTTAGTTATCGTAAATAGTGAAGAGTGGAAACAACGCTTAGAAACATTCCATGAAAGAAAAATAGATAAGTTTTTACGCTATAAGTTCAAACGAAATTCAGAAGGTTTTAATCGTTCAAAATTACAGTCTTTTATATCAATACTTCCAAAAGGATATGAGTTAAAAAGAATAGATGAGCATATCGCAAATAGCCCTACATTACATAAAATCTCTGAAGATTTTATAAGTCAATTTCAGTCGGTAGAAGATTATATAAACCGTGGTATAGGTTATAGCATTTTATATAACGGAGAAGTTGTATGTGGTGCATCCTCGTATAGTATTTATAATGATGGAATTGAAATTGAAGTTGCGACTGATCACAATCATAGAAGAAAAGGTTTGGCAACTGTAGTTAGTGCAGCTCTTATATTGGATTGCTTAGAAAATGGAAAGTATCCAAACTGGGACGCAGCGAATACTACATCTGCTAACCTAGCAGAAAAGTTAGGATATGTTTTTGATAAAGCGTATGATACTTATTTTGTGGATAATAGATGAGTGAAGGAATTACATACTAAAAAATAAATACGCCCTAGTACGTAAGTCTAGGGCGCATTTATTAGTTGGTAAATATCTTCATAACAATCTTATCACATTTTATCTTTTGAATGTTTGGAATTAAAGATATTTATGTGACTTTTTGAAAAAATAAAAGAGCAGCTAGCAAAAGCTAACTGCTCCTCTCCAAGGGAGAATGGAGAAATACAATCATGTTACCTATAGTATTGACGGAACATTGAGTTTTAATCAGCCATTTATAAAAGGAGAGATAAAATATCTTTGATTAATCCTTAGGCTCCGATTAGGAGTACTGATAGAAAAACGATTGAGAATATACTTTTTATTATATTTACAATTTAAATAGTAGAACGTGTTTATCGTAGTTCTCCAAACACCAATTATATTTTTTTAGAATAATTGGATGGACTGCTTCTTTCGTAGTATCGACTTCAGTATAGCCATATTTCTTATAAAAGTTTTCTAATTCCTCAAAAGGAAGACAATATACATCTTGTATTTGTGATTTTTTTACAGTTTCTACTAAAAATGAAACAAGCTCACCAGCTAATTGTAGCCCTCTAAATTTAGGGAGAATAAAAATCCCGCCCATTTCTATAGTATCTGCATCTATTTGGACTAATCGTCCAACACCTGCATACTCGTTGTTATATGTAATAATTGCAACTTTATCTCTCTTTAAATCACTTCGTACAAATCCTATTGATTCATATTGACTATTAATCCATTTTAAATCGTTAGATGTAGCTAGTTGAATACTCATATACACCCTCCTTCCGAATACTAGCGCTCTCTTCATTATATAGAACATAAGATACTATATCAAAGGAACCTTGAGATAGCACATTTGTTTAAGTTATTAATTAAAAGTGTGGGGTTGCTGGCATTGAAATGTAGGCTTCACCAAATATAGGATAATAATGTTGTGAATTTAGTGTTACATAGTCAAAATAAAAATTAGTTCATATGTTCGGTAACGCAATATTGTTTAAGTGTATAGGGATCATAGCGTTATTTTAATTAGTAGTTACTGTATTAATTGAATCTCTTAAGGAAATGTGATAATCGCCAGCCTAGTTGATGCAAATTGTATTAGAGTTTAGTAAAAAAATCCTCCTGAAAAAGGGGGGATTAAATATAAGAGCACTTCGAAAAGTGCCCTTCAGTAACGACTACTCATTCTAAAAATATCATATGAAGTTAAGTGTATTTAAGTATGGGTCTTTTATATAAATGTGAAATAAAAGATGGTTGTCTTCTTGTTAGAAGGCTATTTTTTGTTATTACAAAAAAAAATTAGAAGTAAAATATAAATTCAAGTTACTTGTCCAAACAAATTATTAAAAAATACATAAAATGCTAGTAGTTAGCCAATATTTTAATATTGCTAATTTTTTAGTTTAAAAGGGGTGATTTTATGTGTGATTGTGAAGTTTGTAGACGAAAGAAAAACCGGGATCCATTAAATCGGGATTCTGAACGAAAAAAAGTGGATTCTGAGCCAATAAAAAAGGATTGTGAACCAAAAAAACAGGTTTCTGAGCCAATAAATCAGGATTCCGAATCAGTAAATTCTTATTCATATAGTAAAAATGCAAATTTTTTAGAAGAAGCTATACAAACAGATGAAATCGATCAAGTTTCTGAGGAATATATTGAAATAGTAGATTCAGCAGATGTACAAGTTACTACTACAGATACAAAAGCTGCGCTATCTATCCAAGCGGCATTACAAGCAGCTATCGTAGTTGTAGTAAGTATTTCTATAGCAGATAGTGAAAAGGCAGATAAAATAACACAAGAATTATTTCAAAAATCATCTATTAAACAAATTAATAGACAAAAAACATTTATTAAAAATTCCAGAAACGTAACCGTAACAACTACTGATACAGATATTGCAGTGAATATTCAAATTCTCCTTCAAATTTTATTAGCGTTACTAGTTAAACTAAACATTTTATAAAGTGTCTATCCCATTTATATTTAGCCACAAGGGTTCACTCTAAGTAAATATTTTTTGTTGTAATATGTGGTACAAGCTTGGACTTCTCATTATGACCGAATTAATATTCAAGATTTATGGGAAATTAAGTGTGGAAAACTACACAATAACAAAGGTGAACTTATTATTTAACAGTGAATAAAACTTATATATGTGAAGTAAAGGAGGGCTGTCTTCGTATTAGAAGACAGCTTTTTGATTTTATTAGTAAAAAAAAGTAAAAATAAAAGATTAAGTTACTTGTCCAAGCAATTTTTATTTAAATACATATAATGCTGGTAGTTATTTGAAATTTTTATAGAAAACTGATAGGAGTGAACATTGTAAATGGATGATTTAAATAAATTTTCTTCCTTTAAGTTTGATAAGGATCAAAAGAATATAATTATAGACCTTTTACTCTCAGATATTTTTAATAGGCATGGGATAAATGAAGAAAAACTAAAAAATTTATCACCAGAAAAAAAGCAGCAAATTAAAAGTATTGTTTCTGAAATACAATCACAAGTTAATAATTATTTAGATTGAAAGGGGGTGAACGCATGGACAAAACATGTCATTCAGATGAAAATAAAAAGTGGAGTGCATTAGATTCCTCAAATCCTCATCCATCTTTTAAAAATGCTAGCGTTTCAGAAGCAGCTGCGCAAGAAAGTAAAACGTATCAAATTTCTGAAGAATCTATTACAATTGTAGATTCAGCAGATGTAGAAGTTACTACTACAGATACAAAAGCTGCTTTATCTATTCAAGCAGCATTACAAGCAGCTATCGTGGTTATAATAAGTATTTCTATAGCAGATAGTGAAAAAGCTGACCGTGTAGCACAAGAATTGTTTCAAAAATCATCTATTAAACAAATTAATAAACAAGAAACTGTTATTAGAAATTCTAGAAATGTTACAGTTACGACTACGGATACAGACATAGCAGTAAATGTTCAAATTCTTCTCCAAATTTTATTAGCTTTACTAGTAAAATTAAATATTTTATAAAATGTTTAACCTGTTTTTTTATATAGTGATTCTTACAGGTGAATATAGTACAGGCTATAAATATTAATCATTAACATCGCCAAAATAATAATGAGAACAATGTGATGGGAAATAAAGTTTGGTTGTTTTATGGAAATTTAAAAGCCATTTCCTTTATTGGATGTGGCTTTTAAATTTTAAACAGTATAAATTTTAAACAGTATAAATTTGAAAAGATTATATTAAGATAAAGAATTAAAATATGATGATACAAAATACTTATAAAATTATTCGTGTTATTGAAAAATGATAAGAAAAAGGTGTTTAAAATAGAACCATTTTCATTAATAGTTCAAGTTTTGAAGAATAGTGCATACAATATAAAGTGTTTTCCTTTCTTCATTTAAGTTTTACGTATATAATTTAAAAGTACTATTTTTATTTTATTATTTTATATTTATAACAGAATAGAGGTTTAAAAATGGGTGTTAAAATCATTACGGATAGTGCGGCGGATTTACCAGTAGAATTGCTGCAAGCATATGATATTGATTTAATTCCACTCCGTGTATATGATGAAGTAGAAACAGAGTATTTAGATGGAGTAACATTAGAGTCAGTTACATTACTGCAAAAAATGAGAGAAGGCGCTGTTTATAAAACGTCATTGCCTTCACTTGAAACTTTCCAAGAAAAATTTGTTTCTTATGCAAAAGAAGGTAATCCTTGTATATATTTAGCTTTTTCATCTGAACTGTCTGGTACATATCAATCATCAGTTGTCATTAAAGAGGAAGTAAAAGAAACATATGCAGATTTAGATTTAGAAATTATTGATACGAAATGTGCTTCGCTTGGTCAAGGGCTTGTCGTATTAGAAGCTGCTAAAATGGCAAAAAACGGCGCATCAAAAGAAGACATATTAAACCGTGTCGCTTTTCTAATGAACCATATGGAACATATCTTCACTGTAGCTGACTTACAGTACCTTGTTAGAGGCGGGCGCTTAAGTAAAGTAGCAGGATTTATCGGTGGTTTATTAAACATTAAGCCGATTTTGAACGTGGAAGAAGGAAAACTTGTCCCACTTGAAAAGGTACGAGGGAAAAAGAAAGTATTAAGCCGTATTGTTGATATTATGGAAGAGCGTGGTAAAGACCTTAAAGGTCAAACAATCGGTATGACTCACGGTGACGATTTAGAAACAGCTGAAGCATTAAAAGCATTAATTACGGAAAGATTTGGCTGTGAAGTATTTATCGTAAATACAATTGGTGCAGCAATCGGTGCACATACAGGTCCTGGCGTTATAACGTTATTTTTCTTAAATGAAGTAGAGTAAAGGATTGATCTTTTGATCAATCCTTTTTTATTTTTTAATCTGTGATAATCGGTCGATATGGTATGGATGAAGATGAAACCTTTGAAGTTAGCCTATATCAAATGCAATCCTGTAGAGGGATTATTTTTTATATGTGAAATGATACTTTATGGTAGAAGAAAAGATATAAATAAGAATGCATTTATAGGAATCTGAATATTTAAGGATATCGAAATTTTTTTATTTCATATATAATTGTGTAGGAAGAAATATCTGTAACTATTTGTAAAAATAGGAGGCGGCTATAAAAATGCAAGAAATTGCTAGATGGGATTTAAATCGATTGTATTTGAATGAGGATATTCTATTTCCGATTTTAGAGTTGAAAGAGCAATATTTTGTAACAAAAGATGTAGAGGTTCTTTCAAAGCTTATACAAGCTATTGAAAAAGCAGAATACTATTTGTATTGTCAATGGGTTGAAGAAAGTGTTTCATCTGACCTTACTAAATTGAATGTGAAAGTGAAGGAACTAAAAAGTGAAGTACAGCAAATAATAAAACATAGTGAAGTAGAAACTTCCGATAATATTAATATTAAGTTTATAAAAAATGAACTTAGTGCGTGGGAAGATATGTACATACAATTACGGGATAGGATAGAAATAGAGCACAATAATAAACAATTATCCTTTGGACAAGCAAATAATATTGCAATGAATAGTGAAAATGAAAAGGAAAGATTAGAAGTATTCGAGTTACTTACAAGTACTTTACATAAGGAAAAAGAAATCTTTGCTACTGTATTAAATCAAATAGGGAGATTGCGTAATGCAAAGAGTAATGAAATAGAAGATAGAGAGATTTTAACACAATCTTTTCATGCGAATGGCATTTCAGAAGCTGTATTATTCCAAATGTGGAATGCGACAGAAGAAAACCTTGATAAATTAGTAAGTGCTTTAAACGTGTATAAGAAGGGAAAAGAGTCAATTACATGGCATGAACTTATGACAGTAAAGGAAAGTAATGAGGTTATAATTCCTTTTTCAGTAGCAGTACAAAACGTTTATGATGCATGTAAGAATATTGATGAAGAATTAGCAGAATTTGCACGTAATGCGATAGAAAGTGGATGGGTAGATGCTGAACCGAGAGAGAATAAACCACCAGGTGGGTTTTGTGCTCCATTTTTCAGTGAGAAAGAATCACGAATTTCAATGCGCTATGATGGGAGTATAGATAGTGTAAGAGTGCTCGCTCATGAATTAGGACACGCTTGGCATTTTTATAATATGAGTTTCGAACAATCTATATCTTTTTTAGATGATAATTTGCCAATGAGTACGGCTGAATCAGCATCTATTTTCTTTGAAACGGTACTCTTAAATTATCTAATTGAAACAACGGATAGTAAAGATATGAAAAAGTCATTACTTAGCTGGAAAATAAGAAATAGTTTTAATTATGTAATGGCAATACGAGCATCGTATCAGTTTGAAAAAACATTTTATGAAAAATGTAAAGAGGGTCCTTTAAGTGCTGATGAAATTGAGAAATTATCTATAATGGCACAGAAAGAAGCTTATGGAAATGCTTTAAGTGAATACCAACCGTTTGTATGGATGAAATATATTCAATTTTATATAGCAGATGTTCCTTTTTACAATTATCCATACACATTTGGATATTTAGTAAGTTTTAGTTTATTAGAAATCGCTCAAGAAAGTAAAGGTACTTTTCATTCGAAATATAAAGAGTTTTTACGAGAAACAGGAAAGGTTCCAGTAGAGGAGCTTATGAAAAAATATTTTGAAATAGATATAAGAAATTATGAATTTTGGAATAAGGCTTTTATTCAAATTTCTAAAGATATTGATGAATATTTGCAGCTTATGTAAGGGGAGAGTATAGTGGATCAGCAGTTTATAAAAGGTATACCTTTTTCAACTTTAGAATATGCAAAAGCTATAAGTTTATTAAAAGGTTGGCTACATGAACAACAAGAGAAACCAAGGTTTGTAGTAACTGCAAATCCTGAAATTGTTATGTCTGCAAAGGAAAATACGGAAAAATCAAAGCAGTTTAAAAAGATGTTACTATCTGCGGATTTAATAACAGCGGATGGGATTGGTGTCATAATTGGCTCGAAAATATTAAAAGGAACTTTGAAAGAACGTGTTACTGGAGCGGATTTAACTCACGATTTAATAAAATATTGTAACGACAATGAATATCGTGTCTTTCTTTTTGGAGCCGCTCCAGAAAGTAATAAAAAGGCATTAGAAAAATTAAATGAGCAGTTCCCAGGAGCGCAGTTTAAAGGACAGCATGGATTTGTAAATGGTGAAGAAATAGAAGAAATAAAAATGAAAATTAAGCAATTCAAGCCGCATTTACTACTAGTAGGACTAGGTTCACCAAAACAAGAAGAGTTCATCTATGAAAACATACAAACATTAAACGTTCCGCTATCTATTGGTATCGGAGGCATGATTGATATAATATCTGGTACTGTAAAAAGAGCACCGAAAATGATGAGGGATACCGGAACTGAATGGCTGTATAGGTTACTCTCACAGCCGAAAAGGTTAAAGAGACAACTTGTACTTCCGAAATTTTTATTGTCGGTTATGTCTGAGAGGATTAAAGGGATTAATTAATAAAGGAGACTACATACATGAACAGAATCGGCATTATTGGAGCAATGCAAATTGAAATAGATTTACTTTTAGAAAAACTAGTTATACAAGAGGAACAGACAATAGCGGGAATGCCTTTTTATATTGGAGAATTCATGGGAATAGAAGTAATTATTACACGTTCTGGTGTAGGGAAAGTAAATGCAGCTGCATGCGCGCAAACATTAATTCATAAATTTGATGTAGACTCTATCATTAATACAGGCGTTGCTGGTGGGTTACATCCAGATGTAAAAGTTGGCGATTTAGTTATTTCAACTAACGTAACCCATCATGATGTAAGTAAAAATCAAATGAAAAACTTATTTCCGTTCAAGGAAGAATTTATCGCAAGTAAGGAATTGGTAGAGTTAGCACGTAAAGCATGTAATAGTAGTAGTTTACGTACTAGGGTTCATGAAGGAAGAATCGTCAGCGGTGAATGTTTTGTTGAAGATTCAAAGTTAAAGGCGAAATTAATAGACGAATACGCACCTCATTGTACAGAAATGGAAGGAGCAGCAATTGGACATGTCGCCTACATAAATGATATACCGTTTCTTGTTATAAGATGTATTTCTGACAGTGCAGATGATGAAGCTCAAGTTTCTTATGATGATTTCGCGAAAACTGCCGCAAATTATTGTTCAGAAATTATCGTTGAGATGCTGAAAAATATATCGAGTAATACTTATAGTTCAAAAGGGGAGAATGACATGTTACAAGCGTTAATTTTTGATATGGACGGAACGTTATTTCAAACAGATAAAATTTTAGAATTATCGTTAGATGATACTTTCAATCACTTAAGATCACTACAACTATGGGATACAGTAACACCAATTAATAAATATAGAGAAATTATGGGTGTGCCGTTACCGCAAGTTTGGGAAGCTTTATTACCGGACCATTCTATTGAAGTAAGAGAACAAACAGATGCATATTTTTTAGATAGACTAATTGAAAACATAAAAAGCGGAAAAGGCGCTTTATATTCAAATGTAAAAGAAATATTTACATATATAAAAGAAAATAATTGTTCAATTTACATTGCTAGTAATGGTTTAACTGAATATTTACGAGCAATCGTAACTTATTATGCTTTAGACAAGTGGGTGACTGAAACGTTTAGTATTGAACAAATACAATCGCTAAATAAAGGTGACTTAGTTAAAAGTATTATGAACAAATATGATATAAAAGAGGCAGCGGTAGTTGGTGACCGGCTATCTGATATAAATGCAGCGAAAGACAACGGTTTACTTGCAATTGGGTGCAATTTTGATTTTGCGCAAGAAGATGAACTTGCTCAGGCTGATGTAGTAATAGATGATTTAATGGAGTTGAAGGGGATATTACCTGCTGTACAGAGGTAAATAAAGTGTGTGCGTTTTTTGCCAAGTCCTATATGTCTTAGTTAATGGAGGGAATATGATTAAAAATAATTTTAAAATTAGTAATATTCCTGCGGTTTTATGGGGAGATAAGAGTGATAAAATTTTTATTGCAGTACATGGAAATATGTCAAATAAGGAAGATACAATTATTCAAATATTAGCTGAAGAAGCCAAACAAAAAGGTTATCAAGTATTAAGCTTTGATTTACCTGAGCATGGAGAAAGAAAAGATGATAATACTCCTTGCAAAGTACAGATTTGTGTTAGTGAATTATCTATAATTATGAATTATGCAAAAGAACATTGGAAAGAAATAAACGTGTTTGCATGTAGTATGGGAGCGTATTTTAGCCTTTTAGCTTATCAAAATGATGTGGTAGAAAAGGCATTATTTTTATCACCAGTAGTTAATATGGAACGAATTATCGAAAATATGATGAAATGGTTTAATGTAACACCAGAGCTTTTGCAAAAAGAAATGACTATAGAGACACCTATTGGTCAAAAGTTATATTGGGATTATTTATGCTATGTAAAAGAACATCCTATTAATATATGGAATATTGATACATATATTATGTACGGAGCCAAGGATGAACTGTGCGAATTTGAAACTATTAACTATTTTACAAAAAAACATCGTTGTGAATTAGAAGTTATGGAGACGGGTGAACATTACTTTCATACTGAAGAACAGTTAAAGATATTTGAACAGTGGTTACACAAACATATCGATTAACAAATTACAATTTATTTTGAACCTGTTAGAGAAGAATGAGAAATATATAAACTTATAGTATATTTGAGAGAATTTATAAATGGTGAATGTATACACTTAAACAAACACATGCTTTAATTCGATAAGAATTAAACAACTTTAAAGAGCCTTATCACACATTAGATTGTAGCAAGGCTCTTATATTTTCATAATAAAATTAATCAACTGTATTATCGGTTTAGATATGAAGTGAAGAATACGCACGCTATGAATTACATAAAGTAACAACCATAAAAATGCACAGAATAAATGATTCTCGAGCATTTTTATGTATTTTCGTACTTAGGGGGAATGGACTTGAAAGATATACATATTCAACAAATAGAAAATTTAATGGAATATGAATTCAGTCATCTCGTTCAAGACAGTGAATAAGAAGGTTTTAATTTCCTTATAAGACTAATAAATGAATATAAAAACAAAATAAATGTATTCAATAAAACTGGAGAATGTTTATATGGTGTTTTCCAAGGTGATATGTTAATTGGAGTTGGAGGTTTAAATGAGGATCCGTACACAAAAGACAATAAGATTGGGCGGTTAAGGAGATTTTATATTTCAAGGGATTATCGGCGTATAGGGTTAGGGAACTTATTATTAAACCAACTATTATGTCATGCGGAAAAGTATTTTGAAGTGATTGTTTTACATGCTGACACGAAGCAAGGGGATGTGTTTTATACTGCAAATGGATTTGTAAAAGGGGGATTATATAAGGGATCGAGTCACTACAAACTATTATAGAGATTGCTATCCAAAGAATAGCTACGGACAGGGTTTTTGTTGGTAAATCGATATATCTTAAAAATCGCTGATATATATGAAGTTGCGACCCTTATATTAAAAAACAACTTTTATAATTTCATTTACTAAATTGTTATTATAAAAAAGAGCACCTTAGCTTTTAAAATTTAGCTTATAAGGTGACTCCTTTTCAGTCAATTACGTTTTAACGTTCATTTGTTTCAATAATAATCCTGGTTTACCTTTTACATAATAAAAATGCGGATTATTTTCATCATCATAAAGCATAATATAAGGCTTTTCATTTAGTGGGAGCAGTATAAGTACTTCGTCTATTGTAGTGTGTAACCATTGATTAGTAATAGAAACCGGCTTAGATAATGGGATTTTTATCATATAGCCATCTTTTGGAACGATATTTAAGTTTTTAAATGGACCGGTTATTGCTTTAGCGTATTGAACTGCTTCTTTTTGGATTACTGGATCTAAAGATTGTTTTTGAATGACCATTTCTTTTTGACAATCAAATACTTCCATTTGTTGATTGGTTTTTGCGAACGCATTTGTTGATAATAGAAATAAAAGAAGAGAAATGACCCCGATTTTTTTTATCATAATACAACACCTCACCATTACTATCCCCTCAAAAGCTTTAAATATTTTTCTGTCACATTCATGTAACAAAGATGTTGTATGATACAATTGGTTTTTGTTTAAAAGCAATGGAGGAAAAAATATGAAAGTTTTAATTGCAGATGACGAACAAGATATGTTAAGAATTTTAAAAGCTTATTTTGAAAAAGAAGGCTTCGAAGTTTTATTAGCGAAAGACGGAGAGGAAGCACTTCAAATGTTTTATGATGAAAAAATTGATTTAGCAATTTTGGATTGGATGATGCCGAAACATAGTGGTATTACTGTCTGTCAGGAAATAAAAAAGAATTCAAGCGTAAAAGTGTTAATGCTTACGGCGAAAAGTGAAAGCGAAGATGAATTAGCAGCGCTTCAAAGTGGGGCAGATGAGTACGTAAAAAAACCATTTCATCCAGGAGTACTAATTACACGAGCGAAAAAGCTTATTCAGCATGATGATATTATTCAAGTACAAGATGTAAAGATAAATTTCGCCAAAAATAAAGTATATAAAAATGATATAGAGTTAGAAATTACAAAAACAGAGCTCGAATTAATAAAATGCTTTTTAAATCATAAAGGAACGATTTTAACTCGTAAAAAATTGCTAGATATTGTATGGGGATTTGACTATTTTGGAGAAGAGAGAACTGTTGATACACATGTAAGAAGGCTGCGTAAAAAAATTGGAGAAAATATTATTAAGACGCATCGCGGGCTGGGCTATAGTTTGGAGGAACAAAGTGAATAAACTTGGAAAAAAGTTATTTTTCAGTATTTCTGCAACTGTTATTCTCATCTTTATGATTTCGTTATTATGCATTAACAATCTCTTACCGAACTATAATATTTATAAAACACGTGAAAACTTAAATAAATTTACAACACAAATACAAAATACAACAGTGGAAAATATAGAGGATGTTATTCATACAATTGAAAGTGAAAACAACGTTACAATTGCGTATACGCCAATTAATCAGTCAGAAGATGCTATGAACGAAGCATTACGCATGCAACTTACGAAAAAGAAAGTAACGTTAAATAAGCTTTGGATTACGAAAGACGAAGTCATGAAAGTGAAGACGGAAGGGCAATCGAATAAACTGTACGATCAAGGAAAGGTAAAAGCGAGTTTTTTTGCTAAATATATTGCGAAAGATGATACGATAATTTTAATTGGGACTTCTATTGCGAATTCAAATGAAATTATAAGTACGTTAAATACATTTTACTTATACATCGTATGTTTCTCGCTGCTTCTTATTATTTTACTTGTGTGGATACTTTCAAAAATAATAACGACGCCACTGAAAGAGCTGAGTGATGTAGCTCAGGATATTTCACATTTGCAGTTTAAAAGAACGAAAGTGAAAACGAATGATGAAATAGGAGAGTTGGCCAATAGTATTAATATCATGAGCGAAAAACTACATGAAGCACATCAAGATTTAACTGATCGTAATGAACATTTAAAACGATTTATGGGTGATGTGACGCATGAATTAAAGACACCGATCGCATTAGTAAAAGCATACTCTATGGGGATTAAAGATGGACTAGATGATGGGACTTACGTAGATACAATTATTAAACAAACAGATCAAATATCAAACTTAATTGAAGAACTATTACGATTTTCTAAACTAGAAAGAGATATTTTACAAAAAGAAGAATTCCCTATTGAACCGCTGGTCCAGAGTATATTAGATAAGCATCAGATTGAACTGGATTCGAAAGAAATTAACTTGCAAGTAAACTGTAATACGAGCGATACAATCGTTTATGCAGATTTAAATAAAATGAGAATGGTGTTTCAAAATTTAATTTCTAATGCAATAAAATATTCAGCAAATCAAAACATAATAATTACTTTAGAAGATAGAAATAAAAGTATATATTTTCAAATAAAAAATGGCATTCATACGGAAAAAATTAAAGATATCGATAAAATTTGGGAGCCTTTTTACGTACTAGAATTTTCTCGTAGTAAAGAAAAATCAGGTACAGGATTAGGACTAGCGATAGTGAAAAGTATTTTAGAAAGACATGGTTTTGAATATGGAGTTTCCTCTATAGATGGAGAAATTCAATTTTATATAAGTGTGAAAAAGGATTAATGAAAATATTAGTCCTTTTTGCAGCTTTAGAGGTTAGCGATACAGGATGAATCACCATAATTTTCAAAATTGATGTATTAAATGGAGAATTAGCAAATGTTCTACTTTCATTAAATTCACGTGAAGTTCACAGGGAAACGTTACATTTACATAGTTACATTTGAATTTAATGAAGTGAGGTATTCGGATTTGAAAAGAAAGAAATTAGTAATAGGTAGCATTTTAATGGGGATGACGTTATCTTTATCCGCATGTGGTTCATCAGATAATATTGTAACTACAAAATCAGGAAGCATTTCAGAAAGTGATTTTAACAAAAAATTAAAAGAAAACTACGGTAAACAGAATTTATCTGAAATGGTAGTAGAGAAAGTATTAGATGATAAATATAAAGTTACGGATGAAGAGGTAACGAAACAACTAAAAGAATTAAAAGACAAGATGGGCGATAATTTTAATACATATATGGAATCTAATGGTGTGAAAAATGAAGATCAGTTGAAAGAGAAATTAAAGCTTACTTTCGCTTTTGAAAAAGCTATTAAAGCAACCGTAACGGAAAAAGATATTAAAGATCACTATAAGCCAAAGCTTCAAGTTAGCCATATTTTAGTGAAAGATGAAAAGACAGCAAAAGAAATTAAAGAAAAATTAAATAGTGGCGAAGATTTCGCGGCATTGGCTAAACAATATTCAGAGGATCCAGGTTCTAAAGAGAAAGGTGGAGAACTATCTGAATTTGGACCAGGTATGATGGTGAAAGAATTTGAGGATGCTGCATATAAGTTAGAAGTTGGTCAATTGAGTGAACCTGTTAAATCTTCCTTCGGATATCATATTATTAAGTTAACGGATAAAAAAGAGCTTAAACCGTATGAGGAAGAGAAAGAGAATATTCGTAAAGAATTAGAACAGCAACGTATACAAGATCCTCAATTCCATCAACAAGTTACTAGAGATCTGCTTAAAAATGCAGATATAAAGGTATCTGATAAAGACTTGAAAGATACCTTTAAAGAGTTAGAAAAATAATAAATGGAATGTAAGACAATCGATAGAAATATCGGTTGTCTTTTTCTCTATTTATCCCGCTATTTGCCGGGCAGTAAGACCCCCACTTCAAAATTCAGTGGAAGCAAAGAAGTTAGGCGGGGGCCCTGCTGCTCGTAAACGCCCGATTGGTGAGTGCTGATTAAAGTTTCACTTTATAAAGAAGGGGGGAGTGGGAAAATACTTTCACACCTGCATTAAATTTTACTTAATAAGAAATCTTTGAGTTTCTCAACTTTTATATAAAAATAAAACTGAATTTCCAGTTATTTTTTATATAGTAAAAGAGAACGAATAAGGGGAGGGAACATTTTGAGTAAAAAGAAAATGGCAATTACACTGTCAGCAATGCTATCTGCAACAATTATACCTAGCTTTACTATGGATGTGCATGCAGAGAAGAAGGAAGAGACTAAAAATACGAAAATTGAATTAGAAAATGGATGACAAAGCCGATTTATTCTCTCGATGAAGCTATTATCGAAAATTTATATGTAGAGACAGAAGTTGATAGTGATCGCGACGGTAAGAAAGACAGAGTATCGATAAAAGTTATGCGTCCAAAGACAGATCCGAATGTGAAGGTTCCTGTTATTTATGAAATGAGTCCATATCGATCTGGATTAAAAGATGTTCCTGTATATAATGTAGATGAAGAATTGTATGCGTATGAAGGAAAACCGTATGGAGCAGTTAATCTTGGTTCGTATGGGAACTATTACGTGCCAAGAGGTTATGCAGTTATTCTAGGCGAAAGTATCGGTACTGGAAAATCAGATGGATGCCCTACAACTGGAGATGAACAAGAAATACTCGGTACAAAGTCTGTTATTGATTGGGTAAACGGTCGCGCGAAAGCATTTACAGAACAGGGTGAGGAAGTTCAGGCAAATTGGTCTACAGGAAATGTAGGTATGACTGGAGTTTCTTATAATGGTACATTACCAAATGCTGTTGCGACTACTGGAGTTGAAGGTTTAAAAACAATTATTCCAATCGCAGCAATTAGTAGTTGGTATGATTATTATCGTGCAAATGGTGCAGTCATTGCTCCAGGCGGATATCAAGGAGAAGATACAGATAATATGGCAGAAGCAGTACTGACAAGAAAGAATCCAGAAGTTTGTGGTCCGATAATGACAGAACTTACTGCTGGACAAGATCGGAAAACGGGTAATTATAACGATTTTTGGGATAAAAGAAATTATGTAAAAGATGCTAAAAATGTAAAAGCGAGTGTATTTGTTGTTCATGGTTTAAACGATTGGAATGTTAAAACGAAACAGTTCGCACAATGGTGGGATGCTCTTGGAGAAAATGATGTACCTCGTAAAATGTGGCTATATTAAGGTGGACACGGTGGGACATCAAGTAATAACTGGCAGCAAACACAAAATAAATGGTTAGATTATTGGTTGTACGGAATTGAAAATGGAATTATGGATGAACCAATGGTTGATGTGCAAAGAGAAAATAAATCGTGGCAAAAGATAAAAAATTGGCCAGATCCAGCGGCTGTACCTTCAAAAATCCGTATGTATTTAAGTAATAAATCAGTCAATTTGCGACTAAGTATGGGATCGGTTAATAAAGTTTTCTCATTCGTAGATGATGCACAAATAAAATCAAATCAATTAGTAGCAAACCCAGAATTAGAAGTAGCCAATCGATTAGTATATACAATGCCTGTACTGCAAAAAGATAAGCGTATAAGTGGTATACCAAAGATTTCAATTACAGGAAATATTGATCGATCTGTATTAAATTTAACAGCATTACTTGTTGACTATGGAGGAGCGAAGCCGGAAATCGTAACGAGAGGCTGGATGGATCCACAAAACTTAAAGAGTATAGAAAATTCAACGGCGATTCAACCGGGCAAAGATTATACATTTACATGGGACATGCAGCCAGATGATTATGTATTTAAAGTGGGGCATCAAATCGGAGTTGTTTTAATTGCAAGTGATTATGATTATACAATTAGACCGAAAGCTGGAACGAAACTTACAGTGAAATTAAGTGAAGTGACATTGCCGATTGTGAAATAAATATTTTTTCTAAAGAGCTTACTAAAGTAAGCTCTTTAATTTACAGTCTGAATTTTTAATTTTTATATTTCAAATTGGAAGGTTATGTAATACAATATCATTATATTCTATGGAAAGTGAGTGATATATTATGACAGTCAGCTCTTTCAAAATCTCATTAAAATTCGAGGTACAGGAAGATTAGTTGAATTGAAATCTTCCGTACGTAAAAACGGAGGAGAAAATAAATGTTTAGTTTTTATAGTACACTTTGTACGGAACTGTATGATTACACAAAACCAGTCGGTTATTCTTTAAATGGTGATATTGAGTATTACAAAGAACGTTTAAAAGATTGTAGAGGAAGAATCCTCGAAGCTGCAGTAGGTTCAGGGCGTGTCATCATTCCACTTCTAGAGGCTGGTTTTACAGTAGATGGGATAGATTATTCACCTGAAATGCTAGATTCTTGCCGTAAGCGCTGTAAAGAGAGAGGCTTACATCCTAATTTATATGAAGGAAGCTTGCAACAATTATCACTTCCGCATAAATATGAGGCAATTATCATTCCTACTGGATCTTTTTGTTTAATTGAAAATCGTGTCGATTCTATAAACGCATTGAAATATTTTTATGAACATCTTAATCCAGGCGGACGATTAATCGTAGATATTATGCTTCCGTATGACTGGAAGACTGGGGAAATTCATACATCGACTTTTTCTTTGCCGAGCGGAGACGGAATCACATTAGAAAATAAATCAATTGAAATAGATTGGCTGAACCAAGTTACTGTATCATATTTGAAATATGAAAAGTGGAGTAAAGGACAGTTAGTACAAACAGAACTACAACGCTTTGCGGTACGTTGGTATGGAATAGAAGAGTTTAAACTTCTGTTAGAAAGTATAGGTTTCTCTAATATTACTTGCTCTGCTGAATATGCTTATAAAAACGAACCGTCAAATGCAAATCAAATGTTTACTTTTGAAGCTGTGCGAAAAGAATAGAACTAATACTATGAATAAAAAAATAAGGCAATCGATTAAAAATCGGCTGCCTTATTTTTAATTTTATGTAATTGTTTATAGAGAAAGATCGGAGGGAAATAAATGAAACTTATATTAATATTTGGCCCACAAGCAGTTGGGAAAATGACAGTGGGTCAAGAATTAGCAACATTAACCGGTTTAAAACTTTTTCATAACCACATGACAATTGATTTAGTAAGTCCAATTTTTGATTACAGTACGACAGAAGCAAAAAGGCTAGTAAGTTTATTTCGTAATGAAATATTTGAAGAAGTATCTAAAAGTGATTTATCTGGAATGATTTTTACGTATGTATGGGCATTTGACCTCCAATCGGATTGGGATTATATACATTATGTAGAAAGTATTTTTGAATCAAAAGGTGGGACAGTGTATTTTATAGAGCTGGAAGCGGAATTAGATGAAAGATTAGAACGGAATAAAAGTCCGAATAGATTAGAACATAAACCGAAAAAAAGAGATATTGAGTGGTCTCAAAATAATTTGAAAGAGACGATGAAAAAGCATAGATTAAACTCTCTTCATGGTGAAATTGAAAAAGAAGAGTATATAAAAATTAATAACACGTATTTGAGTGCAAAAGAAGTAGCGGAAATGATTAAAGAGAAGTTTCAATTGTAAAATTTTTGAAGTCTATTTCGTTTCCATTGTCTAAGCATTCTCCTACTAATTACATATACTATTTATGTTAAAATCGGTCGCTATTTTAATATATATAACTATACAGGGAAGAGGAGAGAATAAATTTGGAAAACGTAGAACAAGATAGAATTGAAAATCAAGTGTATTCAAATCGTGTAGTAAGATCAGAATTTGATGCGAATTGGGAAACTTGTATATCAAAGAGTGGTTATGTAATTTATGTAGCAACAAGTAATAATGCTGAAGTAATAGTGCTTCTTGCAGATGGTTCAAGTAAATTATTAATTTTTGAAAAAGGCGGTAAAGTAGTAGTAGGTGGCGGTGGAACAAGTCATTACAGTAAGCCGCATATTGCAATAAATATTTAAGGTAAAACATGTTAATTGAGAAGAAGCTGGAAAACGGTTAGTCATTCATATTTAGAGAATGACTAACCGTTTTTAAATGTGGTTTTTGAAGAATTATATAAGCAATATAAAAAGCATTTCCTATTTCGGCAAATGCTTTTTATATGTTATAGTATAATAGTGTCCTAAAGTAATGTTATTTTAATATATTTCAAATTTTGTTGTGTATTATTTTTATATTAAATTAGCACCTAAAGTATTTTTTTATATAAGGAGTAATAATTAGAGAAATGAAAAATATAGACTTTATACTAGAAAGTGATGAGGCATTAAAACCGTCTGAACGATTAGTGCTATTATTATTAGAGAAGCATAGAATGTTATATACGAACGATCTATTGGCATTATCAAATTTATCATATAAAACATTAACAGATTCATTAACGGCGCTTGTTTTAAAATCGTATGTGTTAAAGGAAACAGGTAAGGGAAGAAGACAGAATTGCTATAGATTAGTATGATAAGGCAGCTGTTTTAGAGAATTTTACATATGTTTTTTTCAAACGTAAGGTGAAAAAAGTTTTTTGTTTTCAAACGAAAAACTCACTATAAGAGGGACGAAGATAGTGGCGTTTCATTTTTGTAAACGTAATTATTTCGTCATTGAAAATACAAAAAAAATAAACCGCATAAAACAGAAATAAAAAAACAATCCATTTTTAAAATGGATTGTTTTTTTATTGGAATAATATTATTTGATATGTTGAAAGCATGAATAGCAGAATAAACATTACCTGTTTTATTTCATGCAACTGAACAAATATGATGAAAACTATGTGTATAGTTTTTTGCTTGCTTTTTCAGTAACTCTAATGAAATCATGGTCTTCATTGTTTAAAGGCAGTATTTTTAACATTATTGCTATTCAGCATTAAGCACAAAAAGGGATATATAATATTGTTATGTAAACTTAAGGTTTTAAAAGGAAAATGTAATAATTAATAGAACATGTAGAAGGAGATGCTTAAATAGTTTGAAGGATGGGAGATTATTATGGAGCATTTACAATCAATAGCACAAGCTGTTATAAGTGGTCATAAGGAAAAAGTAGTGAAGTTTATAAAGGTGAGTCCAAGTATTGTTAACGAATGTAGTGAAGATGGCTGGACACCACTTCATTTAGCAGCTTATTTTGGACAAAAAGAAATAGCGAGTTTTCTTTTAGAAAGCGGTGCAGATATACATAGTAGAGCGAAAAACGAAAATGAAAATACGCCTTTGCAAGCAGCAATCGCGAACAAGCAAAGTGAACTTGTTGCTTTCTTAATTGAAAAAGGATCAAATGTAAATATTATGCAAAGTGGTGGCTGGACAGGACTTCACGAAGCGGCATTATTAGGAAATGAAGAAATAATTATGCTACTCCTTAAAAATGGAGCTAATAAGATGATAAAGAAAAATGATGGGAAAACAGCGTATGATATTGCATTAGAAAAAGGATATGATCACCTTTTACATCATTTGAAACAGGAAGTGAACTTATGATGAATAAATGGAGTGTTGGTATATTTTTATTTAATGAAGTAGAAGTGTTAGATTTTGCAGGACCATTTGAAGTTTTTTCTGTAACTGAGGTGAATGAAGAAAAACCATTTACTGTTTATACAGTTAGCGAGAATGGAGAAATGATTACAGCAAGGAATAGATTGAAGGTACAGCCAGATTATAGTATTGAAAATTTACCACCAGTGGATATTTTAATAATTCCGGGTGGGCTAGGTGCTAGAAAATATGAAATAAAAAATGAAATAGTAATAAAATGGATTCGCCAACAAATGAAAGAAGTAAAGCTGATGACTTCAGTTTGTACAGGAGCGTTATTACTGGCGAAAGCAGGTTTACTGGAAGGGTTAAAAGCAACAACACATTGGGCTAGTATTGAAAAGTTTAAAAATGAGTTTCAAAATGTTGAAGTTATAGAAAATGTAAAGTTTGTAGATGAAGGACATATTATAACATCTGCCGGAATTTCAGCTGGAATTAATATGGCATTTCATATTGTGAAAAACTTGTTAGGTGTGCATGTTGCGGAGGACACAGCGAAGCGAATGGAGTATGATATTAGTTTGCCAAATTAAAAAGCCCGGATTGGGCTTTTTATATTGAATGAATATAGTTAAGCTCTTCATCACTCAAAATAGGGCGAACAGATGCATTTGCATTTTCTTGTGCTTGCGTTCCTGACTTCGCACCAGGAATTACAACACTTACTGCCGGATGAGAGAGTACATAGCGAAGTGCAAGTTGCCCTAGGGTCTGATTTTTTTTTGAGAGCAACCGAAGTTTCTCTACGGTTTGTAAGTCTTCTTGAAACCAAGTTTCATTTGGCCAATCTTTGCGTAAATCTCCATCTGGAAAAATTGTTTTATTTGTAAATTTTCCAGTTAAAATGCCCATTTTTAATGGACCACGAATAACAGCCCCTAGATTTTTCTCTTGTAAGAATGGTAATATATCTTTTTCTGGTTTTCGATTTAATATATTGTAATCAAGTTGTACGATATCAATTTCGTTGTTGTTATTGAAATGATGAATGTATTGTAAATCATGAGTCGAAACACCGACTGCTCTTACTTTGCCATCACGTTTTAATATGTCAAATGCACGTAGAAATGCTTCTGTTTCTCTACGATTATGCCACCAAATATGACAAAAATAAAGATCAATATAATCTGTTTGAAGACGTTGTAAACTTGTTTCAAATACGGCGATGATTTTTTCAGGAGTATCATATACAGGAACGCCATTAGGGTCGTAGTGATGTCCGATTAAACCACCTTTCGTTGATAGTATAATATCATTACGATGTCCTTTAATCGCGGTAGCCACCAACTTTTCACTATGTCCTAAACCATACACATCCGCAGTATCAATAAAATTCACACCACACTCAATGGCTTTTTTTATAGCAGTTATAGATTGTTTATCGTTAACAGGTCCCCATTCATCACCACCGATTGCCCATGCCCCAAAACCTATTTCAGAAACAGTTATTCCAGTGTTACCTAATGTGCGGTAATGCATATTTTCCCTCCTTGTAAGCATGTTATAACATGGATATGTAGGGAAGGAATTTTGTGTGTGAAAAAACTCTTCTACAATAGTAGAAAAAGAATTACAGAAACTACTATTTTATAGCAGCATGTATAAAAAAAATCGGTGTAAATATGGAAATGTCGTCGAATGCTATCTTTAATTGGTTAATTTATGGGATATTTTTGTGAAGGAGTTTATTTTATAAGAATAGAATTTAGTTTAGTAAGAAAACGTGCCGATGGTAGTGAAAAATATGGGTTAGGGGGATTTGAATGAGGAAACTCAAACGAGTAAATGTTCCTAATATACCAGAGCAGTTATCACAACCTAGTGACAAGCGTAGGATAAATAAAAAGAAGTTAAGGCGACTTATTTTAATGGTCCTTTTTATTGCAGCAACTACTCTGTACGTTCAATATATTTTAACGAAACAACAAGAAGTAATTGATAAGAAGAAAGGTACGATTACGGATCAAAAGGAACAATTAGTATCTTTAAAGAAAGATAAAGATTCTTTAAAGACTAACATAGAAAATTTAACAGACGATGAGGAAGAAATTTTGAAGTTTGCGAGAAAAGAGTATCAATTTTCTAAGTCAAATGAAACTATATTTGTGATGCCCAAGTAATGAAAAAAATAGTTAGCCGTCGCTAACTGTTTTTTTATGTATGAATGTAATGGTACAAAGAATAATCACATATTGTAAAAATGAAGAGTTTAAGCTATTTTCATAGATATGGAATATGCACTAAAATAAATGTTGTTAAAATTCTGTCAATTATATTATAATACAAGGTAAGCGGATACATTTTTTAATCAACGTTGAGTTCCTCGCTCATACGACTATTAAGAAACCCGTTATCCTCGTATACGAAAGGAAGATAGCTGTGTACGCTTCAAATACAATTTATATCGTAGGGGATGCGAAAGCACCTCAAAATAATCCCATTACTGAAAAGTTTAAAAGCTATTTCGTAGCATTTGTACTTGTTAAGGATACAGGGGAAATTGTAGATGCAGACTGCTCAGCGACAATTGCATTAACATCTCAATTTGTTAAATATTTATTTCTACATAAAAATATAAATGACCCGGCGTTAGTAATGGAAGTAAAGAACCGATATTTCGGCTCTTCTCAAAAAGCGTTACTTGTAGCGCTAAAAGATGCACAGAAAAAATATAATCAGATTGCTGCTTTGTCTACTCAATCATAGACAAAATCCAGCCGTAAGAATCATTCTTATGGCTGGATTTTTTTATTTCACATTATCATCCTACATCAAAAGTAAACGGAAACAAAGTAGAGAGATAGGAGAGTAAATGCCCAATAGGTTTACTTAATAATCTGTGGGTATAAATCTCCGGTGGATTAAAATTTCACTTCATTGGAGAACGAAAGGATGAACAAAATGAAAATTACAGATGTAAAAGTAAATCGTAGACGTGTAAAACTTCATACACCGTTTAAAACCGCGCTTCGTACTGTAACAGAAATTGAAAGTATAGATGTTTATATTCATACAGATGAAGGAGTGATTGGTAAGGGAGCTGCAGCCGCAACGCCAGTTATTACGGGTGATTTCACCAGTGGAATAGAAGAAGCGATTTTAGGACCGATGCGTTCATGTTTAATTGGTCAAGATATCATTCAGTTTCAGCAGTTACTACAGCGCATTCAAATGAGTTGTATTAGAAATTCAAGTGCGAAAGCAGCGGTAGATATCGCTTTATATGATGTATATTGCCAATATCAAAAGGTGCCGTTATATGCATTGTTAGGCGGGAAGAAAGAAATTTATACGGATATTACAGTGAGTGTGGATGAGCCTGTATTAATGGCAAAAGAAGCGAAGAAACATATAGAAAAAGGATTTCAAACATTAAAGATTAAAGTGGGTAAAGAGGCGCATTTAGATTTGGAACGTATTGAGGCAATTCGAAATGTGGTACCAAGAAATACGACATTACGTTTAGATGCGAATCAAGGTTGGAGTCCAAAAGAAGCGGTCTCTATCATTCAAGGGATGGAAAATCGTAATTTAAATATAGAATTTATTGAACAACCAGTACACGCGAAAGATTGGGATGGGTTAAAGTACGTCAAAGATCGTGTGCAAACGCCAATTATGGCCGATGAAAGTATATTTTCAGCAAGTGATGCATTAAAGCTCGTTCAAGGAAGATATGCAGACTTAATTAATATTAAATTAATGAAATGTGGTGGCATACGTGAAGCATGGCGTATTGCAGATATCGCAGAAACAGCTGGTGTGAAGTGTATGGTGGGAAGCATGATGGAATCTTCACTTTCCGTTAGTGCTGTTGCGCATTTAGCGGCAGCGCATCCTAATATTCATTATTTTGATCTTGATGCACCGCTTTGGTTAATGGAAGAGCCGGAAGGAATGACTTATTCTGGATCAAAGGTAAACCTTCAATCGACAGTGAATAGTAAGTCTTAGGAGAAGAGACTAGTAAACTATTTTTTTAAGGGGGATATATATGAAAAAAGTAGGAACTGCATTTTTAACAACTTTATTTATATTTTCATCGTTTACATCGGCAAATGCTGAAGAAAAGAAGGATAATAAAGCATTTATAGATGTATCTGCTGCAACGTTATGGACAGCACCTGATGCATTAAGGCCAATCGATACACCGAGTACAACAAATCCAGTGGATCTATGGAAATGGACGAAATCAATGACACTTGACGAGAAACTATGGTTAACAAATGCAAATAAATTAGAAACACAAGCGTTACTCGGTCAAGAAGTAACTGTTATTGATAAGAAAGGCGAGTGGGTGAAGGTATTAGTGCATGGACAGCCAACGCCACGAAATGAAGAAGGTTATCCGGGCTGGATGCCTGAAAAGCAATTAACATATAATCAAGAATTTGCAGATAAAACAAATGAACCTTTTGTGTTAATAACAAAGCCAACAGCGATTTTATATATAAATCCTTCTGAAAAACATAAATCACTTGAAGTCAGTTATAATACAAGACTGCCGCTATTAAGTGAAGACACAATTTCATACCGTGTATTGTTGCCAAATGGTCAGAAAGCATGGCTACGAAAAAATGATGGAACAGTTTACCGCTCTCAAACTGATATTCCAAAACCGACCGCTGATGATTTAATTAACACAGGGAAAATGTTTTTAGGTTTACCGTATATATGGGCTGGTACAAGTGGTTTTGGATTTGATTGCTCTGGCTTCACGCATACGATCTATAAATCGCACGGCATTACAATTCCGCGAGATTCTGGACCGCAATCAAGAGCAGGGGTTGCAGTTGATAAAGAAAACTTACAAAAGGGAGATTTAATTTTCTTTGCACATGATCAAGGGAAAGGTAGTGTCCATCACGTTGCAATGTATATTGGTGATGGCAATATGATTCACTCACCAAGAGCTGAAAGGTCGGTAGAGATTATACCACTAAATACACCAGGATATATAGAAGAATACGCTGGTGCTCGTCGTTACTTACCTTAAAAATAGAGGGGGTTTTTAAATGAAAAAAGTTGTTCGTTACTCATTAGTTAGTACTCTATTAGTTTCTTCATTTTTAGTTGGCTGCGCAAAAGAAAAAACTACAACAAAGCCGAAAGATGAAAAGAAAGTATTACAGTTACTAGAAACGGGTGAAATTCCGTCGTTAAACTCAGTGAAAGTCACAGATGCAATCTCGTTTAACGTTTTGAATAACGTAATGGAAGGACTATTCCGTCTATCGAAAAATGATGAAGTAATTGAGGCAGGCGCACAAAAATATGAAGTGAGTAAAGATGGAAAGACATATACATTTCATTTGCGTGATGCGAAATGGTCAAACGGAGATCCAGTAACCGCTCATGATTACGTATACGCTTGGAAGCAATTGATTAATCCAGATACCGCTTCTCAATATGCATACATTGCGTACGATGTGAAAAACGCTGAGAAGATAAATAAAAAACAACTAGGTCTAGATGAATTAGGAGTAAAAGCGAAGGATGATAAAACGTTCGTCGTAGAGCTAGAACATCCTGTACCGTATTTTACGAAATTATTAATTTTACCATCCTTCTATCCAATTAACGAAAAATATGCGAAAGAGCAAGGTGATAAATACGGATTAGAAGCAAATAAAGCGGTATATAATGGACCATTTACATTATCAGAGTGGAAGCATGAAGCTAGCTTTACAATGAAGAAAAACGATAAGTATTGGGATAAAAAAGAAGTGAAGTTAGATGAAGTAAACTATCAAATTGTAAAAGAAATTTCAACTGCGGTAAATTTATATGAAACAGATAAAGTTGATAGAGCTGTTATTTCTACAGAATTCGTGGATAAATATAAAAATAATAAAGAGCTAAAACAATATACAGATCCAGTTATGTACTTCTTCCGATTTAATGAAAATGTACCGATTCTTAAAAATAAAAATGCACGTCTTGCGCTAAGTACAGTTTTTGATAAGAAAGGACTTGCGGATTCATTTTTAAATGATGGTTCGGTTGCTGCAAACTATTACGTACCAAAAGGATTTTTAAAGGGACCAGATAAAAAAGATTTTAGAAGTACGGCAGGTGAGTTTAATAAAACTGATGTAAAAAAAGCGAAAGAATATTGGGAAAAGGCAAAGCAAGAAACAGGTACAGATGAAGTGACGTTAGAACTATTAAATTATGACTTAGAAAACTTTAAAAAAGTTGGAGAGTACATTAAAGAGCAGCTTGAGAAAAATTTACCAGGTTTAAAAGTGAATGTGAAATTGCAACCACATACGCAAAAATTAGCACTAGAGAAGAAGAAAGAATATGAAATGTCGTTATCACGCTGGTTACCGGATTATCCAGATCCAATGACTTACTTAGAAGTATTCCTTTCTGGAAGTAGTGTTAATAATACAGAATATGCAAACCCAGAATATGATGCGTTAATTAAGAAGATTAAAACAGAATTAGGTAATGATGAAAAGGCTCGCTGGAAAGCAATGCAGGATGCTGAAAAAATGCTACTTGATGATGCAGTAATTGCACCGGTATTCCAGCGCGGATTATCTTACTTACAAAAACCATATGTGAAAGATTTATATGTACATCAATTTGGTCCAGCTACAAGTTTAAAATGGGCAGATGTACAAAAATAAAAGAATGGGGAAACAGACTTCACGTATGTGATAGTCTGTTTTTTTGTACAGTTCCGAATGAAATATAGACATTTCATATGTTTTTTTACGACTTAAAAATAAAATTATTACTAAAATTCCAGTGTGAAATTTATGTAGAATCTTGTATAATTAACGTGTTTCTATGGAAACATTTTCTTGCGCTATTTCTATAGGATTTAATAGAACAAGGAAGGAAATACATACATGTATATAATAGACAAATAGAATGGAACATGTATAGAGAAAAAGGAGAGAAAAGATGGCGTGTCAAAGACAAGGGTTACAAGTTAATAACGATAGAAAGAGGGACAGAAGATGAAAATGAAGCATGCTTTTGGTCCTATAATTTTAGCGTGTGTGCTTTTTTTCATTATCATTCTAATCCCATCGAAAAGTTTAGTATCGCTTATTAGTGATAAGAAGGTAGAAGATGCGGCTACTTCTTTACAAAAAGAGAAATTACAAAGTGTTTTCTTACAGCAAAAAATGTTAGATAATTCACAGTATTTACCGATGTACGGTTCATCAGAATTTTTACGAATGGATGCATATCATCCGTCTAATTATTTCAAAGTAAATCCAGCTGGTTTTACACCGTTTTTAATTGGAACTGGCGGTACACAAAGTTTAGCTCATATTTTAAATATGACATCTACTATGGATGAATTAGAAGGTAAAAAAGTAGTCTTTGTTCTTTCACCACAATGGTTTACAAAGACTGGTGTATCACAAGGGGATTTCACTAATAATTTCTCCAAACAACAAGCATATCATTTTATTTTTAATGATGAGATAAATCCAGAAATGAAGAAGCAAATCGCGAAACGGCTATTAGATTATAAAGTTGTTCAAGAAGATGATATATTAAAAAATTCATTAGAAGGTATTGTATATAATGATACGAAACATAACATAAAAGCAGGTTTAGTTAAACCACTTGCTTATATGCATCGAAATATTTTAGATCATAGAGATTTATTTAACTCTTTATTTAAAATCGAACCGATGAAAGAGAAAACAAATAGCGGACTTCGTTCAATTTCTTGGGAAGACGCACGTAAACACGCAGAACAAGAAGGGAAAGCTGAGTCTACTACAAATACATTTGGAATTGAAAATCCGTATTATCATAAGAATAATCTGAAGAAAAAACTTAAAGGTTTAAAAAACTTTAGAGCAAATGAAACATATGATGAATCACCAGAATATAATGATTTACAAATTATTTTAGATTTATTTAAAGAGAAAAATGTCAAACCGCTCTTTATTTCTGTACCTGTAAATGGGCCTTGGTATGATTATACTGGATTCCCTAAAGAACGCCGTGAAGTGTATTATAAAAAAGTTCGAGAACAGGTTGAGAAAGCAGGATATCCAGTAGTTGATTTCTCTGGCCATGAATATGATAAGTATTTCTTAAAAGATACGATTCATTTGGGCTGGAAAGGTTGGATTTATTTTGATGAAGCAGTGCAGAAATTTTATTCTGAGAAATAAAGTATAGAAATCGGAATGGCTATGAGCCGTTCCGATTTTTTTAGTATAGAGGATTTTGGTGAGGACAATTTGGGAATGCATGTATATCTTGAACCTGTCTATAATCATAATGTTTCATTGCGAACTGAGCTTGATAAAGGTATTCATACACATATAATTGACCATCATGCGCTGAACATAATACGCCGGAAGTTCCTTGCCCATTTATGAAGGAAATACCGATAGGGCGTCCGATTAAGTATGGTATTTTTTGCTGCCAATGCATAGGGGAATCACTCCTTTTTGAGATAATATACGAAAAGAATGATCGAATGGTTGCTTATCCATGTAAATGTAGATGGAAAGGTGTTATATAATTCCTGAAGATTAATTCATATATAAATAAAAAACCGCTATAACTTCGAATGAATTTATAGCGGTTTTTATTATATTCTTAAGCAAGATTTTTGCGCTTTTTTGTCCATTTTTTTATAACGAAGTATAAAAGTATAAGTACGACGCCACCAATTGCAAATGATTTCACATACGGACCAGCAATATCGTTTATATTCTCCCAATTTTCACCTAGTTTTTCACCTAAATAAATGAAAATAATAGACCAAGGGATAATCGCAAGTGCTGTTAATGTAGTGAAACGTAGTAAAGGCATTTTTGTAATACCAGCAGGAATTGAAATCGCATGACGCACTACTGGAATGAAGCGTGCTGTAAAAATGACGCCAGTTCCGTAACGATTAAACCAATCTTCTGCAGCATCTATTTGTTTTTTATGTATGAAAATATATTTTCCATAACGTTCTAATATAGGGCGTCCGCCGTATCGTCCAAGCCAATAAATAAAGATTTGGGCAATAACACCGCCAATTGTACCGAATACAACTGCGCCTATAAATGAGATACTACCATTGAATACTAAGTATCCTGCATAAGCAAGGACAATTTCACTTGGGATAATCTCAATCATAAGTCCAAGCATAATGCCCCAATAACCTAATCCTTCAAAAAACGTTAATACTGAATGAATAAAACTACTTAACATTGTTGCACCTTCTAATTTATGGATTTTTGAATATATGCCCCTTTACTTAATAACATAAAAGGTTCACTATGTGTATATTATACCTTATTCATATAGGGGATTGCTATTTCAATTCTTTTATGTCTCTCATAAGTATTATAGTAAAGGATATAAGCCACGTTTTCATGAAGGGTTAATGAAAAGATTATTAAAAATTTCTCATAAAAAAATAGAAGCATTTCTGCTCCTATTTTTTAAGGCTTCACATCTAAGTTCTGTAAAAATAACGTTGCTGTTACGTAACGTTTTGCTAACATTTGTACATAAGCGGTATGTACAGAAAGGGTCGCAATAATAATAGCGTTACGAATTGCTTCGCGTTGTTCGTTATTAATTTGATCGAACTTGCTTGCGATTTTATCAGCTTTTTCTTTTACGATGTTTTCAATTGTATGAACTGTATCTGTTGCATTTAGTTGTAAGCAATTCCCTTGATTGAGTTCTTCAAATAGAGAAGAGTATGCTACATATAAATGAACAGGATTGATTAAATCATCACTTCGATCGGCTGGGTCATTAACGATAAGGCGTAATAGCTTACGAATTGATTCAAAATCAAGTGCTGTTTTTAAATCTTCGACAATGAACAGTAAGGCTGCTTGTTCAATCGAATATTTTTTCCCTTTTTGAGGAGAGCCAATCATTTCTTTTATATCTCGTTTCACCCAGTTTTGCATAGCAGTTACAGAGAAACTTGTGTTTTCAATCTGATTGCCAAGCGCAACTATTTCATTTAAAGAAAAACCGACATCAGTATCGTCAATTTTAATCAGCTTTTCAAAAATAGGTGAAAGTGCGGTAGTAATAAAAGCTGTAACGCTTTGTCCGCTTTCAATATCTTTTTTATGTGACTTTGCCCAAGCTTCTTGTAAAATACCGAGAGGCTTTTTCGTATTCCATCCTCTTAGTGATAGAAGAAGGGTAGCCATTTCGTTTCGTGTGAGATGAAATGTTTCCATCTTTTCACCTCCAAAATAATAAAAAGTTCTTATGAACTTATAATATGTTTTGTTTCATTTAAAGTCAATTCTGTTTTGCTTAATTTTTCCTTTGTCACCAAACTGTCGGAAGTAAATAATACTTGCATATTTCGACAAAAGTTCATATAATAAGTTCATAAGAACCTTTAAAATGTTCTTAAAAACAAATCTATCATTCTGAATTTACTAGAAAGATAGATTTCACATATATCTATATAAAAGGAGAATGGATATAATATGTTGAAAAAACTTGTAGCAGTAATGACAGCATTTATGGTTATCTTTGGGGCTAGCAGCTTTATGTTCGTAGATCATGCGGCAGCGAAAAGTTACAAATCTGGTAAAAAATCATTTACACCAAGTTCAGGTCAAAAGTCAAAAGTTGATTTAAACAAAAAAGACTCAAATGTAAATTCTCAAAAAACGACTCCAGATTCAAAAACGAAAGCAACAAACACAGCACCAAAAAGTAATAAAGGAAGCTTTATGAAAGGTTTATTACTAGGTGGTCTTGGTGGTTTACTAATGGGTAGCTTATTTGCAAATATGGGAGCTCTTGGTTCTGTATTAGCGTTTATGGTAAATATGTTAGTAATGGCTGGTATCGTAATGTTAGCAGTTCGTGCATTTAAATACTTCAAAGACCAACGTAAAAAGAAGGCAGATGAAGTAGCATGGAAACAATAAAAATTTCTGAACAAGAATTAATAAATGCGCTTTGCGTATATATAGCTGAAAAAAGACAAGTGGGTCCAGAAGAAGTGTTAGTTGAACTCATGTATGACGATGACTACGGTTTCTCTGCGGAAGTAGAGGTAAATGGTCGCCAGCAAATTTTAATTCAAGCAAACTTAATCGAAGCATTACGCTTATTGCTTGACAGAGAATATAATGTCAATTCATTCGCAGCGAGATTACAACTTGAATTAGATGATGAAGAAGGTATTTACGCATTAGCGAAAATTAATAGTGACGAACAATAAGACTGTTAGGGCTTTATGCTCTAGCAGTTTTTTTATTTTAATTTCTATTATTAGTATGTTTCCTATTTTGGGATAAAATTCAATTATTAATAAATGAATGAATTGGTAAAAATATGTTATTCTTATTAAGAATGTTTTATATTAATAGGAGGATATTATGAAAAAGAAATTATTAGCAACAATAGCTGCGGTATGTTTATCTTTAACTGCTTGTAATTCAACGGAGCAAACAAAAGATGTACAAGCGAACGAAAAAAAAGATAACAATACTGAACAGCAAACAGCAAAAACTAGCCCGAAAGCTAAAGAGATAAAAGAAAAAAGTGCAGTGGAGAGATTATCACAAGATCATAGTGTTTCGTTAGAAGGTGATGGCGCGAATTCTTCTGATTTTTTTGAGTTAAAATCCGGATTTGTTATTGCGGAAGTAGAACATACAGGAGAAAGTAATGCAATTCTAGAGTTAAAAGATGAACAAGGTAATGACTCTGGTTCACTTTCGAATTTTATTGGTAATGGAAAAGAAAAACGTGTAGTTTTATTAAACAAGAGTGGAAAATATTTTATTAATCCAATGGCAGATGGTCACTGGAAAGTGAATATGTCTCAGTCTATTCCAATAGATAAAGTAGTAACAGCTCCAGGAACAATTAGTGGTCACGGATCTGATGTTGTTTTTGTGAAGCTTGAAAAAGGTTTGAAAGAATTGCATGGTGTACATAAGAATGGTGAAAGTAATTTTGTAGTTGATTTAAACGATAGCATGATATTTAATGAAATTGGTGCTGCCGATACTACGAAAAAAGTACCTGTAAAAGAAAATGGTATACATATATTCACTATTCAAGCTGATGGTGATTGGACAATCGAAGTGAAATAATTTGAAAAGCTCTCCTTATGTTTTTGATAAGGGGAGCTTTTTGACAAATAAGTCTTATTAAATAATTTCTTGTTGTTTATAGAAATCTTTATAATTTGTTTGGAATTTATGCCATAAATTATTCATCTTTCGTCTACCGATATCTACCATCGGATTAAACTGAATTGCAGCTTTCTGACGAACAAAGTGAACGTTTTGAATGGCGTGATATAATTGTTGGTCGACTATATCACGTTTTTTACTTGCATATTTAGCAATTGATAGACCTGCAACAGTTCCTTGCGCCATCGCAATTTTTCCGCTTTCAATGCCTGTAATATTGCCAGCTACAAATAAACCTGGAAGAGGGGTTTCCATTGTTTCGGAATGGAGAGGAACGTGTCCGCCTAATTCTGAAATGTAATGGAAGGGACAACCAGCTACAGCTGCAAGTTCGGCAAGTGGGTATAATCCCCCGGCAATACAAACAAAATCTGCTTCATATATTTTCTCTGATCCATTAATAACATTTCCTTTAGAGTCAATATTAGCAATACGTACACCTTCAACTTGATCTGTTCCGATAATTTCAAGAGCTGCTTTCCGAAGGTGAAGTGGCGTTCCGTTTATTTTCATTCCGCTGTTTGGATAGAATGTTAATCCAGCTTTTCGAATCCAATCATATTTCATAAAGTGGCTACCTATTCGTAAAATAGCAGATGGAGCGAGATGTGCTGCATTTAAAAGGGAGTTTAAAACTTCTTCAGGTTCACCAGCTTTTTGACTTAACTCGCTTTTTTCAGGGAGTACAATATGATCTACTTTAATTCCCGCTAATTGCAATTCACTTAAAATGGCGAAAGACAAAATGTTAGCACCAATAATGATTCCTTTTTTTCCAACTTGCACGCGATGAACATTTGTCATAACTTGAGCTGCTCCAATTGACATCACTCCTGGAAGTGTCCAGCCTGGAAGGGGAATAGAATATTCCGCAGCACCAGTAGCAAGTAGTACGAACGGTGCTTCTAAGGTACCGATATTAGTATGTATAAACCAATTGTTTTCATCTTTATCTAAATTATATACCGAAACACCGCACCTGATATGTACTGAAAGTGATTCTGCTTCTTCATGAAGTCGCTTCGATTCTTCTATTCCGTTCCACCATTCTCCAGTAGGCTCTTGATGCAACTGTCCTAACAATCTCCCGCCCGGCTTCATAAATTCATCAATAACGAGCACTTTTAGTCCGAAACGAGCACAAGAGATAGAAGCAGATAATCCCGCTGGTCCTGCACCAATGATAATTACATCACTCATCGTTTTTTCACCATCTCTCTCACGATATTCGGATGCTGTTTCCCGCTTTCAACAACCATGTTTTCTTCTACAACAGTTAAGCATGCGCGTACATTTGTTTGATTATTTACTGTCACGCGGCATTCGGAACAATGCCCGATATTACAATAAATACCTCGCGGTGTCCCGCTATCTTCATGAACTCTTAATGTCCGTATTTCATTTGCTAACAGGGCAGCAGCAATCGTTTCATGTTCATATGCTTCGTATTGATAACCGTCAAATTGAAAGGTAGTACGCTCACTACTTTGTAAAGTACCTAAAATAGGGTGATGTGTAATTCTACTCATTTACTTTCACCTACCGATCCAAAAGTAACTGCACGTATTGGTGGTTGATATTTCAACGGTATTTCATTAAGAGTTACGTCAGGATTCACATTTTCAATCATTCGATCTATCATTATTCTGCATGTGCGACCACCACAAAATCCCATGCCAGCACGTGTTCTTAGTTTTAATTCTCTTGCCGAGCAGTTATATTCAGCAATTGTCGATTGAAGTTGTCCGTATGTAACCTCTTCACAACGACAAACGATTAAGTTGTTTTTATTGGTCATGTGTATTCCTCCTCTAGTTCGGTTTGCACAAATTATATATGCAAAAATCATGCCAATATAGAGGAGGAGGGAGGGCTACCTGTAAACGACTAATTGGTGCATACTGCTTCTTTATTGAAGTCCAAGTTTTTTTAAACGGTTATATAAAGTAGCCCTTGTTACGCCAAGTTGTTTTGCACATTCTAATTTATTCCCATTTAAAATTCGTAAAGCCCTTTCAATAACTTTTTTCTCATGCTCATCCATCTCTTCTTGTAAAGAAAGGATTGTATTATTGTTGCTGAGTAATAGGGGATGAGCTGTATGATTGTCTAAATTTTCGGTTGTATGAAATGGTAAATATTCTTGTTTTATAATTCCGTCTGTCGCAAATACCACAAGTCGTTCAACAACGTTTCGAAGTTCGCGAATATTACCTGGCCAATTGTAATGAAGCAGTTCATGCATAATGCTTGAAGGTAAGTCACGAATTGGTCTGTTATAGTTGATTGAAAAATCGTTTAAGAATGAGTATGTGAGTTCGATAATATCCTCTCGTCTTTCACGCAGCGGTGGAATATGCAGGCTAACTACATTTAAACGATAATATAAATCTTCTCGGAAAGTTCCTTTTCTCATTTCTTCTTGTAAATCCCGATTTGTAGCAGCGATAATGCGGAAATCAATATTAATTTCTTTTTCTCCGCCAACTCGGTAATACTTTCGTTCTTGTAGTACACGTAACAGTTTTACTTGCATATCGAGCGGCATTTCGCCAATCTCATCGAGGAATAAAGTACCGCCTTGTGCGAGTTCGATTTTACCTTTTTTCCCTTTACTATTCGCTCCAGAAAAGGCCCCACGCTCGTAACCGAATAATTCACTTTCAAATAAAGCTTCTGGAATTGCCCCGCAGTTAATCGAAATGAAAGGCGTCTTCGCTGCTTCACTTGCTTCATGAATTGCTTTCGCAAATACTTCTTTTCCAACTCCGCTTTCCCCAAGTATTAAAACAGTTGATTTCACCGAACAAACTTTTCTAGCTAATTGTATCGTTCTTTGTATAACAGGACTTTTTCCATTCATCGCAAGGAATGGATCGGATTCATCTTTATACTTTGCCACTTCTTGTTCTAAACGGTGCATTTCATGTGACATATTAAATAGTTTTTCATTTAAAGCGACTTGATTTGTAACATCTGTTTCTGAAACGACTGCTCCTATAATTTCATCATTACAATAAACTGGATTTGAATTAATTAATACGAATAAATCGGGACGAGGCTGATGGAACTGAGCGACTATGCTTTTTCCATCATGTAAAGATTGTAAAATTTCCAAGTCTTTATAATCAAAAAAACGAGTAATCGGTTGCCCAATAATCTCATTATGGTTGACTGAAAATATTTTTTCAGCACCATCTGTCCAAGTTCGAACGCATTCTTTACTATCAATGACTGTAACAGAAGAGTCAGTTGTTTGTATTACGGTGTTATAAAATGACTGTAGTTCATTGTAGGACTTATAAAGAAATGGAATCATTTGCTGAGAAGTTATACAGAATATCGGCTCATCGTTTTCGTTAAGGATGATAACAGCTAATTCATAAGAAAAAGCGTCAATTAATGCAGTGAATGAGTCATCTACATAAATAATGGCGCAATTATATTCTTCTGTAGTAGAAGGGAGATAATAAAACCTTCCGTTTACTTGCTTAATGTGATTAAGGCTACATGTATGATCGATTAAAATACTTTCCAAAAACTCTTGTATAGTCGGAAATGAAAATGCCATAATATCCTCCCGTTATGTATAAAAATTTTGACAGTGATAAAAAAATAATACACCTATTTACTATAAATTTGAATTATTTTTACAAATAAAAATATTGTTTATGGAAATTGTATATGTGCAGAATTGGCATGTCAATTGCATAAAAGAAAGTGAGAGGTTTAGGGAAAGGAGGAGTATATTGTGAGGCACTGCGACGTTTTAATTATAGGTGGTGGAATAATAGGGTGTTCTATCGCTTATTACACTTCAAAATACGGAAGAGACGTAACAATCATTGAAAAAGGAGAATTTGTCAGCGGGACGTCTTCACGGTGTGATGGGAATATTTTGGCCATTGATAAAGACCCAGGGTTTGATAGTCAAATGTCTTTAGTAAGTCAAAAATTAGTAACTGATTTAAGTGAAAAATTAGAGCATTCATTTGAATATAGGGCACCAGGAAGTATTCTCGTATGTGAGTCAGACGAAGAGATGGAAGCTGCGCAGCAATGGGTAGATCGGCAAAAAGAAGCTGGATTACCGTTTCGAATGCTTGATAGGCAAGATATAAGAGAAGAGTCGCCTTTTTTTGCTGATGATTTATTAGGCGGTTTAGAATGTGCGACGGATTCAACTGTGAATCCATATCTCCTTGCTTTCTCGCTTCTGTCAGAGGCACAAAAGTTTGGCGCAAAAGCCTTTAAGCAGACCGAAGTAAAGAGTATGAAAATAGAGACGAATGGTTCATTTGTTGTAGAAACTACGAATGGTACTTTTACAGCAAAACAAGTTGTAAATGCAGCCGGTGTGTGGGCTCCTAAGATTGGTCAGATGTTAAATGTAAATATACCAATTGAACCGAGAAAAGGGCATATTATAGTAGCATCAAGGCAACAACATGTAGGATGCCGTAAAGTAATGGAATTCGGTTATTTAATTTCTAAATTTGGCGGAAAAAGAAAAGTAGATGCTTTAACTGAAAAATACGGGGTTGCGCTCGTATTTGAGCCTACTGAAAGTCAAAATTTCTTAATTGGAAGTAGTCGTGAATTTGTAGGGTTTCATACGAGAATAAACAATGAAGTCATTAAATGTATCGCAAATAGAGCGATTCGCTTTTATCCGAAAATGGCAGATATGATGGTAATTCGTTCTTACGCTGGTTTACGTCCGTGGACAGAAGATCATTTGCCGATTATTTCACGAGTGGAACATATTCCGAATTATTTCATTGCCGCTGGACATGAAGGGGATGGGATTAGTCTTGCAGCAGTTACTGGGAAAGTAATTGAAGAGTTATTAAATGAAAAAGAGACAATTATTCCTATTGAACCACTTCGTTTGAGTCGTTTTACAGAAAGGGTGTTAAACGGATGAGGTCACAAAGAGTCTTTACGACTATTGATACACATACGGGCGGGAATCCAACGAGGACATTAATTAGCGGACTTCCAAAGTTGATTGGAGAGACGATGGCAGAGAAGATGTTACATATGAAAAAGGAATATGATTGGATTCGAAAATTGTTAATGAATGAACCGCGTGGTCATGATGTAATGTCAGGGGCATTATTAACAGACCCGTGTCATCCTGAGGCTGATATAGGTGTTATATACATAGAGACAGGTGGATACTTACCGATGTGCGGTCACGATACAATCGGTGTATGTACAGCGTTAGTTGAATCAGGTTTAATTCCAGTAGTTGAACCGATTACTTCTTTAAAACTAGATACCCCGGCTGGCTTAGTGGAAGTAGATATTGCTGTTCAAGATGGAAAAGCAAAAGAGGTATCTTTCTGTAACATACCAGCTTTTTTATTGAAAAATATTACTGTACACGTCAAAGACATTGGAACTGTAGAGGCTGATATTGCGTATGGAGGGAATTTTTATGCCATTATTGATGCGAATTCAGTAGGCCTAGAATTAGTACCAGAAAATGCATCTACAATCATCGATAAGGCGATTCATATAAGAAACACAATTAATGAGAAGTTTGAAATCATTCATCCAGAGTATTCGTTTATTAGAGGATTAACACATGTTGAATTTTATACAGATGCTACTCATGAATGTGCGAATGTGAAAAATACAGTTGTTGTACCACCAGGCGGAATAGATCGATCCCCATGCGGTACAGGAACATCTGCGAAGCTAGCTGTATTATACGCTCAAAAAGAAATCAAAATTGGTGAAGAGTTCATTCATGAGAGTATCGTTGGTTCTTTATTTAAAGGATATGTCGTGAATACGACACATGTTGAAAATATTGAAGCTGTCATAACGAAAATTACGGGATCAGCTTGGCTTATGGGTATGCATAAATTTTTTTACAATGAAATGGATCCACTCAAAGAAGGATTTTTGCTAATTCCGCCGATGGAACATGAAACGGAGGATATAAAATGAACATTCAAAAAATGTATACAGCAGTAGACGTACATGTAAATGGCGAGGCATTTCGTGTAATGAAAGACGTACCATGCAAATACTACTACAGTTTGGAGCAATTAAATGAACAATTTTCAGGTGAATTAGCAGAAGAGAGGAAGCTTTTATTAAATGAACCACGTGGTTTTATCGGTTTGAATGGGTGTATTGTCGTTCCATCTATCCATAATGAAGTGGATGCAGCTGTATTATTTTTTAATCATGAAGGTTCGATTCCGCTTCATTATGGGGGCATTGTTGCGGTAATAACGATGTTACTCGAAAGTGGGTATTTAAAAAAGAGAGAGTCCAATCAATACAAAATTGAAACGTTATCTGGAATATTTTTAGTTCATGCGTATGTAGAGAATGATGAAGTTGTATCTGTTTCGTTTGAAAGCAAACTTTGCTATTTGATTGAGGAAAATTTACAGGTTGGTAATGTAAGTTATTCTCTCATACAAGCAGATAAAGTATATGCAGTTGTAGAAAAAGGTGCGTATTCGCCAGAAATTCGTGTTGAAAACATTCCAGAATTGAAAAGATGGGGAGAAGCTAAACTGCAGGCTATACAAAAACAGTCGCTAATAAAAAGGCTTATTTTAGTAGATCCTTCGCAAAAAGAAAAGAACCATATAAAGTCGATTACATTTCATGAAGATAACTTTATCGTACGTTCGCCAGGTTTTGTTTCTACTATCGTTTCCTATGTTCATGCGTTATTTAAAAATGATTATATGGCGGATAAACCTTTTAAAAATGAAAGTATATTTAATAGTTTTATAACTGTGGAAAAAGTGAAGAAGGAGGAGCTAGGATACATTTTCCGTTTTGAAAGTAGAGGATTTATTACAGGAATGCAGACGTTTCTATTAGACCCTACGGATCCATTTCCGGCAGGGTTCTTATTAAAATAAAATGTGATAAGGAGAGATAAATATGCAAAAAATTAAAGGGGCATTTCCAGTATTAATAACACCGATGGATGAATTTCAGGAAATTAATTGGGATGGGGTAAAACAAAATGTAAATTACTTTATCGAACAAAAGGTTGCAGGCATCATCATTAATGGAAGTACAGGAGAGTTTGTAAGTTTATCAAAAGAAGAGCGATTTAAAATGGTAGAAACCGTTTTGAAAGAAATTGATGGTCGTATTCCAGTCATTGTTGGAACTGCTGCGGAAACGACGAAAGAAACAATTGAATATACGAAATATGCAGAAGCGCACGGAGCGGATTGTGCATTAATTATAAACTCTTACTATTGTAAACCGAAGGAAGAGGAGATCTATTTTCATTTTAAAGAAATCTCAAACTCTGTAAATATACCAATTATGTTATACAATAATCCATTTACTTCTGGTGTTGATATGAGTACAGAGCTAATGCTCCGTATTGGAAAAGAGTGTGAAAATGTTACACATATTAAAGAATCTAGCGGAGATATTCGAAAAGCGAGAGATTTAGTAAGACAAAGTGAAGGGGCTTTCCAAGTCTTCTGTGGTTCTGAAGATTTAGTTATGGAATCATATTTAGTTGGTGCTTCGGGATGGGTTTCAGTAGCAGGAAATATCGTTCCCAGTCTCGTTACAAAAATGTATGAACATTTTCAAAATGGTGAATTAGAAAAGGCGTGGGAAATAAACGATGCTATTTTACCACTTTGCGAGTTTCTTGAAGGATCAGGGAAATATGTTCAAATCGTTAAACGTTCCATGGAATTATATGGGCAAGCGGGAGGACCTTCTCGCTATCCAAGACTAGGGTTAACTGCTGACGAAGATCAAAAGCTTCAAACGATTTTATCAAATATTGCAGCTCATGCAGCTGTTTAAATAAGGAGGAGAACATAATGTTAAAGACAAATATTGAGCTGAAACCAAAAGTGGAAGCGTTTTTAAATGAAGAAATTAAAATGTTTATTAATGGCGAATTTGTTTCTGCTATTGGCGGAAAGACGTTTGAAACGTACAATCCAGCAACAGAAGATGTTCTAGCAGTCGTATGTGAAGCGCAAGAAGAGGATATTGATGCTGCAGTAAAAGCAGCAAGATCTGCATTTAAATCTGGTCCGTGGGCAGAAATGACTACTGCTGAAAGAGCGCATCTTATTTATAAATTAGCAGATTTAATTGAAGAACATAGAGAAGAGTTAGCGCAATTAGAAGCTTTAGATAATGGGAAGCCGTATCAAGTAGCACTTGAGGATGATATTTCAGCGACTGTAGAAAATTATCGTTATTACGCAGGATGGGCTACAAAAATTATTGGGCAAACAATCCCGATTTCAAAAGATTACTTAAACTATACGAGACATGAACCTGTAGGTGTTGTAGGTCAGATTATTCCGTGGAACTTTCCGCTCGTTATGTCTTCTTGGAAAATGGGAGCTGCACTGGCGACAGGTTGTACGATCGTATTAAAACCAGCAGAGCAAACACCTTTATCCTTACTATATACAGCAAAACTCTTTAAAGAGGCTGGATTTCCAAACGGTGTTGTAAACTTTGTACCAGGCTTTGGTCCTGAAGCAGGAGCAGCAATTGTAAATCATCATGACATTGATAAAGTTGCTTTTACAGGATCTACTGTTACAGGAAAGTATATTATGCGTCAGTCTGCAGAAATGATTAAGCATGTAACGTTAGAGCTTGGCGGCAAATCACCAAATATCATTTTAGAAGATGCGGACTTGGAAGAAGCAATTAATGGTGCATTCCAAGGTATTATGTATAATCACGGTCAAAATTGTAGCGCAGGATCACGTGTATTTGTTCATCGTAAACATTATGAAACTGTAGTAGATGCACTTGTGAAAATGGCGAACAACGTAAAACTTGGAGCAGGTATGGAGAAAGGAACGGAGATGGGTCCACTCGTATCTAAGAAACAACAAGAGCGTGTGTTAAATTACATTGAGCAAGGGAAGAAAGAAGGTGCTACAGTTGCGGCTGGTGGTGAACGTGCGCTTGAAAAAGGTTATTTCGTTAAGCCAACGGTATTCACAGACGTTACAGACGATATGACAATCGTTAAGGAAGAAATATTTGGACCAGTTGTTGTTGTACTTCCATTTGATTCGACAGAAGAAGTAATTGAACGAGCGAACAACTCATCTTATGGCCTTGCTGCGGGTGTATGGACGCAAAATATCAAAACGGGTCATCAAGTGGCAAATAAATTAAAAGCAGGAACAGTGTGGATTAATGATTATAACTTAGAAAATGCAGCTGCACCATTTGGTGGATACAAACAATCTGGTATTGGCCGCGAATTAGGTTCATATGCGCTTGATAATTATACAGAAGTGAAAAGTGTTTGGGTAAATATAAAGTAATAGGGCGTTTTACTGACAAAAATTGAGGGATGAAATAATGAAAGATGCGGACAACTAGAAAGTTTGATAATAGTTGTCCGTTTTCTTATATACAAAATTGTTTTTCAAAAGAATGATAAGGGGGATTTGGATGGAGAATTTAGTAGAATGGTTAGTAGGGCAAGTGTGGAGTATCGGTTTAGTTGTTTTTGCATTAGGGGCAGGCGTATATTTCACGATTGCAACACGCTTTTTGCAAATTCGTTATTTTAAAGAGATGATTAAACTATTATTTGAAGGAAAGAGTTCAGAGACGGGAATATCATCTTTTCAGGCATTTTGTTTAGCCTTATCAGGAAGAGTTGGAATTGGTAATATCGCAGGGGTAGCGACAGCAATCGCTTTCGGCGGGCCTGGAGCTGTATTTTGGATGTGGGTAATGGCTTTGTTAGGGGCAGCGAGCGCGTTTGTTGAATCAACATTATCTCAAGTATACAAAAGTAAAGTAGGGAATGAATATCGCGGCGGTACTCCATATTTCATTGAGAAAGGTTTAAAAATGAAATGGTTTGCAGTCATTGTAGCGGTAGTTGTAACACTTTCATATGGCGTGTTATTACCAGGTATTCAATCTAGTAGTATCGCAGTTGGATTTGAAAACTCTAATGGTATTAACAAATATATAACTGGTATATTTTTAGTCGTGTTACTAGCAGCAATTATTTTTGGTGGTGTAAAGAGAATTGCTGGCGTTTCTCAAATGCTTGTTCCATTTATGGCAATTGGTTATGTAATTGTTACATGTATCATATTAATTGCGAATGTAACGGAGATTCCAAGTATGTTTGCTTTAATTTTCTCTAGCGCATTTGGTGTAAATGAAATGTTTGGTGGAATTGTTGGTGCAGCTATTGCATGGGGCGTAAAACGCGCTGTATTTTCAAACGTTGCTGGTGTCGGAGAAGCGACGTATAGTTCGGCTGCTGCTGAAGTATCGCATCCTGCAAAACAAGGATTAGTTCAAGCGTTTTCCGTATATATCGATACAATTGTCGTATGTACAGCGACAGCTCTTATGATATTAATTACAGGTATGTATAATGTTATACCTGAAGGGAAACGCGCTATTGTAAAAAACATAGGAAATGTGGAAGCAGGTCCAATTTATACGCAACAAGCAGTTGAAACTGTGATGACAGGGTTTGGTCCAATATTTATTTCAATTGCAATTTTCTTTTTTGCATTTACAACGTTACTCGCTTATTACTATATCGCTGAAACGACGCTTACTTATTTAGATCGTCAATTGAAGTATGGCTGGTTAAAACCAGTTTTAAAATTTGGATTTTTAATTATGGTTTACATCGGTAGTGTTGAATCAGCGTCGCTTTTATGGAATCTCGGAGATTTAGGAATCGGTAGTATGGCATGGTTAAACTTAATCGCGATTCTATTATTAAGTAAAATCGCATTAAAAGTGTTAAAAGACTATGAAACGCAGAAAAAAGAAGGGAAAGATCCAGTATTTAATCCTAAAAATGTGGGGATTGAAGGATTAACATTTTGGGAAGAAAGAAGTAAAGAGGTTGAAAGAAAAAGTTCTAGAGAAAAAGTTATTGTAGATGATAATTTAAAATTATAACGTAAATTAACTGAAAATTCTTAATTTAAAAGAAGGTATATTGCCTCCATTTCATCGCATACTACAATAGGTATGGATAATATGACTGGAGGGAATAAGATGGAACATGAGCAACATAGTTCGATAAATGATATTCTACATCATTATAAAGAAGGTATAGGTAGTTTTACAAATCAAATTCCTGAAATCGCTGAGACATATAATGCGTTTACGCAAGCTTGTTTTCAAGAGGGTGCTTTAACAAAAAGAGAAAAACAACTTATTGCATTAGGAATTAGTTTAGCAACGCAAGATGAGTATTGTACAATTTATCATACCAAAGGTTGTCTTGATCAAGGTTGTTCGGATAAAGAGATTCTGGAAGCATGTGGTGTTTCAGCAGCATTTGCTGGCGGAGCTGCGATGAGTCAAGCGGTAACTTTAGTGCAAGAGTGTTTAACAGAACTGAAAAATCAAAAGCATTGAATAAAAAAACGTTTTAAACTTTATGTTTAAAACGTTTTTTTATGTGAAATTAAATTTGTATTCACTTTAGTATTCTATATCTTCATAAATCGAATTCTCTACATCAGGAAGAACTGTGTATATACTCTTACCGATTAAAGCTTCTAATTCTTTCTTAATTGCATAAAACCCTTTCCAATGTAAAGATGTATGAGATGTTGTACCATGACGCAAACCAACGGAAATTAATCTTCTTTCCAGCGTAGTAAAGCCATCCGCGTCAGCAAGAGCGTCACAAAGAGTAATTACTTTATTGTATAAGTCGTAGTTACTATGTTCATTCAATATTGCAACCAACCGGTTTTTCATATGGTCAGGAACGAGATGCCATTCCGCTGCGATATCTATATGTTCATTTTTACAGGGAAATGAGTGTGTCACACAAATAATGGCGTTTCCTGTATATCCTAAATCATTCATATACATATAACCATCATAGGAATGAATGACCGATTTGGTAAAACCTTTGTATCTTCCGATATCATGCAAAAGGGCAGCGTTATATGCTATGTCAGCATCTAGGTCATACCCTTTTTTTATAAGTTCTATAATTATGTTTTCAGTTGCATGAGCAACATGTAGTGAATGTTCAAACCAAGGGCCCGGGTTTTGTTCATATGCCCATTCGAGTAGTTCTTTTGCGTACGTTCTATCTAATATATATTTCATATCGTTATCCTTTCACAAAAAATCATATCTTAATATAAATTCATCTTATTATTTCATTATTCCTTCTTTAAAAATTGTTACAATGAAACAAAAGGGGGAAAAGTAATGCGAAATTTAGTAATTGAAGAAATTAAGCAACTAGAAAATGATATGGAAGAACTTTCGAAACTTTTGAAAACGGTTGTAAATGATGGAGCGTCAATTGGTTTTTTGCCTCCACGGGAACAAAAAGACGCAACAAAGTATTGGCAAACAGTCATAGCGCCAGAAGTGATATTGTATGTAGCTAAAATAAACAACGAAGTAGCAGGGAGTATTCAATTACAATTAGTTACAAAGCCTAACGGAATTCATAGAGCCGAGATTTGCAAATTAATGACTCATCCAAACTTTAGACGTAACGGTATTGGACGATTGCTTATGCAAAAAGCAGAGGAACGAGCGAAGCAAGAAAACAGGTCTCTTTTAGTATTAGATACTAGAGAAGGAGATCCATCCAATAAATTGTACAAATCACTAGACTACCAAGAAGTTGGAACAATACCAGGGTATGCAATTTCTCCGAATGGAAAGTTAGATGCTACGGTTATTTATTATAAAAACATTTAAGTTATAATCAAACGGGGAGAGTGCTTAATTATTAGTAAGTGAATAATAAGCGACTATTTTTAACACCGTCTATATTTTTCTGGCGGTGTTAAAATAGTTAATTATAATCTAATTAACGCACTAAATGAATTTGAGAAAGTTTTTAGAGGGTTCTTTTAGTAATGATTCTCGTCTTATAATAAATGTAGAGAAGATGACTAGCCAACTATAGTTATTTTCGCTTTATTATGGGAAGGGGATGAAAGAATGAAAAAGAATAGTTTACAAAAGATGAAGAAAGTTATTTTAAGTGGTGGCGTATTACTTACGGGATTATTAACATTTGGATTTTCAGAAAAGGCTTCAGCTCATGGATATGTAGAATCACCAGCGAGCCGATCTTATTTATGTAAGCAAGGGGTAAATGTAAATTGTGGACCGATTCAATATGAACCTCAAAGCGTAGAAGGAATAGGTGGATTTCCGCAACTCGGACCTTCTGATGGACAAATTGCAGGGGCTGGTCATTTTCCCGCTTTAGATGTTCAAACTGTAGATAGGTGGAAGAAAGTTACGTTAAATGGCGGGACGAATACATTCAAGTGGAAACTAACGGCTCCTCATAGTACGAAAGAGTGGAAATACTATATTACGAAAAAAGGTTGGAATCCCAATAAACCTTTGACGCGATCAGATTTAGATTTAGTGCCATTCTATGTGAAAAATGACGGTGGAGCTAGACCAGGGACAACAGTAACGCACGAAGCGAATGTACCAACTGACCGTAGTGGATACCATCTTATTTTAGCTGTTTGGGAAATTGCAGACACTGGAAATGCGTTTTATCAAGTTATAGATGTAAACCTTTTGAATAATGGCTTATCCTCAAATTTCGCTTTTAACAATGTAGTGCAAGCTCCTACACTATTTTAATTGAAACATACATTTCGATCATCTAATTCATTTTAGATGATTTTTTTTATGAAAATGATGAAAAATATAGAAGAAAGTGCAATTATTTATAAAAAAATATGCTTTAAATATTGTCATATTTGCTTCTTTAAGATATCCTTTTCATGAAGAGGTGGAAAACATGGAAAAAGTACTAGTTTTCGGGCATAAAAACCCAGATACAGATGCAATTTGTTCTGCAATTGCTTATGCAGAATTGAAAAAAGAATTAGGAATGAATGCTGAGCCTGTACGTTTAGGCGAAATCAGCGGTGAAACTCAATTTGCGTTAGACTATTTTAAAGTAGAAGGACCGCGTTTTGTTGAGACAGTAGCAAGCGAAGTGGACAACGTTATTTTAGTTGACCATAACGAGCGTCAACAAAGTGCTAACGATATCGAATCAGTTCGTGTGTTAGAAGTTATTGACCATCACCGTATTGCTAACTTTGAAACAAGCGATCCTATATACTATCGTTGTGAGCCAGTTGGCTGTACAGCTACAATCTTAAACAAAATGTACAAAGAAAATGGCGTAACAATTCGTAAAGAAGTTGCAGGTTTAATGTTATCTGCAATTATTTCAGATTCTTTACTATTCAAATCTCCAACTTGCACAGAACAAGATGTAGCAGCTGCTCGTGAATTAGCGGAAATCGCTGGTGTAGATGCAGATAACTACGGCTTAGAAATGTTAAAAGCTGGTGCTGACTTAAGCGGAAAAACAATGGAGCAATTAATCTCTCTTGATGCTAAAGAATTCCAAATGGGTAATGCGAAAGTTGAAATCGCACAAGTAAACGCTGTTGATACAAACGACGTTCTTGTACACCAAGCGGAACTTGAAAAAGTAATTTCTGCAGTAGTAGAAGAAAAAGGTTTAGATCTATTCTTATTCGTTGTAACTGATATCTTAACTAACGATTCTGTCGGTCTTGCGATCGGTAAAGCAGCAAACGTTGTTGAGAAAGCATACAACGTATCACTAGAAAACAATACAGCTACTTTAAAAGGTGTTGTATCTCGTAAAAAACAAATCGTACCAGTATTAACAGAAGCATTCCAAGCTTAATCGTATTGCGTACAGATGAACAGTAAGGACAAGTAGTCAGATTGGCTACTTGTCCTTTTTTATTTATAATAAGCAGAAATTTTTAACTTTTAAACAGTCGCATTGTGTATGCTTAATGATATGGAAGTATTGAAAAGTAAATTACAGGGGCTTTTTGAAAAAATATTGCATCTGTTTCAAAATTAGAGAGCTGGATTTCGGAGGAACTGCGTTTAAACGCTGAAATACAGATGTTGCGTTTAACTTTTTAGAAGAAAGGATATAAAGTTTTGATTAACGAATTAAAATAAGGATAGCGTTAGCTATCCTTATAATCGTTTATTCGTAAGATTTTTTCTTGTTTATATAAAATGTGATTATCGTAGTAATGAAGAAAATAGGTATCGCATACACTTGCCCAACAAATAACTTCCAGCCGACATAATTATAGCCTTCAGATGCTGGGATGATAACGGAAATAACGCAAACGATAAAATAGACTAATAGTGCAGGGATAATATTTTTCATTTTTATGAACCTCCTTTATTGTTTTATTAATACATACTTGTATTATAATTTAGTTTCATTATTTTGAAGAAAAAATGAAAAATTTTTTATGGTATTATAATATTTGCAATGAGAGTAATCTATAGTACGCATATGGTAAAATGTGTAATTTTAACTTTCAGAATTATTATATAGTATTTCGAGAAAAAAATGTACAAAATAACGAATTTTATTTACCAAAGTAAAGGGAGTAGAAATATATATGAAAAGGCTATGTATAATTCCATGCGGAAAAAAGAAAATTTGGGATAAACATTCAGACTACGGACCGATGGAAGCAAAAGATGTATATATTAGTCCGTTCGGAAAAGCATGTCAGGCGTACGCAACTATGTTTTTCGAAAACTGGGTTATATTATCAGCGAAACATGGATTTTTAAGACCAAGTGATATTGTATTAGAAAACTATGATCTTGCATTTGATTCAAAAAGCGATGAGGTAATAAGTATAGAGCAATTACAAAAACAGATGGTAGATAAAAGTTTACTACAGTTTGACGAAATCGTCTTATTAGCAGGGAAGAAGCATAAAAAAGTAGTGACAAAGTTATATCCAGAAGAAATGATTACATATCCGCTAGAGGGGTGTAAAGGAATTGGGTATATGTTGCAGAGGTTGAAAGAAGCTGTGAAGGAAGGGGAGGAAATATAGGTGTAGTTTCAGTGATTTTAAACTCTATTTATTTAGGGAGCTGAAAAGTAAAATAGAGTTTTTAGGCATCGCCGAAAGGGTGATGCTTTTTTGTTCGTGTCGTCATTCATGTAAAAGTAATTTAGAGAATAAATCATTCGATTTATGAAGCGATAGCTTTTTTATATCGAAAACAAATTGCGTCACTTTTAGAAAATATAGGACGTATGGGCACAGTTAAGATTGTAAGTGGGAATAGCAATAAGACAAGTTTTGAATAAGATATTAAGAAAGGAGATGTTGATGAATAATGGCTAGATATAGTTTGCACGGAGGACACAATAGTATTGTTCAAGGTGCTAATTTCGGGAATCGGAAAGAACACGTTCTAGATAGGCAAGTTAAAGATGCCGTGGCGGCTAAGTTAAGAGCCCTAGGACACACGGTTTATGACGATACGGACGAGGTAGGGGCAACTCAATCACAAAATTTAAATAATATCATTCGGAATAGCAATTCCCATGCTGTGGATTTAGTTATTTCTTTTCATCTTAATGCAAGTGATGGAAATGGACAGGGTGTTGAGGTTTTATATTATGATCAGAAAGATTTGGCGGCTAAAATCTCAGCTCAACTAGCAAAAGATATTGGATGGCGTGATCGAGGTGCGAAACAACGTACAGATTTAGCAGTATTAAATGGAACGAAGGCACCGGCTATTCTTATTGAATTAGGGTTTATTGATAATGAATCCGACATGGCAAAATGGAATGTTGATAAAATCGCTAATTCTATTGTATTTGCTCTTACAGGACAAACTGGAGGAGGTGCAACGGATTTGCTCAAAGTAAAAACTGGTGGTGTAGCATTTAGTAATTTACAAGATTTGGCTCAAGCTATGGTTGATGCGGGTATGGATGGACAAATTGTCGTTCAAAAAGATGGCATTGGTTATGCTATAACGAATGGCTATCCGTCCGGAAATATCGATAAATTTACAGCTTGGTTAGATGCACGTAAATGGTACTATGAGTACGTGAGATAAAACGAAAATTGGTTTGATTAAAAACTAAAAATTGTCTTATTTTTAGTTAACAAGTATATTAAGTAACTATAAAAATATGGACAATTTATATGTAAATTAGTACACAAAACCACCTGTCAGAAAGGTGGTTTTATTTATCAAGCTATTTGCGGGAAGTAAAATTCTCACCTCAAAATTCGGATGAAGCTAAGAAATTAGGTGGGAATTACACTGCTCGTAGTCTCCTACTAATTATCGTTTCACTTTATATAGTTTAGAGTTTTGTAAATCTTTACTTATTAAACCCGTAATAATATTTTGTTTTCTCAATACATAAGCCGAATTTTAAATTATTACCCAATAATATAATACCTCTCATACTATTTATTAGTTGATAATAACAAAAAAACAAGCTTTGAATATAATAATGAAAAAGGATATGTTAAATAATGGGTTATATTATAGATATTTCTAAATGGAATGGCGACATTAACTGGGATATCGCAGCACCACAATTAGATTTCGTAATTGCACGTGTGCAAGATGGTTCAAACTATGTAGATCCTTTATATAAAAATTATGTACAAGCAATGAAAGCAAGGAATATTCCGTTTGGTAATTATGCGTTCTGTCGTTTCGTTTCAGTAGAGGATGCACGGATAGAAGCGAGAGACTTTTGGAACCGTGGTGATAAAAATGCAACAGTTTGGGTAGCTGACGTAGAAGTAAGAACAATGAAAGATATGAGAGCGGGTGCACAAGCTTTTATTGATGAATTACGCAGATTAGGAGCTAAGAAAGTCGGTTTATATATTGCTCATCATATGTATGCTCCATTTGGAATGGCAAATGTCAATTGTGATTTTGTATGGATTCCTCGTTATGGTGGTAACAAACCGGCGTATCCATGTGATATTTGGCAATACACAGAGACAGGCAATGTGGCTGGTATCGGCAAATGTGATTTAAATAAGCTGATTGGAAATAAGCCGTTAGCTTGGTTTACAAATCAAATTGTTGAGCCGATAAAAAAACAAGAAGGGGTTGGAATTATAGTGAATAAATATAACAAAGTAGTTACTTATGAATTTGGTGTAAATTTAATTTCTGACATGATTCAAATGATGGATAAGCTTGGATATACTTCTAAAATAATATCTCGTGGAGATAACCAAGGGCTTGTGTATTTCGAAACAGATTATCGTCAAGGGAACGAACTGGACAAAGCAACTGTTTGGTTAGATACGAAAGGAATTAAATATTTTTATACAAAAGAGTAGTGTGCTAAATAAAGAGCCGTCATGTGACGGTTTTTATTTTTATTTAATCTTTTAACTCTACTTATAATATGGAGAAAATAGACTAATAAATAAGCCTTTGTATACTTTCAAACATAGAATATGATGAATTCTATTAAGGAGGAAGCATATTTATGAGAAATACTTGTCATTGTGGACATTTTCAAGATTGTAATAAATTTTGGGATGATTTAATGTTTGGGAGATGTAGATGTAAGCGCAATGATTTTCACGAGTGTTGTTGCAAAGAGAAACCGAAGTGTGAGTGTGAAAAATGTCATTGTAAAACAAAAGCGAAATGCCATTGTAGGCATGAAGAGGAAGGGTATTAATAATAAAAAAGAGTACGATTGAACTGCACCCCAATTGTTAGACACAGTCTAACAATTGGAGGTGCAGTTTTTCTATGGCTAAATTTACAGCTGATGAAAAAATACAAATCGTTCTACGTTATTTGAACGGAAATGAAAGTTATCGAGAAATGGGTAGATCGCTCGGTATAAGTGACACAATCATTTTGAATTGGGTAAACCAATATAAACAGAATGGTCTGGAAGCTTTTCTAAAACGATGTACAAATTACACACAACAATTTAAACTAGACGTACTAAACTTTATGATTGAAAACGGTATGTCCTTATTTGAGACGGCAGCTATCTTTAATATTCCTGCCCCTTCAACGATTTCTGTTTGGAAAAAACAGCTCGAAACACAAGGAATTGATGCCCTTCAATCTAAGAAAAAGGGGCGTCCATCCATGAAAAAAGATTCAAATAAACAATTAAAACAACATTTAGCTGAAGGGTCAGTCGAAGCACTTGAAGCACGCATTAAACAGCTTGAGATGGAAAATGAGTACTTAAAAAAGTTAAATGCCTTAGTTCAAAACAAGGAAAAATCACAAAACAAGACAAAGCGCAAGTAGTCTATGAATTAAGGCATAAATATTCGGTGAAGGCACTCGTGGAGCTAGCTACTATTCCTCGAAGCACGTATTATGATTTAGTAAAGAAAATGAATCGTCCAGATGTAGATGCCGATTTGAAAGCTGAGATTAAAGCGATTTATGAGGAAAATGAAGGTCGTTATGGTTACCGTCGCATTCGTGATGA
>NZ_JBTWFK010000016.1:0-74928 GCF_054788175.1 Bacillus sp. NEAU-Y102 | reverse complement strand
TCGCTCGACTTGCATGTATTAGGCACGCCGCCAGCGTTCATCCTGAGCCAGGATCAAACTCTCCAATAAAGTTAGTTTGTCTAGCATCTAAAAATAAAAATTGACGTTTCACGTTGTTTGTTTCGTTCAGTTTTCAAAGAACTAAAAGCGGGTGAAGAGAATCGAACTCTCGACCAGAGCTTGGAAGGCTCTTGTTTTACCACTAAACTACACCCGCGTGGTCGGGAAGACAGGATTTGAACCTGCGACCCCCTGGTCCCAAACCAGGTGCTCTACCAAGCTGAGCCACTTCCCGTAATTGGCGCGCCCGAGAGGAGTCGAACCCCTAACCTCTTGATCCGTAGTCAAACGCTCTATCCAATTGAGCTACGGGCGCTTATTCATGATGTTTTTTCGTCGTTGTATTTTGGCGACTCAATTATCTTATCATACTACATTTTCAAACGCAAGTACTTTTTTAAGATTTTTTTGATGCGGCCGAGAGGACTTGAACCTCCACGGGGTTTCCCCCACTAGGCCCTCAACCTAGCGCGTCTGCCGTTCCGCCACGACCGCGCGGAAAAAACAAAAAGTGAGCCATGAAGGATTCGAACCTTCGACCCTCTGATTAAAAGTCAGATGCTCTACCAACTGAGCTAATGGCTCGTAAATGGCTGGGCTAGCTGGATTCGAACCAGCGCATGACGGAGTCAAAGTCCGTTGCCTTACCGCTTGGCTATAGCCCACTGAAAAAATATCTTGTTTTCAAAGACAAATGTTATTGTACCATAATGTCCAATAAAAAACAACTGCCAATTAGCAGAAGTTAAAATGGCGGTCCCGACCGGGGTCGAACCGGCGATCTCCTGCGTGACAGGCAGGCATGTTAACCACTACACCACGGGACCATTTGGTTGCGGGGACAGGATTTGAACCTGCGACCTTCGGGTTATGAGCCCGACGAGCTACCGTACTGCTCCACCCCGCGATGATACTATTCATATAAAATTCATATGGTGGAGGATGACGGGATCGAACCGCCGACCCCCTGCTTGTAAGGCAGGTGCTCTCCCAGCTGAGCTAATCCTCCGAAGTGGTGACCCGTACGGGATTCGAACCCGTGTTACCGCCGTGAAAGGGCGGTGTCTTAACCACTTGACCAACGGGCCAATATGTATGGCAGAGAAGAAGGGATTCGAACCCTCGCACCGCGTTAGCGATCTACTCCCTTAGCAGGGGAGCCCCTTGAGCCACTTGGGTACTTCTCTGTATGGCTCCGCAGGTAGGACTCGAACCTACGACCGATCGGTTAACAGCCGATAGCTCTACCACTGAGCTACTGCGGAATAATGAAGACAATTTGTATCTTATAAAATTTCTTTCTGTAAGTCAAGAAGTTTTTAACAACATCTTGTTCAAACGTGACATGTTTATAATATACTGGATTGCGTTTTTACTGTCAAGATGTTTTCGATATCGGTTTGAGTTTCCCTTTACACTTTCCGCAGACATATCTTTTTGTATTTATTTGACGCCTTCTTACATATTGAAGTAAACACTCCATACATTCATACTTATAAATCTTTTTTTCCTTCTCTTCATTAATCATTCGTTTACAAAAACGAGGTGCATCAACTTTCTTTAACAACTCACGAAAATCTCTGTCCCTGTGCTTATACCCTCTTCCTGTAATATGCAAGTGATAATGACACAGTTCATGTTTGATGATTCCGATTAATTCCTCCTTACCATACATTTCGTAATATCGATAATTCAGTTCAACATTGTGACTCTTCAACAGATAACGCCCGCCAGTTGTACGCAACCTACTATTGAACTTTACTTTATGTAAAAATGGCATTCCGAAGTATTGTAGCGATACTTCTTCCACTAGCCGTTGAATTTCTTTCTCGTCCATTCTCATTCCTCCTAAACAAAAAAATATTTTTACACTTTTCACGCTTCTTATACATATATTAAATAGTACATATACCCATCCTCATTCAAGACGCGTGGTTTCTAAAAACACAACATGAATAGAAATCCACTCACCAACCTCTCATTAATAGTACTTTAGATTTTTGAGAGTAGGATTAAACAAGGAGGGATTCCTATGCCTACGTGGCTAAAAAAACAGATGCAACGTGCATATTTCGAAAAAAACCGGTATCAAATTAAATTGCTAAATGAATGCTGGTTTTATTATAGCAAAATACATCAAAACTCATGATCCATTACACTTTTTATTCTATAAAAAAAGAGCAGTTTTATCTGCTCTCTTCCCTTACTATTCAATCGGCAACATAGATAGTGCAACGCGTCCTTTTTTTGTATCAATATCATCTACCCATACTTTTACAATTCGTCCTACTGATACAACATCTAACGGATGCTTTACAAACTGTTTGCTAAGCTTAGAAATATGCACTAAACCATCTTGCTTTACGCCAACATCAACAAAAGCACCAAAATCAACAACGTTACGCACTGTTCCTTCTAGTTCCATACCACGTTTTAAATCTTCTAATTTCAAAATCCCTTTTTTCAGAAGTGGTTTAGGCAACTCATCCCTCATATCTCGTTCTGGACTAATGAGTGCATCTATAATATCAACTAACGTCGGCTCCCCAACTCCCGTTTCTTGAGACAACTTAGAAATCTCTACTTCTTCCAATCTCTTTTGTAATTGCGGTTGTCCTACGTCATCTATCGATAACCCTAAACTCTTCAATAACAATTCAACATTTTTATATTGTTCAGGATGAATACCTGTCCGATCTAATGGATTCGCTCCTTCTAATATACGCAAGAAACCTATACATTGTTCGTACGTCTTTGCACCTAAACGTGGGATTTTCTTTAATTCCGTGCGCTTTGTGAATTTCCCATCCTCTTCTCTCTTTGCCACAATATTTTTCGCAACAGTTTTCGATAAACCTGAAACATATTGTAACAATGCAACCGAAGCCGTATTTACATTAACCCCAACTTGGTTAACAGCTGTCTCTACTACAAATGTTAATGACTCATTCAATCTCTTTTGAGATACATCATGTTGGTATTGTCCAACCCCTACTGATTTAGGATCAATTTTCACAAGTTCAGCCAGTGGATCTTGCAGACGTCTTCCAATAGAAACGGCACTTCTCTCTTCAACTTGTAAATTTGGGAATTCTTCACGAGCTAAATCAGAAGCTGAATATACACTAGCACCCGCTTCATTTACAATAATATAAAAGACTTCCTGTTTCACACTTTGCAATACATCTACTATAAATTCCTCTGTTTCTCTAGATGCTGTCCCATTACCAATTGCAATCATTTCAACTTGATATTTATCTATAATAGAAAGAACTTTCGTTTTTGCGTCATCATATTTACGAACAGGCGGATGCGGATAAATAACATCAATATGTAGTACTTTCCCCGTATCATCTACTACAGATAATTTACAACCAGTTCTATATGCCGGGTCTACCGCTAGCACGACTTTCCCTTTCATCGGAGGTTGTAATAATAAGTTACGTAAGTTCTCAGAGAAAATATGTATCGCTTGTTCTTCAGCTGTTTCTGTTAATTCTTTACGAATTTCTCTTTCAATTGAAGATTGAATTAATCGTTTATAACCATCTTCAATCGCTAATTGTACATAATGCGCACTTTTAGAATCGTTATCACGAATTACTTTCTTATTTAAGAAATTTAATATCTCATCTACTGGTGGGACAACAGAAACTCTCAATATATCTTCTTTCTCACCGCGATTCATTGCTAATACACGATGTGGTACTACTTTTTGCAATGGTTCTTCATAACTGTAATACATTTCATATATATTCTTTTCATCTTTTTCTTCACCTTTTACAGACGAAGACATAATACCTTTTCTAAAAGTAATATTTCGAATCCAACTACGATACGTAGCTTCATCTGAAATCATTTCTGCAATAATGTCTTGTGCACCTTGTAAAGCTTCTTCTGCAGATTGCACTTCTTTCTCTGCATTAATAAATTCCACTGCCTTTTTAGCCGGATCTTCTTTCTTATATAACAATAACCATTCAGCTAACGGTTCTAACCCTTTTTCTTTTGCAATCGTTGCTTTCGTTCTTCTTTTCTCTTTATATGGACGATATAAATCTTCTACTTCCTGCAACTTTGTAGCTTTAACAATTTGCAGCCTTAGCTCTCCTGTCAGTTTTCCCTTCTCACCAATAAGACGAATAACTTCTTCCTTCCTATCTTCAAGTTGCATCATATATTGCCATCTCTCTAAAATCGCACGAATTTGCACCTCATCTAAAGAGCCTGTCCATTCTTTTCGGTAACGAGCAATAAATGGAACTGTGTTACCTTCTTCTGTTAATTGAATAACATGACGAACTTGCTTTTCGCTAAAGCCTAATTCTTTCACTAACATTTTCATTAACGCTTGTCGATTATCTACCATTTCCATATACAACCGTAACCTCCTCTATAATAAAAAAAGTTGCCCTTCAAAGAGAGCAACTTAAACTGCCGATTTAAAAATCTATTAGTCCTAAACTAATTTGTAACGCTTCATCTACACGACTCATCATCACTTCATCTAAATGAGTGATTTTGTCCGTTAAGCGTTGCTTATCGATTGTTCGAATCTGCTCAAGTAAAATAACAGAATCTCTCTCAAAACCATACTTTTTCGCATCAATTTCCACATGAGTGGGTAATTTCGCTTTTTGAATCTGTGCAGTAATAGCCGCTACAATCACCGTTGGACTAAAACGATTTCCGATGTCATTTTGAATGACAAGAACCGGACGAACGCCTCCTTGCTCAGAACCAACAACTGGGGAAAGGTCTGCAAAATACACGTCGCCGCGTTTTACAATCAAAATATTACCCCCCGCTAACTAAGCGTTCTACTGTATGAGCTGCTTCATACTCCGCTAAGAAAGCTTCAGATGCAATACCAAGATTAATTTTTCCCATTTCAATATACCCACGTCGCATTGATTCATGTTGGTAGCGTTTCTTCGTCTTATGTTGACGCAATAACAATTGTGTTGCCTGGCAAATTAGTTCATGGCGATTCTTATTCTCTTGTTTTCCAATTCCGTCCAATTCCGTTACCATTTGCTTTGGCAACCGAACCACGATTTCAGTAGTTACACTTGATTCGGACACAAAAATACACCTCCACCGTCAACTACACACCCAAATATATATATGACACCTATTGTAATAATACCATTGTATGGAGCCTGTTGCAAAGACTTCCTTATTCCTTGCTTATGTTTTCCAATTCACAAACAAAACATTCATCTTCTTAAATTTTTTATCTCATAACTAACTAAAAACAATAGAACTCCTCTTCAAAACTTACGTGTAACTTATATAAAAAATGATTATAAGTAAAAAGCTTCTCATCAAAAAGAGCTTATTATCCAGCAATGAACAGTCACTCCAATGACAAGAAGCAATCATGCTACCTTCTATATATTGTTCAAGTAATTAATTATCTCTACAACCTTACCATTCCGTATAAATATTCTTGGCACACGGAAACTGATCGTTGCAATAATTTCATAATTAATAGTCCCTGAATATTCCGCAACCTCTGTAGCGCTAATATACTCATCTCCCTGCCTTCCAATAAGCGTAACTTTCGTACCAAGCGGCACTTCACAAGGAAGATGAATCATGAACTGATCCATTGTTACTCGCCCTACAATCGGTACCCTTTTACCATTTATAAGCACTTCAAATCCTTGTAATCTTCTAAGCCATCCATCTGCATAACCAATCGCTACAGTCGCGATCCATTCTTCAGTTTTCGTTCGATAAGTGACGTTATAACTAATTCCATCACCTTTAATCACCTGTTTAATATGAGCTACTTTCGTATGCAGTGATAGCGCCGGTTCTAATTCAAATGGTAAAAAAGGACGTATTTCTACAGAAGGAGATAATCCATACATTGCAATCCCAATTCGCACTGCATTAAATGTAATCCCTTGAAAACGTAACGTGGCAGCACTATTAGCTGTATGGACAAACTTAGGATCCACTCCGAATTCTTTCAACCAACTTAACTGCTCTAAGAACGTGTTATATTGCTTATCAAAATACGAAGTCTCAACCTCATCTGCCGTTGCAAAATGCGTGTATACTCCTTCTAACTCTAAAAACGGTGCACCTTCTAAACTCCTTAAAAATTCTTTCAGCTCTTTTCTTTCACGTATTCCAATTCTCCCCATACCACTATCAAAATTAATATGAAATTTCATTACAGATGAACCATCCCAAAGTTTAATTGCTTCGTCCACCCATTCTTTTTGAAAAACAGTTAGCGCTACATCATTTTCAGCAGCTACATTTACATCACGCGGCGGCGAGGGACCTAACACTAAAATCGGCACAGTAATACCGGCCCTCCGAAGCACTAGAGCTTCATCTAAAAAAGCAACAGCTAACCTTGTTGCACCCGCTTCTAATGCCGTTTTAGCAACCGGTACATAATCGTGCCCATATGCGTTCGCTTTAACTACAGCAAAAATCTCTACATCACTTGGGATGAACTCTTTAATATGTGTAACGTTGTTATAAATGGCATCTAAATCCACTTCCACCCACGTGTCACGATAAAATGGTGCTTCTTCCATAAATACACTTCCTTATACACGATATGCGAAGCTTATTCTTTTATATGCTTCTTTTATGAAATCCACCTTCAAACTAAGAAAAGACGTGGTGCACATATATCACCACGTCTAAGAAGTTTACTTCACCTGCTTCGCTGTAACTGAACGAGCAACCATTAACAGCTCCTTCGGCTCTAAACCTTTAGACACGAGCATATATTCTACTCCGTTATGCGACCACGTTACAGAGTCTTTCGTCAACGCACCAATCGTAAACCCAAGATCAACCGGTTCTCCACTTACACTTACCGCTGATGAAGCCTCTGCAACTTTTGCCTTTTCTTGTATTAAAGTAAAGGATTTCTTATTTCCAGTGTATGTGAGTATCGCACGCTTGCCACTGTCTGTCTTCAACTCTTTTTCATCTTGCAGAGTCATACCTTGTGGTGTATCAAGCGGATACAAAGTAGCAAACGGTTTGTCTTCTTTCGCTGTTGTTTGAACATCTACCTGCGCTCTAGACATATTTTGTTTCGTATCAAATGCACCTTTATCAAATTTCGCATCGAATTTTACCTTAGAGAAATCTACTTTTACAAGAACATTTTGATCATTATCCATTAACTTCACTGAAACTGGAGTCAAATCGCTCTTCTTCAGTGTAATCTCTTGTTTCGGCAACATATTTTGATGTTGATAGTTTGTTTTTGTTTTAAAAATATAATACTTATCTGTTTTCTCGAAAGTAAGGTTTTTCTTATCCTGCAAAATATCTCTTACAAGTGATTCATATAAATAAGCCTGGCTGCTATTTTGCGGCCAATCACTTTGAAAACGGAAGCTCTTATTAAGTGCTGGCGTTAATACAAATACACCTTCTTCATTTCTTAAAATGATTTGGCTCTGATCTTTTTTTGCATTCTTTAAATTCACACGATAAAAAGACGGTTCCTTATGCCAAATTTCTACGTTATACTCCTGAGGCTCATTTCCTGTTTTAATAGATAATTTCGCTTCAGCTTGATAACTTTTCATCCCTTTTACTTTCGCTTCTAAATCTTTCACGACATCATCTTGTTTCTTTTCCACACAACTCGCCAATACAAAAACGGTCAACAAACCGACAAGAACTAAAAACAGACGCCTTTTCATCACTTCAGCCCCTTTGCCCCTATAAATGAATGGAAGATGTACCTTCCTTATCGCTACCTCAAATATATGAGACAAAGATATAAAATATGCAGACTAGCGTGACGAGCTTTCTAAAACAACTTGAGCAACAGCAAATTCCTTACTATGACTAATTGATAAATGAACAACATACTCTGTACTTGTAATCAGAATCGGCTTACCTCTTTCATCATTTTTCACTTCAATATCTAAAAAGCTCACTTCTTTCCCGATACCAGTACCTACAGCTTTTGAATATGCCTCTTTCGCTGCAAATCTTCCAGCTACAAACTCTGTAAGGCGACTTCCTTTCAGCTCCATAGCAACATTACGTTCATTTTCCGTTAAAATACGTTCCATAAATTTAAGCTTTCCATCTAGCATTTTTTCAATACGATTTAATTCAATAATATCGATTCCAATCCCTATAATCATTTCAAAATCCCCTTCTTCTATTTAACTTTCTTCTTTCATATTGATAAGAATAACAGAGAATCTTTCTGATGCAAAAGGGGGGATAGTAACCGTATGCTAATAAGATCCACTCAGATTTCTTTACAATCGACTATTCTCACCTTACTTCTTATTCACTTAGTCCTGATGATATTAGGCGACTTTTTCCTCTTCCCACTGGCAGCCTCTAATGAATATATCGCTAAAGGAGAATGGTGGCGTGTCATAACTTCCCTTCTGGTACACGTAGACTTACAACATTTTCTTTCTAATAGTATTTTTTTGTTTGCACTTGGTTCTTCTATCGAAAAGCAACTCGGACACTTTTCTTTTTTTATTCTATTTTTTATTTCTGGAATTTCTGGAAATATTTCTTCTTATATTATTATGCCACCTGAATATATTCACGCAGGTGCATCAGGTGGGATTTTCGGACTATTAGGCGCACAATTATTTTTATTGTACAATCGTTACCGCTCTTCACAACCAAAAGAAATTGCCATTTTCTCAATTATGATACTTCTATTACTGCTATTTACTTTCTTTAACCCTTCCGCCAATCCGATCAGTCATTTAACAGGTTTAATAACCGGCGGCATTTTAACTCCTTTTTTAACCAAAAAAAACGATGGTGCAAAGCTTATTTAATATAAAAGCTTGCACCATCGATAATTTCTACATCTACCTGTTCGCTTAAATCCCTCATTAATTGAAATAAAGACTCATCCTTCATCTTCGCCTCAATCATACAATCAATTTGCGGAACACTTCCCTTTATCCTTCTTAAAAAAGATAAAAATGCGTCTACATTAATATAATCTGCATGAGCTCTTGGATCTTTTCCCTCTCTAGGGCTAGAGATATGCATTTTAACTGGCAACAAAGATGTTTCCCACGTATGAACAACACGTGCCCAATCTTCATACCAATCTTCTTGCTCATTATTCATCATATGGTGATGCAAATCAAACACGACGGGAATATCTAATTTTTCTCCTAAATATAATGTTTCCTCTAACGTAAAAGTTGTATCATCATTTTCTAATATAATCATTTCTTGAATACCCCTTGGGACATTAGACCAATTCTCTATAAAACGCTCTAATGCAAGTTCTTTATCTTTATACCCTCCTCCAACATGTAGTACACATCGTTGCTTATGTTCAATCCCCATGCCTTTTAATAATTTTTTGTGCATCTGCAATGTCTTTACAGATTGTTTGAAAACACTCTCCTCAGGTGAATTTAGTACAACAAAATGATCTGGATGAAAATCAATTCGCATATTCATATGAATTGCATATTCACCTAATTCTTTCAATTTTTCTTTTAAAGGACGAATATAGTTCCACTCTAACAATTCCTCATGATTCGCTAAAGGAATGAGCTTAGAACTAAGCCGAAAGAAAGATATGTCATGTCCCTTATTATGCTTTAATAAACGCAAACAATTTTCCAAATTGGAATTAGCAATTCTTTCAAGTTTACGAATTGCAGCATCACGATCATCTATTTTCTGAAACTGTGCGTACGTCATCGTTTGAGATGGGGATGCATTCTTCAAATGCACACTCATCGCAACGTAACCAAGCCTTACAAGCATATAACAGCCCCTTTTCTATCATAACTACTATGTAGTATGCACAATTACAGAAATAAAAAAAGAGAATGCCCGCAAAGGGCATTCTCTTTTTTTATTAAGCTTGTGGACGGCTATGATGTTTTCTTTCGCCGCGTCCATTTGAAGATCCTGGGCGACCTTGACCTTCACCTCTACGACCACGACTACCACCATCACGATTACGATCACGGTTTCCATCACGATTGCGATCACGGTTTCCGTCACGATTACGTCCATCACGGTTACGACCATCGCCACCACCGCGTCCATCACGACTACGATTACGGTTACCATCACGGTATCCGCCTCCGTTACCGCCACGTTTTTTAGAACCGCCACCTCTTGAAACAACTGGTGGTTCTGATGTTAAAGCAATCGGAGTTGTATCCGGCTCTTTAGTCATCATTTTTAAAGCAGCAGCTACTACTGTTACAGAGTCATTCTCTTCTAACATTTCTTCTGCAATACGCTTGTAGTATGATAAGTTCTCATTTTGAATCGTGCTTTGAAGTTTTTCAGCGATTAAACGTTGTTGACCTTCTAATGCCTCATCAAGTGTCGGTGCTTCCATGCGATCAACTTTACGTTTTGTTGTACGCTCGATATTTTTTAATTGTCCTGATTCACGTGGTGTTACAAATAACATTGCAATACCTTTTTTACCTGCACGGCCAGTACGACCGATACGGTGAACGTATGATTCTGGATCTTGTGGGATATCGAAGTTGTATACGTGTGTTACGCCTGAAATATCAAGACCACGTGCAGCAACGTCTGTTGCAACAAGAACTTCAATAGCACCTTCTTTAAATTTACGTAATACAGACATACGTTTCGCCTGTGTTAAGTCACCATGAATACCTTCTGCTGCATAACCACGTAAGTTTAATGCTTCTGATAATTCATCAACACGACGCTTTGTACGACCGAATACGATCGCAAGCTCTGGAGATTGAATATCTAGTAAGCGTGTTAACACGTCAAACTTTTTCTTTTCTTGCACTTCTAAATAGAACTGCTGAATGTTTGGCATTGTTACTTCTTTTGCTTTTACTTTAATGTGTTGAGGCTCAGTCATGAAACGCTCAGCAATACGACGGATTGGATCTGGCATTGTCGCTGAGAATAATAATGTTTGATGTGTTTCTGGCACATCTGTTAAAATCGCTTCAATATCTTCAATGAAGCCCATGTTTAACATTTCATCCGCTTCATCAAGAACAACAGTCTCTACGTTTTGTAAGCGAAGTGTTTTACGGTTAATATGATCTAAAATACGACCCGGCGTACCAACAATAATGTGTGGGTGTTTTTTTAGAGCACGAATTTGGCGGTTAATATCTTGACCACCATAAATTGGTAGAATACGAACACGTTTATGTTTACCAATTTTGTATAGCTCTTCTCCAACTTGAATTGCTAATTCACGCGTTGGCGCGATAACAATACCTTGAACTGCTTCTTTATTTGTATCCACTTTATCTAATAGTGGTAATCCGAATGCTGCTGTTTTCCCTGTACCTGTTTGCGCTTGCCCAATAATATCCTTACCTTGCAATGCATGTGGAATTGTTTCAGCTTGAATCGGCGTAGCCTCTTCAAAGCCCATACTTTCAACCGATTGCAGTAAAGACTCACTTAATCCTAATTCTCGAAATGTTGTCAATGTTACTTCTCCTTTTCTATCCTATACTTATCATTTAAAAAAAGGCGTTTTCCGAATTTGCGGAAAAGCCCTTTTCCTGAATGCTCACGTATATAACCGGGCGTATATTCTTCACGAAAATACTTCTAAACGTTATTACACTTTATCAATTATAAGTTTTGTATGTGTAAAAAGCAAACCCAACTGTTACCTTATTTTATATTCAGGGCCTTTTTCTTTACTTTTATTTTTTTATCATTTACTGTAAGCGCTTATTATAAGTTTCTTCTATTTTCGTGACTATCATCCCTATTTATATACACCAATTATTTCAACATCGTAATTACTTCTTCTAATTTCATACCGCGAGATGCTTTTATTAATACAACATCTTTGGCATCGACTACCGCTTGTAAATCTCTTACTAACTCTTCTTTATTATCATACGCCTTTACACGTTCATTAGGGAAATTAATTTTCGCTCCTTCAGCAATTTGAGCTCCTAATCTACCGTATGTGAATACATGTGCGATTTTTGCTGGATCGATTAATTTACCTACCTCATAATGGAACTGCACTTCTTGATTTCCAAGTTCTAACATATCACCGAGCACAACGATTTTTTTAGTAAATCCATCTAAACCATTCATTAAATGGAATGCTGCCTCCATAGCCGTCGGACTTGCATTATAAGCATCGTTGATAATTGTTAATCCACTATCCGTTTTTACAATCTCCATACGCATGCCCGTCATTTGAAGTGTTACTAAACCTTGTTTCATTTCTTCCCACGTCACCCCAAAATGTGTCGCAATTGCCATTGAAGCAAGTGTATTGTACACATTATGTTTTCCTAACACCGGTAGGTAGAATGAAATATTTTCATCTCTATTCATTTTAAAATGTGTCCCAGTTGCCTGTAATGTTACAGTCGTTGGATAGTAATCGTTGGCTCTTGCATCACCAAACGTAACTGTTTCTGCTGCTAAATTCATTTCAGGAACACGATTCGTTAATAACGGCTCATCTCCATTATATACGAACACGCCACCTTCTTGTAACCCTGTAACAATTTCTAATTTCGCTTCAGCAATTGCCTCACGAGATCCTAAATCCATTAAATGTGCCTCACCAATATTCGTAATGATAGCTGCATTAGGACGAGCTAACTTAGATAAAAATTCAATCTCTCCTCGGCTTGACATACCCATTTCTAATACAGCTACTTCTGTATTTTCTTCTAAGTTTAAAATAGTGAGAGGTAACCCAATATGGTTATTGAAATTTCCTTCTGTTTTTTGAACTTTGAACTTAGTCGCGAGAATACTTGTCACAATATCTTTCGTGGATGTTTTACCGTTACTACCTGTCACACCAACAACTTTAACATCCAATTGATCGCGATAGTTTTTCGCTAACATTTGCAGTGCAGATAGCGTATCTTCTACAAAAATAACCGGAAGATTCTCGGGTGGATTTGCTACATCTTTCATCCATAATGTAGCTACAGCTCCATTTTCAACTGCTTTATCTACAAAAGCATGTCCATCGAAACGCTCCCCTTGAATCGGAACATATAAGTTTCCTTTTTCAATTTTTCTCGTATCAATAGACACGCCTTGAATAATAGTTCCCTCATATTGCTCTGCTAATCCAGTACCATTTACCATCTGTTCTACTTGCTTTAACATTCGCTTTATCATATAGAAACGCTCCTTACATAGAGGAAGCACTATTCCTACGAATAGTGCTTCCTCCTTTTTTTGTTAGATTGTATATTTAATTTTTTGTTTTTCTTCGTGACGTTCAATCGCTAAACGAATTAGCTCTTCGATTAACTCTGGATACGGTAACCCAGTATGTTGCCATAATAGAGGGAACATACTAAACGGTGTAAATCCTGGCATAGTGTTTACTTCGTTAATATACACTTCTCCGTCTTTCGTTAAGAAGAAATCAGCTCGCGTTAAGCCTGCACCATCTAATGATTGGAACGCAATAATTGCATCACGCTTAATCACATCAGATTCTTCTTCTGTCATTTCAGCTGGAATAATTAACGCCGTATCACCATCGATATATTTCGACTTATAATCATAGAAGTCCTTTTTCGGAACGATTTCACCTACAACTGAACATTTCGGCTCATCATTACCTAGTACCCCCACTTCTACTTCACGACCTACAATATTTTCTTCTACAATAATTTTGCGATCAAATTGGAATGCCTCTACAAATGCATTCTCAAGTTCTTCACGATTTTTACACTTATTAATACCAACACTTGAACCAAGGTTTGCTGGTTTTACGAAACAAGGATATCCTAACTTATCTTCTACTTTAGAATAAGCTTCCTCACGATTTTTTTCCCATGCACTGCGAATGAAAGACGCATATTTTGCTTGTTTTAAACCAGCCTCTGCAAAGATGTTTTTCATAACAACTTTATCCATACCAGCAGATGATGCTAGAACACCATTTCCTACATAAGGAATATTCATCAATTCTAATAGTCCTTGAACCGTTCCATCTTCACCGTTTGGTCCATGTAGTAATGGGAAAATAACGTCAATAGCGTTTTCCTCAGAAGCTGCAGATGGAATAATCTCTGTACTTAATGATAACGGAGAAATCGCATTTTCTGCACTACTCATTTTTAAAGCTTCAACATCTGTCACTTCGCCTTCAATACGCTCACCACGTACCCATTGACCTTGTTCTGTAATATAAATTGGATGAATCTCGAATTTATCTTGATTTAACGCTTTAATAGCAGCAAGAGCCGTCTGTAACGAAACTTGATGCTCAGCTGATTTTCCACCATATAATAAACCTAATTTAATTTTTGTCACTGAAATCACCCTAACCAATTGTTTTCATTTTTCTATTTTAGCACTTTTTATAAAAATAGGTAGTTCCTATTTGAAATAAAATGTAACTTCCACAAATAATTAAATGACACCACTTATTGGTTTTCTACACTTTTTCTATTCCACTACTATACAAAGGTGAATTTTAAAATGAAATGGTAATCCTATCTAGTTATGTACCTAAAATATGTAGAAATCCCCTTTTTTGTGTATGTCACCTATTTACTAAGAAGATTGTTTGGTTAGTGTATCTTTTTGCCTTTGCTCAACAAGGCGATCTAAAGAAATATATACAATACCTGCAACTACACATCCTACAGCTAAAATTGTAAATAGAAAGTGGCCAAGTAATCGATCTAATAAAAAACCCCCCAAAAGTGGACCAAATGCGCTTCCTGTAATCCACTGCAAACTTGCAGCGCCCATATAAGTCCCTCTCAAATGCTCAGGGGCCAAATTTGCTACAAATGTCATCTGTACAGGCGACATAATCATCTCACCTAACGTATATATAGCATAAACGAACAGTAGTGTTATTAAAATAACTGTAGCATTTGTATTAAACTCTCCAAACCACTTCGGTAACCACCCTATAAAAAATAATCCAATCCCGAACAAACATGCACCATATAACATCGTCTTCCCGACTGGTTTATCCGTAGCCCATTTTGAAATTTGAAATTGGAATAAAACAACTAATAGTCCGTTTAACGCCATTAAATATGGATATGGATTATTCGTTCCAAAAATACGCTTCATTTCATTATCAAAATGTAGTGGCAACATGCTTTCTGTTTGAGAAAACCCCATCGAAATGATAATACCTGCTAATAAGTAAATCATTAATGCCTTATCTCGCATTACAATTTTCCAAACTGCCCCAGATTCCTTTTCTTTATGTTCTTCCTTATCTATCCTCTTTGGCATCGTCTCTTGAATAAGAAGTAATACAAGTAACGCATAAAATAGCATTGTAGAAGAGGCAATAATAAACACAAGATTCTTTGACAACACAACTACTGATGCTCCCATTATCGGACCAATCGCAGCACCTATATTGTGTCCCATTCGTAATAAACCATATGCCTCTGTTCTTTTTTCTGGTGCCGTTACATCTGCGACCATAGCTGATGCAGCTGGGTGAAATAAAGAATTACTCAACCCTAAAAAAATAGATAAAATTGCATATGGAATAAACCCTTCTATAAATAGAAAACCGAGCATTAATAATGCATTACTTGCCATAGAAAATATCATAATCGGTTTTCTTCCATATATGTCAGCAATTCTTCCTCCTATAAGTGATCCAAAGCTTGCAGCAATTGGAGAAAGCGCCATAATAACCCCAACTTCCAACAACGAATCTACCTTATCTTTTAAATATAATGCAAAAAAAGGCATTAACATCATCATTGCAATTCCATTTAACGTCTCTCCAATAAATCGAATCCATACGTTACGGTCCATCTCCCTTAACTCACGCCACGTATTTTTCATCATTTCACCCCTTTAGTTAGCCAACAATTATCTTATAATAAGTTCAGAAAAATGTAAATTTTCAAATATAAAAATCCATTCTAACAGAATTAGAATGGATTTTTTTCGCTTATAAATTCGCAACATCTTCTTCTTTTTTACTATTATTTAAAGCACTATGTTTTCGGCTATATAAGAAGTAAACCGCTATACCAATAACCATCCATATCCCAAAACTAATCCATGCTGTCCCCGATAATTGAAGCATTAAGTATAAACAGAAAATTACTGTTAATGCTGGTAAAAATGGTACAAGCGGAGCCTTAAATGCCCTTGGTAAGTCTGGATGGGTTCTTCTCATTACAATTACCGCAACAGCTACGAGTGCAAATGCTGACAATGTCCCCATGTTTACAAGATGTGCTAAAACATTTAAATCTATTAATCCTGAAATCAGTGCCGCAATAATTCCCGTTGTCCATGTATTTAAAAATGGCGTTTTAAATTTCGGATGAACTTTAGCAAGACGCTTCGGCAGTAAACCATCTCGGCTCATCGCATAAGAAACACGAACTTGTCCATACATCATAACTAGCATTACTGTTGTAATTCCTGTAATTGCTCCTACTGAAATTACTCCAGCTAAGCCATCTTGTCCAATAAATTGAAGTGCAAAAGCAACTGGATCTGATATATTTAACTGTCCGTATGGAACAATTCCTGTCAAAATAAGCGAAACAACGATATAAAGAACTGTACAAATTAATAACGATGCAATAATACCAATTGGTAAATCACGTTGCGGACGTTTCACTTCTTCTGCCGCTGTTGAAACTGCATCAAATCCTATAAATGCGAAGAATACTGTAGCCGCTCCAGCCATTACACCATCTAAACCAAACGGCATAAAAGGCGTCCAGTTTTCAGGTTTCACATAATTAAAACCAGCAAAGATAAAAATAAGAACAACTGCTATTTTAATAAATACCATAATGTTATTTACTCGTGCACTTTCACGAACACCCCTAGATAAAAGAACTGTCATCACTAAAATAATTAGAACTGCAGGTAGATCAATTATTCCACCCTTTCCTGTACCAGGAGCCGAGGAGAGAATAGTCGGAATGTGAATTCCAAACCCCTTTAATAAAGATTGAAAATATGCAGACCAACCGTTTGCTACAGCAGATGTAGCAAGTAAATATTCAAGCATTAGATCCCAGCCAATTAAAAATGCGAATACTTCTCCCATCGTCGCGTATGTATACGTATACACACTGCCCGATACAGGAACTGAAGAAGCAAATTCAGCATAACAAAATGCAGCAAAGGCACAAGCTAGCGCGGCAATCGCAAACGATAATATAATAGCTGGCCCAGAATGTTTCGCTGCCACAACACCCGTTAGAACAAAAATACCAGTTCCAACAATTGCTCCGATTCCAAGCATAGTTAAATCTAGCGCGCCCAATGTTCTTGCTAACGTTTTTTGCTTACTTTCTTGCATTAACTTTGCAATTGGCTTCTTTTGAAAAATTTGCTTCATCTTTCACTCCTCCAAGTTTTAAATTTTCTGAAAATTTTTAATTCGCTTTTTTATTTTACTCATTACGCTTTTCCTAGTCAATACTTTTGTCGAAACAAGTAGAAATTCTTCTGAATATGCACTATCCTTATCATTCTTTCTATATATCTTTCGACAACTCTTTTTGGTATTATTATACATGTCGATTCCACAAAAAAAGGCATGCTCCCTTATTGAGAGCATGCTTTTTTTACTTATTTCACAGTATATGAACCTTGTTCAATCCAGCTATACATATACTTTTCATCTTCTGTTTCATGTGCTTGTTTTACAATACGAAGCGGACGGAATGTGTCTATCATAACAGCTAATTCAAGTGTCTCTTTCTTCCCTATACTTGCCTCTGTTTTCCCCGGATGCGGCCCATGGGGAATCCCGCTCGGATGAAGTGTAATAGAACCTTCTTCCACACCTTTGCGACTCATAAAGTTTCCTTCTACATAGTAAAGAACTTCATCACTATTAACATTACTATGATAATATGGTGCCGGAATTGACTCTGGATGATAATCGTATAAACGTGGTACGAAAGAGCAAATAACAAAATTATGCCCTTCAAATGTTTGATGTACTGGCGGCGGCTGATGAATGCGCCCTGTAATTGGTTCAAAATCCTCTACATTAAATACCCACGGATACAAATAGCCATCCCATCCAACAACATCTAACGGGTGGTGTCCTAAAACATGTTTGTGCATATAACCTCTTGATTTTGTCATTACGACAAAATCGCCTTTTTCATCATAGGTCTCTAATTTTTCTGGACCACGAAGATCTCTTTCACAAAACGGACTATGCTCTAACAATTGTCCGTATTCATTTCGATAACGACGCGGCGTTGTAATTTGGCTATTCGCCTCTACAACAAGAAACTTAGTCTCTCCTTCATCTGGAATAACACGATAAATCGTTCCAATTGGGATCGTTACATAGTCGCCTTTTCTATAGTGAATCGTTCCAAACATCGTTTCAATTTTCCCTGTTCCATAATGAACAAATAACATTTCATCGCCATCACCATTACGATAGAAATAATCCATTTTTTCTGTTGGGCTCACTACTCCAATTAACAAATCTTCATTTCCAAGTATGAAATTTCGTCCACTTATTGCATCACCACTTTTTTTATTTTCTTTCGTTCGGAAGTGGCGATGAGAAAGAGCAACATCCTCTTCATACTGCAACTGACAAGAATGCGATAATGCAGAATGACCTACTTCTGTTGGCATATAGTGATGATACAAAATAGACTGCGTACCAGAAAAACCTTTTGTTCCCATTACCTGTTCACGATAAAGCGATCCATCTTTTTTACGAAATTGTACATGTCGTTTATGAGGTAGTTCTCCCATGTGACGATAAAACATGCCCATCACTCGCTTCCTTTTCTTTTTTGATCGTATTACGTAGTGTACCTAAACCAGTAATCGACAGCTCTACAACATCTCCATCTTGTAGCCACTCTTCTGTACCAAGTTCTAAAATACAGCCTGTTCCTACTGTCCCAGAACCAATCACATCTCCTGGATATAACGTAACGTCCTCTGAAGCACGTTCAATCATTTCAGCAAATGTATAGTAAATATCTTGGAAGTTTCCCTTTGATAATAGTTTTCCATTTACATGAGCAGTCATTTCTAAATCATATCGATCACCATTACGATAAACATCTAATTCCTCTTTCGTAACAAGATGTGCTCCTAACGAAGTTGCAAAGTCCTTTCCTTTCGCTGGACCGAGACCTACTTTCATTTCTGTTGCTTGTAAGTCTCTCGCACTCCAGTCGTTCATAATACAATAACCAAAAATATATTCCTCTGCTTGCTCACGAGAAATATTTCGCCCTTCTTTTCCTATTACGCAAGCGATCTCCAACTCGTAATCAAGCTTTTTAGACTTTTTCGGACCAATTACAAAATCACCGGAACCAATTACAGCACGATGATTAGTAAAATAAAAGACCGGAATATCATACCATTCAGGCACAACATCTAGTCCTCTTCGTCCGCGAGCTGTTTTTACATGTTGTTCAAATGCGTAAAAATCTCGAATACTACTCGGATTAGGAAGAGCAGCTGTCAATTGTACTTCTTCTAAAGCATATATACCCTTATTTGGATTCTTAACATTCCTCACTACTTCTACATACTCATCAGCTTTCTCTAAAAAAGCCATCATAGAAGAAGGGATTCTCCCTTCACTAGCAAGATTCATATCTATTACTTTGTCACCTTCAAGCCATCCAGCCCGTATTTCTTTTGAAGGAAGACGAAATGTAACAAATTTCATCCTGATTCCTCCTTATAAAAATGAAATTTCCACCAGCAAAGGGACTTTTGCTGGTGGATACAAATCTTATAAGTTTCCGCGACGCTCTTGTTCTCTTTCAATTGATTCGAATAACGCTTTAAAGTTTCCTTCACCAAATCCACGGGAACCTTTACGTTGAATGATTTCAATAAATAGAGTCGGGCGATCTACAATTGGTTTCGTAAAGATTTGTAGTAAGTAACCTTCATCATCACGATCTACTAAGATCTTTAATTCTTTTAGCTTATCAATTTCTTCATCGATTTTTCCAACTCGTGCAGTTAACTCATCATAATAAGTATCAGGTGTATCTAAAAACTCCACCCCATTTGCACGAAGCGCTTCAACCGTTTTAACAATATCACTTGTTAATAAAGCAAGATGCTGTACACCAGCTCCATTATAGAATTCTAGATACTCTTGAATTTGTGACTTTCTCTTTCCATCTGCTGGTTCGTTAATAGGAAACTTAATACGGCTTCCATTCGTCATAACTTTCGACATTAAAGCTGAATACTCTGTACTAATATCGTCATCATCAAAATGAATCATTTGTTTAAAGCCCATGACATTCTCGTAATAACTAACCCATTCTTCCATTTTTTCAACATTACCAACTACATGATCGACAGCAATTAAACCAGACTCTTCAAATGGAATATTAAACTCTACCTTTTGGAATCCTGGCATAAATGCCCCTTTATAATTTTTACGCTCTACAAGCGTATGAATTGTATCACCATACGTACCAATAACTGCTTTTTTCAATGTACCGTCCTCATCTGTTAATTCCTCTGGTGGAGCAATTGCGACGGCACCACGTTTCACTGCTTCTGAGTATGCTTTATCAACATCATCAACAAGTAGTGCCACATCCTTCACGCCATCACCATGAGTCTTTACAAACTCTGCAATACGATTTTCACTACTTAAAGCTCCAGACACAACAAAACGCATATTTTTTTGCACAAGAACATAAGATACCTTTTCACGGTTTCCAGTTTCTAATCCAGAGTAAGCCACAATTTTGAATCCGAATGCTCTCGCAAGATAATAACTCGATTGCTTTGCATTCCCTACGTAAAATTCCAAATGATCTACATCACGTACTGGAAAAAAGTCCTCCATTTGTGCAGCTAGCGTATCCATAGATTTTTGTTTCATAATATCTTCATCCCCCTGTAAATAGATTAAATGGTCCATACTTAAAACCAACCGAAAACGCTTCCAACATAAATAAATAGAAATTAGTTAGCAAGCTAACAAATTCTGACCTTTAAAATTTTCTATCTTTTCTGTCAAATTCCTCTTTTTTTCTTACATATAAAATTCGACTTTTTTCTCTTTGAAATAAAGTGAAACTTTAATCAGTGGATTTTTGATTATTCGTTGAATCAAGTTGCAACCGCAGCGTCTAATTAGCCATGGATACTAAATAATGAGGTAACTTTAATACTTGAAGGTATATAAGAAAATAAAAAAGACTCCAACATATTAACTACTTACTAATACGTTAGAGTCTTTATTTTTTTTGAATGATTGTATTTATATATATCATACTAATACACTTGCAAGGAATAGAATAAATGATGTTAATATTACCGCTCCACCTAAGGATCCTAATAAATCTGTTTTTGTTACTTGAAACACTTGTTCACTGTTCATATCCCTCATTCTCCCTTCTTTTTCTTTTGTTACAAAGTTTCTATTATACTAATACACTTGATAGAAATACGATTAATGCTGTTAATACTACCGCTCCACTTGCTGATCCTACGAAGTCACCTTTTGTTACTTGTAATACTTGCTCTTTCATATCTTTCATTCTCCCTTCTTTTTCTTTTGTTACAAAGTTTCTATTATACTAATACGCTTGATAGAAATACGATTAATGCTGTTAATACTACTGCTCCACTTGCCGATCCTACAAAGTCACCTTTTGTTACTTGTAATACTTGCTCTTTCATATCTTTCATTCCCCCTTCTCTTTCTTTTGTTACAAAGTTTCTATTATACTAATACGCTTGATAGAAATACGATTAATGCTGTTAATACTACCGCTCCACTTGCTGATCCTACGAAGTCACCTTTTGTTACTTGTAATACTTGCTCTTTCATATCATTTATCCTCCCTTTTCATAAGTTATCTATATGTAATTTCTAAGAAATGTTTATTTCATAGTTTTTATGTTAACGTTACATTAAATTTGATAACGTAACGTTTGTAACATTAATGTAACATAACTATTGTTACGTTGCAATATAATAACGTGAAATTTATTACACTTTTTTTACGTTTTTTTATAATAATCCCCAAAAACCTTTATTTAATGCACTTTTCACTAAGCTCACGTTTGTAACATTCATGTAATATTACAGTCATAAAGTGAAATATAGTCATACTCCTCTCTATTTTTGTTACAAACAGTTTATTTAGTGACACTAAACCTATCTAATCTTTACTTACTTTTAATATGAGATAAAATACCGTCTTTCCAAGATAAGTTTATATGTTTCCTCTATATAACTATGTATAATAAAAACAAAGAGGTGGTCATTTTGAAATTAATCGCATTAGATATGGATGGTACACTACTATCATCTAATCTTGAAATCTCCAAAGAAAACCTACAAGCAATCCAAACTGCACAAGAAGCTGGTCATATTGTAATGATTTGTTCTGGTCGTGCGAAAGAGGATGCTTTAAAGCTATTGGAAGAATATAAATTATCTCTTCCAGTCGGAGCAAGCAATGGGGCTATTGTTTATGTGGATGGAAAAGTAATTAACTCGCGTTGTATACAAAACGACAAAGTGTACAAACTTGCAAAATTACTAGAATCTGAAAGTTTCCCATATAAGTTATATACAAATAAAGGAGTTTATTCTCCATATACATGGCAAGATCAAGTGATGCAAGCGTTCGAAGAAAATAAGCAGGCGCTCGATGTTACATTAGAGGAACTTGAACGAATTACAGAAAAGCAAAAGAAATCGAACTTAATTACTGATTTCAAAAAAATAGAAGATGTTGTAAATAACCAAGAACTAGAAATATCTAAATTCTTCATTTCAACATTTAATGCAGCGCATCGCGCACAGCTATTAAGCGTGTTACAAGAAGACGCTGATATTATGGTTACAGCATCAGCTCCTACTAACTTAGAAATTATGGATAAGAATGGACATAAAGGAAACGGGCTACAGCAGATGGCAGCTCATTTTAATATTCCTATTGAAGATACAGTTGCTATTGGTGATAATTTTAATGATGTACCAATGTTAGAAGTAGCAGGCTTATCTGTTGCAATGGGCAACGCTGAAGAAGATGTAAAAAAACTATGTGATGTTGTAACATTAACAAACAATGAACATGGTGTTGCTCACGCAATCGAGCAATTTGTATTGAAACAAACTTCATCTAGTAAATAAAAAAAGGACTCTTTCCATTTGAAAGAGTCCTTTTTTTATACATGATGACAAGAAACAAAATGATCATCACCAACATTACGAAATTCTGGTATTGTTTTTTTACAAACATCTGTTGCAAACGGGCAACGTGTATGAAAACGACAACCTGAAGGTGGATTTGCTGGACTTGGAATATCCCCTTCTAGTATAATTCGCTCTCGCTTCACTGTTGGATCTGGTATTGGAACGGCTGATAACAATGCTTTTGTATACGGATGTAGCGGATTGGTAAATAACTCATCACGCGGCGCCGTCTCCACAATCGTACCTAAATACATAATTCCGATTTTCGTACATAAATGTTCTACTACACTCAAATCATGTGAAATGAATAAATAAGATAATCCCTTTTTCTCCTGTAACTCACTAAATAAATTAATAATTTGTGCTTGGATAGATACATCTAGTGCCGCCACAGGTTCATCAGCTACAATGAATTCTGGATTTAACACCATAGCCCTTGCGATTACGATACGCTGACGTTGTCCACCAGAAAACTCATGGGGATACCGGTCAATATGATAAGGAGCTAAGCCACATAACTCCAATACTTCAATTACCTTTTCACGAACATTTTCTTTCGTCGCTAATCCGTGGGCCAACATCGGCTCTCCAAGCGCTTCTCCAATTCTCATTCTCGGATTTAATGAGCTAAATGGATCTTGAAAAACGAGCTGCATATTAGGACGATGTTTTCTCAATTCATCCTTCGATAAAGAATGAACATCTTTCCCTTTAAACTTCACTTCCCCCTCCGTTTTTTGAATGAGACGTAAAATTGTTTTTCCTATCGTTGTTTTTCCGCTCCCTGATTCGCCAACGAGACCAAACACTTCGCCTTTATTAATAGTAAAACTTACTCCATCAACTGCTTTTACATGTCCGATCGTTCTACTAAATATGCCACCTTTAATTGGAAAATATGTCTTTAGGTTTTTCACCTCTAATAATGGTTCACTCATTGCTCCGCACGCTCCTCATATAACCAGCAAGCTACTTTATGATTTTCATCATTTACATTTAGATTTGGGGCTTCTTTTTCACATATTTCCATACAATGCTCACAACGCCCACTAAAGTAACAAAACTCACCTAAACCAACTAAATTTGGAACTTGCCCTGGAATAGAATATAGTTTATCTATTCGTTTTCCCATTACTGGTTTTGATTTCAATAATCCTTTCGTATAAGGATGTTTTGGATTTTGGAATATCTCTAATACCGGAGCTTCTTCAATAACTTTCCCGCCATACATAACGACAACGTAATCAGCCATTTCTGCTACGACACCTAAATCATGTGTAATTAATAAGATCGACGTTTTAAATTCTTCTTTCACTTGTCTTAGTAAATCTAATATTTGGGCTTGAATCGTAACATCAAGAGCTGTTGTTGGTTCATCTGCAATTAATAACTTAGGATTACAACTAAGCGCAACAGCAATCATAATACGTTGTAACATCCCGCCGCTCAGTTCATGCGGATAAGAATGGACAATTTCATCAGCACGAGCTATGCCAACTTTACGAATTAACTCAATTGCTTTCTTATACGCTTCATTTTTACTAAGTAATTCATGCTCCCTTAGCGTTTCTACAATTTGCTCACCTACAGTGAAGACGGGATTTAGAGATGTCATCGGTTCTTGGAAAATCATTGCAATATCATTGCCTCGTAAACTACGAAGTTCTTTCTCTTTCATTCCTAAAAGACTTTTTCCCTCATATAGAATATCTCCGCCTACTACACTACCTGATTCAGCAATAAGCCCCATAATAGATAAAGCTGTTACACTTTTCCCGCAACCTGATTCACCTACAACACAAACAGTTTCACCTTCTCGAACAGCAAAACTAACATGATTTACAGCCTTTACTATTCCTTCCTCCGTTTGAAAGTGTGTTTGTAAGTCTTTCAGCTCTACTACCGCTTTACTCATATTCTCTCACCTACCGTCTCATCTTTGGATCTAACGCATCACGAAGTGCATCACCAAGTAAATTAATGGATACAACTGTTATAAAGATTGCGAAACCAGGAGGAATCCATAACCACGGACGCTTTTGAAAATCAATTAATGAGTTAGCTGCGCTAATCATATTCCCCCATGATGGTGTAGGTGGGACGACGCCGAGACCTAAGTAGCTTAGCGCGGATTCTCCCAAAATAGAACCTGCAACACCTAATGTAGATACGACAATTAAAATGGGTAAAACATTAGGTATTAAGTGATATATAATTTTCCGGTAATCTTTTATTCCTAACACATCAGCAGCTTGCATAAATGCTTGCTCCCTAAGTGATAAAATTTGCCCTCTTACAAGGCGTGCAAGCCCTGGCCAACCTACTAAACTTAAAATAATCATAATGACATACAACCGATAATCAGACGGTACTTTCCACTCTGATAAAATCGCACCCATTATAATAAGTAACGGTAATCCTGGCATCGACATTAAAATATCTGCAAGCCGCATAATAATATTGTCCACAATACCACGATAAAAACCTGCAATCGCTCCTAATAAAGCTCCAAGTATAACTGATAAAACCATTGAAGCTAAACCAATGGTTAATGAAATACGTCCCGCTTGCATAAGCCTTGTTAAAATGTCTCTTCCTAATTGATCTGTACCAAGCCAATGAGAAAAACTAGGTGGTTTGTTAATGAGCGCAACTTGTATTTTTCCTGATGCATATGGAGAAAAGAACGGACCGATAAAACAAAATAAAAACATAAAAATTAATGCATAAAACCCTACAAGTGCCATCTTATTTTTCTTTATCTTTTTAAAAGCTTGTCGCCATGGTGATGATGCGTTTCTTCTCTTTTTTTCTTTTTTTTCTGTAATTACTGTAACAGTCTCCATTTCTTTCCCCACCTTACTTCAACCGAATTCGTGGATCAACAACTGCATATACGATATCTGCTAAAAAGTTTGAAACGATTGTTAAACAAGAAAGAAACATCGTAAATGCCATCAATACTGTATAGTCACGGAAATTTAATGCTTCTAATTGAATATTACCAATTCCTGGCCAGTTAAAAATTTGTTCAATAATAATTGCCCCAGAAAACAAGCCAGGTAATTCAAATGCTAATAACGTAATTGCCGGTAAAATTGCATTTTTTAATGCATGCTTATAAATAACCGTCTTCTCCTTCAAACCTTTCGCTCTTGCTGTTCGTATGTAATCTTGTCTTACAACCTCTAACATACTTGTTCTAAAATAACGAGTTAGCGAGCCGACCCCAAGAAGTGTCAAAATAAATACTGGTAAAATCATATGTTTTGCAACTTCTATCACGTAAGCAAATCCTGTTGAATTACTGCCAACATCAATCATTCCACCTATCGGTAATAACTTAAAGTCAACCGCAAACACCTTAATTAAAAACAAACCGATAAAGAATGAAGGGAATGACATTGCTGCAAAAACACCGATTGTTACAAGTTTATCGAACAAAGAATGTTGCTTCGTCGCCGAGAATACACCGATAATAAGTGCAATTAGCCAAATAAAAAACAATGCAATAATTGCTACACTAAAAGAATTCCAAATAAATTTATTTAATAATGACGTTACAGGCTCTTGATATTGAAGCGAGAAGCCAAAGTCCCCTTGCAATGCATTACCTAACCAATGAAAATAACGCTCAACAATCGGTTTGTTCAACCCATATAATTCCCTCAGTTCAGCTGCTCTTTCCGGTGTAATTTTCGGATTTGAATCAATATAATCCCCAGGAAGAAGTGCGAACAGGACGAAGATAATAATTGATGTACCAAGCAGTGTAGGAATCATTTGTAACAACCTACGAACAATATATGTTTTCACCCTTTTTCTCTCCAATCTTATGCTTAAAATAGAAGAACATTTTTTCAAAGCGGCACATTACTAACCGAATGAAAAAATGTCTTCTACTTATACATTCTTATCGTTATTTTTCAAATGATAATACTGGTAAGTTTGCACTAATACTGTTGTACTTTTCAGGATCAATTCCTTTTATATTCCCGTTATAACCAGTAATTGTTCTACGGTAGTTTAATAGAATTACTGGTGGATCATCACTTAATTCTTTATACAATTCTTTATAAATAGGTTTACGCTTTTCGATATCTACAGTTTCAATACCTTTTTGAATTAGCTCATCTACTTTTGCATTCTTATAACCAAGACTAGTTTCATTTGCAGTAGACAAATATTCACCAGCTGTTTCACTCGGGTCACTTGTAATCGGTGTCGAAACAGAAGCTAAATCATAATCCCCTTTGTTTACCTTAGAAAGCATCGTATTAAAGTCCATAAATTCAGGATTAAACTCTACACCTATTTCTTTATAATTCTCTTTCGCAATCGGAATTAATAAATCACTATCTTTAGCCGAACTTGGACCGAAATAAGAAAGTTTTAATTTTTGACCATCTTTTTCACGAATTCCATCCGAACCAACTTTCCACCCTGCTTCATCTAATAATTTTTTCGCTTTTTCTTTATCGTATTCGTATTTATTAACTCCTTCTTCCGTATAAGCCCAAGAAGTTGGATGAATTGGTACATTGGCTACTGTACCGTATCCTTTTAACGCTGTATCAACATATTTTTTGCGGTCTAATCCGTAAATAAGTGCTTGGCGAACCTTTTTATCCTTTAAGTAAGGCTTATTATTATTCATATAAATATAACTATATGACGGTGCTGTTTCGATTTGGATATTTGCGAATTCTAAAGCCTTAGCCTGTTCAAGAACCTCATCACCAGTACCTAAGCCAGTATGGTCAACTTCTCCTGTTTGGAACAACTGAAGCTTCGTATCACCAGAAGTAATTTTATAAATGAAGTTTTGAATTTTTGGTTTACCCGCATAATAATTTTCGTTTGCTACAAAACGAACTTCTTGACCTGGAATATACTTTTCAAATTTATATGGACCCGCAGCTAATGGCTTTCCATATAAATCTTTTAAGTAATCTAAGCTTGTATTTTGCTTATAATCTTTTCCATAATAAGCTTTTGATAGTACTGTACCTCCTAAAACAAATATAGCTTGTGAATTCACTTTTTCAGTTGTAATTTTAATTGTTTGTGGATCAACAACTTGAATACCTTCAATTGAAGTTGCTTTTCCTTCTTTATATTCTTTACCACCTTTAACCGCATATTGAGAGATATCTACTTCACCCTCATATGCCTTATCATGTAAAAGCGTCAATGTGAAAGCTACATCATCCGCCGTTAATGGCGATCCATCACTAAATTTCAAATCTTTACGTAAATGGAATGTATATGTTAACTGATCAGAAGAAACGTCCCACTTCTCAGCTAATTCTGGAATTGGTTTCCCTTGTTTATCGGTTGATACGAGAGATGCAAAAATAACTGAAGTTACGTTTCCATCCCAACCATTTTGTTGGAAGTATGGTAAAAATACGCCGCCTGGCTTACTAATACCAACTACTAACGTATCTTTTCTATTCTTCGCTTTGTCTGGCACTTTCGTTTTATCTGTCGCAGCGATCTTTTCAATTTTCACATTTTTTAAATCCTGCTGTTTAACCGGTTCTGTAGAAGCCGCGTCCTCCTGTCCCCCACAAGCAGACAACACAAGCGAACTACTCATTAATACCGAAAATACACCAGCCCATTTTTTTGTCTTTTTCTTCATTGTCCCCACCCTAACTTTTTATGATTATACCCTCTGAACGAATTACCTTATGTATGCCTCCCACAGCAACATTTATAGCCAATCGGAAAAGTCGGTTTTAATCGTAAAAAAATAGATGTTTTTGAGGGGTAACAATCTTATTCCGACCTTTCCGGTAGACTTTATGGTTATTAGCTTATATCGTTCATTATGTTTTGTCAATTCTTTCTAAATAAATATTTTTAGAATTTTTACAAAATTTTATCTCTACATTTATACTTTAAGAAAACTCAGCTATAATTCGTATTAAAAACTTAAAAATCTACTTCTATTTCTTCAGCATGAAACATAGAATACTAATAACCAATTACCAAAAAGGGGGCGAAAATATGGACAACCTATTCCAATACGTCCTGCACTACGTATTATTAACAATTATGATAGTCGGGGCGCTATTACTATTCCCGTTCTTCCCAAAGTTCGTCCTCTTTTTAGCTTTTTTTATCATGCTCGGGATCGCTATTATAATTTCAACGAGAGAAGATACCACGCAAAAAGAGAGCAGAGTTCAGCGCGTAAAGCTGTAACTTTGCTCTCTTTTCGTTTTCATTCACTAGTCTCTTTTACACATATTTATCCCACTATTTTCCGGTCAGTAAGACCCTCACCTCAAAATTCAGCGAAAGCAAAGAAGTTAGGTGGGGGGCGTGCTGCCCGTAAAAGCCCGATTCGTGAGGACTGATTAAAGTCTCACTTTATCTCTCGGGAAATAATTAGCCTTTGTTTTTGTAATTACTCCTATCGAAAAACCACTAATGACATTTATTTTTCACCTTATCATTTCATATGTTTCACAAGCTATGCAAATTGAGGAACACGGATTTATCTAAGTTACTGTTTCACGTGAAACACATCGCTTTATTTAACCTTTAAAGCCAAATATCATTATGAAAAAAGCCACTTCCTCCAGCAAAACTGAAAGGAAGTGGCTTTCTACTCATTACTCCACAATATTCTCTAATTCATTATATAACTCTGCTCGTAACAACTCTTTCTTCGTTTTTTCCTCATATAATTTTTCAAGTCTTTCAACATCAGCTACATGTTCCATTTCACATTCTATTGCATATACATCTTCTTCTACATGCATTAACTCGTTTTCAATCTCTTCAAGATTCCTAGCTTCTTTCTCTTTTACAGGAACCGTTTCAACACTTTTTTTTCCTTGGCGTTTCTGCTTTATTACTTGCTTCTCAAGCTTTTCTTCCCACTTTTGACGAGCCCATGCATAGTTTCCTGCAAACTCAAATAATTTACATTCATCAATCCAGTACGTCTTTTCAAATAACTTATTTAAAAAATATCGATCGTGTGAAACAGCTAAAATCGTCCCGTTATATTGCTCAAGGGCTTCCTCTAAAACTTCTCTTGATTCAATATCAAGATGGTTTGTCGGCTCATCTAAAATTAGAAAATTGATGTCTTGATACATAAGTTGCGCAAGTCTTAACCTCATTTTTTCTCCACCACTAAGTTGCGTTACTTTCTTAAATACTGCTGGACCATAAAATAAAAACTTAGCTAATATATGTCTTGCTTCTCCCTCTGTTACAGCCACATTCTCCCTGAATGCTTCCAATACATTACTCTTCATATTTTCATACGTATGCTGTGATAAATAACCGATTTTCACACTACTACCAACCCTAATTGCGCCAGCTTCTGGTTCCATTTCTTTTAATAGTAATTTTAGTAAAGTGGTCTTCCCTGTGCCGTTGCGACCAACGATAGCAGCACGCTCTTGAAAACGAACATGTAAATTCGCTTGTTCAAATAAAGGTCGGCCAGCAAAACCTTTACTCACTTCTTTCATTACAACAACATCTTTCCCGCTTCTCTCTTGCCCTTCAAACTGAAGACCCATCTGTTTCCGTTCTAAAATCGGCCTCTTTAATTTCTCTATACGTTCTAACGCACGTTCCATATTTCTCGCTCTTTTATGCAATCCTTCATTCGGAGGATTCGCTTGATTTGCCCATTCACGTAGGCGCTTAATTGCTTCTTTCATTTTCTTTATTTTCTTTTGCTGCTCTTGATAAGCTTGAAACTCTTGAAGTAATCTTCCTTCCTTCTCCTCAACGAACTGAGAATAATTCGTATGGTACACGTGAATCGCTCCATCTTCCAAATCAAAAATTTTCGTTACAACTTCATCAAGGAAATAGCGATCATGTGAAATAACCATAACTGTTCCATTATATTCTTTTAAAAATTGCTCTAACCATTCAACTGCAAACAAATCTAAATGATTTGTTGGTTCATCTAATAGAAGTAAATCTGGTTTCTGCAATAGCATATATGCAAGGCTTACTTTCGTCTGTTCTCCTCCACTTAATTCCGTAAATACTCTTGAAAATAAGTTTGTCACTTGTAAGCCATTTGCTACCTTCATTATATTTGCCTCTATTTCATAACCACCGAGAAATGCAAATTTTTCTTGAATTACTCCGTACCCCTCCATTAGCTTTTGCAAAGAAGATTGTTCCTGCTCTTCTGCCATATTTTTTTCTAGAGCATGCATTTCTTTTTCTAATTCCTTTTCTACTTTAAAAGCGGAACTCAATACATCATATACAGTCATGGCCTCATCAAACTTCGGAATTTGTGCGACATGACCAATACGTGTACCTTTCTTCATATGGATGGCTCCTGTATCCAAACTCTCCATTCCCGTTAGAAGCCCAAAGATTGTTGTCTTCCCACTACCGTTACGACCAACTAACCCAACACGTTCACCATTCTTTATTTCAAGCGATATATTTTCAAATATGATGTTTCCACCAAAAGATTTCGTTACATTATTTACACTACAAATAGTCATTTTCCGTACTCCTTTCAATATAAAAAACCATGAGAAAGAAACATTCCCCATGGTTTTCGGCATAGAAAAAGGAAGCCAAATAGCTCCCTTTTCACACGTTTATTAAAAATGGGTGAAGAGATTCCTATCGTTCAATAGTCACTATGCAATTGTTAAAAAAGGGCATACGTATCCCGTTAACAACTACATCATGAAAAATCGCACGACAAAAATAGATAAAATCTAAAAATTTGGCACGTGCAGCTAAAGAACGTTTCATCTCATTCACCCCTTTCGTACGGAATTTAATACTTACTTCTTTATTATACTTCCCTATTTCATGTTTGAATAGTCATTTTTCTGAAAATAATGAAGATAGACTAAACATTTCAATGAGTGACATCAAATCTTACAAAACTGTTATGTTCACGTAATGGAAAGCGATAGTACGAAAAGATGCCTCCCTATACAATAAAGATGTAAACAAGAGAGACAAACAAAAGGAGGAAACAAACATGATAAAAGAAATCGTAAAAGCAATCTTTGAGGTATTAGTGAACGGACAAGCAGTTGTAAAAGAACTAAATGAACTATAAAAAGGAGTGAAGAAATATGATGAACATGGTAAAAATGATTTTACACGCTTTGGTCGATGCAAAAGCAGTTAGCCAAGAATTAAACCAACAATAAAAAGGGGTATATGAATATGAAGAAAGCCATTATTATAATTGCAAGCACAGCAATTACCTTATACACAATAAAAAATAGAAAAAAGAAAAATACTGAAAATGTTCTATATTATCCATACACACTATTAGAGAAAAAATAAAAGACAAGGTACCCTATCGTAATGAGGATATCTTGTCTTTTATTTTTCCCTTATTCCTTTAGAGGATTTCCTTCTCCTTTTCCCGAATGTATTAAGCGGGATTTTTACACATATTTTAAAGGGGCATATATATAAATGGATACACAACAACTATATTTTTTAAACGATATCGGTAAACAAAAACCAGAAAGTATTCGGAATAGAAGCGCTGCATGTCCATTTTGCGATACAGAACATTTAACGGATATTTTAGCAACTGATGGTTCTATTATTTGGTTAAAAAATAAATTTCCTACATTACAAGATACATTTCAAACAGTGTTAATTGAAACCGATAATTGCGAAGATCATATCGCAACATATACAGAAGAACATATGCGGAAATTAATGCAATTTTCTATTCAACATTGGTTACACTTACAGAAGAAAGAAGAGTTCGCATCTGTAATTTTATACAAAAATCACGGTCCATTTTCAGGCGGAAGTTTGCATCATGCACACATGCAAATTATCGGAATGAAATATGTAGATTATCTTGAAAATATTGAAGAAGAAAATTTCCAAGGGGTAATTGTTCAAAAAAACGAACGCATTGAGCTTAATATTTCAGAGCGTCCCATTATTGGCTTCACTGAATTCAATATAATCATTGATAATATTTCATATATAGATGATATGGCAAATTACATTCAGCAAACTGTACGTTACATACTGACAGATTTCCATAAAGGATGCAGTAGTTATAACTTATTCTTCTATTACTTAAATGGAAAAATCATTTGTAAAGTTGTTCCTAGGTTTGTCGTTTCACCGCTGTATGTAGGATATAAAATACCTCAAGTTTCCACAAAACTAGAATACGTAAAAATACAACTAGCGGAGTATTTCACAAAATGAAACGATTATCAAAAAAAAATAGAGTAGGTATCAAAACCTACTCTTTAATTACACCTTTATTTCGATAGTACACATCTTCTAATCCGATGTTATACTTCATGTTATTATCCGTCCACTCTGGCCCTAAATTCCCTGGCCATCCAGATGTATTCGCTATATATTTCAGTAATGCAAAATCAGTCAAACCTTTTTGCACCCCACGCTTATATCCTTTCATTAAATGCGGCATTGCAATTTGCGCATTTGTACGTGGATCTTTCAGCTCATCATCAGTTAAATGTTCTGGTGCAAGCCCGCCGCCGCGGTGTAGTTGAAACAATCCGAATGAAGTTCCATTATCTCCAACACTTCTTGGATTTAATCGACTTTCATGCTCAGCAATTGCAAGAGGTATCCATTCCGGAAGATTTACTTTCTTCGCTTCCTCTATAATGATTTGTTTCATCTGTTTTGCTTCTTCTGAATCAACATAGCTTGTTCCATTCACTAGCTTATCCATTCCTTCAGACTTTCCTTGGAAATATAAATATACTCCAAGAACAACTAAAAATCCTACAAAGAATTTCTTCACTACCTCTACCTCTTTCTCCGCTGAAATTTGTCCCCTTTCAGCCTTCCCTTTACAATTACCTACATTCTACTACTCTTTTATCATAGCAAATAACTATACATATTATCATCATGCTTTAGACCGATTTTGTGAAAAAAAATCTGGTAAATGCGTGCAAAAATGTAACTTTCATAGACTATAACGCATTTATTGTATATAATTGTAAATTGAATTCTAAATATAAACTAGGAGAATAATAATATGAAAAAATGGCTGTTACTCTTATTTAGTTTACTACTATTAATTCCTGTCCCTATTTCCGCACAAAAAACCGAACAACCAAAAACCCTTATTTTATACAGTTCAAACGATGATCAAATTACAAGTGATATCCAAATACTTAATACACAAGTAGGACATTTCACTAATAATATAACAATTAAAAACATAAAACAGTTAGCTGAAATAACTGATAAATCTTCGTATACACATGTTATTTACATGAGTGAAAAACAAGAAGAACTTTCTACTGAAGCAAAGAAATTTCTAGAAGGATTCCCAGGACCATTACTAGTTTTAGGTCAAAATATAGAACAGTTATCTAATCGTTTTTCATTTATCACACTTAAAAATGAAGATATAAACTCTGATACAATTGAATATCCAACACGTAAACTAAAGAATATATTAGAAGAAGAAAGAACAATTAAACAACTTGACACAAATGGAACAATTCTCGCCCATGCTTTAAGAGGAAATAATACTTATCCATTAATTGTACAGCAAAACAATTCTTATTATGTAGCAACTTCTAACCTCTTTGATTGGATATCTTATTATATTGGCGAAAGCCTATTTTCTTATTTTCAGCAAAAACCCGAAACTAATAAAAAATTAGCTTATTTACGTCTTGAGGATGTTCACCCAGCCGCAGATACATATCAATTAAAAGAAATTGCTGAATTACTAAAAGAGAAAAAGATTCCTTACATGATCACTGTTATTCCTGTATATACAGATCCAGATACAGGTAAAACACTACATTTAAAAGATAAACCCGAACTAGTCGATCTTTTACGCTCTATGCAAGATGATGGTGCAGCGATTATTATGCATGGTTACACTCATCAATTTTATGATAGTGAAACTGGGGAAGGTTTTGAATTTTGGGACGTAAAGACAGATCAACCAATTCGCCAACCGAAACATGAAAAACCGAAGACAAAAGATGACTTTCCAAATATAGAGGCATATAACCAATATGTAAAAAAAGGGGAAGAGTTTGAGGAAAAATATACGACAGATCATATCGAAAAGGGGATTCAAGAACTTGTAGATGCTAAACTATATCCTGTCGCCTTTGAAGCACCTCATTACACAATGTCTCAAAAAGGGTATGAAATATTATCAAGATACTTTTCAACTTATGTAGGACAACTACAGTTAAGTGATACAACTTGGAAATCCATGCACTCTCCAGCATATAGAAGTACACCAACATTTCTACATGGAATGAAATTAATGCCTGAAACAGTCGGTTTTATTGAAGAAGATAAGCCACAAGCTATTGCTAAAATGAAAGCAAATGCTTTATCTGTTGCTAAATTATCCGATGGGATTATTGGAGCATTCTATCATCCTTACTTAGGTGTGAAACCATTAAAAGAAGTGTTAAAGGATCTAGAAAGTATTCCAAATATAGAATGGATTGATTTACAAAAGGAAAAGAATGAAGTAAAAATGAAAGATATTCATATTACGACGAATAAAGATGGCATTCACGTTGAAAAACCAACCAGTGCGAATGACATAATTGATTATATAAAGCAATATGGCTTCTTCCTTATACTAGGGTTCGTTATCATTGTCTTTCTTTTATTATTAAAACGTGCGAAAAAATTAGAATCCTAATACAAAACCACCGAGCGGAACGCTTGGTGGTTTTTTGTCATATATCAAACCGTGGTATTTTACTAAATAAATTCAACTTTTACTTTTTCCGTTACATGATTAAAACTATAATTCTCCTATCCTTTCAAATAAAATCGACTTGTATTTTCATATATTGTTTCTGCGACCTTATCAATGGATATGTTTTTTATAGAACTAATTTCCTTTAATACCTCTCGAATCATTCTTGGGTGCGTTATAACATCCTCTTGAAATTCCCACGGTCCATCTGTTTCTACCATCATATATTCAAGCGGATAATACGAAACGATTTCTCTAATCTTCTCCTTATGTAAAACATCCGGTGTAATCGAAATATAATAACCATTTCTCATCATCCGTTTCATTGTTTCATCGCTTCCTTTAAACCAATGGAAGTGTGCACGTGAAACTTTATATTTCTCTAGCAAATCACATACAATGTCAGCATCTTCATAAACTGCGTGTAATACAATCGGCAAATTATACTTACTAGCTAGTTCTATAAATTTTTTCAATACAGCTATGTATGGATCTGCAGCAATTCTTTCATCTTCTTTTCTCAAATAATAGGGCAAACCTACTTCACCAATCGCAACAATTCCCTCTGCGTTCTGTTCAATAAGTTGATAAATCTGTTCACACTCCTCTTTATGAATCTGTTGCTCTGGATGAAACCCTATCGCTGGATATATAAAAGGATACTTCTTCGCTAAAGATAACGTTTCCTTACAAGAGTGATAATTTATAGATACTGCAATAAGCCCCTTTATTTCATTACTATTTTCCACCTCTTTTAGTAATCTGCTCTTCTCTTCATCCTTATATTGATCAACATGTATATGACTATCAATCCATTTCATCTTTATGCCCCCATAAAAAAAACAAGAAAGGACTTCCTTTCTTGTTTTAGCATCTATATTATTTAACAATTAAGTTTGTTATGATATCAAATAATCCAATACACACTACGGCAACAGTAAAGTAGCTACAGAAATCTTTAATTGGTAACTTCACTACTTCTTCTTTACGCATCCCATTTTTCTCCCTTCTTACTAGATCCCTAATTATTTTTCTATCTGTATCTATTATGCAAAAAATATGACAAATTTACTATCGAATTAACTTACGTAAACCTTACAATGTTGTAAGGTTTAAAAAAGGATCCTCATCTTTATTCAGATGAGGATTATTAAAAATTAGTTGGTTTTTCATTCTTCATTACAAACAGAAAGTAATACATTGAGACTTTCTAGTTATACTATATGAAAATTACTATCTTTTAACTATCGAATTACATTACAGAAGGCTTACATGTTTGTAAGTTATGTGTAATGTAATTCGATAGTTCCCCTTACTTATATTTCGTACAATAACGTTAGAAAGTAAGCCAAATAAGAAGAACACTCACATAACCAAATTACATTGCTAGTAGCTACTCTTCTTATACCTTTCACCTATGCTACTACAATGTACCCCCTTCCCCTTTATATAATAAAAAAGCCTTAGTCTATATGTACTAAGGCTTTTTTATTAATCTCAAAAATACCCTTACCCAGTATTTTTATTTTCGACAAAAAATAGCTGGGGGTATATTTTACTATCTCATCGTTAAAAGTTTGCTCTTCGCATTTATAGGAATATTTGCAACCTCAATCTCTTCAATCGATTCACCGTAACGTCCTTTTGCAAAAACCTTTAATGCTTCATCTCTCTTTAACATATGCTTAACCGTTTTCTTTATTTTCTGCTCTCTACCACGTTCATCGAATGCAATAAATTCATATTCATACCACTCATCACCAATATGCTGACCAATTGTATTCACAACCGTATAGTATTCTTTCGTCTTATAAAATGGATTATATTTATCGATAACCGGTCCAAGTTTCGTAGGCAGTAACATTACTACTATTACTATCATCGCTATTATAGTAGTGATCATTTTTTTCTTCATAATAAACATTCCTCCTCTGCAGGATATATATACATCCATTTTAAAAAGGGGGAATAAAATCTACTATTGAATCTCATTACATTACACTTACATTTTTGTAAGAATTAAAAAAGGGGAACGAATTTACTCGTTCACCTTTTAGCTTGCTTTAAAGCCACCGCCAAGTACATCACGTACATCATGTATAACAACGAAAGCATCTTCATCTACCCGGCTAATAACTTGTTTTAACTTAACAAGCTCTTGTTTATTAATAACAACATATAAAACTTCTTTATTTTTACCAGTATATCCGCCGCGCCCTTCTAATACAGTAACACCGCGTGTCATATTTTTCGTAATAGCCTCACGAATTAAATCTGGTTGATTCGAAATAATCGTAACAGCCGTTTTTGTATCCATTCCTTCTACAATGAAATCAATCACCTTCGCTCCGATGAACACAGCTACAAGTGTATACATTGCCTTTTCTTGCCCTATTATAAATACAGAACCAGCAATTACAACAATATCAATAATTAGTACGCCTTTACCTACGCTCCAACCTAAATATTGATTTGCTAACTGAGCTAAGATTGCTGATCCTCCCGATGTACCTCCGGCTTTGAACATACAGCCTAATCCAATACCAACAAATAAGCCAGCAAATAAAGCTGCTAATAATGTATCACTATTTACATGATATTCAATATGTTCTGTAACGTATAAAAACAAAGATGTTTCTACAATCCCTAAAATTGTATAAATCATTGTTTTCTTATCAAAAAATTTATAACCAACAGCTAGTAAAATTGCATTTATAGCAAAGTTCACAATTCCTGGTGACCAATCAAATAAGTAGTACGTAACAACCGTTAAACCAATAATTCCACCTTCCGATAAACGGTTTGGAATTGCAAAGTAATTAATACCAATTGCGAATAATAATGAACCAATTGTAATTAGTGTTATTTCCTTTATACGTTGATTAACCATAGTTCATACCCTCCCCCCATTTGACATTGTATCACTATCTCCTAGAGGTTTAGAAGTGGTTTTTATTCCGCATTTTCCCTCTTAAAAATTGAAATATTATGTTTAAACAGAGGGGTGATTAATTATTCATATTTGCTCTAACTGCACGAACAAATTGCTCCACATTCCCTTTCTGAATATACTTAGCGCGAATGGTTTCATGATTACAAGTAAATTCAAAATACGGATGAAAATCTATGCTATCTATATGCAAATATGAATACTCTTTAAATGTTGAAGAATAGTACGGAAATTTCCCGTGAAAAAGGAGACGTCTAGTAGTGGCAACAAAAACCCCATGTTGATACGATAATATAAAATTATCCTTCTCAAATATCCCTACCACAAAAGCCAAAATCTTTTCATCATCATCTACATACTTTTTCATACTCGATAAAAGTTCATTCATGCATATTCCTCCAAATTCTATTCACTGCATTAACACTTGAAAAGAATCCATGGATTATTACAGACCGGTTTAACTCCTTTATAAAGTATGAAACGCGTTTCCTGTCAAAGATATTCCAAAAAAATAATCCGTTATGCGATTATACACATAACGGATTAAGATTAAACTGTAGAGCGTTCCACAAGTTCGTATGGAATTTCCAGCTTTTCTTGTTCAGAACTTTCGTCATTCACTTTTCTATGCAACATTTCAAAAGCAGTTTTCCCTATCTCCTTTAAATTTTGATCAATAGTTGTCAATTGTAACACTTGCGAGATAGGTTGATTATCAAAGCCAATAATCGCTAAATCCTCAGGAACTTGAATCCCTAATTTTTCAACCTCTGTCATAACCCCAATCGCAACTTCATCACCTGCTACTATTAATGCTTCAGGAAGATCCTGCATCTCTTTTAACTTATGAGCCACTTTTACACCATCTTCTAGTGTAAAACATTCTGTAAAAATCCATTCTTCATTAACCTCTTCGTCTATAGATTGCAATTGCTGTTTATAAACATCAAAACGCTTTTGACTACTCGGCCCTAATTTTCTTCCCGTACAATAACCAATTTTTTTATAACCTTTCTCAATCAAATAATCCATTCCTAATTGAAAGGCCGCTGAATGATTCGTATATACACTTGAGATGTTTGAAATATCATTGTCTTCACAAGCAATTATTGCGCCGTAAGAAGCATACGGTTCTATCGTTTCCCAATCATTTGCACGTGAACAAATAATAAGACCATCCAATTGTTTTGTTTTTAACATATGTAAACTTTTCATTTCTTCTTTTTTATTATAATTCGTTTGGCAAAGTAGCACCCTGTAATTATGCGCTAACGCAGTCTCCATCATTCCGCTCACCATCGCATCAAAACACGGATGATTAATATACGGTAAAATCACACCAACAATATTCGTTTTTCCTTTTGATAAATGAACAGCATTTGCGTTTTGCGAGTAATTCAATTTCTCAACTATCTCTATAACCGCTTTTCTTTTTTCTTCACTTACATATGGGTGATCATTCAACACTCTCGAAACAGTCGTAACTGAAACTCCCGCCATCTTTGCAATATCTTTAATATTAGCCATACACTCACCTCTACCTTTAACTTAATGAATCTCATGAACATATGTCAAATCTTCTTATCATTACACCTTCATTCGTTTCTCTTACAAAAGTGTAATTTTTCTGTAAGCTAATTCGATAGTGACTTTCCGCAACATTTCATACAATTGAGTCAGAAACAGGGTAACAACTATTCGAAAAGGAGCGGATTAATATGATGAACAAAATGAAAAAAAACAATTTCTTACATACAATGGGCATGGTATTTTCCGCTCTTATCGACGCAAAAGCTGTTGCTTCTACATTAAACAAGTAAGGAGAATGTATTATGAATAACATCACTTTTAACAAATTAGATTTTTTAGGACTAGCTAGTGGCTCGCTTCTTCTTACTGCTTTTATTTACGCTGCTACGCTTGTATAACTTTGTGTCCCCTTTCCCCTTTATTATAAATAGTAATAGAAAAGACGACCGTCTATGCCCGGTCGTCTTTTCTTATTTTTGATTTGATTGCAAAGCTTCTTTTAACTCCTCAAACTTCTCATTTAATTGATCTGTCATCATTTTCATAGCGGTTTTTCGATCTATTTGTTCTCCAGCCTCAATTTGAATTGGATCTCCAAAAATCAATTGTGCCTTTTTCCCCTTTATTAATTCTTTTACACTTGATGGACCAACATAAGCTGCTGGTACTAACGGAACATTAGAACGCATCGCAATTGTCACAGCACCCGCTTTTAATGAAACATCTTCCGCTGATCTCGTTCCACTCGGAAAAATCCCTACTACCTTTCCTTCTTTTAATAAACGTGATGGAATTTTAAGTGTACTTGGTCCTGGGTTCGCACGATCTACAGGGAATGCATTTACATTTTTAAAGAACCAATTTTTGAATTTCCCTTCAAATAATTCTTTTTTGGCCATGTAATGAATTTGAGTTGGATACATCCCTGTAGCTAACATTAATACATCCATAAAACTTGTATGTGTACATGCAACAACATACGGTCCACCTTCTGGTAGCTTTTCTCTTCCTTGTACTTCTACTTTTCCAGCTGTTTTAAATATATATTTCAACAAAAATGTAATTGGTTTATACATTTGTTTCGTTCCTTTCTAAACATCCGAAGTATAATCATATTCTTATAACGATTATAACACTAAGTTTTAGGAGTTGGTAATAAAATTAAGTATGAATTGTTAAATTTCAATTCTTACAAAAGTGTAATTTTCTTGTAAGCTAATTCGATAGTTACTTCTTACTATATTTCATACAATTAAGTCAGAAACAGGGCAACAATTATTCGAAAAGAAGTGGATTAATATGATGAACAAAATGAAAACGAACAATCTCTTAAATACATTGGGCATGGTATTATCAGCTCTTTTCGATGCAAAAGCTGTTTCTTCTACATTAAACAAGTAAGGAGAATGTATTATGAATAACAGTACTTTTAACAAATTAGATTTTTTAGGATTAGCTAGCGGCTCTCTTCTTCTTACTGCTTTCATTTACGCTGCTACGCTTGTATAACTTTGTGTCCCCTTTCCCCTTTATATAGAAAAAGACGACCGTCTATGCCCGGTCGTCTTTTTAATTTTTTCTTTCTTTCAACTCTTTTAAAAGCTGTATCAGCTCAGCTTGTTGTTTTATCTTTTTACGACCATTTCGATTAATTGCTGCAAGCTCACAGGCAACTCCGACGGCGAAGAAAAACAATAAACTTTCTAACATGTGAAATCCTCCATTTGCCTATTAAACAGCTTGACGTAATTGTTCTTCTTGTAAAACTCTCTTATTTATATTTTCTTCTTTTCTCTGGCAAACGTTATTGCGAATAAGTGCTGCAATAACAAGTACAGTCCCTATAATATCAAACATTGTAATCTGATACCCTTGCATCATCATAATAACTAAAGTCGTAATTGGTACAAAATTAATAAATAAAATCCCATTAATGGACGATAAAATTTTCACACCATAGTTCCAAGCAAGTAACGCTACGATACCTGGTAACGTCATCATAAACAATAAATCATATTTCACGATAGAAATCGTTCCCATACTCGGAACCGATACGTAACCAAACGATGTAATGATTACAGTTATAATCCCTGTAACAGTCGTACCGAATACACACGTCAACGTAGAATAACGTAATGTTGACCAATCACTACACGTTTGACCACCCATCGTATAAATAACCCAGCCTACAACACCAATAAATATAAATGCTAATGGGAACATATTATCTTTCAATGTTACAAAGAAACTTATGTCACCTTTTGTAATAACAAACACAGCTCCTACAAAAGCAATAACCATACTCGTTATCATATACTTCTTCGGTTTTATATGCTTATATCCCCATAAAATACAAATAGAAATCATCGGCATAAGTGATTCCATAATGGAAGCTACCATTACACCCGACTTACCCATTAACATTTGCCCTAAAAATATGAGGACATTATATACTGTAAATGCCATCGTTCCAAAAAAGACGAGTAACTTTCCTCTTCCCTCTAAACGAAATGCCTGTTTTCCTTCTTTCATTAACAACAATACAATCAGCATTATCGCCACTGCTCCATAACGAATAAGCGAAAAATAAAATGGATCTATGTATTCTAGCGCATGATCAGCAACTGGAAACATCGCTCCCCATGACATACTCGCAATTAAACACGCTAAAGCCCCTATTATCATTTGACCTCTTCTCACCGCAATCCCCCGTTTCTTTCTATTTGCACAAAGAGAATTGTAAAAGAAAAAATATATCACGTAAAATGATTCAAAATGATGTTAACTATCATTTATAATGATAGTTAACATCAAGGGGGATTACAAAATGGAATTAAGAGACTTACAAATCTTTAAAAGCGTTGCCGACCAGGGTAGTGTAAGTAACGCAGCAAAGGAATTAAATTATGTACAATCAAATGTAACTGCACGTATTAAACAACTAGAAAACGAATTAAAAACCCCGCTCTTTTACCGCCATAAACGAGGGATGACTTTAACAGCTGAAGGAAGAAAAATGCTCGTTTATGTTAATAAAATTTTGCAAGATGTCGACGAACTAAAACAAGTATTTTTAGATAGTGAAACACCCTCCGGTATATTAAAAATCGGTACAGTAGAAACAGTAAGTACATTACCTACCATTTTATCTTCTTACTATAAAAGCTATCCGAATGTCGATTTATCATTACAAGCGGGTCTAACAGAAGAATTAATTAGAGAAGTACTTGATCATCAATTAGATGGCGCCTTTATATCAGGTCCTATTAAACATCCACTCATCGAACAATACGATGTTAGTACAGAGAAATTAATGCTTATAACACAAAATAAAGCCTTTCATATAGAAGAATTTACAACAACACCTCTACTCGTTTTTAACCAAGGATGTGGATACCGTTCCAAATTAGAACGATGGCTGAAAGACGAAGGTTTGCTACCAAAAAGAATTATGGAATTCAATATATTAGAGACAATATTAAACAGCGTTGCACTTGGCCTCGGAATTACACTCGTACCACAGTCTGCTGTCCATCATCTTTCTAAAGCAGGTAAGGTACATTGTCATGCAATCCCTGAAAAATACGGCAGTATTTCAACGGTTTTCATACGCCGCAAAGATAGCTATATGACGAATTCAATGCGTAGTTTTTTAAAAACAATTGAAGAACATCATCATATTAATATGCTGTGAAAGACATTCTTACATGAATGTCTTTTTTTCTTACAAAAGTGTAAGTCTTTCGTAAGCTAATTCGATAGTTGCAAGTGGACATATTTCCTATAATTAAGACATAAGCAGGGCAACAACAATTCGAAAAGGAGCGGATACGCATGATGAACAATATGAAATCAAATAAATTTTTACATACAATGGGCATGGTGCTATCCGCACTTATCGATGCAAAAGCTGTTGCAACTACATTAAACAAATAAGGAGAGATTATAATGAACAACATTACTTTCAAAAAATAAGACTTTACCCCGCATTAACGGGCAGTAAGACTCCCACTTCAAAATTCAGCGAAATCAAAGAAGTTAGGTTTAGGATCAACTGCCCGTAAAAGCCCGATTGGTTCAACTAATAATCAGCGAGGGATACCCCGCCCTCACTGATTAAAGTTTCATTTTATCGGACTTGCAAGTGGAGCTACTCTTCTTACAGCTTTCATTTACACACTTGCTCAAGGTCTTATTTAATACTTTGTTTCCCCAAACCCCTTTATATATAGAAAAAGCTGTTCGTCTTATAGACAAGCAGCTTTTTAGTTTGTTTCATATATAATTTGACCTGTTTTCTTAATATCATATCCGCCAATCGCATTTAATTCATTATAAAATCCTTCCGATTGCAGAATATCTTTCACGACTTCAACCAGCTCTTCATTTTCTTTATTCTTCAAAATTACTAAATCATACTGTTCTTTCATGATTGGAATAAAGTCCACATTTACAATTTGCGAAAACTTTTCTGAACCTACTCCTACATCAGCTTTTCCATTTGCAACTTGCGTGGCAACACCAAGATGATTCGATTCTTCCCATTCATATCCACTAATATCGGATTTATTTAATTTTTGGATTCGTAATTGTTCATCCACTAACACTCTAATACCAGAACCCTTTTCTCGATTTACAAACTTTATAGTGGATCCGGATATGTCAGCCCATGTCTTTATTTTCTTCGGATTTCCTTTTTGGACATAAAACCCTACATTTCTGGACAATAAATTAATCATAATACATGGTTGACCTACTAAAATGCGTTTTACGTAAGGAACATTATATGTACCCGTTTCACCATCAAACAAATGCAAACTAACGATACTTCCTTCTCCTTGATACATTTTCACTAAACTTGTTAAGCTACCTTGATACGCTCTTAAAACATTAGAACTTGGCAAACGATTTTCTATACGTTTAGCTAACATATCTAACGTTAGTTCTTGACCACTAATAATACACATGTTCAAGATACTACTACCATCGTTTTTCACAGGAGTAACTTGTACCTTTCCTGTTTTCATTTGTTTTATATATTGATCTAAATCCACTGCATCAATGCGCATCTGTCTACCAACTCTATAAGAAGGAAGTTCTCCTTTTTTAATTAAGTCGTATACAGTTAATTTTGATACCTTTAATCGCTTTGCTACTTCTTCCGTTGTGTAGGAATGATGATCCATAGACGATTCCTCACTTTCTCCTTTCATTGTAACAAAGAAAAGAATATTTCTCCTATTTTTTAAAAATAGATATATGTTCAAATTATATTCAATTATAACTAGTTATATTTAGTTATACTTAGTTATAATTAGTTATATCAAAACGAAAGGGGATTTTTTTATGAATAAATTTACATTACGTTCTATTGGGGCACTTATACTTTCTTTCCTTCTTATATTTAGTGCTGCTTGTACAAGTGGGGAAAAGAATACAAAGTCAGCTGCTAAAGAAGATAAAACAGTTGAACTGACTATCTCAGCTGCTGCAAGCTTACAAGATGCATTAAAAGAAATTGAAAAACAATATAAAGAAAAAGAGCCAAATATCAAACTTTCTTTTAACTTCGGTGCTTCTGGAGCACTTCAACAACAAATTGAACAAGGTGCACCTGCTGATTTATTCTTCTCTGCAGCAGAAGATAAATTCCAAACCCTTGTAAAGAAAGGATTCATTAATGAAAAAGAAGGGAAAAATCTTCTTGGAAATGAACTAGTTCTAGTCATCCCTAAAGATAGTTCTCTTACAAAATTTCAAGATTTAAAAGATGAGAAAATCAAAAAAATTGCACTTGGTACACCTGAATCTGTACCTGCTGGAAAATATGCAAAGGCTTCTCTAACACACGAAAACCTTTGGAATGATGTTCAAAATAAAGTCGTATTTACAAAAGATGTTCGCCAAGTGTTAACATATGTAGAAACAGGGAATATCGATGCTGGTATCGTATACAAAACAGATGCTCTCATTTCAGATAAAGTAAAGATTGGTGAAACAGCAGCAGCTACTTCTCATGAGCCAATCCACTATCCTTTAGGTGTTATAAAGGAATCTAAACATAAGAAAGAGGCGACTTCATTTTATGAGTATTTGCAGTCAAAAGATGCACAATCTATCTTTAAGAAATATGGATTTACAGTCCTGTCGTAATTACTATGAGCATTGATGCTATTATATCGCCTGTCTTTCTATCTTTAAGAGTAGCTGCGTGTGCCACTATTCTCGTTACAATTTTAGGGACGATTGTCGGGCGAGCACTAGCTCGCTCCTCATGGCGATATAAAGTACTATTAGAAACCATATTTTTATTACCAATGGTACTTCCACCAACTGTTATCGGCTTCTTTCTCATTATCATCTTTGGAAACAACAGCCCGATCGGAAGGTGGGTTGAATCATTATTTCAGCAGTCTATTATGTTCACATCTACCGCTGCGATCATCGCTTCTACAGTTGTTGCATTTCCGCTTATGTACCAATCAGCGAAAACGGGATTTTCTATCGCAAATGTACAAATTGAAGAAAGTGCTCGTGACCTTGGCGCAAGTGAATATCAAGTTTTTCTGCACGTTACACTTCCGCTCGCATTTCCTGCATTACTAAGCGGGATGATTTTGAGCTTTGTCCGCGCGCTCGGTGAGTTTGGTGCTACACTCATGTTTGCCGGGAACATTCCTGGTAAAACACAGACAATCCCAACTGCAATTTACATGGCCATTGACGCAAGTAATATGCAACTCGCCTGGACACTTGTGGTTATCACTATTAGTATGTCACTCCTATTTCTGCTATGTATTCAGCTTATTAACAAAAGAATTACTAACCTTTAAAGCAGCTTTTTTGGAAGCTGCTTATTTATTTCTTAGGAAATAAATAAGTCGTTGGGAAATAACTGAATTTTACCTCTTATTGAAATATACATTTTATTTGAATTCACTTTCTAAAATAGGCAATTTCCTGTTATTATATGGAGGTGTTTCAAAAAATGAAGAAATGAAAACGCATTTATATCGTGAATTCTTCATCCTGTTTTAGCGATCGGTAATCTTCTACTCTATTAGTGGGGCATTACCGATCGTTAGAACGATATGTAATTATATTGGTATAGGAAACCGAAGGGAGTCTTGTAATGGACATTTTATTAGCGCTTCTTCCTGCAATTGCATGGGGAAACATCTTATTAGTAAGCGTAAAAATGGGCGGTGGTGCATATAGCCAAACGGTAGGTATGACAATCGGTGCTCTATTCTTCGCAACAATTATGTATGTATTTACTCAACCAGCTTTAACAATGACAGTCTTAATTGTTGGTTTTATTTCAGGTTTATTCTGGGCTTTAGGACAAGTAAACCAATTAAAAACAGTTGAAAAACTAGGTGTTTCAACTACCGTAACAATTTCTACTGGTATGCAACTTGTTGCAACTTCTATCTTTGGGGTTATCGCTTTCCGTGAATGGACTACTACGACAACAATTGTTCTGGGAACGATTGCAATCCTATTAATCGTAGTTGGTGTTGTATTCACATCACTAGATGATAAAGAAAATGCTCAGCCACCAGGACAATTGAAAAAAGGACTTCTTACTTTAATTGTTTCTACTTTCGGCTATCTTGTATATGTAATTATTATTCGTTGGTATAATATCGATGGTTGGTCTGCTATTTTACCACAAGCAGTTGGTATGTTTGTTGGTGCGGTTGTACTGACGTCTAAACATAAACCATTTAACAAATATGCAATTCGTAATGCTTTATCCGGTTTACTATGGGGAACGGGAAACTTATTCTTACTTCTTTCATTACCACGTGTCGGAGTAGCAACAAGCTTCCCATTATCTCAAACTGGAATCGTTATCTCAACATTCGGTGCAATTGTCTTCTTAGGTGAAAAGAAAACAAAACGTCAATTGATCTTTATTGCACTAGGCAGTGTTTTAATTATCGGCGGTGCTGTATTACTTGGTATGACAAAAGCATAATCTTATATTCTATTAGTAAACCCCTGAAGCATATATGCTTCAGGGGTTTTTCCATTCTAATTATTTTCTAGATATAATTATTTGTATGTTCTTGCCCCTTATAATTGCTCTTCCACTCTAGCAAACCAGCTACACATATAAAGAGATTAATAACAGCTAATATTAGTATGACGTAGAAACCAGTATAAGTAATAGCCCTTTCCTTTACCATGAATTTCCGCCTTCTCATTATCCATTCCATCTACGGTAAGTCTTTTCTTTTTACAAAATTCTCTTAAAGATGATATCGTTTTTATAACATATCTCTACTAGAAAGGAATAAAGGATATGCTAACTAAACATCGAATTTTATTTATTGGTGCCGGTCGTATGGCCGAAGCTATATTTTCCGGATTACTTAAAACAAGCAAAGAGTACATCGAAGAAATTATCGTCTCTAACCGAAGCAACGCAGAAAAACTAAAACAGTTACAACATCGATATAATGTGTCTACTGCAACAGATTGGAAGCAGCATGTTACATCTGTCGATACGGTTGTTTTAGCAATGCCACCTTCTGCTCATGAAGAGTTATTAGCTGAGCTATCTCCGTTAATATCAAATCAACTTGTCGTAACAGTAGCAGCTGGCGTTGGACCATCTTATTTAGAAGCTAGACTCCCAAAAGGCACGCCTGTTGCTTGGATTATGCCTAATACAGCTGCTGAAATTGGAAAGTCTATCTCCTTATATACAATGGGACAATCAGTAACCGAGATGCATCAAGAAACCCTGCAACTGCTTTTAAGAGGTATTGGTACTTCGCAACTTTGTACTGAGGAAGAAGTTCATCAGCTTACTGCAGTTACTGGAAGTGCACCAGCCTTCCTTTATTACTTTGCTGAAAGCTTAATTGAAGCAACAAAAAGTTATGGAGTCGATGAAGAAACCGCAAAACATCTTGTCATTCAAATGATTTCTGGCTCTGCTTCTATGCTCGAACAAACGCAAGATCCAGCTAACCTCCGCGAACAAGTAACAACGCCAGGTGGTTCCACAGCTGAGGGTCTCAAAACTTTATACGAATATAATTTTTCAGAGGCAATTCAAAAAGCAGTAGAAGCAACAAACAAAAAAGCTAGGGGGAAATAATATGACTTTAACAAGTTTAAAGGACTATACAACATTACATAACGGTGTAAAAATGCCTTGGTTTGGTTTAGGTGTTTTTAAAGTAGAAGATGGTTCAGAAGTAATTGATTCTGTAAAAGCAGCAATTAAAAATGGCTACCGCAGCATCGATACTGCAGCAATCTATCAAAATGAAGAAGGCGTTGGACAAGCGATTCGTGAATCCGGTGTTTCACGTGAAGAATTATTTATTACCTCAAAAGTATGGAATAGCGATCAAGGATATGAAACAACACTTCAAGCATTTGAAACTACATTAGAGAAATTAGGTCTAGAATATTTAGATTTATATTTAGTACATTGGCCTGTAAAAGGGAAATATAACGAATCATGGAAAGCATTAGAAAAGCTTTATAAAGATGGCCGTGTTCGCGCTATCGGTGTGAGTAATTTCCACATTCACCACTTACAAGACGTATTTGAAATTGCTGAAATTAAGCCAATGGTCAACCAAGTGGAATACCACCCACGTTTAGCACAAGAAGAGTTACACGCTTTCTGTAAAGAACATAATATCCAGCTTGAAGCTTGGTCACCATTAATGCAAGGACAACTACTAGATAATCCAACGTTACAAGAAATTGCGACAAAATATAATAAATCAACTGCGCAAATTATTTTACGCTGGGATTTACAAAACGAAGTTGTAACAATCCCTAAATCAATTAAAGAACATCGCATTATTGAAAATGCAAACATCTTCGACTTTGAATTAAGTGCTGATGATATGAAAGCAATTCAAGCTTTAAATGAAGATCGTCGCGTTGGTCCAGATCCAGATAACTTTAACTTCTAAGCGAAAAACCACTGCCATATGCAGTGGTTTTTTCATTTAATATAACTGAAAATTTAAACTATACTCCATTTGGTTGACACTTCATTGTTCAAGGTGTAAGATTTTGAATTATCAAAGAAACACAAAAATTAATAAAATTTATTCGTTTACTCATTGTATCAAGAGAGGTGGAGGGACTGGCCCTTTGAAACCTCGGCAGCAGGTTCATTTTGAATACTGTGCCACTTCCTGCAAGCTTTATGCTTGAAAGATAGAATGAGGGACTTCGTTTATATACGGGTGCATAACTTGTACGTAAAAATCCCTCTTTCTCAATATGAAAAGAGGGATTTTTTATTTTTCATTTCCCTCATCGTCATCCAAACTTAATTATTTAGGAGGAAAATCAAATGAAAAAGAAGTTTGTACCCGGTATTGCATCAGTTGTAGGAGTAAGTATTTTATTAACTGGTTGCGGTAGTTATAAAAACGAAGCAAGCGGAGCAAATGCAAAAGACGAGGCACCTAGCAAACAGGTTTTAAATTTATCTTCACCTACTGAAATACGAACAATGGATACGGCCCGTGCTACAGATACTGATTCTGGTCAAGTAATGAGAAACGTATTTGAAGGTTTGTATAATCTTGGTGAAGGTAACAAACCTTTCCCTGGCGTTGCAAAATCTCATGAAGTAAGTGGCGATAAAACAAAATACACATTCCACCTGCGAGATTCAAAATGGTCAAACGGCACTCCTGTTACAGCGAAAGATTTTGTGTTCGCTTGGCAGAGAGCCGTAGATCCAGCAACAGCCTCTGAATATGCATTTCTATTCTTTGATATTAAAAATGCAACAAAAATTAACAACAAAGAACTTCCAGCCGACCAACTTGGTGTAAAAGCAGTTGATGACCATACGTTTGAGGTAGAATTGGAGCGTCCTGTTCCGTATTTTATTAGCTTAACAGCGTTCCCAACATTTCTACCAATTAACGAGGAATTCTTTAAAGCACAAGGTGATAAGTACGCTTTAGAAGATCATACAATCTTGTACAATGGAGCTTTTACACTAAGCGATTGGAAGCACGAACAAAGCTTTAAATTCAAGAAAAACCCTACCTATTGGGATAAAGATACTGTCAAACTAGAAGAAATCAATTTTAACGTCGTAAAAGAAAAATCAACAGAAGTAAATTTATTCGAGTCAAAACAATTAGATCGTATAAAACTAACATCTGACTTTGTCGATAAATATAAAAAGGATGCTAACTTTAAAGAACGTCCAAACGTAGGCGTACAATTTTTACGTATGAATCAACAAAACAAAGTGCTTCAAAATGTTTCTGCACGCCAAGCAATTGATCAAACAATTGATAGAAAATCCTTTGTAAATACGTTATTAAATGATGGATCTACACCAACATTTGGTCTCGTTCCAAAAAACTTTGCAAAAGGACCTGAAGGAAAAGACTTCCGTACTGCAAACGGCGATTTAACAAAAGTTGATACAAAATCTGCACAAAAGTTATGGAAAAAAGCTAAACAAGAGCTTGGTTCTGAAAAGATAACATTAGAATTATTAACGAGTGATGCTGACCTTGATAAGAAAACTGGTGAATTCTTAAAAGGGCAACTAGAAAAGAATTTAGATGGATTAACAGTAAATATAAAACCGCAACCGCGTAAGCAACAAGTTTCGCTTTTATTAAAAGGTGACTACGAAATCGGAATTGACGGCTGGAGCCCTGACTTTGCGGATCCAATTACATTCCTTGAGCTATTTACAACGAATAACCCTTATAACTTAGATCATTACTCTAATAAGGAATTCGATGAAACAATAGCAAAAGTGAAAACGACTTTAGCTGGTGATGAAAAAGCTCGCTGGGAAGCATTACTAGAATCCGAGAAAATATTATTTAAAGACTCTGTTATCGCTCCTCTTTACCAAAAAGGCGAATCTTATTTAGAACGTTCTTATGTGAAAGGAATTGTGCAAGTAGACTTTGCGGGTCAATTAAATTTCAAGTGGGCAAAAATTGAAAAATAAAGTAAAACCGTAATAAGTGAGGGTTCTTCATCCCCACTTATTATTAGCCCACACCAATTGTTTTTTTAGCAAAATATATTAAAAGCAGGTTCTCTCACACAAGAGAATCTACTTTTTTAATATATTATTCTAAGAAATTAACATTCTATTTTTATTATTGACATATAGTTCTTTCCAATGTTAATATTCTAAATAATCAAAGAAACAAAATATTTCACCATCAAAATATAATGTCTACTACGTTGAAACATATAACGATAGATTATAGCTCAACATGTATATACATATAGAACACCTGATTACCTATAAACAAATATTTATAATAGGTTTTATCTCCTTCTATAGCTACTTCAAGACATGGACATTATGACGTTACGAACAACACATTTAGGGAGGAACGAACAATGAAGAAAAAAGTTGTACCTGTTGTTGCATCTGTTTTAGGGGCAAGTCTATTACTAACTGCTTGCGGGGGAAATAAAGATAATGCAGGCGGAGCGAAAGCAAACGATAAAGTACCTGATAAACAAGCAATTAACTTATCATTCGCTTCAGAAATTCCAACAATGGATGTTGCAAAAGCAACGGATGGGGAATCCATGAATGTAATGCGCAATGTTTTTGAAGGTTTATATGCAATGGGAGAAGATAATAAACCGATTCCTGGTGTTGCTGAGTCGGTTGACATTAGTCCCGATAAAACAAAATATACATTCCATCTGCGTGATTCAAAATGGTCAAACGGTACTCCTGTTACAGCAAAGGACTTCGTCTTTGCTTGGCAACGTGCCGTAAATCCTGATACAGCAGCTGAATACGCATTCTTATTCTTCGATGTACAGAATGCGAAACAAATAAACCAAAAACAATTACCAATTGATCAACTAGGGGTCAAAGCTGTTGATGACAAAACGTTAGAAGTACAACTAGACCGTCCTGTTCCTTACTTCTTAAGCTTAACGACATTCTCAACATTCTTGCCAATTAATGAAGAGTACTTAAAGTCTCAGGGCGATAAATACGGTTTAGAAACAAATCATTTAATTTACAACGGTGCTTTCACATTAGATAACTGGAAACACGAACAAAGTTTCCAATTGAAGAAAAACCCTAACTATTGGGATGCTAAAACGGTAAAATTAGAAGAAATCAACTTCAATGTCGTTAAAGATAAGTCTACAGAAGTGAACTTATATGATTCAGGACAAATTGATCGCGTTGCTTTAACTGCAGAGTTTGTTGATAAATATAAGAGCGATCCAAACTTCAAGGAACGCGCTGAAGTCGGCATTCAATTCTTACGACTAAATCAGAAAAATGAAACATTAAAAAATCAACATGCACGCCTTGCTATTAACGGCGCAATGAATAAAAAGGCTTATGTAGAAACAATTTTAAATAACGGTGCTATTCCAGCTGAAGGAATGGTTCCTGCGAAATTTGCAAAAAGTCCAGAAGGCAATGACTTCCGTAAAGAAAATGGAAATCTAGTCAAGGATGATGTGAAAACAGCGAAAGAAAACTGGAAAAAAGCAAAACAAGAACTTGGTACTGACAAAGTAACAATCGAACTATTAACAAGTGACAATGCTTTAGCTAAAAAGACTGGTGAATATTTAAAAGGTGAGTTAGAAAAGAACTTAGATGGGTTAACAGTGAATTTAAAACCGCAACCACGTAAACAACAGTTGAAACTACTATTAAGTGGTGACTATGAAATTGGTATTGATGGCTGGGGCCCTGACTTCGCTGATCCAATTACATTCTTAGATTTATTTACAACAGATAGTGCTTATAACTTCGATAAATACTCTAACAAAGAGTACGATGAGCTCATTCATAAAGTGAAAACAGATTTAGCTGGCGATGAAAAAGCACGCTTTGAAGCAATGAAGCAAGCTGAAAAAATTCTATTACAAGACGGCGCTGTCGCTCCTTTATACCAACAAGGTCGTTCTTACTTACAACGCTCTTTCATTAAAGGACTTGTAACGACTGACTTCGGCGGTGAATTTAACTATAAGTGGACAGAAGTTGCAAAATAACAAAAGTAAAAGGTATCCTACGAAGGATACCTTTTACTTTTATACAACTTTAACTACAGAGCTTCCTCTTCCCTTTACCATTCCTTTTATAGCTAAAGTCGTCACTGCTACTAATTGTGTAACCAATACAATAACTAATAATGAAATAATATTTCTCTCTAAACTAACTCCTCCGAATATTATTGTATAATAGCCATTTGCTGCATATGTTGCTTGAAATAATTCACCGATCGTTTGATACGTTTTAGAAAGCATTTCAGTACCTCCTCACAACTTCAATTTACCATATACATACAAATCATTTTTGATTTAAATTGCGGATGAGCCCTTGTGACTGCAGGATAATAATTTATTTTCAACACATACATAATTACATGTTTTTGGGAAAAACTTGTATAGAACGAATTTACATAAGGAGGAATTTATAATGAGAATTCTACTATCAGTTTTATTAGCTCTTATGCTAGTACCTGCATTAACAGGATGTAAAGCCCCTGCAAAAGAAGACACAACTTCTAATAAAAAGACGACTGAAGAAGCAAAAAATGAGGCTCCTGCAGATTTAAAACTAAACTTTAATGAATTTAGTTTAGATGCAGACTATCAAGATACGAAGAAAGACTACGAAGCTGATTATAAGAATGTAGCCGCTGATAAGAAAATGGAAGCAAAGCTTGAAGACCATAAAACAAATGCAAAGTTTACAGGTGACGAGGCTATTACAAAATTAAGCCCACTTCTACAAGAATTAAAATTTGATAAAGATACTCCTGACCAAGAAGTAATCGATCAAGTAGTGAACGTGTTCAAACTTGATAAAGACTACCAAAAATTCGATTTAGAAGTTGTCTTCTCTGATGGAACGAAAAAAGAATATAAAAGAGAAATAAAATAAAGAAGTAGGCGATTGCCTACTTCTTTATTTTTGCATATCTTAAATCTGGTTTAGATCCAACATAATATTGAAGTCCAGATACCGTTTGTTTTTGTAAATAGGAATCCGACGGGAATATAATTGGAATTAATGGTGAATCTGTAAACATAATATCTTCCGCTTTATGCAATAAGTCAAAACGCTTATCTTCATTTTGTTCAACTTCTGCTTCCTTCACTAAAGCATCAAATTCTTTATTATGCCATTTTGCATAATTGTTTGGACCATCACCTGCATATAAATCTAATTTAGTAATTGGATCTAATAAAGAACCGCCCCATCCCATATAAGCCAATTGGAAATCACTTTGCTTATATGTGTCGATGTAACTCTTCCACTCTTTATTTTCTAATTTAATATCTACGCCAAGATTTTTCTTAAACATTTCTTGCATTGCTTCTGCTACTTTTTTATGTTGTGTATCTGTAGTGAATTTTAATGTTACTTCAGGTAATGTAGACCAGCCTTGTTCTTTCATGCCTTCTTCTAATAATTTTTTCGCTTCTGCTGGATCAAATTTAACGTAACCACCTTTTTCTTTACGGAAATCACGCCCACTTTGTGTTTTTGCTCCTTCTGGAACGAATGCATTTGCTTCTTGTGCATTGTTTTTATACAGTTTTTCAACAATAAACTTACGATCAACTGCTAATGAGAATGCTTTACGTACTTTCGCATTTGTGAATGGCTCTTTTTCTACGTTAAACGAATAAATATAAGATGAAAATCCTGCAACACGTTTATATTCTTTATTTCCTTTTTCTTTTTCAATCATTTCTTGCGGTAAACCGCTTAGTAAATCTAATTCTTTTGATTTATATAATTGGTACGCTGTTTTAGAATCTGGAATAATACGAAACTCAATTTCTTTTAATGTTACCTTTTTATCATAGTATTCTTTATTTTTTTGTACTGTAATAGCCTGATTATGCTTCCATTCTTTTAATGTGAATGGCCCGTTCGTAATTAACTCTTTTGGATCTGTTTTTAATTTATTATTATCATCAATCGACTTTTTAGCTAATGGAATAAATAATGTGCTTGCTAATTTCTGTTTAATAGAAGCAACTGGATGTTCAAGAGTTACCTTTAATGTTTGAGGATCAACGACTTGAATACCAACTTGTCCTTCTTCACCTTTTCCAGTATTGTATGCCTCTGCCCCTTTAATAAAATACATTTCTGTTGCATTCATAGAACCCGTTTTCGGATTCAATAATCGCTTCCATGCAAATTCAAAATCATTTGCTGTAATAGCAGAACCATCTGACCATTTAATATCTTTCTTTAAATGAATTGTATACTCAGTTCCATCAGCATTTACTTCTTCTTTCTCTGCTAATTCATTTTGATATTTCCCATCACTATCTTGCGTATATAAGCTTGAGAATAAATGTCCAATTACATAACCTGACGTGCTATCTGTCGCAATAGCGGAATCAAGTGTATATGGATCGCTACCAATATTCGTTACTAATCGATCTCCTTCTCCCTTACCAGCACTCGCCTTTTGCGTCTCTTTCTTACCGCAAGCGACAGAAGTAATTGCTAAAACAGTCATAATGACAAACAGTAAAAACTTCTTCATCCTACATTCTCCTTTAACCTGAAATTTTTGGTGTTGATGCCAATAGTGTTTTTGTATAAGAATGTTGTGGATTACAGAACACTTCGTCCGTATTTCCAAATTCAACAAGTTCTCCTTTATATAAGACAGCCACTTTTTCACATAAATAGTGAACCATCGGCAAATCATGTGCGATAAATAAATATGTATAGCCTTGTTCCTTTTGAATCTTTTGCAGCAGATGTACAATTTGAATTTGCAATGAAACATCTAATGCTGAAATTGGTTCATCAAGAATCAATACTTCTGGCTCACACAATAACGCTCTTGCAATAGCAATTCGTTGACGTTGTCCTCCGCTAAATTCGTGCGGATAGCGATCGATATATCGTCTATCTAATCCCACACGTTCTAGCGCATCACCTGCTACTTTATCCTTTAATCCTTTATCACCTAAACCGAATGAAATATAACCCTCCGTTACGCTATCGCGTACTTTCCAGCGCGGATTTAATGCTGCTGTGGAATCTTGAAAAATGAACTGTACTTTCTGTAAAAAATCTCGCCTATGAGCTGATTTCAGCTTGTGAACGACTTGACCGTTATAATCAATTTCACCAGACGTTGGACTCTCAATCCCTGCTATGAGCTTTCCAAGTGTTGTTTTTCCTGAACCACTTTCACCAATAATGCCAAGTGTTGTTCCTTTCGGAATAGAAAGTGATATGTCTTTTAACGCTGTGATTTCTTTACTTTTACTTCCATACGTTTTCGTTACTTGCTTTATAGTAATTAAATCTGTCGTCATGAGGCATTCACCTTCTCTTTTGATTTCGCTTTATTATGCTCTAGAACATGTTGCCAACAATGTGAACTATGCTCCTTAGAATATGTGGTTCTCTCTGGAAAACGATGAATACATTCTTTTATCGCTACTGGACAACGATTTACAAAAGGACAACCAAAGCTATTTAATGTTTCAATGGAAGGTGTCGTTCCTTCTATAGCACGTAATACCTTTTCGGAATCATCCATATTCGGAATTGCTTGTAATAAACTTTTCGTATATGGATGTTTAGGAGAACCTATTACCTCCTGTATCGTTCCTTTTTCAACAACACGTCCCCCGTACATAACAACTACTCGATCAGCTACTTCACGTACAAGTGCCAAATCATGTGTAATTAATAAAATACTCGTATTTTGTTTTTCTTTTCTTTCTTTTAATAGCCCCATAATTTGTTTCTGAATCGTTACATCTAACGCTGTTGTCGGCTCGTCTGCAATTACAAGCTTTGGGTGACAAGCAAACGCAATTGCTAAACAAATACGCTGCCTCATACCTCCGCTTAATTGATGTGGGTACTGTTCAAAGCGTTTCTCTGCTTCATGTATCCCTAAACCCGTTAACAAGTTAATCGCAATTTCCTTTGCTTCTCTTTTCGATTTTTTCCCATGTTGCAAAACTACTTCTGTAAATTGTTTGCCTACCTTCATCGTTGGGTTTAAAGATGAAAGCGGATCTTGAAATATAAAGGAAATATCTTTTCCGCGAATTTGATTCCATTCTGACTCTTGTAAATTCGTTAATTCATTTGCTTGGAAAGCTATATTCCCATCATCGATATGAATAGATTCTTGATTTAATCCGACAATAGATTGTGCTGTAACACTTTTTCCTGAACCACTTTCTCCTACAAGTGCAACGATTTCACCTTCATTAATAGAAAAGGAAACATGCTTCACAATTGCTTGCTTACTATTCTCTTTTTCAACGGTCAATGTTACGTTTTCTAAAGATAAGAGCTGTGCCATGTTTTTTCTCCTTTCGATTCCGTTTGACGATTTTTGGATCAATCGCATCTTGCAAACCATCACCAATTGCATTAAATGCGAACATAATGAGTGCAATCATGATTGCCGGGAAAAATAGCTGCCACCATTCTCCGCTCAATAATGTCCCGAGTGCATCATTCGTCATCGTCCCCCAACTTGCCGCTGGTGATTGTACTCCAAGTCCTATAAAGCTTAAAAATGATTCTGAAAAAATAGCTGCTGGAATTGTAAATGATAAATTCACGATAATAATCCCTGTTAAATTCGGAATTAAATGCCCATATATAATTTTCATATGTGATGTACCTAATCGCTCTGCTGCAATAACAAACTCTCTTTGTTTTAAAGACAATACTTGTGCTCGAATGAGACGAGCCATTCCAATCCATCCCGTTAATGCAAGAGCGATAATAATGGTGAAAAGACCTGGTTTCATAACAATTAATAGTAAAATAACAATTAATAAATATGGGATGCCGTATAATACTTCAATTCCTCTTATAATCCACTCATCAATTAACGTTCCAAGGCGATTACGCCCTCTCACATATCCACTAAATCCACCAATCAGTACACCAAGCCCTATATCGAGGGCAGCTGCTACTAATCCAACTGTTAGTGAAATCTTCCCACCAGCCCAAGTACGTGCCCAAATATCTCTCCCTAGATCATCTGTTCCAAACCAATGTTCACTACTCGGCGGTAAATTTGTTGCCTCTTTTACTTGTTCACTCGCAGTAAATGAAGTTAAACTTTCGCCAATAAGCGAGAAAAAAATAATTAGCAATAACGTCACTGTTCCTAAAACTGCGATTGGATTCGATATAAACTTACGAAACACTTCTTTCTTTCTGCTAATTGTTTGCTGATTTTTATTTATCGTTAATTCTTTTTTCTCTTCTTTCGTTAATAACTGTTCATTAATCTCATAAGCTCCCATTTAAATATCCCCCTCTCCTTATGTAATAGAACGAATACGCGGATCAACAATGCGATGAATAATATCTGTAATGAAAATACAAGCAATTAATAATGCACTATAGAAAATCGTTGTTCCCATAATCACCGGATAGTCTCGGTTAAAAATACTATCTACAAAATATTTTCCTAGGCCAGGAATTGAAAAGATTTTTTCAATAACGAAAGTCCCTGTTAAGAGTCCAGCCATTAACGGTCCAACAAATGTAAGTACTGGAACAATCGCATTTCGAAGAGCGTGTCTTATAATAATCTTCTTAATTGGTATACCTTTTGCTCTTGCTAGCTTAATATAATCACTCTGCAGTACTTCGATCATATTAGAACGAACAAACCTTGTAATAACTGCGATTGGCCCTAACGCTAATGCAAAGGATGGCAATACCGTATGTTCGAATGTTCCCCAAGAGGCTACTGGTAAAAACTCAAATTGGATAGCGAATACTTGTATAAATAGTGGTGCTAAAATAAAACTTGGAATAGAAATACCTAAAATTGCGAGCAAACTCACACTATAGTCAATTACTCTCCCATGATATAGAGCAGCAAATGTCCCTGCCGCAATTCCTACTAACAATGAAATAACAAGTGCTTGTAGACCAATAATTGCTGATGGACCAAAGCCAGTTGTTATAATTTCTGATACACCTTGCCCGGTTGATTGAACCGATTCACCAAAATCAAAATGAACTACACCGTCTAAATAAGCAACATATTGATTCCATAACGGTTCATCAAGGTGATACTTCGCTCTCATGTTTTGGATCACTTCTTCAGGAAAGATTTTTGCATCTGATGAAAATGGATCTCCCGGAATAATATGCATAATTAGAAATGTCACTGTCGTAATAACCCATAGTGTGAACACCATAACCGATAATTTTTTAATTACATACACTTCAATAACCCCCTAAACACATGAATTTACTTTGTTTTATGAATGTACTTTTTCCATTACTCCCTTTTCTCTTTTTAGAATACAAAAAGCCTTGATCTTAAAAAATAAGATCAAGGCTTAACAAAAAAAGGCCCATCACTTATCTTTCAAGACTTGCTTGCTGGAATTAGCACGGTGTTCCTATTACAGAACCCGCTGCTGAGGTGTCATAGGGCCAGTCCCTCTACCTCTCTGGATAAGTAAATTGCTATATTATTATTTGGTTCAAATTGTATATTTCGAATTATAATTCTGAAAAATTGAAAAGTCAATCGAATTGGATAAATTTATAAAAATTAGTTTTTAATTCATTTATCGAAATTACAGTTTTCGGCTTATCATAAAAAGAAATGATGTTAAAGGAGTTATAAGATGGACCCCTTACTTCTTGCTACTATAGGATTACCCTTAACAATCGTTATACTTGTCATCATCGGCTCCTATAAACTCTTTATTAAAAAGAAACGTATTACTTCTTTTTATACTCCTTTCGATAATATTACCGGGCAAACTATTTCCGAATTTCACGAAGAACAGAAAATATTAGTATCTGAGGATGAAGACGGAGATGGCAAGAAGAAAAAATAACCTTGCACAGGCAAGGTTATTTTTTCGTTTCTGCTTGAAAACGTTTATAGTATGTCGATGCTGTTGCAAAGTTAATTTCTATATCACGAATCAACGATGAATCTTCTTCTTTAGCTAACTTCTGTAATTTTTTCATCGCTTGTTCTGATTCATTCAAGAAACCAACATATACCTCATGTTCTTGCTCTTTCGACTTCGGAACACGAATTTCTTTACGTATATGATCAATATCTTCTAACATGCTCGTTGTTACCTTTTGCACGTCTTCTTTATATGTTGCATTCGTTATTTCCTTACCGCCCTTTTCTTTTGCCACTTCAAATAACTGCAGTGCTTTATTAATTTCTTTATTCATTTTTATATCGTATTTTTCATGTACTGCAAGGTATTCTTTCATCTCTTCTGTTTGTTCAGTAGATTGCTCTACCTTTTCTTTCGGTTCTTTCGTATCTTTATTTCCATTACATCCTGCTAGAAGGATCATACTTCCCATTACAGCAATACCCAAAACCTTCTTCATCTCTTCTTCTCCTTTTATCTACAGCTATTACTCATTATAGTTTCTTTTATCTCCACTTGTTATTATACCGAGAACGCCCTACTTTTTACACTTAAGACGACATCGTAATATATATACCAACATGTTTGTCACAGTATCGTCACTTTATACAAATAACTTTTGCAATGCTTTACTACATCACCTTACAAAACTGTAAGCACACATAAAGAACAAACCATGCTAGACTTACATATGCATAACGCAAACATATGTAAGGTTTTAAGGAGAATCATCTATGTACAACACAATGCCTTTTATGGGAGAAGATATTCGTGTCCTTATTCGCGAAAAATCACTTCATATCGAAAATACAGAGAGCCTTCGCCGCGTATTAAAGAAGAAGCATGCTCCATTTAAGTTAGCTCAATATTTAAAACAACAACATACAAATCAATTTCATACCGTGCTAAATATATCGGATAAATCATTAACAATCGAAATCATCGGTCATGTCTACATTGGAAACTTTGCAGATACCTTAAAGGAAATCCCACGTATACCGAAGATTGCTCCTATTATCGTTAAAAAAGCGTATAAAATTACTGACCATACCGATATTATCGACTGTGGGGAAAAAGAAGTCGATAGTAATCGCTGGGTGTGGGATAAACTTGCTGTTTTATATGATACGATCATGAATAATATGTATGAGGTATTTCAAAGAAATGAAAAAAAGAACTGATTCAAACATTCCCTTTGAATCAGTTCTTTTTTGTTAAGCCTCTAAATTTTGTCTTTGTTGCAGTTCAAACTGCTTCTCACTTCTTCTGGCCATAAATAGATAACATAATACTGCCCCTACTTCACAAAGCGCAATAACAACACCCATCGGTAACGCTGTATTACTCCCACCAATACCTACTAGCGGAGCGACAAGCGCTCCTGAAATGAACTGTAATAAGCCTAATAAAGCTGACGCTGTTCCTGCAGCTTGCTTCTGATTTCTCATCGCTAATGAGAACCCAGTTGTTGATACAACCCCGACACTTGATACAACAAGGAATAACGAACATAAAACACCGATTAAACCTATTCCTAGTACGATTGTCAGTAGTAAAGATAGGCCACCAACAGCTGCGATAATAATACCAGCAACAAATAATGTCTTCTCATTCACTTTCCCCGCTAAACGACCCGTTACCTGACTAGCAATAATAATACCGATGCCGTTAATCGCAAAGAATAAACTAAATTGCTGTGGTGATGCTCCGTATATGTTCTGCAACACAAATGGTGAGCCCGAAATGTATGCAAACATTGCCGCTGTTACTAATCCTTGTGACAATGCATATCCCATAAACAGACGGTCCTTTAACAATTTTCCGTACGTCGCCAAAGTCCCTGACAAACCACCCGTTTCTCTTTCTTCAGGAGGTAATGTTTCACGCAATACAAAAGTAGCTGAGATTAACATGAATACGCTAATTGCTCCAAGAACGATGAAAACACCGCGCCACGTTGTAAACTGTAATAATTGCCCCCCAATAATCGGTGCCAAAATAGGTGCTGCTCCGTTTACTAACATAAGCAGTGAGAAAAACTTCGTCATTTCAGAACCTGAGTACATATCACGTACCATCGCACGTGATATAACAATCCCGGCTGATCCTGAAGCTCCTTGTAGGAAGCGCAATAACACTAATGTCCAAATAGATGGCGCAACAGCACAAAGTAAAGAAGAAGCAACATAAATAATAAGAGCAATAATAAGTGGTTTGCGTCTTCCGTAAATATCACTAATTGAGCCAACAAATAATTGTCCTACTGACAGCCCAAGCAGACAAGCTGTTAATGTAAGCTGCGCTAGGGATGCACCTGTTTGCAAGTCATCCGTTAACTTCGGTAATGAAGGCAAATACATATCAATAGATAATGGCCCAATCGCCGTAAGTGTTCCTAATACAAGAATCATCCATAACCTGTTTGCCTTTACAGGTTTATATATTTCGTGATTAACTTCATTCACTTTTTCAATTCACCCTTTCCTATACACACTGAATCGTAACAATTATAGTTACATCATAAACATACGTCAAGTACAGCGCATTTTCCTCTTTCATAATGTAAATAAAGCGATAGAAATTCTATCGCTTTACTTTTTCACATTGCTATTCGTAAATTTAGATACTGAGGCCATCGTCTCTCCTGTATCTAAATATGTAATTTGAATTGGGTCTCCTACTTCTGTAAACATAGCATACGGGAATTTCTTCACCGGTATCATAAATACCTTTTGTTCATTCTCTAAAAGTACGTACACGATTGTATTTTCACCTGATTTCTCTTTATATACACGTTGTACAATACCTTCTTTTTGCGCTTCTTTTCCTGTTGAGGTTGGTCTAAAGGTATCACCATTACCGCTCATTACGTTTTTATAATTCTCAAGCGCTTCTTTCTGCGAAGAACCTGTCGCAAATATTTTTGCATTAGCAGCATATACAACTGTATGTGCACGTACTAGGCCTCCATCATCAACAACCGGAATAATCCAAGCTGGTTTACCGTATACGTTATAAATGACAGGCATTGTCCCATGCCATTTCTCTCTCTTAAAGGAATTATCCACTACTTCTGTAGCTGCTGAACCATCCATAATCCCCTTCACTTCTTTTCCATTATAGTAATATAGCTTGCCTGTGCGTGCATCTACTAATGAATAGCCTAGGGCTGAATCTACTCCTTCTTTTGGAGAAGTAAAGTCTGTAAAATAATATAGTGTTCCATCTTTACCAAAGATCGGGGTCACGCCTTCTTTCGTTCCCCACTCAGTCGGAATCTTCATATCAGTTTGCGAGAATTTCGTATTCCAAAATCCGTGAATATATTTACCAAAGTACGTATTTAACGTAGATGCAGTCTCATGATTTAATACACCATCAACAAATTTAGGTGCCTTTCCTTTATCATACCTTTTCACTTCACCTGTTTGTGCGTCTACTACGACAACACCTTCTACCTCAAATCCAGATCTTCCTGAAATAAATTCACCATACGTCATTGTATAATATGGTTTCCCTTTATCATCAACCTCAAATTTAGGTTTTCCTTTAAAGATTAAATCTGGTTCTGCTTGCCTTACCACACGCTCTAAATTATTACCAAAAAACATGCTTGGCACATATTTCATTTTATAACCGAGGTGCAGTTTCGCTTCCGCATCAGGATTTGTACCTGACATCGTTACATACCCTGGAATTGTCTCAGCTTTACGCGCTTTAAAAAATCCTGAAACTTCAATCGGCGCTACATATAAAGCTTCGCCGTTTACCATTTGTGGCGTTAATTCTCCTAGCTCAAAATAAGCTACTTTCGGAATATCACCAAATACTTTTTTCATCTTATTCTCCGCTGTCTTTGGCGGCACTGTAAACGGCTGGTCATTTTCAGTAAATGGCTCTGAAATATCTTTCTCTACCTTAACAACAGAATCATATTTCTTTTGCGAGATTACTATATCGTGCAAATAACCAAAGTAACCGTAACTTGCGAGTAAAATAAACATTAGAAGTCCTTTTAACGTACCTTCTAATTTACCTATTTGATTTTGTGAAAATAAAACAAGCCCAATTAAAATTGCTACTGCAACAGAATAATGAGTAAGAATCGAATCTACTCGATCATCAATTAGCCAAAAGTATTCATAGATTGCAATACCTATCCAAAATAAAACAGGAATAACTAAAATAGATGATTTCTTACCCTTTACAACCTTCTTATCTCCCTTCTTATCCACTGCTCGAAGCTTACTACTACTTCTTGTCCATGGAATCAAAAACAAAGTAAGAATAGCTAAAACTACAAATTTCATCAAAGGCACTGTCCCCTTTTCTTTTGTATTCCCTTTTAGTATAACAAATAAAGGGTATTAAGGTGAAAATAGGAATAGTTATATTTTTTTACTACTTAATACAATCCCGCTTACTACATATAGAATAGATGCAATATAAAAAATTGTACCAATCGTAAAGAAATCTACTAAATATCCCGTGGCAATAACCGCTACTGCTCCGCCAATGGATGTCCACACATGGTATTTTCCAATCTCATAACCAGCCTTTTCCTGCGCAACCTTTCGTGCTAACGAAGTCTTCTCAGTATTACGCTGCACAGCACCTAAAACTCCCATTACAATTTGAAGAAGATACACATGCCATACTTCCGTGGCAATCGGAAAACAAAGCATTAAGATTGCCATGGACCAAGCGTATATTATTAATAATTTTTTATCACCTACTTGATCAGATACCTTTCCCACTAGTGGATATACAAGTGCTGATGTTAAAGCAAATAAGCCATACGCCCAGCCAAATTGCGAGAAGCTATTTCCAACGTTTCGAAGCAATAATATATAAAAAGGAAATACCATACTTCCTGCCATCATGATGATACTTTGCGAAGCTACAAATCTTCTATATGTCATTTCGTATACTCCCTATAAAATAAATTCACAAATCTCTCTTCTGAATCTACTTCCTTCTTTTTCTTGAGAAATTCTTCAATACGAGGATATGCCTTCTTTAACTGCTCTTTCGTTGGATAAGAATAATACGGCAAATAGTAACTACCGTTATGCTTTAAAGTAACATCAATCATCTTCCGAATGACATCTTCTGTTTTCTTTATCTCACTATCTGAGCGTCCCTGGTTAATTAAAAGAACCAGCGCAAACATATCATCTTTCGCATAGGACAAAACTGCATTTTCATTCTTTTCCACGTAACGAATCGTAATGTTGAGTAAATTAAACTCTTCTTCATTTAATACGTTACGTAAATCATCTATATACTCCGTGAAAGCATCTATAGGCACAAAGTATTCTTGTAACACTTCGGTCCTATTTGGATTTTCATATTCCATAAAAGCACTATCTGATCTCATAACATTATTACGCGTCTCATACTTTCCATCTGTACGTTCAAAATAACCTCTTTGTATATTCCAAAATGTATTCTTTCCCCAATCACTATAACGTGATAACCCAAGTAAAAATTTCGGTGCAGCTATAATATTTTCTTCCTTTAATTCACTGTACTCTTCTCTCATATTTTGATTTTGTGCCAAAGTATAATCTGTCACATACATCTCTTTTAAAAATGAATTTGGAGCAACAGAAATACGTGCTAAGTGCATACGAACATTCTCATCTCTTTTCACTTTCTCTTTGAAATAAGATGCGTATTCTTTATAATCTATCATTCTCGTGTGCATTTCATATAATTCATCATCTGTTAACTTCAGCGTCACATCTAAAATAACTCCAAATAAACCGTAACCACCAATGACATATGGAAATAACGCTGCATTTTCTTCTCTACTTACATTACGTACCGTGCCATCTGCCATTAACAATCTAAATGACTCTATTGTATCAATCAGTGCCTCATGACGAATATCACGCCCGTGTACATTTACACTTAATGAACCACCAACAGTAAAAATATTTTGAGACTGCATGACCTGTACCGCAAGGCCATATGGATTTATTTTCTTCTGAATATCATTCCACGTGACACCACTTTGAACTGTAATCCGCTTCTTCTCTGGATCAAATTCTAATATTTTATTATATCCTTTCATATCGAGCATCGTACCATTCGGATAATATGTCTGTCCTCCTTGGCTATGTTGCATACCTGCAATGGAAATTTTCTCTCCTGAAACTTTTGCATCTCGCACTAATTTTATTAACGAGTGCTCTTCCGTAGCACCTTCAACTCGTTTTATTTTTGTCGGAAGCAATTTACCTACATCACTCATAATAGGATGATCAATTTGTTTTTTATACGTATGTACAGACGTTGCAAGCAAAACCGTATATGCCGCAATGACCACTGCTATCTTTCTTTTTTTCAAAGGACACTCTCCTTATTAGCAACAAAAAGAGATACCCGTTCTTTCAGGTACCTCTCTTGACAGTGATTACTTTGCTGCTGGCAATTGTATTGGATCAAATTTATCATACGATGTAAACTTTGCATCCGTAATAATGTGCGCTTTATCTTCACCATTGCTACTCATAACCATATCTATCTTTGCTGATTCATATTTAAAATCTTTTGTAATAATATATTCCCCATCTATTTCTTCTATCTTTGCATTTTGGCCTTGTAGCATTTGTTTCTGCTTTTCATCCATACTAGCTAGCATACTCTCTGTCTCTTTCCCTTTTAATGCAAACTTCAGCTTATAATTATCTCCACTTTTCTCCATCTTCACTTTATTTAAAATTTCCGATGGAATCTCTAAATTATCTACCATTCCTTGAGTCGCATTCATTCCGTTAGCATTTAATTGTTCCTCTGGTACAGACATAACTTCACCCGAATTAGGATTTTTCACCTGACCAGCAATTTTTCCACCCACATCATAAACAATAACCTCTGTACCAGAAACATTCATTTCAGAACGAGAGTTTTTTTTCTTCGGCTCTAGTTGCATTTTAGCCTTCATTACATTCATCTCTGTTCCTTCAGCCTTTATTCCCACATCATATGTCATCGTTACATTTTCTTCGTTTTTAAAAGCTTCATTCGCTTTATTGAAAACATCCTTCGCTGTTAATTCCTTTTCTTTCTGCACAGCTTCTTTTTTCGGTTCATCAGTCTTTTTTGTTTCCTCATTACTACACCCTACTCCTAGACCGACTGCAAGTACTAAACTTGAAATTAAAATAAGTTTTTTCATAACGTCCCCTCCTTCCCAAAAATAATATCATCTCTTTTCCTATGAAATCTATATAATTCGTAATATTCTTCTTTAATTTTTTTCCTATATAGCAACATGTTTGAGAAAAAGTTTAAATATGATGTAAATAATAACAACTCATTTCAGGAGGTCATTATGAAAGCAATTATTTGCACAAAGTATGGACCACCTAATGTTCTCCAGATTCAAAATGTAGAAAAGCCTAAACCTAAAAAAAATGAAGTATTAGTTAAAATTCACGCAACAAGTGTATCGACTGGAGATTGTAGAATACGTGGCTTTAATAGCCCCCTCTTATTTTGGATTCCTATGCGGATCATATTAGGTTTCAGAAAACCGAGGAAACCTATACTTGGCGTAGAGTTATCCGGTGAAATCGAAGACATTGGAACAGATGTAACACAATTTAAAAAAGGAGATCCAGTTTTTGCATTAACAGAACTAAACCTTGGTGGTTATGCCGAATACACATGCGTGCATGAAAGTGGATTAATAGCATTAAAACCTACCAATGTGACATATGAAGAAGCTGCCGTTATTCCTTTTGGCGGAACTTCAGCATTGCACTTCCTTAGAAAAGGACAGATAAAAAAAGGGCAACGAGTACTTATATACGGCGCCTCTGGTTCAGTAGGGACAGCTGCCGTACAACTTGCTAAATACTTCGGGGCGACTGTCACAGCTATTTGTAGTAGTTCGAATTTCGATTTAGTTACAGCCTTAGGGGCAGACAACGTAATTGATTATATGAAAGAAGATTTTACTAAGCAGGGCCAGCACTACGATATTATATTTGATGCAGTTGGAAAATATAAAAAGTCTCTTTGTACAGATGCATTAATGCCTAATGGAAAATATGTATCTGTGAATGGAATGATGGCAAAGGTCAGTAAAGAAGATATGAACCTACTAAAACAACTAGCTGAAACAAAAAAGCTAAAACCTGTTATTGATAGAACTTACCGATTAGAAGAAGTTGTAGAAGCCCATACGTATGTAGAAATGGGCCATAAGAAAGGAAATGTTTCGATTACCTTAAAATAAAATATATTCTGAAAATATCATTGACAATTCTTTTTGTACGATTTACTATTAGTACCATATTCAAAACTACATACACATACTCTTATCAAGAGTGGCGGAGGGACTGGCCCGATGATGCCCGGCAACCGAGCTTATAACATATAAGCTAAGGTGCTAATTCCTGCAAAACGAGTTTTCGTTTTGGAAGATAAGAGAGGAATCTATTTCGTCTATTCGGCACCTCTCTTATTTTTGGGAGGTGCTTTTTATTTTGGAACGTATATGAAGGGGGATTTATAGATGAAAAAGGTATTATTAAGCATTGTAAGCGGAGCAGTATTATTATTAGGCGCATGTAGCGTGAGTTCAGATAAAGAGGTAAAAGCATTAGACGAGAAAAAGATTACTGTCGGTGTAACAGGTGGACCACATGAACAAATTTTTAAAAAGGTAAAAGAAGTTGCAGCAAAAGATGGTCTCGAAATTGATATAAAAGTATTTAATGATTATGTAGCGCCGAACGTATCTTTAGATGAAAAAAGCCTTGATGTAAATAGCTACCAAACAAAATCGTATTTAGATGTATTTAAAGCTGAACGCAATATGAAATTAGCTGAAGTATTTTCAACAGTAACATTCCCTATGGGCATATATTCTAAAAACATAAAAGATGTAAAAGACTTAAAAGAGGGCGATGCAATTGCTGTACCAAATGACCCAACGAATGAACTGCGAGCTTTAAAATTATTTGAAAAAGCAGGGGTTTTAAAAGTTGATCCGAAGGCTACAGAAAAAGCGACTGCGAAAGATGTAATTGAAAACCCGAAAAATTTAAAGATTGTTGAATTAGAAGCTTCTCAATTACCAACGCAACTAAGTGAAGTGAAAGCAGCTGCAATTAATACAAACTTTGCATTAGGTGCAAAATTAAGTCCAGCGAAAGATTCTATTTTCCGCGAAGGAAAAGATTCACCATATGTGAACTGGGTCGTTGTTCGTACTGAAAATAAAGATGATGCCGTTGTAAACAAATTAAAGAAAGCTTATCAATCTAAAGAAGTAAAAGAGTTTATCGAGAAAAAATTTGATGGTTCAGTTTTACCATCTTGGTAGGAGCTGACGATAATGATTGAATTAAAAAACATATCCAAAGTATTTACAACAAAAAAAGGGAATGTTGAGGCTCTTAAGTCTACTTCCCTTAAAGTAGAAAAAGGCGATGTATTTGGAATCATTGGGTATAGTGGCGCTGGTAAAAGCACATTGATTCGATGTGTAAATCTATTAGAAAAACCAACGACAGGAAATATCATTGTAAACGAACAAGACCTAACAACATTATCAACAAAAGAACTAGCAAAAGCGAGACAAAAAATCGGAATGATCTTTCAAGGATTCAATTTACTTAAAACTGTTACCGTCTATGAAAATATTGCATTACCGTTACGGCTTGCTGGCATTCCAAAAGCGGAAATTGAAAAAAGAGTAGAAAAATATTTACGCATCGTGGATCTTTTTAACCGTAAAGATGCTTATCCAAGCGAACTTTCTGGCGGTCAAAAACAGCGCGTTGCAATTGCACGTGCACTATCACATGAGCCTGAAGTGTTATTAAGTGACGAAGCAACGAGCGCTTTAGATCCAGAAACAACTGATTCTATTCTTGATTTGTTATTAAAGATTAACGAAGAAATTGGAATTACGATTTTACTCATTACACATGAAATGAATGTCATCCAACGTATATGCGACCGCGTTGCCGTTATGGAACATGGATCTGTAGTCGAAAGCGGGACTGTGAAAGATATTTTCACAAACCCACAACATGTAACAACGAAGAAATTTGTAAATAGCGCATTTGCAGCGAAAATTCCAGAAGAGGTACAGAAAGAACTACAAAGTACTGGAGAAATTGTAACACTTTCTTTTATAGGAAGTTCTTCAGGAGAACCAGCACTAGCTGTCGCCACAAAACGTTTCCAAGTATATCCAAATATTTTATCTGGTAATATTACACAGTTAAAACATGAGGCATATGGGAAACTTGTCGTTCATATGCAAGGTGAAAAAAATGAAGTAAACCGTGCTTTAGCATTCTTACAAGAGAAAGGTATCATCGTAGAGGGAGGGAAAACAGACTATGGAAAACAAGTCCTTTTTGGATGAATGGAGTAAAGTCATATGGGAAGCCACAATCCAAACCTTTCAAATGACATCTATTTCATTACTCATCTCGATCCTTATTGCACTGCCACTTAGTGTAACACTTGTTTTAACAAGACCTGGTGGACAGCACGAAAATAAAATCATTTATCCTATTCTTAATACAATTATTAATATAATTCGCTCTCTTCCATTTATCATTCTATTATTCTTCATCTTACCTTTTACAAAGTTTCTAATGGGAACATCCATTGGCGTGCAAGGTGTGATCGTACCGCTTGTCGTCTTCACAGCTCCTTATATCGCACGTTTAATGGAGACAGCCTTACTAGAAGTAGATCGCGGTGTTATTGAGGCCTATCAAGCAATGGGTATCTCTACTATTAAAATCATTTGGCACGTCATGGTGAAAGAAGCTCGTCCCTCCCTTGTACTTGGATTAACAATTGCAACAATTGGCTTAATTGGCGCAACAGCAATGGCTGGACTCGTAGGTGCTGGAGGGCTAGGGGACTTGGCATACCGCTTCGGACATTTACGCTATGAACCTGAAGTAATGTATGCAACAGTCTTTATTTTAATTATCCTCGTTCAAGGATTACAGTCTTTAGGGAATGGTGTTGCACGAAGATTGAAGAAAGATTAAAAAAAGAAGGCATCTCACCAGGGTGAGATGCCTTCTTTTTTTATCTTTTAAATCCACCTTCTGAATGAATAACTTGCCCAGTAATCCACTCAGCTTCTTCACTTACTAAAAATTTAATGAGTCTAGCTGCATCCTTTGGCTCACCAATTCTGCCAAAAGGAAACATCGGCTTTAACCCTTGTGTTATCTCTTCAGTCATCCATCCTGTATCGGTTGGTCCTGGATTAATTGCATTCACTGTTATTCCTAAATGAGCTACCTCTGCTGACAATGTACTAGTAAGAGCATCAATAGCTCCCTTCGTTGTCGCATAAGCTAGTTCTCCTGCCATAGGACCTTGAAATTGTCCCGAAGTAATATTAACAATTCTACCACCAGATTTCTTATCAAATCCTCGGGCAAATTGACTACTTAACAATGTAGTCGCACGAATATTCACCATATAATGCTTATCTAATTCTTCAGCAGTCAACGTAGAGAAATCATTATTCGTAGAATATGCTGCATTATTAATTAATATATGAGGGTACCCTAATTGTTCAGTAACTTTATTTATAAGCTCTTTCGGTGCATCATTCCGAGTTAAATCTAACTCCATGCTCGATACTCTAACACCGTTTTGCAATAGCTCTTCTTTTAATTGTATTTGTTCATTTTTATCGACGCCCCAAGGCATCTCTTTATCGTAAGCTGTCCAATACGTAAAAAACATATTGTATCCTGCTTCAGCTAATTCTTTACAAATCGCTGCCCCAATACCATCTAGACGACTTACCCCTGTAACAACTGCTACTTTATTTTTTAATTGATTCATCATATACTCCTCCAAGTTTAAAGGGCGCATACTTTATATAAGAGATATAAAATTTCCCACAAAAAAAGACAGATACATAAAATAGGCATCTATCCTTACAAAAGGGATGTACAAGCCAAATATGCAGTCCTTGAATGATTTACAGATAGCTAAATAAACCCTCACTTATGAGAGAAAAATTCATCTATCTAATTTCTAATCATTACAAGTTCATCCACATATTAAGTCTTTGTCCCCTTTACATATATCTCTATTCTTAGTTTACCAAAACAGATAAAATGTTACAAAAAATAAAACAATTACTCACAACCTATCCTTGTTCACATTCTCTTCATTGTGAATCTTTTCACATTGAATATATAATAAACTTGTAAATACAATATTGGAGGGATTTCAATGATTATCAATTTTTTAAGAACTGATAAACGTGCTACTTTCATATTATTACTTTTACGTCTTTACATAGGATATACATGGCTCGCTGCTGGGATAGGCAAAGTCTTCGGACAATCTTTTGACGCAAGTGGTTTTCTAAAGGGTGCTATTGCTCAAGCATCAGGTGACCACCCGGCAGTACAAAGTTGGTGGGCAGATTTTCTTCAACATTTTGTCCTTCCAAACGCAGACCTATTTAGCTTTTTAGTTCAATGGGGAGAAATTTTAGTAGGTCTAGGTTTAATTTTAGGCGGATTAACAAAAACAGCTGCATTTTTCGGAATCATAATGAATCTTTCATTTTTATTAAGTGGAACTGTTAGTGTAAACCCAAACCTGCTTATTTTGACTATATTCATTTTAGTTGCAGGGCAGAACGCTGGACGTATTGGATTAGATGGCTATATTTTCCCTAAACTTTTCCATAAAAACAACCACGGAACATATAAATTAAGTAAAACTGCGTAGTAACAGTTTACTTTTAAAATATAAATAAGAAAAAGAGCCTGAGTATTGAACTGCACCCCAATTGTTAGACACAGTCTAACAATTGGAGGTGCAGTTTTTCTATGGCTAAATTTACAGCTGATGAAAAAATACAAATCGTTCTACGTTATTTGAACGGAAATGAAAGTTATCGAGAAATGGGTAGATCGCTCGGTATAAGTGACACAATCATTTTGAATTGGGTAAACCAATATAAACAGAATGGTCTGGAAGCTTTTCTAAAACGATGTACAAATTACACACAACAATTTAAACTAGACGTACTAAACTTTATGATTGAAAACGGTATGTCCTTATTTGAGACGGCAGCTATCTTTAATATTCCTGCCCCTTCAACGATTTCTGTTTGGAAAAAACAGCTCGAAACACAAGGAATTGATGCCCTTCAATCTAAGAAAAAGGGGCGTCCATCCATGAAAAAAGATTCAAATAAACAATTAAAACAACATTTAGCTGAAGGGTCAGTCGAAGCACTTGAAGCACGCATTAAACAGCTTGAGATGGAAAATGAGTACTTAAAAAAGTTAAATGCCTTAGTTCAAAACAAGGAAAAATCACAAAACAAGACAAAGCGCAAGTAGTCTATGAATTAAGGCATAAATATTCGGTGAAGGCACTCGTGGAGCTAGCTACTATTCCTCGAAGCACGTATTATGATTTAGTAAAGAAAATGAATCGTCCAGATGTAGATGCCGATTTGAAAGCTGAGATTAAAGCGATTTATGAGGAAAATGAAGGTCGTTATGGTTACCGTCGCATTCGTGATGA
>NZ_JBTWFK010000015.1:0-105403 GCF_054788175.1 Bacillus sp. NEAU-Y102 | reverse complement strand
TGAAGTGAACCCCGAAAACGGGACACCAATCAAAACACCTAAACCACTTGTTCCCTAAATTCTTTAGGGGATAGGTGGTTTAATTTTTCTTGAATTCGCACACAATTGTAGTAATGAATGTATTCTAGCACAATCTTTCGCACAGTTGTGTTGGATACTTTTGTTATCTTTTGTGAATAGAAAGCTTCACTTTTTAAATGACCAAAGAAGCTTTCCATGACGGCATTATCATGGCAATTTCCTCTCCGGGACATGCTGGTGATCATGCCGTTTTCTTTGGCATACGCTTGAAATTCTTTTGCTGTATAAATACTTCCTTGATCCGAGTGAAGAAGGACATCTTTTACTTTTCGCCCTCTCATTGCTTGTTTCAATGTTTTCATCGCTAATGTCAGTGTTTGTGATTCGCTGATGACACAACTAATAATTTCACGATTAAAGGCATCCATGATCGTTGATAAATACAAGGTACGCTCTCCAAATAAGAGATACGTCACATCCGTAAACCACTTTTCATTTGGTTTGGATGCATCGAATTGGCGCTCCAATCGATGAGGGGCTACCATTGGTTCCGCACCATTGATATATTTCTTTTTCTTTCGACGCACTTTTGAAAGAATATGATTTTGTCTCATGATTCGTAATACTTTTTTATGATTGACACACAGTCCCATTTTTCGAAGAGTAGCGGTCACTCTTCGATATCCATACCGGAATTTATGCCTAAGACAGACGTCCTTTACTTTTTCTTCTATATCATCTTTCAGATCTTCCGTTCGTTGTAACCAACGATAAAATGTAGAACGGGGTAATTCTAATACGTTACACAAGTCTTTTACCGTTATTTTTGTTTGTACATTTCTCCATAAAGTAACTACAGTTTCTGGTTTCAGCCCCTTTCGATTTCCAGATACTTTCCCCATACAAGTAATTTTGTTTTTAGATGTTTATTTTCTAAACGTAGCTGTTCTAATTCACTGAGCTCTTTTGGTCCTTTTCCATAAGAATATTGTTTTCCTACAGGTTGTTGAAAACGGTACGTTTGATCGGTACGATACCACTTCATCCACGTCTTAATTTGGGAAACATTTTTAATTCCAAGCTTCTCCATAATTGTCCAATTGGAATATCCATCCTTTTTCATTTCAATCACTTTCCACTTTACTTCTTCTGGGTAATGAACTCTTGTCTTCAAACGAAAAACACCTCCAATGAATTTGCATACTTAGTATGCGAATTCAGGAGGTGTTTTTTTCATGTACCACTATTCGGGTTCACTTCAATAATACGTATATTATGGGAGGTGTTTTTATGGACGGCAAAAAAAATAAAAAGATAGAACAACTCCAATCTTTCACGCGTGAAAATGAAGGAAAGGAGATGACAACAAATACAGGTGTTAAAATTTCAAATGATGAAAACTCTTTAACAGCTGGAGATCGTGGCCCTACCCTTCTAGAAGATTTCCTTATGCGAGAAAAACTTTCTCACTTTGACCGTGAACGAATTCCAGAACGAGTCGTTCACGCACGAGGATACGGAGCACATGGCATTTTTGAGTTATATGAATCTTTAGAAGAGCTAACAATGGCCCACTTTCTACAAGACCCTTCAAAAAAAACACCGCTTTTCATTCGTTTCTCTGAAGTAGCTGGATCAAAAGGAGCAAATGAAACGAATCGAGATGTAAGAGGATTCGCCGTTAAATTTTATACAGAAGAAGGAAATTTTGATTTAGTAGGAAACAATATTCCCATTTTCTTTATTCAAGATGGCATTAAATTTCCTGATCTTATTCACGCCCTTAAACCAGAGCCGCATAATGAAATTCCACAGGGACAAACAGCACATGATACTTTTTGGGACTTCATCGCCAATAATCAAGAATCAGCTGCAATGATGATGTGGATTATGTCCGATCGTACAATTCCAAGAAGCTTTCGAATGATGCAAGGATTTGGCGTTCATACATTTCGTTTCGTTAATAAAAATGGAAAGTCACGATTCGTGAAATTCCACTGGAAGCCAAAGCTCGGCGTTCATTCGTTAATTTGGGATGAAGCACAAAAACTAGGTGGTGCTGATCCAGATTACCATCGCCGTGATTTGTGGGAAAATATTAATGCTGGAAACTATCCTGAGTACGAACTTGGCATTCAAATTTTAGAAGAAGAGGACGAATTTAAATACGGCTTCGATATATTAGATGCAACGAAAATTTGGCCTGAAGAAGATTTTCCCGTTAAAATCATTGGGAAAATGACCTTAAATCGCAATGTAGATAATGTATTCGCTGAAACTGAACAAGTGGCACTACACCCTGGAAGTATCATTCGTGGTATTGACTTTACCAATGACCCTCTCTTACAAGGTAGACTCTTTTCTTATACAGACACACAATTAGCACGCGTTGGTACAAATTATCAAGAACTACCGATTAACCGTCCAATATGCCCATTTCATAACAATCAAAGAGATGGTGCGTCTAAATATATAATCGACAAAGGAAACGTTGCCTACCATAACAATTCCTTAGCAAATAATTCTCCTTATACTGTACCTGGGACAAAGGGGGGGTTCGTTACATATCCTTCTACTGTATCTGGTCATAAAACAAGGGAAACTGCTGCTAGCTTCAAAGACCACTTCTCTCAAGCTCGTTTATTTTGGAATAGTATGAGTCACGTCGAAAAAATCCATATTATACAAGCTTTCTCCTTTGAATTAGGAAAAGTCAAAAGTAAATCTGTCCGCCAACAAGTCGTTGATATGATTGGACATATTAGTACAGAATTGGCTACTTTAGTTGCAGAAGCTCTCGGAGCAAAAGTCCCAAATGTGCAAGAATCCAACGTTACAAAATCATCTCCAGCACTCAGTATGGCAAATACGACCTTTAGTCCTAATACATTACGAGTAGGTATCATTGTTGCAAATGGATATGATGGGCCAAGCGCACAATATATAATAAATCAGTTCAAACAAGTAGGTCTTCAACCAGTGATCGTTTCCGAACGATTAGGCATAGTGCAGGGGACGTCAAATGGACATTGGGAAGTAAATGATACTTTCTTAACAGGCTCACCACTCCTTTATGATGGATTACTTCTTATCGGCGGAAAGATGGATGATCATTTTCTTAACAAAGCAAGTTCCTTTGTCGTAGAATCATATAATCACTTTAAGCCGATTGGCTCCTTCCAAAACGGCTCTTTTATTATTCAATCTTTAAATATAGAAGGAAAGCCTGGTGTTTTAATAGAACAAGACCCTACGCGACTAGCAAATGAATTTATTAAAGCTATGACAAAACAACGCTTTTGGGATAGAGCATATTCATAAAATAGGGGGACATTTATGTTTGTTACTGTCGAGAAAGATGTGCATATTTTTGTGCAAGACGTTAATCCTGGTCCAGGTAGTAAGACTGTTTTCTTCGTTCACGGATGGCCTTTAAATCATCAAATGTATCAATATCAACTCAATGTTTTACCAGAGCATGGCTTTCGCTGTATCGCCATGGATATACGAGGGAATGGGCAATCTGATAAGCCATGGACTGGTTACACGTATGATCGATTAGCCGATGATATCGCAATTGTTCTAGAAGCACTCCAAATAGAGAACGCTACATTAGTCGGTTTCTCAGTTGGTGGTGCTCTTTCTATTCGCTATATGTCTCGCTATAATGGGCGCCGCATTTCTAAGCTCGCATTAATTGACGCTGTCTCCCCCTCTTTCGTTAAAAATCAAGAGTCCCCTTACGGTGTACCGAAAGAACAAGCAGATGCTCTCATTAATCAAATGTATGCTAATTTACCAAAATTTTTAAATGATGTATCTTTATCCTTTTTCAATAGAAACTTAGGAGCTGCAACCCTTGAATGGTTTTCTTATCTCGGTATGCAGTCCGCTTCTTATGCCCTTATCAAAATTTTACAAGCAGCTGCAAATGAAGATGTAACGAAAGATTTAAATAAAATTAACGTCCCAACAAAAATCTTCCACGGCGTTCACGACCAACTAATTCCTTACAAAAGTGCTGAGCTTACGCAACAACGAATTAAAAATTCTCAGTTACATGCTCTTACAAATAGTGGCCATGGTTCACCAATCGATCAAGCGGATGAATTAAATAAAGAACTGATAAAATTTTTACATGCATAACAACTGCAATACAAGATTGAAAGTTAACATAATCGATTTTTTACAAAACATAAAATTCACACATTTCTCACAAATATACAAATAAAACGATTACATTTTCATATATACTAAATGTACAAGTAATACTCCCTAAACCCAGCTTGTCTGGTTACCCCGTTAAATACTATGAAAAAAGAACTTGTATCGTTATACAAGTTCTTTTTGTTTCTTTTATTAAAAGAGGATTTCTTTGCTATATTGATTTCCAACGAGTAAATCATATTGAAGCATTTTATATTGCTCTAACATTTCTTTTTGTTTCTTTGTTAAATCATTGATTACTTCCCCATTTTTATCAACTTTTAATTCATCTCTAAGCACTGGTATTTCCTTGTAAAGTCCCGATAAAAATTGATAAAATGAGGATTTATTTAATCCTGCATAATCAAAAATAAGATTAGAAAAATGAATTGGGCTTACTAAACCTAAATTATCATTTGGCATATCAAAGTTTGCATACATTAATAGCGGCGTTTGCGCCATTGCTAAACGTTCACTCGGTGTTTTTTCATTCGTTATATACCCATTTTCTTTATAAAAAGATTTATTTGTTCCTAATGATGGAAGGTGATCTCCAAAGAATACTAATAATGTAGGTCTATCTAAATTATCTAGTTGCTCTATTAAATATTGAAGAGCCTCATCTGAACGTCTTAACCCTTCTGTATACGTCTCTAATTCTCCCTTTGATTCTTCATTTTCTAGCCCGCTAATTTCTATTAGATTTTCACCAAATCGGCCCTCTGTAAATGGAAAATGATTTTGCATCGTAACTGCATGAATAAATGTAGGTTGTTTTTGTTTCTCTAACTCAGCAATTATCTCTTCACTCATCGCTAAATCACTAATATAATCTCCATCAATATCCACATTTTCCATCGTGTCCTCTGCATTAAACTTATCAAATCCTAACACCTTATATACATCATCACGTTTAAAGAATGTGCGTCCAAATGAATGAATTGCACTTGTGTAATAGCCTTCTTTTTTCAAAGCCGTCGGGATTGATGGAATTTCTTTCTTATTTGTAATAACCTGCTGATATGGTATAGAACCTGGCTTTAACAAACTCATTGAATAACTCGTTAATGCCTCAAATTCAACGTTCGCCGTATTTCCCCCAAATGTAGGAGAAATAGTTTGTCCACCAGGAAAGTTTTCTATATAATGATGTAAATTTGGTACAGGATCTTCACTAAAAGAAAGGTTGGTTACTTTCGTCGGATCCCAAAACGATTCACTCATTACAAAAATAATATTCGGTTTCTCTTTTTTCTTTTCGTTCCCCATATTTCCACTATATTGTTTTTTTATATCGTTTGCTATTTGAAGCATATTTTCTTTAGAATAATTTTTTGGTTTTTCCATAACTGTTGTATCTAAATTGCTAATAAACCCCAGTACAAAACCATTTGAAGCATAGTTCTCATTTTGGTTCCACAAAACAAAATCTACACCTGATTTTTGAAATACTTTATTCATAAATGTATTCGCAAAATTACCGTACGCATATAGAACAAAAATAGATCCTACTACTAATAAGGCTCTTATTCCTAGATGAATCTTTACATTTTGAATATACCTTCTCATATATATCCCTGCTACAATACAAGCTACGATACTTACGATAATGATTAAAATATAACTCCAGCTAAAATAGTCCATCACCATCGGTATAACAGATTGCATATGCGTAATTTGTGTGAAATCAGAAGGATATAACGGATCCCCTCTGAAAATAAGCTTCAAATAATTCACAATACCTAAAATGACTAACGTACAGCTAGATAAAACCATACTTAGAAAAACCTTACCTATTAAATTATATACAAGAATATATATTGCATAAATTACTACAAAACTTAATATAAACTGCATATTATAAATGTAAATCCAATTCATTGTCTCTATGAAACTCATATTAACTTGCATTACAATATAAAATAATGCTACTGCATGAGCTAGCAAAAATAATATAAAATGCACTCGCAGGGATACCCTAGGTATAGACATCTCTTTTTTATTGAAATGCGTAATATAAAATGTTATGCCCCATATGAAAATCATCATAACACTTAAAACAAGCTTTTGATTTAAATGATCTTTCATCATGTCTAAATTAAAAACCTTTAAAATCATAAACAGCATAGTTATTACTAATAAAGTCACCATACTACTTATAATGCTAGAAATTAATATACTTCTTTTCGGAAGATGAAAAAGTGTAGAACCATACTTCAATTCATTCCCTCGTTTCTATGTCTTAATTTCCCCCGCATCGAAAGAACTATTTCTATTAAAATAACATATATTACATATTTCGTCTGTATACTTGCTTCTATTATAAATGTATTGTCTTAATATTCCCTTAATCAACAGTTAAATTGTGACATACAAATTACTCATTCTTGAAAAACTTAATTTTGATATTCTACTTTATGATATAATAACTATGTTTTGGAAATCCTTAATACTATTAAAGATTTCACATAAAAATACGAAAGAATTAATAAAAAAGGAGTTGCTCATTTTTGCTTACTAAGTTTAAGAGTTTGCCTAAAGCGGTATATGCAATTTTGGCGCTTTCTTTCCTGTTGCACGTTTTTTGTTTAGTAAAACAGCCAGGATTAGATGGAGAGTTAGTCAAAGTAACATATGGTGCAAATGATGCCTTTAACTATTCGTTAACAGCTGAACAACTATTAAAACATGGTGTATTTGGTTATGTGTATTTAGAACCTAGTGAAGTTCCAGGGAAAAATGCATATATCACACCAGGTCAGCCATTACTATTAGCTGGCGCTATGATTATTTCTGATATTACATCAATTCCTTACTATTACGTAGCAACTGTTATTAACATGATCATGAACCTTTGCACAGTGCTATTAGTATTCTTAATAGGAAAAGAATTGTTCGAAAAAAACATTTATGGAATTGTTGCAAGTATTTTATATGCTATTTATCCAAGTAACTATACATACTTCCGTACATTGCTAACAGAAGTTCCATCCATATTCTTATTGGCATTATGTGTATATGTATTTGTTCTCGCATGGAAATACAATAAAACGAAATTCCATATATGGTTTGGAATTGTCGTTTCAATTTTACTTATGTTCCGTCCAAATCCAGCTCCAATGATGCTCATTCCTGTTCTTGTTGTGTTATTTACATATGGATTTAAAGACTCCATTCGAATCGGATTGTTATGGTTTATCGGACCGTTCTTGATTATTGGCGCATGGGTTGTTCGTAACTATTTAGCGCTCAACCAATTTATTTTATTCTCAACCCAAGGTGCAGATCCACTGATTGCCGGTGCAGATCCATTCAATAAAATTGGCTATGAAAATATAGTAAATGAAATGAGAGCTAAAGGCTTAGATGACAAAGGTGCATACGCAAAGGAATTAATCAAGAATGGATTTAAGACGGACTTCACTTATTGGTTCTCTTGGTTCACTGTCGGTAAAACAATTGAGTTATTCAAAACAGCTCCTGCTGTAGACCAATACCGTATTCATAATTTTATGCAACTATGTCATAGAGTATTTATCATTGGTACATTCTTGAGCAGCTTCTGCCTCATGCTAAATTCATTTAAACATAAACGCGTTATGATGCTAGTAGCAAGTTCTATTATTTACATTATCTTCTCAAACTTATTCTTAGCAATTAACCGCTACGGATTTTTCATTAATCCTCTTATGTGCTTAATTCTTGCATACGGATTAATTCACATTGCGCAGAAGCTTCCATTCTTCCGCACTAACCAAGCATAATAAGAAAGAGGTCGGCCATCTGTGGCCGACCTCTTTCTTATTACCCAACACTTTGCACACGGCCAATTTGTCCATTCTGTAATCGCACTTTAATTCCATATGTATGTGTTTCTGTATTTATCAAAATATCTTTCACAACACCACTCACTGTTTTACTATAATCATTATCTAATTGGATAACTACATGTGAACCAACTGAAATTTGTGATCGTGTTGGTTTCCCGCCCGTTGTTTGTTTTGTATTTTCTTGCTTTTGTGTTCTCTCTTGTTGTACAGGTTGTTGCTGAGCTTTCTGTTGCTCTTGTTTTCGTCGCTCTTCTTGCTTACGCTTTTCTTCCTCTGCTTTTTGCTGTTCTTCTTGCTTACGTTTTTCTTCCTCTGCCACTTTTTTATCTTCTTCTATTTTTTGCTCATCTGTTGTTGCTTTTACTTTTTCTTCCTCACCTTTACAAGCACTTAAAGCAATTACATATAAGCCCATAAGTACAGAAAATAATACTTTTTTTAACATGAAAAAATCATCCTATATATATTACAAATTAATAACTTTCATAGCATAACAAAAGTATATATATTCTTTTGTCAAAATTCGTCTTATATATTCATTTTATTATATTAAAATAAAACTTATACTTAGAAAGACGAGATTTATGATGTGAATACATGAAAAAATTCATATCATAAATCATTTTTACAAGTGCTACTTTACGTATAAATACAAGTTTTTAACAACTATTAAAATAACGAAAAGAACCTGCCACAAGACAGGTTCTTTTCGTTATTTTATGATAAAAGAGAAAATGATTAGCATGTGTATTATATAAAAGGAAGCAGCCATATTTTCCATACGATACATACGAGTACTATAACTACAAAATCAAAAAAATCTAATCTCAGACCTTTTTTCATATTCATATGTAGCCACATATGAAACCATTTTATTTTCGTATATTTATGAATGTTTTTCTTGGCAAATCGGTAAATAAGCATTTGCATGATAAAAAATCCGGCCACAAAAATAAATAATAAGATGAGAAATCCAATCACAAAATTCCTCCTATTTTTGTAGCGTTTTTTCTACTATCCGATTTTTCAAAACCCACTCTTCAAACTGGGCACTTCCAAATTCCCAACTAAGATCGCGAGCATGTACAGAAAAAACGTAATGACCAGCATATTCGTCCATAAACCTCCCTAACTCTACATCGTCTTTCTGAATACCGTATACTCCAAAATTAAAATACACATCCCATACGTCTTCATTCTTCCTCTTATAAGCAATCGATTCCATGTCACATTCTGTCCCAAAATAATCAAGATGTAAATGTACGCTATCATCGTATTCGTACTCCATTTTATCACCCCTTATATTTGTACTTCTTTACCATCCAAAAAATTCCTGCTATCTACACTCACATATAGGCACTTACCTACATATCATGCTTGTAGAGTGACTTCTAGGAGGTGTTATATAGTGAAAAAATTAATCGCGATTTTTTGCATCATGTTACTAGCTGTTTTTACTTTTGCTGCTTGTAGTAATAAAAAAGAAGGTACGAAAGAACAAACTCAAAACATTCGTGTCGGCGAAGTTACCCATTCTCTCTTCTACGCCCCGTTATATGTCGGGATTGAAAAAGGATTTTTTAAAGATGAAGGCCTAGATATTGACCTACAAACAACAGCCGGTGGCGATAAAACGATGACCGCCCTATTATCTGGCGGAATTGATATTGCTCTCGTCGGTTCTGAAACGTCTATTTACGTTCATCAACAAGGAGCGAAAGACCCTATCATTAACTTTGCACAGCTTACACAAACAGATGGGACATTTTTAGTTTCACGTAAAAAACTAGACTCTTTTAATTGGAATGACGTAAAAGGTGTTACATTTTTAGGACAGCGTAAAGGCGGCATGCCGCAAATGGTTGGGGAATACGTTTTAAAGAAAAATGGCATTGATCCTCATAAAGATACAAACTTAATTCAAAATATTGAGTTTGCTAATATTGCAAATGCCTTTGCATCTGGTACTGGAGAGTTTGTGCAGCTCTTTGAACCGACTGCAAGTATACTTGAGAAAGAAGGTAAAGGTTATATCGTCGCTTCATTCGGAAATGAATCTGGTACTGTTCCTTATACAACGTTCATGGCAAAAGAAAGTTTCTTAAAGAAAGATAAAGCTGCTGCTGAAAAGTTCACACGTGCGCTCTATAAAGCACAGCAATGGGTTGATACACATAGCCCAGAAGAGATTGCTGATGCTGTTTCTCCGCTATTTAAAGACACTTCAAAAGACATAACAATACAAGTAATTGAACGGTATAAAAAACAGCATTCTTATGCTACAAATCCACTACTAGATGCGGAAGAATGGAAACAGCTCCAAACTATTATGAAAGACGCTGGCGAATTACAAAAAGAAGTTCCACATGAAGCGCTCGTCAATACAAAAATTGCCGAAAGCGTTATTAAGAAATAGAGGCGAAGTGTATGAGTTTTTTACAAATACGTAACGTTTCTCACTGCTTTTTTGCAAAAGAGAATGCCAAACTTATTCTCGAAGATATGAGCTTACAAGTGGAAGAAGGCGAATTTATTTCTATACTCGGTCCAAGTGGTTGTGGTAAAACAACACTCCTCTCAATCATTGCTGGGCTACTTGATCCAATTGACGGTATCGTCTTTTTAGATGGTGAACCGATTACAACGAAAACTTCATCTATGGGATATATGTTGCAACAAGATTACTTATTCCCTTGGAAAACGATTGAAGAAAATATTATGCTTGGACTTCATATTCGAAAGATTTATGATGAACAGATGAAAGAACATACTTTAAATCTTTTAAAACAAGTCGGTCTACATGGGGTAGAAGGACAATATCCTCGTGAACTATCCGGCGGTATGCGTCAACGTGCCGCTCTCGTTCGAACATTAGCGACTGATCCAAAAATTTTATTACTAGATGAACCATTCTCCGCACTCGATTATCAAACGAAATTAAAACTAGAAGAACTCGTTTTCAACTTGCTAAATAAATATAAGAAAACATCACTACTTGTTACTCACGATATTGAAGAAGCGATCGCGATGAGTGATCGTATTTATTTACTGCAAGCGAATCCTGGAAAAATCGCAAAAACCTTTATCGTCCCGGAAAGTATCCGTTCTTTATCACCGTTAGAAGCACGCCATCACTACGATTTCCCAGCCCTCTTTCAAGATATATGGAAGGAGCTGGAACGACTTGGATAATATAAAACAACTACATGAACAATTTCGAAAGAAAGAACGTAGGCGTGCTTGGATTGCTCGCTCTCTACAACTTTTACTACTTATTCTTTTCTTTGCACTATGGGAAATATCTAGCAAAAGAGAATGGATTGATCCTTTACTCTTTAGCTCTCCTTCAAGTATTTGGGATCTCTTCTTAACGAAATGGATCGACGGTTCACTTTGGGTCCACATATGGACGACATTGCTGGAAACGGGAGTAGGCTTCATTCTCGGAACAGTACTTGGTGCTATTATTGCAACGTTTCTTTGGTGGATGCCACTTCTAGCCCGCGTACTTGATCCTTATCTCGTCGTCCTAAATGCAATGCCAAAAGTTGCACTCGGTCCAATCATCATCGTTATTTTCGGTCCAAACATTTCATCTTCTATCGCAATGGGAGTAATCATTTCCATCATCATTACCATTCTCGTTATTTACAGTGCGTTTCAAGAAGTCGATTCTAACTATATAAAAGTGATGGACACATTTGGCGCAAATAAATGGCAATGTTATAAGCAAGTCGTTCTCCCTGCATCCTTTCCAGCAATTATCTCAACGTTAAAAGTAAACGTTGGTTTATCCTGGGTCGGTGTTATTTTCGGAGAACTTCTCGTTTCCAAACAAGGACTTGGCTACTTAATTAGCTACGGATTCCAAGTCTTTAACTTCACACTCGTCTTACTTAGCGTACTACTCACATGTGTTCTTGCAACTCTTATGTATGTATTTGTCGAGGCATTTGAAAAAATTCTAATTGGAAAAAGAAAAAGAAGCTGACTCAAAACAGTGCGCTATAGTCAGCTTCTTTCTTTTACCTTTTATCACACATTTTCGTTTCATTTGTAATGTTTCCATCCGCAACCGTAACTGTATGGAAACAGTCTTTCACACGTACTGTAACGACATTATCTTTTCGATCTATCACATGATAATCATTAAACTTTTCATTCAAAGCACTACGAATTTGCTCCCCTTCAAAAATCGGAAAACCGTGAGACATTACCCAAATGAGACCAGCAACAGCAAGAATCGTTTTCATACGTTTCATTACCTCCTCGAGAGTAAACTTATAGTCCCTACAACACGCGCATTATAATTGTGTCTAAATTGTGACATTTTTATACTAATTCTATTTTATACCGCCAGTTCCTTCTTCTTTTTAATAAAAATACAGAATTTTCAATTTTATCAACATGAAAAAACGTAAAGAATTAAAAATTCTTCACGCTTTACTTTAACGAAACTATATCGAACGCATAACTCACATTAGTCTCCACTTTGTTGTTCTATCGTTTTCGAAACATCATATAATCCTGACAGCACTTCCGCTCTCATTTTTACAAGCTCAGGGAACTGATGGAAGAAAGCAATTTTCTTATATTTTAACTCTGTTCCTTCTTTCACTTTTTTTGAATCTTGTAAAATGAACGCTGTAAATGTATCTGCGATATCTTCCGTTACATTTGTTGTTCCATACAGCGATACAAACTCATCATGCTTTTCTTTATAAAATTTAATTTGTGCCTCTTCACTTTCTTCTACTTTCTTTTCTGTCCACTCTTGTTCAATTGGTTTCCAAAATTCATTATAAAATTGGTTAATATACGAAGTTTTTCTCGCACATCCATTTTTCAAGAACACCGTTTTACATTTATTTCGATATGATGAAATGTCTTTCTCTTCATCAAACGCCTCTAAATATTTCCTATCCACTGGTACTTGTTTATGCCCAATCGTTAATACGTGAGCCGTTTCATGAATTAATGTTTTCATCACTTCATCTATATTCACCCCAGAATCGAGCACGTCTAAACTAAGCAACCAATCTCTCGGGTCATCCATACTTGGCATGACATGAGCAACAACGCCATCATAACCATCCGTTATTAGATCAAACCCTGTTATATTCTCACGATATTTCACTGGAATGAGAGTGCGATACATGTCCCATAAAGTTTCATGATACTCTCTATCTTGCCGCTGGCTTAACAAATCATCTTTTGCTACTTCGTCATCTGCAAAAGCTTTATTCAATCTCTTACGATCCAATTTCTCAAAATAAGGATCTACAATTTCATCATCATCGATATAATAAGAAGCTAAAAAGAAATAATTGTCATCCTCTTCTTTTTTCTGTTCCGCCTCTTTCATATTCATACTTTCATACTCTTCTATGTCATAATCCTCTACTTTTTCAAGTTCTGAAAGTCCCCCTATCTTTTTATATACTTTTTGTAATGTTTTATCTCCTATTTGCGTGCACTCTTCTTCTGTTTTACAAATTTCTTTTTCTTTCGTAACCTCAATAGCACTATCGCATCCTGCAACTAAACTGCTTGCTATCATACAACACATTAACTTGCCATACAGTTTCTTCATACAATCCCCCATTATTCCATTCTACAAAATATCATAATCATTTTTTTGTGAATATGCGATAATTAATTATAAAAACTGCAAGGAGGTTTCCCATGATTCGTGCAATCTTATTCGACTTAGATGGCACACTATTAGATCGGCGCCAATCTTTAGAACAATTTATTTGTGACCGATATAATCGCTTCGCCTCACATTTGATGGGCATAGAAAAATCCGAGTATTGTTCTCGATTTCTTGAACTTGATAATAATGGCTATACGTGGAAGGATAAAGTGTATGCTACTCTCCTTTCCGAATACAACATTACTACTTTAACGCAAGAGCAACTGCTACACGACTATATTACAAACTTCCAACATCATTGTATTTCTTTCAAAAACACGCATGAACTACTTCAACAGTTAAAACAGCGAAACATTAAAATTGGTATTATCACAAATGGTTTTACTGAATTTCAGATGAGCAACCTTCGAGCACTACATATACATACGTATACAAACACCATTCTCGTTTCAGAAACTGAAGGAATTAAAAAACCTCACCCTGAAATTTTCGAACGTGCTTTGCAAAGACTAGATGTTAAGGCAGAAGAATGTCTTTATGTTGGAGATCATCCAGAAAACGATGTGCTTGGTTCTGAACAAGTAGGGATTCTTGGTGTTTGGAAAAAAGATTCGTTTTGGGGTGATTTTAAGCATTCACGTATCGTAGATGATTTATTAGAGGTTCTTTCATTTTTAGAGGTAGAGATAAAAATACAATAATAGCAAATAAATTATATCAGCGATTTACCAACAAAAAGTGACCATAATAAGAGGAGGCCGTTGCTCAAAAACGCCTCCTCTTTCTTTATTCATATACTGTAAACTGTGGTTTACTCGGATGATCTTTTACTAGCGCATCATCTGGAAACTTTGAAACTTTTTGATATAAGGCAATGCCACCGATACAACCTGCTGTTAGTAGAATTCCTAAAAATGAGAGTGGCTCCAGATTCATAGCTAATCCCAATACAATTGGCAAAATTCCAGTTGGTAAAAACGGAAGCATTAACACTTTCTTCATTTGCTTTACTGTAACCGCCTGTTTAGAATGAGCATATGCAACACCTAATTTCCAATTAACGCCCCATTTTAGTTCACTCCACGGAATACCTCCGATATAGCGAAATCCTATTAAATGTATCGCTTCATGAATACAGACGAGAACAATCATTGCAATAATAAACAGAAACATCGTTAATAATGTAACTTCAACTTGAACCCCACCTGAAAGAAATATATGCAAATAACCTATTCCAAACGACAAAGCAATTATTATAAAAAATAAAGAAAAGTTTAATTTAACCATCGAAACAGTAACAGTCGTTTCTTTTCTTTTATCCATCTTCCCCCTCCTAAAATGTAAGTATATCTTCGCAAAATTGTATAATATACCCAAAAATAACATAAAGATATATTTACATTTATTATTACATACAAAAAAAGAAACCGGCTACTTTACTTCGTAAAACAGCCGATTTCTTCTATATGTTTCATCGTACGCGCTAATACGTCATCGCGCATTATAAAGCTAAATTTTCTGTTCGTTTTAATGTTGTCAGGAATGTCTTTTAATAAAACAGACCCTTTCGTTTCTTCGTAATGCGTATGTTCTTCTACCGCACTAATTGTTGCAAAATAAATGTTTTTAATGATTATTTTGTCTTTTCCAGATACTTTATATTGTCCTAAGTAAGTTAAATCAGAAACTATGCCGCCAGTTTCTTCATGAACCTCTCGAACTGCCGCTTCTTCCGGTGTTTCCCCTAGTTCTACTTTACCACCTGGAAATTCAAGACCACGACGTAAATGATGTGTTAATAACCATTGATCCCCGTACCGGCATACAACCCAAACATGCTTTGGCTCAGGAGAAAATGGATAACGTTCAAACGATAATTGTACAGTGTTGTGGTAATAATCTTTAAATTTGTACATGCCATTACTCCCCTATTGATGGTTACAAGTTTTTCCTACCACAAATTGTAGCATATTCTCGCTTTTCTGCATAATATTATCCAATTACAATCCATTGATTATTCCCATTTGCGCGACTAATTCTTTCGTCTCATGATTTCCTAAATCGTAAATCATTTTATATGCTTTTTGTAGTTGTTCATCATATCGGTCATTATTTGAATCGTGATGATACTCAACAAATGGAACGTGGGAGCGTACAAATGAACCTAAATCTTCTACATATGCTTGATCGAAGTGCTCTCTTAATTCCGTAATTTCCTCATCATTTGCATAAATTTCAAAATTATACGTATCCGCCGTCTTCACTTGTGAAATTTGACCATTTCCTATTGATATATAATATGTTTTTTTCGTTTCCATGTAACACCCTTCTTTCATCCTTTTATTTTCTATTGTTTTCATCAATTACAAAATTATGTAAAATAAAGAAAAGGAGGGGTTTTATGTTCAAAATATTAATTATCGGTATTATCATCGTCCTAATCATCCTCGTACTCTCCATCATGACAATTAATAAAGGCTATGCTTATAAACATTACGTCGATAAACTAGAAGATAATCCTTATACAAAAAAGAATAAGGAGAATTCCTAATATGCTTCGTATACTCCGCATCACAATCGCACTCACTGTGTTCGTTATGTCGGCAATTGGATTATATACAGGTCAAAATAATTTTCTACCTCTTTCACAATTTCTATTAGGGGCTTTAATGTTTCTCATCGCATTTGAACAAATAAAGAAAAAGGAGGCAGCAACTGGGCTTATTTGTATTATTTCCGGTGCTTTCATTTGGATTGTTCTCATCATTAGCTATATAAAATAAAAGGAGGTACATGCATGCTAAAAGGAGTACGGATTACTTTATCACTTATTGCTTTATGTATAGCAATCTATAGTTTCTTTACTAGTAATAGAGAAATTATGCCTTATATGTTCATCTTTTTAGGGATGATGGCTTTCGTTATTAGTATAGAGGAAATCTTAAAGCAGCAAAAAGGTGGTAGTATACTTGCTCTGTTAGCAGGAGCTGGTGCTTTATTTCTTGGCTTCTCAGAAATATTTCGATAAATAGTCCCTTTAAAGGAGGTATACAATGCTAACTGGATTACGCTATTTTTTCATGCTTCTCACACTCTCTCTTTGCACTTATTCTCTTGCTACCGACAACTTCACACTTCTCCCATACATGCAATTTGCTCTCAGTTGTTTCTTTATTCTTCTAGGAATTAATGAACTGAAATCCGGAAGAAAATCAATGGGTATCTCGCATTTTTTCGTTTCTAGTCTTATGCTCTTCATTGTAATATCGAACTACTTTCACTAAAGATAACATGTAATTTCCAATCACCTACTGACCATTACCTCTCACTAATTTGGATTTTTTAAACAGTTAATAAATTGGAGGATACTATGCTAACAAACCTTCGAATCTTACTATCTGCTATTGCTTTTATTCTTGCTTTTTTTAGTCTTTTTACACGAATTTCTATTCTTTTCTCTTATGTATTTATCCTTTTAAGCATCACATTTATTCTTTCGGGAGTTGCTGAAATACAACAAAAGCAAAAATCGAAAGCTATCTTTTGTTTTATAGTTGGGATAATCACTTTCTTCGTTGGGATTTCTGACATACTTCCATAAAAAAGAAGAGCTTGTGTGCTCTTCTTTAACTCACTACTTTCAATCCAATAATCGTCCCCATAATCCCAACAATACAAATAATCCGAAAAGCGTTTTTAGGTTCTTGAAAAAATAAAATACCGACAACTGCTGCCCCGAGCGTTCCGATTCCAGTCCAAACTGCATATGCGATCGATAACTGAATTTCTTGAAGCGCCATCGTTAAAAATTGAAAACTAATAATAAAACCACCTATTAAAATAATATTATTCGTCCAACTATTATTTTTTGCTACTTTCTTTATCCCAATTACACCGACAATTTCAAAGAGCCCAGCTATAATTAAATAGATCCATGCCACTTTATTTCACCTCTTCCTTATTCCCACTAAATTTCAATCCGATAATAAATAGTGCCAATAAGCAAACGAGGAAAATTTTGATGAGCGAAAATGGTTCTTTGAAATATAAAATATCTACCAATATCGTTCCAACTGTACCAATTCCAGTAAATACTGCATATGCCGTACCAATTGGAATTTTTTTAGTTGCTTCAATTAGTAGTTGAAAGCTCACTAAAATTGCAATGAGTGTCAAAATACTCATTGAATTTGTTTTTAATCCTGTCGCCCAATATATTTCAATTAAGCCCCCAAATACTAAATACATCCACGCCCTATTTATGCTAATCTCCTTTTTCTTTTTCACTTCTTCTTTTATCTCTTCTCTTGTTTCTTGTTTCGAAGAATTACGCTTCTTTTTCGGAAAAAGAATGTAAGACATCGCCCATATAAAATGAATAATAAGCACTGATGTCCAGACACTTGTAATCGTATTAATCGTTTCATTTTTATAAAATCCAATTTGTTTATTTAAAATCCACTCTTTCATATGAAGGAAATAGGAACCGCTTGGCAACTCTTGAGCTGGTACAAGCCCTACTATAAAAATAAATAGAATCTGTGCAAAAATGAAAATCCCCAGATGCTTATAAAAATATTGCCTCTCCATCCGCGCATGCTTAATTCCATATAGCTTCTCTTTTCCCGCGCCAGTCATTTACCCTCCTCCTTTTTTAAATAACAATCTATCATCTTTTCTATATAATTCATCGTTTCTAAATCAAGTCCGTATACTCTTGCAATCTCTCCCTCTTCAGGTTTAATTAAATCCCAATACTTATTTATTAATTGTTCATCTTCATGAAATACGTGCATTGAAAAAGCCACTACCCTTTCCGCTAACATTTGAATTTCCGGTGAATCTACTGGTTCATTTATACGCTGACGAATTTCTCTTAATACTTGTAACCATTCTTTTGTTCTTTCATCGTTTTCTTCAAGTGTTGGTAAATCCTCTATAACCTTCTGTTCTTCCTCCGTAAAATATTTTTGTCGGAAATTTTCTCTCTGCTCAATTCCCTGTACTGATTTTATGAATAACATTAAATCTTCTGTTTTAAGCTCTCCTGTTAATTCAATGGAATGAAATGCTGTATATAATAGTTTTTCTAAGTCCTTTAATCTTTTTACTTCCGCTTGTATTGTTTGAATTTCATTTTGAATTGCACTTTTCCATCTTTCTTCTGAATTCCCCTTTTCCTCTTTTAACACTTTTTTTATTTCCGAAAGCTTAAAACCAAGCTTTTTAAACGTTGTTATTTGTTGCAATGTAATTACATCATCTTTTGAATAGTAACGATATCCTGACTCAGCAACGTACGACGGTTTTAATAATCCAATTTCCTCATAATATCTAAGTGTTCTCGTCGTTACATTCGTTTCTTTTGAAATTTCACCAATGCTATACTTATCCATCGTTTCCTCCTCACGCCTTATTTATCTTCACTATAAACTTTGACGTATACGTTAAAGTCAATACTCCATTCACACAAAAAACTCCTGTTTTTCAAACAGGAGCTCTCATTAATATATTCACCTACTGCCTTTCATTTCTTAAAAATGCTCATAAGTGAAACTCATCGTTTTTCTATAAAACCTGTACTTTTCTCTTTTACAAATAAAAAAACTGCCCTTTAACAGGCAGTTTTTCTTTATCCAAACACTTTCTCAAGTTCATCTTTATCTTGGCTTAGCCAGAAGTTCATTAAGCGTTGTGCTCCTTCTAAGTCATGAAGCTTCGCTTGACCACATTGCGTTTCATTTGCAGCCGGAATTTCTGTAATTTGAACCGCATCTTTTAATGTTAGTTCTAATAAATCAATGATTTCTCGAACTGTCGGTGTTCCGCTCACTACAAGATAATATCCTGTTTGGCAGCCCATCGGTGAAATATCGATAATATCAAAATGCGGATAACGATCAATATATTTACGTAAATTAAATGCTAATAAATGCTCTAACGTATGAATAACATCTGGTTTCATTGCTTGTTTATTCGGTTGGCAGAAACGAATATCAAATTTATTTACAATACCGTCACTACCTACATTGTGAACTCCGCAATGTCTTACATAAGGTGCCTTTACAATCGTATGATCTAATTCAAAGCTTTCTACTGATGGCATACAACATCTCTCCCGCTTTTAATTTAATTCCGTTATATCCAATATGATATAACGGAAATTCACATTAGTAAAGTATTATGTACAGTCGTGCTATAATACTTTAAGAGTATGCTGAAAAGGAGACCATTATGAAACAGATTTTTATTGGGATTATACGCTTTTATCAAAAGTTCATTTCTCCGATGACACCACCAACATGCCGCTTTTATCCAACTTGTTCTCATTACGGATTAGAGGCGTTTCAAAAACATGGTGCACTCAAAGGTTTTTGGCTTACTTGTAAGCGTATATTAAAATGTCACCCTTTCCACCCGGGAGGATTTGATCCTGTCCCAGATAAAAAGGATGACAAAGTAAATTCTTAATTGTCGTAACCATTCACAACTAAATCTAATTTTCCTGTATCAGGATCTATAACAAGACCGTGAACAGGTACTTCTTCTGGAAGTAATGGATGGTTGCGAAGTATTGATACACTATGTTCTACACTTTCTTCTACACTAGAGAACCCTTGTAGGAATCTTTCTAAATCGATTCCAGAATAACGGAGTGTATCTAATTTCTCATTTGTTATACCGCGCTCTTTCATCTTCTCAATTGTACTGCTTGCCTGAATTTTTGCCATACCGCAATCGTGGTGACCAACTACACAAACTTCATCAGCACCAAGTTCATATACAGCAACTAAAATACTACGCATAATACTTCCGAATGGATGTGAGATAACAGCTCCTGCTACTTTAATAATTTTCACATCACCGTTACGCATATTCATTGCTTTTGGTAATAATTCAACAAGACGAGTATCCATACAAGAGATAATTACCATTTTTTTATTCGGGAATTTTCCCGTTTCATACTCTTCGTATCTTTTCTCTTCAACAAATTTTTCATTGTATTGTAAAATCTCTTCTAATGACTTCATAGTAAAAAACCCTCTTTTCTCTCATTTACATTACTTATATAGTGTACCAAAATATGAAAAACTCAAAAAGGATATCGCTTTATAGTAAAAATAGGATATTTTCAGATAATCGACATAATTCTTTCAAAATATACACACACCTTTGTAACAAGTCCCCTCTATTTTAAACGTATTTTCACTATAAACTGATTGTAGATAATGTAAAAAAGGAGTGAATATTCATTATGTCCGACGTTCTGTTACTGAGTCGTTTTCAATTTGCAATTACTATTTTTTATCACTTTTTATTTGTACCTTTGACAATCGGACTTGTCATTTTAGTAGCATGTATGGAAACTCAATACGCCCGCACATTGAATCCAACATACCGTAAAATGGCAAATTTCTGGGGTAAATTATTTACAATTAACTTCGTAATGGGGATTATAACCGGGATTACGATGGAATTCCAATTTGGAACAAACTGGTCTGAGTACTCCAAATATATGGGAGATATTTTCGGATCACCTCTCGCAATTGAAGCACTTGTTGCCTTCTTCTTAGAATCTACTTTCATGGGAATATGGTTATTCGGTAAAGACAAAATTTCACCAAAGTTCCGTGCCTTCTGTATGTGGATGGTTGCACTTGGAACAAATATTTCCGCACTTTGGATTATTACAGCAAACGGCTTTATGCAAAACCCTGTTGGCTACGTAGTACGTAACGGCCGCGCTGAATTAAATGACTTCTGGGCACTCGTTACAAATCCATATGCTTGGAATATGTTCTTCCATACTGTCATTGGTTGTTATATCGTAGGTGCTTTCTTCGTTATGGCAATTAGTGCCTATCACTTATTACGTAAAAACGAAGTGGAATTCTTCAAAAAATCATTTAAGTTTGGTTTAATGCTAGGTTTATTCGCCGCAACAATTACACCGTTTATGGGACATCAATCTGGTGTATCAGCAGCTAAATATCAACCAGCAAAAGGAGCTGCGATGGAAGCAGTTTGGGAAACTGGAAAAGGACAAGGCTTCTCAATTGTTCAAATTCCTGATGTAAAAAATGAGAAGAACTTTGAATTCCTTACGATTCCAAAACTCGGAAGCTTCTTCTATACAAACTCATTTGATGGCGAAATTGTTGGTTTAAAAGATATTCCGAAAGATGAACGTCCAAATGTTAACCTCGTGTATTATAGCTTCCGCTTAATGGTTGCACTTGGTATGTTCTTTATGGCATTAACTTGGTACGGCTTCTATTTAAACCGAAAAGGAAAACTAGAAAACTCAAAACGTTATTTAAAAATCACAATATGGTCTGTCTTACTTCCTTATATCGCGATTAACGCAGGATGGATTGTCGCTGAAGTAGGTCGTCAACCATGGACAGTATATAAACTAATGCGTACAGCAGAATCTGTATCGCCTATATCAGTTCCACAAATTTGGTTCTCATTAATTAGTTTAATTTTGTTCTACACTTTACTTTTAATTGCAGACGTATACTTAATGCTGAAGTTCGCGAAAAAAGGACCTGCAGCATTAGAAGAACCTGCTACTGAGGGAGGTGTGGCTCATGTCTCATGATATGCTTGCAATCATCTGGTTTGGTTTATGGGGCGTGATTTGGACAGTTTACTTCATTCTTGATGGGTATGCACTTGGTAACGGAATGATTTTCCCTTTCGTTACGAAAGATCGACAAGAACGAAATCAATTACAAGAAGCAATTGGTCCATTCTGGGGCGGTAATGAAGTATGGTTAATTACAGCTGGTGGCGCAACATTTGCTGCCTTCCCAGTCACATATGCAAATATGTTTAGTTATCTCTATACACCGTTATTCTTAGTATTACTTGCACTATTTGCTCGTGCCGCTGGGCTGGAATTCATGCATAAAGATGATTCACCGATTTGGCAAAAAACTTGTAAATGGGCATTTGCAATTGGGAGTTTTTTAATTGCTTTCCTATTCGGTGTTACGTTCGCTAATCTTTATTACGGACTACAAATCGGAAAAAATGGTTATGAAGGAAATTTACTTAGCTTATTAAACCATTACGGTATTTTAGGAGGATTGTTCTTCACTGCTATATTTGTCGTATCCGGTGCCCTTTGGGTCATGATTAAAACGACTGGTGAAGTATCCGACCGTGCTTATAAAATCGCGAGACCGTTTTCAATGGCAGCAGCTATTATTTTAGCTATCTTCTATGTAGCAACTGCTAATCGGACAAACTTGTTCCAAAACTTTACGGAATATCCGGTACTATTCATTCTTCCAGTACTTGCAATGTTAATGAGTGTACTCGCACTTATTATGGTGTACAAACATAAAATTGGCCTTGCATTCACATTCGTTTGCCTAACAATCGCAATGTTTATGACAACTGGCTTTGCAGGTATGTTCCCAGGAATGTTACCATCTCGTATTAACGATGCATACAGTACAACGTTATACAACGCAGCTGGTAGTCAATTAAACTTAAAGATTATGTTCTTCGTTGCAATGGTCATGGTACCAATCGTTATTGGATATCAGCTTTGGAGCTACAGTATCTTTAAAAATAAAATTCATAAAGACTCTGCTAAAGGGTATCACTAAAATAAAAAAAGACACTTCGGTTGAAGTGTCTTTTTTATACGTATGATTTTTAATAAGATGTTATATTTCTAATCTAACAACTATAATACAGAAGAATCATTAACAGCTCACAGCTAGATTGTATCATAGGGCAACTTCATCATTTTATGCAATTTTACATATTGTGCTATAAAGTAAACTGTATCCCCTGATCATTCACATCATTATCCCATACATCAGCTGTACTAATTCCGCTAAACGTTTGTACTTTCATTCCTGTATTTGATGATCCCGATCCATTGTAAGCTTTCGTCTTTTCAATCGGCTGTACGTTATATTTATCACCTACATTAATTGTTCCATTGCAGTTTTCAATAATAACACCTTCCACAACTGCTGGCATTTTGTCACCCACTTTCATTTCTTTACTTTTATTTTATGAAAATCGCCTAGAAAAATAGCATGTTTTAATAAGAAAAAGCACTCAAATTGAGTGCTTTTTCCTTAAGCATAAAGACAAGTTTGGAGACAGTTGACTTCTTCAAAATTTTATTAGGGGTAATATTTTGAAAAAGAAAGCCTTTCATATGTAGGTTAACACCACTGGAATATATAGTAAATTGATAATATTTATACGGAAGATTGCTAATGTTTAGTATAGATAGTTTACACTATGCTAACAGTGAAAACTATCTATACTAATAAAAAAAAGGTGCCTTCAAAGAAGCCACCTTTCAAAAACAGACACTATAAAACAGAATTATTTATTGTTATACGATTGTTAGATACAAAAAGTAGAGGGAAATGTTTGTATTAAATTCTGCTTTATAAAGTCTGTCTACAACTTATATTGTAATCCTCTTCATTTGAAAAAAAATATAATATGCACAATTACATACAAAAAGAAAAAGCACTCTACTGAGTGCCTCTTCAACCATTTTACTTTTAATATATCGCTTTGAATATATTGTAACATATGTATCCATATATTTTATTGAGAAAATTCAAAATCCTTTTTCTTTCATTTTTACTTATATAATCATGTAATATAAAAGGTATGTCAAATTCTTATACAAGTTGAGGTGTACTATATTTATGCTGTATTTTGGAATTATTCCTCTTATATTGTTTATTATTTTTCTTATCTCGTATTTAAAAGATCCGCGGAAAATAATAAACGGCTTTTTATTTAATGCCTTTATCTGTTCATTTCTATTGTTTTGCGCTATAGCCTCATTTGAGTCTGGTAATAACGATTTACATTTTATCGTTATCATCCCCATGTTAGCACTACTTGTAATGATTCCTTTTGCTATAGTCGCTTTAATGTTCGGACTCTTTCTTAATGCAAAAATTTTAATGCAACGTGAAGGAAGACGCTTCACAAACTCTTTAACTTTAATTGCTGCTTTAGGGATTTTATTCTTTATAATGCTCCCTATCATAAATCCAGCAAATTTATTCTCAGAGCATTTTCAATTTATCTTTGCTGCTATCTCTCTTATAACTATGTATTTCTTTGTGCATTTATCTAACTTCTTAAGCGCATATTTTTTATATCAATTCAACAGACCAAGACGTAATCAAGATTTCATCATCGTTCTCGGTAGCGGCTTAATTAATGATAAAGTACCACCTTTACTTGCAAGTCGTATTAATAAAGCTATCGACTTTTATTGGAAACAAGCAGCTGTGAATACACCACCAACAATTATTTTCTCTGGTGGTCAAGGTCCAGATGAAGGCCTTCCAGAAGCGGAAGCGATGCAAAATTATGCTGTTGAAAAAGGAATTCCTCTTGAACATACAGTGCAAGAAAATCGCTCTGTAAACACATATCAAAATATGTTGTTCTCTAAAGAAATTATGGATTCTTTAAAAACAGAAGGTAAGTATAGAAGTATTTTTACAACGAATAATTTCCATCTTTTCCGCGCTGGTATATATGCAAGACAAGCTGGCCTTAATAGCCAAGGAATCGGATCAAAAACTGCATTTTATTACTGGCCTAACGCAATGATTCGTGAATATGTCGCAATTGTTGTTATGGGACGTAAGCGCCATATGAAAATATGTGGAACTATTTTAGGCTTCGCTTTATTCCTAACAGTAATTAGTTTTATTGTTTCTTAATAGCTATCAAATAAAAATTCCTCTGAATGCTTTATGCACAGGGGACTTTTTTATACCTTTTTGTTCATCAAATTTAAATAAATAACGTAACAGCATACAACACATTAATTATTCCAGAAATCACTCCAACAATAGCAAATGTTTTACTCGTACCCGTCACTTTTTTGTTTAAACCCAATATAGAAAATACGATAGCTACACTACCAATAAGCCCCCATAAGTTTATAAACCAAGATATTAATCCAGTGATGAAACCGACTAAAGAAAAAATTTCTATACTACTATTAGAACTGCTATTCGAAAAACTTCCCCCTACCGTTTTATAGCTAAGACTCTCCCCGCACTGCCCGCAAAACTTGTTGCCCTCGTTCGTTTCATTTCCACATTTCGTACAGTATCCCACATAACCCCCTCCCTAAGGTTAGTGCCCCAAATGTATATATCCATACTATTCATTCTACTTTTTCATATTAAAATTATGACCACTCTCTAATCTTCTACAGTTGTATTTAAAATAATAATATGGTCATAATATTCCCTGCATACATCCATTAAAGGAGAATTTTTTCAAATTAAATGTTAAAATAAAATTTAGGTGTGAATTATGTAACAAACAAGAAACTAGTTTGAAACGAGGAAATTATATGGAGAAAATTATCAAAAACAAGCCCAATAAGCTAAAAATTGCTTCGAAAGCTTTGATGATTATTATTGGGGCATTTATCACAGCGTACGGATTAGAAGCAGTATTAATTCCAAATAACGTATCAGACGGTGGTGTGACTGGTTTAAGTATCGTTAGTTCAAGATTATTTGGATTGCCATTAGGAGCTCTAATCGCAGTTATTAACATTCCTTTCGTTTGGTTAGGATATAAGCAAATCGGTAAAAGCTTTGCAATTTATTCTATTATTGGAATCGCTTCATTAGCAATAGGTACCGTTGTCATGCACGGAATACCAGCTATTATCGAAGGCGATACATTATTAGTTACAGTTGTTGGTGGTATTATTATCGGTTTTGGTATGGGACTAGCATTACGTAACGGTGGGGCATTAGATGGAATCGATATGCTAGCTGTATTGCTTTCTCGTAAGTTACCATTTGGAACGAGTGACCTTATTTTATTCTTAAACATGTTCGTATTTATTTTCGTATCAACGGTATTCGGCCTTCAAGGAGCTATCCTTTCGGCAATTGCTTACTTTATCGCTTCGAAAGTGATTCATATCGTTGAAGTTGGTTTAAGTGGTTCAAAAGCATTTAAAATTATCACAAAAGAGCCTGAATTAATGGTAGAAACAATTCGCGATCGTTTAGGCCGAAGTGCAACATATAACGAAGTATACGGTGGTTATTCAAGAGAGAAATTCAAAGAAATTTCTTGTGTAATTAACCGTTTAGAAGAAAGTAAAATGAAAGAACTTATTAATGAAATCGATCCACACGCCTTTATTACAGTTTATGACGTAGCAGAAGTAAAAGGCGGTAATTTCAAGAAACGTGATATTCATTAATCATTATGAAAAAGAGGGTGGGCCAACAATTTGGCACACCCTCTTCTTATTATTAAATTGCTATAGTTGTAAGTTTTTTTCCAGTACGTAGATATATTTTTACTCGCCCCACCGACTCCCACGTTTAATCCACGCTACATACTTTTGAAAAGCCGTCACTTCATGTTGAAAACGCAGCGGGATATACAAAAATAAAGTGCATGTACACAGTATCCATAGAATACCTACTACAAAATGAAATTTCATTGTCGTGCTAATAAACAAGCTGAGGAATAATACAAGGAACATAATTACACTAAATCTTTTATACGTAGTCATACTATCCCCTCCTTATACTTCAATTGTACCAGTTATAAGGAATTAATTCCCATAACAAAAAAAGACCAAAAAGTAATTTACACTTTTCGGTCTCTACACTATCTTCTCTTCGTAATCTTTCCTGAACCACCGACCCTCGTTTTCGGGGGAGATGTATTCCTTGGCGGAGTTTTAATAGATGATTTCGGCTTCACATCTGATCCGCTTGAACCGCCTGGTGTTTTTGTAATTTTACCCTTGCTTCCAGTAGAGGGTGGGGGCGTCGTATTACTTCCTTTTTCAGTAATACTTCCCTTATCACCTACTGATGGTTTCGAATCTACATTATCGCCTCGCTTAATAATAGACCCTTTCCCTTCCTTCGTAATTGGAGGTGGGGTTTTCTTTTCTTCTTTCGTAGGTGGTCTCTCTGGAATGACTGGTTTATGATTTTGTCTGTCGTTATATCCTCGATAATCACCGTATGATGATTTTCGTGAACCAAATATATCGTTTAATATGCTACCCATAATATATCCTTGCAAGAAGGACGGTTGATAATTTTGACGGACAAATTCTTTATTACTTATTTCAATTAACGTATCCGATGGTTTCTCTTTATCCTTTTGCAAGTTATAAATCTTGTCAGAATAAACGAGGAACATTTGATTTTCGTCTTCTTTAGATGCTTGCTTCGGTTCTCTTTCGTTAATGAGTTCCTTCGCTACTTCAGGAACTGACCGATTGGCGGCCCTATACACGTAAGATTCTTGTTTACCTTCCTTTGCGACAGACTCAAGTGGATAACGGTCTTGAATCGACTTTGTCTGCCCGCCTTGACAACCTGATAAGGCATAACCAGCAACAACAAGTAATATAACGATAGCAAGTATAGGGATCACAAACGATTTAATCATGGTAAACAATCGGTTTGACATGATTACGCCCCCTTACGTTGCTCTTATAATTTGTACATCAGCAGGAATGATTGCTTCTCCCTCATACATCATTGTGCGACCATTTTGCCATTCAATACGCAATAATTTTCGATTATCTGATTGGAATTCCCATACGTACTGTTCCTCTGAAGCTGAGAATGGTGTTTTCCCCATCACAACAACACGTCCGTTATATTGTTCTTCCATATGGTACTCAGTATCATCCATTTCAATTGTCGTCGGAATTTCATCAATTGAATCTAAGCGACCATCAATTGGAGTATATAATTTGTAATACGTATTTTCACGATCTTCAATTTTTAAATAACGAATATCTTTTCCATCTTGCAGTGTTAAAACAATTTCTTTACGAGAATGCATACTCGTTTTCCCAGTCAATTCGTACATAACTAATGAAACTTCAATCATATCGCCAGGAGCTAACGTTAAAAGACTCTTTTCCGGCTTCGGTGGCTCTGGGCTTTTCATTATATTTTTAATTCGTTTAAATAAACTCATGATCTACCCCTCCTTTTCTCTTTATAAACAAGCACCTAAAATTAGTGCACCAACAATATGTAATGATCCAGCTAACATCGCATGTGCAACGCTACCTTCTTTCGTACCTTCTTCTAAATCTAAGCCAGACATTTTCTTTAACACAAATTCGATAAACATTTCTACAACTAATAAAATAACGAAAGAAACTGCTGAAGCAAGAAGCGCCTGCCATAAGTCATTTGCTTTCGTGATTGATTGAGATAAAATGTACCCTTGTGCAAATAATTTCATAATAAAACGAGTTGTTACAGCTGTATTTCCATTTTTGATTTCTTTTAAATCATTGTATTTTGTAAAAATTGAATCAACCCACATAATTGCAAATAAAAGTACTGCACTCGCTCCAGTCCATACAAGCATGGCAACTACATTCATCCATGTCATTGCAAAACCTCCTCAAAAATATAATAGAAAACCGACATGAATTTGTTTAGACATGTCGGTTCATTTGTCTTTATTCTATATTATTTCTCATACTGCTTCATAATACGAGCCAATTCATCGTCAACAGCAGAATTTTTGTTTAAGCTTGCGAATTCATCATCTAATGACTTTTCTTTCTTATAAACTTCACCGCTTGCTTCCGCTTCAGCCTCTAATTGAAGAGCTTTCTCTTCCATACGGCTTAAACCAGCTTTTGCTGAATTTGAATCAAATCCAGACATTGCCTGATTAATATTTTTCTGTGCTTTCGCTGCATTTACACGTGCTACAAGTGTTTCACGTTTATTTTTCAGCTCTGTTAATTGCTTGCGCATTTCTTCTAGCTTAAGGCGCAGGTTATCAGCAGCAGCTTTATTTTGCTCGTAGCTTGCTTTATATTCATTCATTTTTTGCTCTGCATTTTGTTTTTCTTCTAATGCACGGCGCGCAAGATCTAAGTTATTAGCTTGAACAGCCATATGAGCTTGCTCTTCACGTTTTTTCACAAGTGCTTCTTGCTCTTCAAATAATATTTTGAATTTCTTCTCAAGTGCGATTTGAGCTGCTACACTTTTCTCAGCTTCTTGTACATCGGCTTGCATATCGCGTAAATATTGATCAGTCATCTTAACTGGATCTTCCGCTTTTTCAATTAATGAATACACATTTGACATTGTTAAATCTCTTAATCGTTTAAATACAGACATCTAAATTCCTCCTATGATAAACCTCATATTTCAAATTCACTACTTGGAAAACTGAAAAATCTCCCTTTACAGTAAAGAATATTCATTTTACAGCCTATTTGTTTATTATAACAAAACTAATATGTCCTTACATGTTATTTCCAAAATACATCCATTATAATATGACATTCTATATACAATATTGTATTTATAATATATTCTCATTATCCCTCTTTGAAATTAACTTACTTTTGTGCGATTTCACTAAATTACATAAGTGTAATGTTACTGTAAGCTAACTCGATAGTTGCATTCTGATATTTCTTATACACTAATACCAGAAGCAACAAACAAGCTTCTTCACATGTAAGCAATAATACAAAAATTGTATTTACTATAAAACATATAAAAGGAGAAATCATCATGAAAAAATTAGTAGGAATCGGATTAGCAGCAGCAATTTCATTTGGTGCATTATCAGGTTGTTCTTTATTAGGAGAGAAAGCGAACGGTTTTGTACTGTACGGCTCAGAAGAACAAGTTCAGCAAATTACAGATAAAAACAAAAAAGAAGTGAAAGAAAAAGACTTCTATAAAATGAAAATGACAACATTAGATGGTAAAAAAGTTCTTGTAATGGATAAGAAAACTGGTGAAGAACTAGTGAAAAAAGAGTTACTTAGCAAAGTTGATGAAAAAGACAACACGAAACCACTTGATAAATTACCAGCTGTAACAACAGAACAAGGTTTATTATTTGCAAAAGAAAAAGTAGAAAATGCTACACTTGATGGGGCAAAATTAAAATATGAAGGCAACACAATTATCGGAAGTGGCCGTGCATATACAGATATGTATGCGATTGTCGATGACGCAACTTACAACAGTGTAAAAGGTGATGAAAAATCTGTAGGTGTATTAAAATTTGATAAAGACCCAAGTAAAGAGTTCCCTGGTTACAAAGGCGTCGAAGCTTCTCAACTTGTAAAAATTAAAAAGTAAAACAAAAAAGCTTTGCAATTCGCAAAGCTTTTTTCTATTTATTATGAGCAATTTGTTCCATATCCGGATTACAAGTTTTCGACTGACATGACTTATTTAAAGAACATGCTGCGCATTTTCCTTTTTTACTTCTCTTTACAAAATTAACTAACGTGTATGCTGCATAACCAAAAATGATAGCTCCAATTATAATATTGACCATCATTATACATCTCCTTTTAGAATCCTAGTAAAGATCCAACTTGGTATATAATAAGCGTTAATACATAAGCAACAACGAGTGGATAAACGACTGAGAAAATCGTCCATTTCGCTGATCCTGTTTCACGTTTAATAACAGCCACCGTCGCTAAACATGGAACATATAATAAAATAAAGAACATAAATGCATAAGCTGATAATGCTGTATAATGTGCTCCCATTACGTTTCCAAGCACATCTTCTTTAACTGCATAAATAATTGCCATTGTAGAAACGACAACTTCTTTTGCTAAAAATCCTGTTAAAAGGGATGCTGCAGCTTGCCACGTTCCGAAGCCGAGCGGTGCAAATAGCGGTGCGATAAACCCACCAATCATCGCTAAGTAACTGTCTCCCATATCAACACCAAATCCTGATGGACCTGCATAGTTTAATAACCAAATGACAACAGAACCACCAAAGATGAATGTACCTGCTTTACGAACAAATCCTTTCCCTTTCTCCCACGTGCTTAGCCATAACGTTTTCGCTTGTGGCACGCGGTAAGGAGGTAGTTCAATTACGAAAATAGACTTTTCCGCTTTTAAAATTGTAAGAGACATAATTTTTGTAACTAGTAATGCAAGAACAATACCTGCAACATATAAAGAAAATACAACAGTTGCCTGACTATGAGGGAAGAATACGCCCGCAAATAATGCGTATACAGGCAAACGTGCCGAACAAGACATAAATGGTGTTACAAGAACTGTAAGTAAACGTTCTTTTTCTTGTTCAATCGTTCTCGCTGCCATAATACCTGGAACGTTACATCCAAAACCGATAATCATCGGAATAAACGCTTTTCCGTTTAAACCGAAGAACTCCATAATTCGATCCATAACAACTGCAATTCGCGCCATATATCCTGAGTCTTCTAATAATGAAATGAAAAAGAATAGTGCAAAGATTTGTGGTACGAATACTAATACAGCACCAACACCGGCAATAATACCTTCTGTAACGAGCGCTTGAATAAAATGAGAAGCTCCAATACTTGTAAGTCCAACCGTCACCCAATCCGTAAGCTGGCCACCAAAAAACTCATCTAACATATCCGATAAAGGTGTCCCAATCCACGTAAACGTAACCTGAAAAATAAAAAACATAACTGCTAAAAAGATTGGAAGTCCTAAAATTTTATGCGTAATTAGTCTATCAATTTTTTCCGAAAAAGGAATTTCCCCTTCTTTCTCATGCTTCATAACATTTGTTTTTAACTTTTCAATATACGCTTCACGAGTTTTGTAAATGTGCTCTTCCAACGTACAATCAAGTTTTCCCTCTAGGCGAGATCGAATGGCTACAAGTTCCTTATAAATTGGTAATGCTTTTATTTCTTTTTCTACTACTTCGTTATTGCTTAAAAATTGAAGTGCTAACCATCTCGGATGCTCGTAATTTGCTTTCTCTAAAAGAGAAATTACCTCTTCAATTCCTTCATCCATTTGTACACCATATGAAATAATGAATGGTTTTTTCTCGTTTTTGTCATTTTCTTTAAGGGTCGCAAGTAGTTCTTCACAACCTTTTCCACTTCTTGCAACGACAGGAACGACTGTTACGCCTAATAATTCGGATAAACGTTTTACATCGATCACAATTCCTCTTTGCTTCGCCACATCAACCATATTTAGACCAATTGAAACTGGCTTGCCAAGTTCGAGCAACTGCAACGTTAAATGCATATTTCGTTCAAACTGCGAAGAATCCACAATATTTAACATATGCTGAAATTCTTCTGTTAATAGAAAGTTTGTTACAACACCTTCATCACGTGAAACTGGATTTAAATCATAAACACCTGGTAAATCAATTAATGTTCCTTGTCTATCTTTTAATTTACCAACCTTTTTTTCTACTGTTACACCGCTCCAGTTTCCTACGTATTCATAAGAACCAGTAAGTGCATTAAATAATGATGTCTTTCCTGTATTTGGATTCCCTAGCAAAGCAACCTTATTCACGCTAATTCCACCTTTATCATTTTCGCGTCACAATGACGAATACTAATTAACTGTCCACGACACTCCAATGTACAAGGACCTTTGAACATCGCCTTTTGCTTCATACGAAGTTCGCTTCCTTCAGAAAGACCGAAAGCAGCCAATCTTCTCTTTAGTAAATAATCTAAAGACTGAACACTTTTCACTAGCACTTTCTCACCGATTTTAATATCTACTAAGCTCATAACCTTCCCCCTCCGAAGAGAATGATAATTATTTTCAGAAGAATTATAGCACACTCTATTTCTCTTGTACTATACCCTTTTGCTTCATATTTATTAACATTTCGCTACAATTCTATTTCAATAATTGTCATAACAGATTCGTTTGCCATTCTCATCCATTTCGCTTACAATAAACAATAAACAATAACAAATAAAGAATCTCGTTATCACTGGGGGAGCCATGCCGCTGAGAGGGAACACTTCGTTCCGACCCTTCGAACCTGTTAGTTAATGCTAACGCAGGGATTGTGCAAACGTCCGAAATACATACCTCTTTTCATTTACGTATTTCGTATCCTCCTATGATATCTATTCTTTTTTGTACAACTTGGATTTAGGGGGAGACAACATGCGTAACACCAATTTACAAGCGATGATTGAATCTGCTATTCTTGCAGCCTTCGCCATGGTCATCGACATTTTACCACTTTCAATAAAAATATCAGCTACAGGCGGTTCTATATCTTTTGCAATGATTCCTATTTTTATTATCGCTTATCGCTGGGGTTTCAAAATGGCTTTCTTAGGAGGCTTAATTTGGGGATTATTACAAATTGTCGTAGGCGATGCCATTATCGTAACACCAATTCAAGTATTAATTGAATACTTCATTGCTTTCGCATTCATTGGGTTTGCTGGTTTATTCTATCGTCCAATTCAAAAGGCGCTTTTAACATCCAATGAAAATAACGAAGAACAATCAAACTTAGGTAGCCGTAAAGACAAACCTTCATCAAAACCAAACCAAGGGAAGAAAGTAATTGGATATATTATCGTCGCTACTTTTATCGGTAGTCTAGCTCGTTACTTCTGTCACTTTATCGCTGGTATCATTTTCTGGGGACAATATGCACCAAAAGGACAATCAGCAGCTCTATATTCTTTAATATTTAACGGTAGTACAATGATTGGTTCCTATATTCTATGTACCGTTTTACTTATATTTTTATTTATCACTTCACCACGTTTATTCAAAAGCATCAGTGCTTATCAAATGAATACACAAAAAAAGGGCGCTTAATGAGCGCTCTTTTTTCATATCGTAATATCAATTAAAAATACAATAAATGCACAAAAGAAAATAAATACCATTATACTTAGCCAATTGCTATGCACGGTTCATCGACTCCTTACATAACCTCGTTTTCTAACCAGATTATATCGTTTAAAAATAAAGATTAGGTAAAGATAGTATGAAAATAAATTAAAAAAAGCGTAGCATGCATTATCTACGCTTTTTTCGGTAAGTAAAAGTAAAATAATACACCATCTCCTGTATTCTTTACTCCATATTCAGCATCGTGTAATTCTAAAATATTTTTAGAAATAGCAAGCCCAAGTCCCGTCCCACCTTGTGAACGCTGCCGAGCTGCATCCACGCGATAAAAGCGATCCCAAATTTTATCTAATTGTTCTTCTTCAATGTGAGTACCTTTATTTTCAATGCACACTTTTATACGATCTTTATCATCTATTGTCGAAATAATAATATCCTCTTTATTTGGTGTATAACGTATTGCATTCGTAATGAAGTTCACAATGACTTGTTCAATTCGGCCTTGATTTGCAATCACTTCAAATGAACGTATATTTTTATGAACATGAAGTTCTTTTTTCTCTATTTCCACAGATAGATGTTCACATATATCTTCAATTACTGTATCAATATAAAACGAAGACTTTTTCATTTTATATGTACCAGATTCAAATTTAGCTAACTCAAGCATATCCAAAATTAAAGTATCCATTTTGTCTACTTCTCTCTCCATCGCCTGAAAATAATACTCTTTTTTATGCTCAGCTACCCCGTCTTTTAAAATGGAAATACAACTTTTCATAATACTCAGCGGTGTTTTCAATTCATGCGAAACACCAGAAATGAATTCTTTCCGTGTATTTTCTAACTTTCTTTCCTTTTCAATATCTTGTTCAAGCTGTCCGATATGAGAATTTAATTTGTTAGAAAGTATATTAATATTTTTCGATAAATCACCAATTTCATCTTTTGAAGTAATCGGTATTTTTTCTGTAAAATCTAAATGCGCTATTTTCTTCGTCGTATCATTTATTTTTAATAACGGTTTGGCAATTTGCTTTGAATAATAAAACGAAGCTAAAAAAATAAGAACGACTACAAATGCAATGATGTATATGTAATAATCTTGCACCATTTGTACAGCTTCATCTACAGGCTGTAAAGAAGCCATTGCATATATATATGCTACTGATCCGTCTTTTTCTTTTATTGGCTTAATTAATAATTTATATTTTATATCATTCTTTTCATAATCTATTGTTTGTGTTGTATATCGTATTTTATTGCTTTCTTTTAATAATAAATCGGTTTGAAAACCCTTAATATTATCTAAAAATATGCTATTTTTATAAATTGGATTCACAGGACCGTTTACATCTGGTAACTGTACTTTTGTAACACGTCCTCCTATGTAAACGCCTAATTCCTGAGCAGCTTCTTCCTGTACGGCTGGTTTCTTTTCCTTAGCAAGTTGCTCCCCAGCCGCTCTCTTTTTCTCCTCATCTAATTTTATTTTCTCCTGAAATGCTTTTTCTAACGGTTTATTAGATCCACTTAAATTCTGCTTAGATAAAGAAAAAGAGAATGGAATAAAACTATCTTCTTTTCTCACTCCAGAAAAATAAATCTCTTGTCCTAAAAACTGCTCTAATGATTTATTATCAATCTCCTCTATATTGACGAGATTGTATAAGGGTATCTTGAATAGTTGTTGTCCAAAGCTCTTTTGTTGCCTACGATCTATCGTTACCTCAAAATAAAAATCATCCACATGTTTTAAATTCCCATTCTGATCTAGTGTCGTAATCCACGTATTATTTTCCCTAAAAAAGTCTTGCTCAAGTTTCTGAATTCCTTCTGCATTTCCTGTGTAGTTTAGATAATTCTTCTCAAAGGAATTTAAATTCACTTTAATATCTTCCACTTTTCGATTCGCATAATATTGTTTAAAAAATATCGTTTGTCCAATAAATATCGTCGCTAAAATCAACATACATAATGCTGTTGTAAGAGTAAATAATTTTAGTACAATTCCTTTCTTCATACATTTCCCTCAAATTTATAACCTGTTCGTACTACAGTTGTAATGTACTTTGCCTTCTCTCCTAATTTATTTCTTAAATTACGAATATGACTATTAACCGTTCGATCATCACCAGCAAATTCATATCCCCAAATTCTTGAAATTAATTGTTCCCTTGTTAGTACAATTCCTTGGTTTTTCATGAAATACACTAATATTTCAAACTCCGTATGCGTTAAACTAACATCTGCCTCATCAACAGTAACAGTACGTGACGGAAAATGAACTTGGATGCCATGAATCGATAACGTATCATCTTCATTCTCTAAAGGTTTCTTCGATGCCTTTCTACTTTCTAATAATCGTTTCGCTCTTGCTAATAGAATGGGTGGACTATACGGCTTCGTCACATAGTCATCTGCCCCAAGTTCAAAACCAAGTAACGTATCATCTTCATCTACGCGCGCCGTCAGCATAATAATAGGCACCTCGGACGTCTTCCTAATTCTTCGGCAAACAGACCATCCATCGAGTTCTGGCAACATAATATCTAAAATAACTAAATCAACTTCTTCTTCTTCAAATACAACTAAAGCCTCTTTCCCGTCCCTCGCTTCAAACACTACATATTGTTCACTTAAAAAATAATCTTTTAATATTTCACGTAATATATCTTCATCTTCAACAATTAAAATGTTTTTTGACATAACTTATATATCCCCCTCCTGCTTTCAGAAACTATAATTTCATTTTGAATAACTGCCAGTTAACTTCGCCTCGATAATATATCTATCTGGTGCATCCCCTATATAATCAAATGGATAACAAGTTGTCAGTGTTAATATCGGTTCTTCTTTTTTTATAATAACAGTACGATCATCCGCATGAGTAATCCATGTCTTTTGAATTTCATATGTGTACGTTTTATTATCATACTCTAAAACAAGGGTATCCTTTTCTTTCAACTCTCCTAAATCTGTAAATACAGTATCTCGATGTCCACTCAGTACAGTATGTCCCCCTCCAGATGGAGTTGTCGTTAAATCACTAACAAACATACCAACTCCTTTTTTCAGAGTCGTATCATCCGCTCCCCAATATATAGAAAACTTCTTCTTTATTTTCGGTATGTTTAACATCGCTACCTTTTCTCCTTCTTTATGTTCTGTTTGAGAAGAAGGCACTTGAGTGGTTACAGGTGTTTCATGAGAAAGTTGAGTATCTTGTATATTTTTAAGGCTCTTTATTTCTTCTGCTGTTAATTGCCCGGCAGAGCTCTTTCCTTTATACCATTCCACAGCGTAATAGGATCCCATGAATAGCCCTATAGCCATCAATATGATACCGATATAATTGAGTAACTTCATGTTTCATCCCTCCATGCCAAAAATGGTAGGAGTAACCTACCATTTTTAATATATGAAATTATCCCATTCTTTATAGGACAATATTTTATTTACACTTTAAACTTACTGCGACGATTCAAACCAAATAATGTACCTAGTGCTACAAGGGCTGCACTTAATCCCATCATTACCACGTTATTTGATGCCGTGTTTGGCAATTTTTCACCTTGTACAACTGGCTTGGCTACTTCTTTTTTAGCTACTTCATTCTTTTGCCCAGCTTCTATAGCTGCTTCTTTTTTGGCCATATCGTTTTTTAACTGTTCTTGCGCTATTCTCTTTTTCTCTTCTTCACTTTTTTTCTCAGCTTTTATTGCTTCCTCTTCTTTAGCCATATCATTTTTTTCTTGTACTTGTGCCGCTTCCTTTTTCTCTATTTCACTTTTTTGCTGTTCCTTAATTGCTTCTTCTTTTTTAGCTTTATCTTGCTGCATTTGCGCTGCTTCTTCCTTTGTCAATGTTCCTGTTGAAGCACTCGCTACTGAAGAATATCCTACTGTTAAAAGTGCCATTGCACAAATTGGTAATAGTCTCTTTTTCATCTTCATTCTCTCCTTATATTTTATTCACATCAACTCGCATCGGATGTATTACTAGAATAAGCAAGAGATATAAATATAAGATGCAGATGAAATATAATTCATTTAAAGATTTCATTGTAGAAAAAGAAAAAAACATCGCAATATATACGATGTTTTTTTCGGGTGTGTGTCTCAATATTTACATGTTACTTTCGCGCGATTTGGAAGTAGAACGGGCCGGAGCGATAACTAATTGTCTCGGCTCAGTTTTCTTGAAGTGATTTTTGACGTTACACTTACGACGTTGAACAACCCACGCTTTAATAGGGTTTGTCAAAATAATCTTTTGCTCTTCGTTAGGGGCCTCTTCTTCAAACCTACAACTTTCGCTCCATTTATTCCATTTCATTGTAAATTTAGAAGAAGAATGATCATCTTCACGATCAAACAAGTGCAAAAAATCCATTTTTCCATCTAGCATTACGGTATTACTAGTCGCTAAAAAAGAAAAGGTCGTCCAACGTTTCTCCATGCCCTCCTACTCCTTTTTCACATATAGAGTGCCTAAAACTTAATTTACCTAAAATATGCTTGCCTTTTACCTTACACCCATAGTTTATCCAAAATGCTATTATGCAACTATCGATTTGCCTTACAACTACCTTACATTTTTGTAAGAAACAAAAAACCTTCACTCTATATAATGAAGGTTTCTTACTTTTTATCTATATGATTTCTCATATCATCAAGTCCAGCTTCTTTTAGCTGCGACATCATACCGTGCGAAATTGCTCCTAACACTAAAGTCATTCCAATTAATGAAATACGAATCGCAGGTACATCAATTACGTAAGCCAACAGGCCAAGAACAATTGTTAAAAGTAATGCTTTTATAAATGTTACACTTGTGTACTGTTTCTTCTTCATCATATTCACCCTTTTTGGAAGCGTTTTCTTAATGTACTTAGTATATCATATCATCAGATGATTTTGTCTTTATCTTTGTAAAAAATTACTATCTCCTTTGACTTTTTCTATTCTATCCTTTACAGTCGAAATGTTCGCAAGTTTTACACTGTAGGAGGATTACAATGAATATTGAAATAAAAGACACTTTAATTTCTGAAGAACAATTACAAGCAAAAGTGAAAGAATTAGCACTTCAAATCGAACGTGACTTTGAAGGAGAAGAAATCGTAGTTATCGCAGTATTAAAAGGTTCATTCGTATTTGCTGCTGATTTAATTCGTCACATCAAAAATGATGTAACAATTGACTTTATTTCTGCATCTAGCTACGGAAATCAAACAGAAACAACAGGAAAAGTGAAACTACTAAAAGATATTGACGTAAACATTACTGAAAAAAACGTAATTGTTGTAGAAGATATTATCGATTCTGGTTTAACACTTCATTTCCTAAAAGACCACTTCTTTATGCATAAACCAAAGGCACTCAAGTTCTGTACATTACTTGATAAGCCAGAACGCCGTAAAGTAGACTTAACAGCTGAATATGTTGGCTTCCAAATTCCAGACGAATTCATCGTTGGATACGGTATCGACTGTGCGGAAAAATATCGTAACTTACCATTTATTGCTTCAGTTGTAACGGAATAATATAATAAAATAAGCTTCCATCAATTACTGATGGAAGTTTATTTTCTATCACGATTCGTAAAAGACAAAGGGAGAGAATAAAAATGACAAAGACAAAATTTGAAAAAGTACTCCTCATCGTAAATCCGAAAGCTGGTCAAGGTGACTTACATACAAATTTAACAAAAATCGTACCACCTCTTGCCGCAGCTTTTCCTGATCTACATATCCTTCATACGAAAAAACAAGGTGATGCAACAAAATATTGCCAAGAGTTTGCTAGTAAAGTAGATTTAATTATCGTCTTTGGTGGTGATGGAACAGTATTTGAATGCACAAATGGCTTAGCACCTCTCGAAACTAGACCTACACTTGCAATTATTCCAGGTGGAACTTGCAATGACTTCTCTCGCACACTTGGTGTTCCGCAAAACATTGCAGAAGCGGCAAAACTTATTACAAAAGAACATATAAAACCAGTTGACGTTGCAAAAGCAAATGGACAACATTTCTTAAACTTCTGGGGGATTGGTCTCGTATCTGAAGTATCAAACAATATCGATGCAGAAGAAAAAGCAAAGCTTGGTAAAATCGGTTACTATTTAAGTACAATTCGAACTGTAAAAAATGCTGAAACATTCCCGGTAAAAATTACTTATGACGGACAAGTATATGAAGACGAAGCTGTCCTTGTCATGGTTGGAAATGGTGAATATCTTGGTGGTATTCCATCCTTTATTCCGAACGTAAAATGTGATGACGGAACACTTGATATTTTCGTAGTCAAATCAACAGGGATTCAAGCATTTAAAGATTACATCGGAAAGAAATTATTTGAAGACTCAAATGAAAATGACATCTTCCACGTAAAAGCGAAATCCATTCATATCGAAACAGAGGAAGAAAAAGAAGTAGATACAGATGGAGAAAGTTCGCTTCATACACCTTGTCACATTGAATTATTACCAGGACACTTTACGATGATTTATAATCCTGCGGTTGTGTAAAGAAAAAAACGAGTGCTAGCACTCGTTTTTTCTCTTCTAATCTAGTTATGTCGTTGAATAATTTCCTCTATTTCTTTAACTCTGTCTAAAGTAATTCCATTTCTTTGTTCGATCGCTAAAGGATGGTCGGTTGGCTCTAATTCAACATACGGTGCCATTCCAACTTCTCTTATATGTACATTTGTTTTTAAATTTAATGTTTCTGGATAAACTGGTATTTCTACAGATAACCACCCAAAATAAGGATCACTATTTTCTCGGCCTCTCTCATCCCACTTTTCTAATACTTCATCATAACTTTCTTTACTAAGCGATACCCACACAGTCCATATGAAATTTTCGTGGTAATCAATGATAGGAATCTCTAAACAACCTCTAATAAAGTAATGTTCATCGTCCATTACGCAAAGTTCTGATGTTAAATGGAAGCGTCCCTCTCTTTCATGGGGCGCTACCTCGTAATAATAATATGGTGCTTCACTTCCGTAGCATAAAGGAAGTGTAAAATGACTCATTTGTACTTTTTCTCCAGATTTTCTTCTTCTTTTCATTTATTATTCTTTCTCCTATCTTTTTCAGTCACAACCAAACTCCACCCAATTTTCCCAGTTCGTATTAGCATCCTTATTTACAATTTCACTAGAGTATACCATAAACATACTTACCTTTCATTTTCTAATAATATTACTAAAAAATAGTAGAATGACTAGTTTGCATACTCTAGTTCTTTTTATGTACAATGAAGGAAAGAAGCACCTTCATATAAGGGAGAGGACAAACTTTGTTCAACCAACAGTTAGTTAATTTACGCATTGATTTTGCATTTAAACAATTGTTTGGTACGAATGGTAGTGAAGATATTCTAATTGCATTTTTAAACGCTATGTTACAAGATTCTTTAGAGTCGCCCATTGCTTCTCTACAACTAGAAGATCCACATTTACACAGGGAATATGAAGAGGATAAGTTATCTATTTTAGACATTTCAGCGACATTAAACACAGGAACAAAAGTCAATGTAGAAATACAACTCAATAATAATCACGATATGGTTAAACGCAGTTTATATTATTGGGGAAGACTATACACATCTCAACTACAAAAAGGGATGCCCTACAGTGCACTTCACAAAACCATCACCATAAACTTACTAAACTTCGTAATGTTTTCGGAACACCCAGCCTTCCATACAACGAGCATATTATGGAATACACAACAAAAAAAACTCCTAAGTGACGACATAGAAATCCACACTATAGAAATTCCAAAGTTAACTGAACAATGGTATGAAGAAAAAGTAAATCCGTGGAAAGATCCATTTGTTCGTTGACTTTTATTGCTTTCAGCAAATGAGGATGAGCACTTAACTAAACTATTGGAGGATATTGCTATGAACCAAGACCCTATTTTACAAAAAGCGATAAATAAATGGGAACGTATGAGTCAAGATTCTTCTTTCCGACAAGCCTATGACGCAAGGGAGAAAGTTTTAATGGATGAAGCAGCAAAATTCGCCCACGCAGAGACAGAAGGAATAAAAAGAGGGATGGAACAAGGGATAAAAAAAGGGCTTGAAAAAGGCATTGAAAAAGGCATTGAAAAAGGCATTCAACAGGGCATTCAACAGGGCATTGAAAAAGGTCGAAAAGAAGGAGTCCAACAGGGAAAAATTCAAATGATTAAAAATATGTATGATCTTGGTATACCACTTGAAACGATTGCTAAGGCAAGTAAATTAAGTTTGCATGAGATTGAGCATATTTTAGGACATAAATAGTCATAAAAAAGAGCTTGAATAGTTTCAAGCTCTTTTTTTATCAACTCTCCTCAATACCATCCAATTGAGTCTTATAACATTCATCACACTCTGGCCTCGTAGGAAGAATCCCTCTTTCATCAGGTAATAAAACCCTCAAAACTTCTCGATCCATCTCTACGAAATACTTCATAATAATGGGATATCCTTCAATAATATTCATATACTCAATCCCTTGTTCAAACTTTTTTCCGCTCTTTATTTCTTCTATTTTCAGCATAAAAAATCCGAAACCATACAAAATGATTTCGGATTTCCTATAGTTAAAATATTAAATTACATTTCGAACAAAAAGGAGCAGAATTTCCTCTTCAAATTTTCGCATTACGTTTTGGACAATATACATCTCTCTCTTCTATCTTTTCTCGTTCTATCATATGTAAGGATACTATTCTCATACTGCACATAACCCCAATTAATATAAGGCTAACAACGAGTAGCATATCTCTCACTCCCTTTCTATATTTTACCATAAAATAACAAAACCGATTCCCACATTGAGAATCGGTTTTATCTTTATAATCCTAACTTCGCCTTCGCACCATCAGGAATTTTATCTACTTCTATTTCTACTTTATCATGTAAAAACTTCCCTCTTGTAATGACATGCCAGTACGAGCCTTTTTGTAATTTATCTACGCCATCAATTGTTACTTCTTTCTCTTCTCCCTTCTCATCATAAGCTTTAACTGTATATTCAAAACCTTTATTTCCACCTAACTTCTTCGCTCCAACCAAATTTTGAGCTGGGATCCCTACTACCCGTTTATGCTGGATAAATTTATTAAACTTCATAGTGTTTTCAAAACAAAAAGTCTTCCATACAACGAGCATATTCTGGAAGACACAACAGCAGCGACGCCTAATTGATGATATAGAAATTCCAAAGTCAACAAAACAATAGCATGAAGAAGAGCTAGAAAAATATCGAGAAGGTTGACGGGGCATACACCGTGTCAAATTGAATTATTATCAAAGCTTTCAACAGTGATTTATAATCCTTATTTTGCTATACTTTAACAATTACTAAACTTCGCATTTTTTCAAAAAATAAAGTATAATGAACTAATATAAAAAGGTTGTTAACAAAATCGTTAACAACCTTTTTTGTTTTTTCCGAAAAACTTTTCAATTTAAGGGAGCGATCACATGTATTGGAGAAAAAATGATAAACCTGTAGAAGAACCAGAAGCAATTGCTGTATGGGAATGCCAAGAAGAAAACTGCCGTGGGTGGATGCGTAAAAACTTTTCGTTAGAAGAAGAGCCGCAATGTCCTTTATGTAAAGGAGATATGGAAAGCAGCGAACGCTTATTACAAAAGTTATAATAAATTTTCCTCTTCACCTTTTATAAACTCAAACATAGAGGATCCTCTTTCTCCTTATTTGCAATGTGAATCGAAAGAAAATAAACTATACAAAAAGCTTTGCGTATCCTCGCAAAGCTTTTTCAATATCTCAAACTCATTCCAACCATAGTTCCTATCCAAATGATTACTGTTCACCTATATGCTCAATAACCAAATTAATATAAAAGGAAATCCAATAAAATTTACAAGTTTCACTTTTAATTCATCCATTTTTTATAGGCTAATACAAATTTTATACTTTAATCTTACGACGAATAAATCCAAATACAGATCCTAATGCCACAAAACATGCACTTGGTATCATCATTGTTTCGCTACTTCTTTTTTCTCTATATCATTCTTTTGTTGTGATTGAATCGTTGCTTTCTTTTTCCCTAATACTTCTTTTTGTTGATCCTGAATCACGGCTTCTGCTCGTTCTAATGATTTTTTTTTGCTCCTGCATTGCTGCTTTCTTCTTCTCTAACGCCTCTTTTTGCCAAGCATGAAATTCTGCTTCCTTTTTTTCTAATGCTTGTGCTGATACCTCTCCCTTTGACGTTGTTCCAGTAGATGCGCTAGCTAACGATGAATATCCTATTGATAAAAGTGCCATCGCACAAATTGGTAAAATTTTCTTTCTCATTTCATTTTCTCCCTGTATACTTTTTTAAATACCAGCTTGGGGGTATTTATAGACTAAACAAGCTATATAAATATAAGATGCAGATACGATATATTTCACTTAAAAATTCAATTAGTGTAATTAATTACACTAATCTCTATGTATAGATGTATTTCCTTAAAAATAGTAGAGGGATTCCTTGATTTCTCCTTAATAATATTCAAAAGTCCCAAACTATAATAAGTTTGAGACCCTTGAATTCTATATTCTATTTTTTCTTTGGGAGGACAATCCCCTTATATAATTGAATAGTGATCATATAGTAAACAACGTAAATAATTAAAAATATACAAATCGGAAGTCCAATATTCACATATGGATTCACAAAAAATTTAACAAATGTAAATACATTCATTCCTACCAAAACGTGTATAAGACCCAATATAGCTGGAAATAGAAATACAATGCCTAATTCTTTATACATAGATTTTATAAGTAATTCTTTACGTACCCCAATTTTCCGAAGCATCTCATAACGCCCTATATCTTTCGTAGCTCCAGAAAGGATCTTAAACATTAAACAACTTGCCATCATAGCTAAAAAAGCAAGGCCTAAAAAGAATCCCATAAAGGAAGTTCCTTTTGAAAAGGCAAGCATAGATTCATAATCACTATAGTTTGTTGGTAAATATACATCTTCCTTAGGCTTATTAATAGCAGCGGCTATTTTTTCGATTTGACGATTATCCATCTCTTTTAACTCTGTTTTATACCTTAAAATATTATCTACTTTAGCAATAAAAAATGTATGCTCATTCCCTTGAATTGCTTCATAACGTTTTTCATCGACGATATAGACAGGTTTACGATCATATACAGAAATATTCGATCTAAAATCACTATCCATACTCTTATCCCAATTCAGTGGTAACGTAGAAATAGATGGATCAACTTCCTCCCCCTTAAACATCCTATAGCTCGAAGATGGAAGTTGTTCAGTAATATGTGTTGTCTCTTTCTTTCCAAACAACAGTGGAGGGTTCTCCAATAATTCTTCTTTTAAATAGTAAACAGCCTCATTATTAACTTTATATTTATATTGTTTTTTATCTACAATTTTCATTTTTTCCATAGCTTTATAATCCTCTGCTTCTGGATCATGAATTGTAATATCATAACCTGACATTCTTTCTGCTGTAAGGATTACGTTTTTCTGTAAAGACATGCCACCAGCCATTGCCCCCACACCCAGTCCAATTAGCATCGTTACCGTGCCTAATATTTTCGCCAAACTACTTACACGAAACTGCAATTGTGCAAATGTAAATGCATTTAATTTCTTCTCATTTAAATAGCGCGTTTTCTTTAACCTGTTAACAATCATAGGTAAGAACGAAATAAATATAAGATATGTCCCGATTGTAATCATGAATAGTGGAAGCATAATGGCTCCAGCGCCCTTTATTCCTACGAAGAGTATGAAATAATACCCTACACCTAGTCCTAGCAAACTACATAAAAGTAACAATATTGTGGCTGGTCCTTTCATTCGTATGCGCTCCGTTTGCTCCTCTGTACGAATTAAATCTAGTTCTGTTTTAAGTGCTATACGAATCACATTCACAACGGATGTAAGTAGAAATAACACACTAAAGAATATAAATGTTATTTTGAATGCAGGACCATAAAATGCTTGATAACCTTCCGCTGAAATTTCCAATTGTTTCGTTAGAAATTTGCTAACGAAATTAGAAAGAATGGCTCCGAATACACTACCTAGCACTAGTGAAATCATTCCCATAATGAACGTCTCAAAAAATAAAAGTTGACTAATTTTACTCTTTTTCGCCCCTAATACAAGGTACATACCAAGCTCTTTCTGCCGGAGTGAAAGTAGAAAAGAGTTTGCATAAAAAATATAAAAGAATGTAATAAACGCTACCAAAACAGAGCCTATTTGAAATACAAATACAATTGAACCAATAATACTGTTATTCATTGTAAACTCTTTATTTAACGCAAGCGTTTGAAACATATAAAAAATAGAAATTGAGATTACAAGACCTATTAGTAAAACGATGTAATCCTTTATCATTTTTTTCATACTGGAAATAGAAAGTTTTAATAACACACTTTACACCCACGATTCTCTACAGCGTGGTATACTACATTCACCTTTTTACTATCCCCTCTTTGTACAACGTTCTCTTCAAATATTAAAGCTTTCATATTGCCTCCTGTCATGTGGCTAGTGCTACGATCATGCTATTTTCATAGCCACTAACTATCATTTTATCTTTTCCCGACAAACAGCAATATTGATTCCTCTTACATTATCCTTACATTTTTGTAATGTATACTACCTGAAAATCATTATATTAATATTATTAGTTTCACAATCCGATTCATATACCTTTACTTTGTTCTCACGAAGATGACATCAATATTCTCACACTTAAATAATATATTTATAAATATAAATTCGAAGGATATTTTATAGGTTTTCTAGTCTATTTAAAAAGTTATATAAATCATTAACATTAGAAATGGACAAAAAAAGCCCCTCTGTAATACTTAATAACTTTGCACTTATCATCAGTTTACCTCTTCATTATAATTGTCCGAGATAAAGATAAGATAACAACGATATAAAGATATACCCACATGTTATTAAATTTAGTACCGTTTTACCTTTCCTTATCCCTCTCACTCTTTACTTTACATTAATTCTCTTCGTTTCTAATCCACCTCTGATGGACTCTATATAAAACTATTATTTAGGTTGTATTAAAATAACATATTCTAAATCATATAAATTCGCCTTTGGTTTTGCATAAATAGTATAAGTAAGACCATATTGATCTTGTTCTTGTTCTAGTACCTCTGCTACTTCAAGACCTGGTGGTATTTTCTGACTCAATTCAGAGGTAATAATGCTATCACCTATTTTTATTTCTTTCACTTTATCTGATGGGATATTATCAATTCGAAGGGCCTGTTTTTTCTTATCATACCCTGTAACAAATCCTAAAATGGATGAATTATTTTGAAGGGTGATTGCTAAACGATTCGTTCGTTCATCACTCGTAATTAATTTCACAACAGATGTATATTGATCTACACTATCTACCTTTCCAATAAAACCGTTCACTGTAATAACAGCCATACCAACCTTTACACCATGTTGTGCCCCTCTCTCAAGAGAGATTTTTCCATACCAATCTTCTGCTTCACGCCTTACTACTGTAGCTTGAATTAGATTGTATTTTCCTTGTTCCTTTAATTCTTTCGTTTTATTGATAAGTTTAGTAAGATTTTCTTTCTCCTTACTTAACATTTGCACTTTACCCTTTAATGATTCTTGATGTTCAATTTTCCCTTTCAATGCTTGATTCTCTTTATATACTTTATAAATGTCTTCTATATTATGAACAATATTTTGGACATGCTTATTATTTGTACATACATACACCGCCAATAAAGCCAAAAGAATAATTGAAAGAAATAATAATATTTTCTTCTTAGAAACCTGCATAATTATCCTGCTACTCCTTACTATTTTTTATCTACATACTATAGAATACTAGTCATCGTACACAGAAGAAATGCAGTTTAAATAAAGTTATGATAAACTTTATCTTCTTTATAAAAAATTTAGAAATCACCACAAACCCCAAAACATTCAAATTTTTCTCGTTACTTTTTCTATCAAATCCGACTTATCATTTCTATAAATCAGCATGTTTTATTGTTACTTTTTCTTTTGCTTTAGCGGGTATTTCTTCATCTTGTACTTTTTCCTATTTCATACTTTCAATCCATTTAGATTTCACTTTTAAATATCTGGCGATAAGTTTTCTAATTTCCTTCTCATCGTCCACGATAAGTATCGTTCCTTTACTCACAAAATCTCCTCCAGCATCATTTACCAAACTATGAATGTTGCTTTATTTCACTCACTACGGCATTCTTCTTATGCATATACATATAAGAAATACTACAAACTACAATAACAATGCCACCAAAATATATACCGTACTCGGTCGCAAGTGTTACTATTACTTCTATATGCTTTCCAAATATAGAACCTAGTAAGAAATAAACTAACGTCCATACAAATCCTGTTACATATGAATAAATCGCATACGTTTTAAAAGACATGTTATTCATTCCTACTAAATACGGTACGATATGCCTCACAACAGGTATAAAATAACTTATAACTAATGTATAATGACCATATTTTGCTATCATCTCTTGCGATTTTAAAAGATACTTCGTCTTTTTCTTTTTCATCAATTTATTAAGTATTTTTATGCCAAAAATTTTCCCGAGTATATACCCTAAAGAAAGGCCGGATACAACGCCTAAATACGTTAGTAAAAAGGCGGGAATCAAATCCAATATACCCATCGATGATACTAATCCACCGCTCATTACAATCATTTCATCTGGAATCGGCATACCGATAATACCTAACCATAAACAGAAAAATAAAGCCCAATAACCATACTGCTCAATGTATGACATTAATTCATTTAGCTCCATTATGCATATGCTCTCCTTAGCTCTTTTTTACAGCTAAAGACGTAAGCTGGCGGGAAATTGAACCACACTTTTTCTAGTGTAATTTCAGGGAAGAAATGCTGTATAAATCCTTTTTTCACAAGTGAATATTGAAATGTAATAAATTCTCCATTCTCATGTATCGTTTCCATTACGCTGTTTAAAATGCGCTTTGAAACCTCTTCTGGTAAAGAAGTGAAAGGCAATCCTGATAAGATGTAATCAATACATTCTATATTCAATTGTTCCCTATACTTCTTTATATTTTCCGCTGAGCCATGTATAACAATCACATTCTGCTCATCTTTAAATTTTCTCTTTAACTCTTTGAAAAATACTTCATTAATTTCAATAAGAAGAAATAATGTCTCCTTCTTCTTTCTCTTCATAATTTCTTTCGTAAAAGCTCCTGTACCCGGCCCTAGCTCTACAATGCATTTCGCTCTATTAAAATCAATTACATCTACCATCTTCTTTGCTAATATTTTTGAACTTGGCGCAATTGCACCAGTATATTTCGGATGTTTAATAAATTCATGTAAGAATGTTATGAGTTGCATGTAACCTTCTCCCCATTCGTTCAATAGTTTTTAACTTGTTTCTAAGTATAACTATCGTTTCTTAATAAAAATTGAGGAAGTTTCTTAAGATTTTATGAAGAATAAAAAAACAGCTATCCCTATTACGATAGCTGTCCCTTTATTACTTCGCACTCACGATTTTATAATAAGAACGAACTGTGATGAAGTAATATCCAATATAAATAACACTATATACTCCAATACTAATTAAAAGCGGAATCATAATTTCAAATGGCAGTATGTTCCCTAAACCTTTTAATGCAAACAAGCTGTGCAGAATTCCGATTACTAGTGGAATTGCAAAGATAAAGCTCACTTGTTTTGCAATAGCTTTTTTCATTTCTTGTTTCGTTACCCCGACTTTATGAAGGACAATGTAACGATCACGGTCAGCACTTGCTTCTGTAAGCTGCTTAAAGTAAATGATTGAGCCTGTCGCTAATAGGAAGACTAAACCTAAGAATAGTCCGATGAACATCATTAGTCCAGTTGCTTCCAGTCCCATATGGAAACCAGTATAGAAGTCTCTAAATGGTGGTGCCATTTCTGATACACCAGTTGGCATCACTTTTGCTAATTTTTCCGTTAACACTTTACTGTTTCTTTCATCTTTTACATCAATATTTTTTACAATACGTGTTCCAAATGCTTGTTTCGCTTGTTCATACATTTCATCTGAAACGACAACAACTAGTTCACCTAAGTTTGTAATTGCATTATTATTTGCACCTTGGATTTTCAACGTCTTCGTTTCATTTTCAATTTGGAATACCGCTTTATTTCCTTTATATTCGGGGCTAAACTCATACCCTTCCATATAAGAACTATCATATATAAATGCTTCGCCAGTAGCTACATTCACTGTTTCCGCATCAATTTTTTTAGCAAGCTTGTTAAATTCAGATTGAGACATAAATTGATATTTCTCTGAAATCGTGTAATTCATATTAAGAATGAAATCAACTTTATCTCCTTCAAACTTCCCTTTTACAGGAACTGTCTCAATTTCAACTTGATCTTTGATCGGATGACCTTTCTTCTCTTCTGCAAAAATCGCATTTACTTTCTTATCAAGCTCTGCATCTTTTTTCTCGTAAGAATAACTGTATGGCATAGCTGCTTTTGATTGTGTAAATGTGTTGTAATACATCGTAACTGACGTACCAACCGCTGTTAATGTTACCGCACTTAAAATAGAAATCGTCGCAAGTGACTTTGCATTTCCTTTAATACGATATAGTAACTGTGACGTCGTTACCATATTCATACCGTTATAAAACGATGATTTATTATTTCTTGCACGTTTCAATACGAATACTGTAAAGAACATAAATAGTAAATACGTACCTAATACTGTCGCAAGTAATATATAAAGTGCGACTGCCATAAAGTTTGCATACATAACTGCTTTCATAAACATTAACGCTAAGAAATAACCTGAGCCGATTAAGAAAACTGAAATTAACGCCATAATGACAGATCCTTTTGGCAGTGCTTCTCCTTCACGTTCTGCGCGGAAAAGTTCAATTAACTTAAAGCGATAAATTAAACGATATCCTTGGAGTGATGTATATAAAATAATCACAAAGAAAATAATTGCTGTATCAATAATTGCTGCCATTGGTACTTCAAAATGAACGTTTAAATTTAATCCCATCATATTTACTAATAACTCAAGGAATAATTTTGAAAGGACACTACCGATTGCAATCCCGATTACTAATGACATTAATCCCATTAACATATTTTCATAAAAGAGCATTTTACCAATTTGTCTTTTACGGATACCTAATAACGAATATAAGCCAACTTCTTTTTTACGTTTACGTGTAAAGAATCCGTTCGAATATATAATAAACACTGCTACGAAAATGATAAGCATCACACTGGAAACTTGAAATGCACCACTAATCTTTTTAGAAGCTTCTGCTGCTTTTTCCATTTGTGAATTATATTGCAGTGCTTTAAATGTAAAATAAATAACAATACTAAAAATCATAGATGCGAAATATACAAAGTAGTCTTTAAAGTTCCGCTGTATGTTGCGGAGGGCAATGCTAGATAAGGTCATCAGCCATACCTCCAGAAATAGAAGACATTACGTCAACGACTTTTTGGAAGAACTGTTTACGCGTTGATTCACCGCGGTGCAATTCTTTATATAGTTCACCATCTTTAATGAAAATAACTCGTTTACAATAACTTGCTGCAAATGCATCATGCGTTACCATTAAAATTGTTGAGTTATCATATTCATTTAATGACTTCATACTTTCAAGTAAATCTGTTGCAGATTTAGAATCAAGCGCTCCAGTTGGCTCGTCTCCGAAAATCATACTTGGATTCGTAACAATTGCACGTGATGCTGCGCAGCGCTGCTTCTGTCCACCCGACACTTGATATGGGAACTGACTTAAAATATGATCAATACCGAATTTCTTTGAGATTTCAAGAACGCGGCGATCAATCTCACTCGCTTTCACCTTTGATAACGCAAGTGGTAAAGCGATATTCTCTTTCACTGTTAACGTATCTAATAAATTATAATCTTGGAAAATGAAACCTAAATGATCGCGGCGGAATAACGCTAACTTATCATCATTCATCTTCACAATATCTTTTCCATCAATTAAAATTTCACCGTTCGTCGCATTATCAATTGTAGAAAGAACATTTAGTAAAGTCGTCTTACCAGAACCAGAAGGTCCCATAATTCCAACGAATTCACCTTCTTTTACTTGTAAGTTAATACCTTTTAACGCTGCAAATTTATTACCACCCGTGTCATACACTTTTTCGATATTTTTTGCTTCTAACACTGTTTTCATCTCGACATCCCTCATTTCTTCTATTCTCTATTTTCAACTATATACACTCTCTACTCTTGCCACTATCGATGTTTCTTACACAAACATGACAGTTATGTAAGGCACATAAGTAAAGACATCAAAAAGTTAACATAATGAATTAAAGTACTTTGCTACTATAACATTGGGATATCATACCATCCATTCATTCTCCTTACAGGAACATTACAATTTTGTAAGGTAAAAAATGCACCTACAAAGTTGTGCACGAAATGTCGGATGGGGTTATTTCGTTCCTGTTATTCTATGTACAGAGGAGGTCATAATATGGATTCACTTAAAAATATGAATAATGCAATGCACTATATTGAAGGTAACCTTACGAATGAAATTGATTTTAAAGAAGTTGCGAGGCTAGCTCTCTGTTCTGAGTATCACTTTAAAAGAATGTTTTCGTTTTTAGCAGGCATATCACTATCTGATTATATTCGCTGTAGACGTCTTACTCTCGCTGCCTTTGAACTAAAAAACAGCAATGTAAAAGTCATTGATGTCGCTATAAAATATGGCTACAACTCACCAGATTCATTCGCTCGTGCATTTCAAAACTTGCACGGTATAACACCTTCAGAGGCCCGAAATAGTAGCCATTCTTTGAAGGCTTATTCACCAATGACCTTCCAGTTATCCATTCAAGGAGGAAATGAAATGAATTATCGAATTGAAGAAAAAGAGCCATTTCGAATTATAGGTATTACAAAACGAGTATCAATCGTTTTCAATGGTGTAAATGAAGAAATCGCTTCTATGTGGAAAAGTTTAAACCCAGACTCCATTCAAACATTAAAGTCCCTTTCAAACATTGAACCTACTGGAATTATTAGTGCCTCTACTAATTTTTCTGAAGGGAGAATGGAGGAAAAAGGAGAACTTGATCACTATATTGGAGTAGCCACAACGAAAGATTGTCCAGAGCAATTCGCGCAACTTGAAGTCGCAGCTTCAACATGGGCTATATTTGAAGCTGTCGGTCCATTTCCTGATGCATTACAAAATGTGTGGGGACGTATTTATTCTGAATGGTTCCCTTCTTCGAACTATGAACTAGCGGAAGGACCAGAGATATTGTGGAATGAAAGTAAAGACGTATCCTCTCCGAATTTCAGAAGTGAAATATGGGTACCTGTTTTAAAAAAGTAATATAAGAATCTAACCTTTCCAAAATAAAGAAGCTACTCTTCCTTTTTAAAGGAAAAGCAGCTCCTTTATTTTATACTTCTTCTCGACTCGTTCTTATACAAGAAAATAGTAATAATCGTAAGCACTATAATAACTGCAAAAGTAAATACTCTGTAGTTCGAGATAGTAGCAGTACCAATTAACAAGGCAGGTATAACCGCCACAATTAAGCCGCCAAACATACCAACAAACGATCCTATACTTTGTTTTACTACTTGAGTTTCTGATATCCAATCATAATAACCAAATCGATTATTAATGAAAATCCCCCATACTGCTGAAAATAATGAATATATTATCGGTGTTATGACGATGAAAAGAGAACTCCAAACATCTAGCTTTAACCCGATTATTAGTAATACAGCACTAATAAGTGATGCAGGTATACTCAATGAAAGATTCATAAGAATTTTACTATCATAAATCACCTTTGGCGCTATAGGCAATGATTTAATAATCCATACATTTTTTCCTTCTAAAGACAATGACACACATGTTGTACATGTCATCGAAATCGCTGCTGCAATAGCAAATGGGGCAATCTTTTGCAACAGGGGCTCAATTCCAGGATACGCTATTAATTGGCTTGGTCCTACTACAACTATAGCTAGCGAGAAAGCTAGCGCCATCACGACTCCCATTCCACTATTTATAACATACACTGTAGAAGAGAAGAAACGTGTCAGCTCTTTTTTATACAATGCGACCAATACACTCTCTTTTTTCATGCTATTAATCTCATAATTTGAAAGCATATGATAAGTGGTGATCCCTGTGTTTATTTGCTTATATTTTAACGAAAGTATTTTTACAAAAAGATAATACCAAATCACTGATATCCCCACAAATAAGATGAAAGCTACCATATCAGCATTAACAATTGCTTTTTGAAACATGTTAGCTAATGGATACACTTTAGTTAATTGCTCCGAAACAATTGCACCAATTCCGTTCATATCATTAAGGCTATATTGAGCATTTCCGTTTTTTAGCATAAAGGAACCGAATGTAATAATTACTATAAAACTTAAAATCGTAGTTATTTTATTCGTATTTTTAAATTTAGAAGCGATTGCCGTAATCGAAGCTCCAAAGATTGCTGCGATTGTTGTTGGGATTAAAGATGCGATAAACATACTGATGAACCACATAAAGTAAAAAGAAACTGATGGATTTTCATGTATACAATACACAACTCCCATTGGTAGCATGATTATGATTGAAAAGATTGTATTCAGCAGGTATAAATACAAAAATCTACTTGCAATAACAGTACTTACGCGAATCGGCAATGACATTAAAAAGTCGTAATCCTTAAAAGCAAAAATTTCTCCATTTGCCTTAAATATAGTGAAAAACAACGTTAATACACTGCTAATAACTAGTGCATAGACGGGAATAATTTCACTCATTCCTAGTTTTACCAACCCATATGCCGAAGCTCCGCAATATAACATTAACATGACACCAACTAGAGCAATAGATGCTGTCAGCAAAATCTTATCCTGCTTCTTTTTCTTATCTTTTTCGTATTTAAAGGTGTTTAAACCGAGCTGCGTTATCAACCGAATTTTCAAAAGACCTAAACTATTAGTATTCATTAGCAAGCTCCTTCATAAAGAGCTCTTCCAATGAGCCTTCCTTAATTAAAGAATTTACTTCTCCTGAAAGTGCTAATTTCCCTCTATTAATCATCGCTACTTTATTACATAACTTCTCAGCTACATCTAAAACGTGCGTAGAAAAGAAAATCGCACTTCCTTTTTCACAAAGCTCTTTCATAATACCTTTCAATACTACGGCTGCCTTTGGATCAAGACCAACGAAAGGTTCATCTAAAACTAATAATTTCGGTTTATGTAAAACCGCCGATATAATCGCTACTTTTTGTTTCATACCGTGTGAATAAGAAGATATTAAGTCCCCTAAGTACGGTGTAATCTCAAAAGCATCCCCATACTTCTGTATCTGTTCTTCCCGATCCCTCGCAGGCACTTTAAACACATCCGCAACAAAGTTCAAATATTGAATTCCTGTTAATTGCTCATATAAATCTGGATTATCAGGAATATACGCCATTACTCTCTTACATGCAATCGGATCCTTTTTTACTGAATGTCCATCAATAAAAATTTCACCCTCTTCAAAATCTATAACTCCTACTAACGACTTAATTGTTGTACTTTTCCCCGCACCGTTATGTCCAATAAATCCAAAGATATCCCCTGCTTTAACAGTAATATTCAAATGATCAACTGCTTTCTTACCGTCTTTATATGTCTTGCTAAAATTTATAATTTCTAACATGTAAATCCCCCCCAAATCACCTTTTCGATTGAATTTTCAGACCTTAAAACGAAAAATTTACTCAGTGAGCTTTTCATTATTCCCACTGAGTATTAAAATCCCTTAACACATAGAAACTATAAATATAAAATTTGACTAATATAACTCACATTTGTATTTCTTTTTTATACAAAACGTAAGAATATAAATTCGTTATAATGACAGCAACTACTATAATCCCAATCATTATATAAGTTCTCCAATCAGCCGGAGCGAAAACACTTATAATCATAATAACTCCTAACGCCACAAATACTTTTCCGCTAAACCGATGTGTTTTCCGCCATACTTCTTCATTACTTAACGTCCATGGATTACGCATCCCGACAAAAAAGTTTGGCTTACACTGTGGTAAATAATTACCCATTACTAAAAATAAAACACCAACTAATAATTCAGGCACCCGATTAATGAATAAGTTATATCCTAATCCACTTGTAATAATATCTATATTTCCTACAAATAGTAGCAATAGTACCCCATTATTCATCATCATAAAGGCTTTAGAAAATTTCTCGTAATTTGCTTTCCTTGGATCAATCTTTGGTATCACATTTAGAAATATATATAATGCAATCATAATTCCGACCATAGAAACCATTCCGTAAAATTTAGACGAATAGCCATCTACCTTACCGCCGCTCCAATGTGTCGCAATTGTATCCGGCAAATGCGGCCAAGCAAACGCCCAAGCTAAACAAGTTATAACGATTAATAAGATTGCAAAAAGATGTTTTTTCATTTCCCCTCTTCCCCCTTATTCGTAAATGTAAACACCCAAGTCAACAAATCTTGAAAGACCGTTGTGTTTAAAGAGTACACAACGAATTGCCCTTTCTTTTCATCTTGAATAAGTTCAGCATTTTTAAGTGCGTTTAAGTGGTGTGAAATACTTGGTTTTGTCATATTGAAATGTTCAGCAATCTCACCAGCGGTTAGATCGCCTTCTTTTAATAAATCTAAAATTTTTCGCCTTGTTGGATCTGCTAATGCTTTGAATGCTTGATTCAATGTCTTTCTTCCCCTCATTAATTAGACATTTAGATATTTATCTAAATGTTAAAATGATTTTAGTTAATTGTCAATTATCTATACGCCCCTTTTTATTTTGTACCCTACGCCAATTACTCTATATTGAATAAAATCTAAAGATTACGCAGGTTAAAAAGGAAAGCAGCTCTTCTGTTTCTTTTCTTAATAATACTTTTTCTGGAACTTCTACAACTGTCTCATCACTTAGTTGTTGTTTTTCAAATAAGCGCAGCCTCTTCCATATGTGTTTTCTCCATTGACTAATCTGTTTGTAAACAATTCCATTCAACCAAAATAGAAACGGTCTAGATTGATCATATGTTGAAATAGATTTCCAAAGTTGAAAGTAGATTTCATTTACGATTTCATTTGTATCATGCCGATTTTTAACTATAGCAAAGACGGTTTCATAGACTCTCTGACTCGTTAAGTTAAATATAAATTCAAAAGCCTCCTCGTCACCTTTTAGTAAACGCTCTATCCAAATATGTATATCTTCATTACTTGCCAAGTAGTGCCCCCTCCTTAACGATGTTCTCACTATATATTGGACGGTAAGCAAAATAAAGTTCCAAATTTCATAAAAAATATAATACTTTTTATTCATTCATATATTTAAAAGGAAAATATATTGAATTATTCCTATAATACTTTTTACTTTTCTAACTTTTAACCTATACTGTTTACTAGCTTATCTTTCAACATAATGAAAAGACTTGAAACACATGATACACTATAGCTACAATTGTTTTTTTTGAGGAGGAATATACATATGTATAAAATTTTAATCGTTGAAGACGATCCAAATATTTCATCATTACTGCAATCTCACATTCAGAAGTACGGTTATGAGGCTGTTGTAGCGGAGAATTTCGATGATATTATGGAATCGTTTAACGCTGTGAAACCACATCTTGTTTTACTTGATGTAAACTTACCGAAATTCGATGGTTTCTACTGGTGCCGTCAAATTCGTCATGAATCTACTTGTCCAATTATTTTCATTTCAGCGCGTGCTGGTGAGATGGAACAAATTATGGCGATTGAAAGCGGTGCGGATGATTACATTACAAAGCCGTTCCACTACGACGTTGTAATGGCGAAAATCAAAGGACAATTACGCCGTATTTACGGTGATTATGCACCAAATATTTCTGAACGTATCGTTGAAGTAGAAGGGTTAAAACTATTTCCAGAACGTCCAGAAATTCATTTTGGATCTGAACAAGTTCTTTTAACGAAGAAAGAAGCTATTTTAGCAGAAATGTTATTATCAAAATTCCCTCGTACAGCGAGCCGTGAAGATTTATTAGCTGCGCTTTGGGATGATGAAAGTTTCGTTGAGGAAAATACATTGAACGTAAACATTACGCGTCTTCGTAAAAAGTTTAATGAGCTTGGTATTGAGAACTCTATTGAAACAGTACGTGGACTTGGATATCGCTTTAACGCAACTTGGAGTGAATAAGCATGAAGCTATTTTTACGTGATCATTTTGCATTTTTCCTACTGTACGTATTAAACTTCGGTATCATCTTCGTTCTTTATGATGCAGTAGATGGATTTCAAAACAATAAATTTTACTTCGTTGTTTTAAGTTTATACTTATTTATTTGTTTCCTCGCTTATCGTTACGTTCGCAATCGTAGAATGTACCATAGATTAAGTGAGCAACCAGAAAAAATGGAAGATGCGTTTATTGAAAGAGCGACTGCTCCGATGCCTCACGGTGTCAATGAACTCGTGCGTACGCAGTACCGCCTCTTCCAAAAAGAACTACAATCGTATGAAGTAAAACAACAAGAACATCAATTATTTATTAACCATTGGGTACATCAAATGAAGACACCTGTTTCTGTTATGCAGCTTATGGTGCTAGAAATGGAAGACGAGCATTTAATTCCAAAGTTTAAAAAAGAATTAGAGCGTCTAAACCAAGGGCTTGATATGGCTTTATACATGGCTAGGTTAAATAACTTCCATGAAGATTTCCATGTCGAGACGATTTCATTAAAAGATACGGTAACAAAAAATATTAACGGATTAAAAGAACTATTCATTCGTAATGGTGTCTTCCCTGTTTTAGAAGTCCATTCTGATTTAAAAGTTGCTTCTGATGCGAAATGGCTAAAATTTATCATCTATCAGTTAATGACAAATGCTGTTCGTTACTCTGGTGAACGCGGAAAGAAAGTTTTCTTATCTGCTTATCGAAACGGAAAAGATATTATTTTAGAAGTTCGTGATGAAGGTGTTGGTATTCCGCAAGAAGATATTCGAAGAGTATTTGAACCGTTTTACACTGGGAAAAACGGTCGCGCATTCGGAGAATCTACTGGTATGGGACTTTATATTGTAAGTAAAATTTGTGATTATTTAGGTCACTCTGTCAAACTAGATTCTGAAGTTGGTAAAGGAACGACGATTAAAATCATCTTCCACAACGCTGCAAATAATCAAGCAGAACATACGGAGAAGGTGACCGAAGCATGATCGTAACATATGCAAGCAAAATGTATGAGAACTCAATCTCATACATTTTTTGCAATACAACTACTTCTATATCTTCTAGCCGGAGGTATAATCTATGACATTTTGGCAATTTGCATTTAAAAATGTAACGCGTAATTCAAGAGCTTATTTTGCTTACTTTGTAAGTAGTTCCTTTTCCATTGCTGTGTTCTTTTCATTTGCTGTTTATTTGTTTCATCCGAAATTACAAAATTTTAGCATGACCTCTGAAATTTCAGGATTAATGATATTTTCAGAAGTAGTAATTGTATTTTTCTCTTTCTTCTTTTTACTATATTCTATTGGTACTTTTTTTAAAGTTAGAAAAAAACAATTTGGTATTTTGACCATTTTAGGAATATCGAGAAAACAATTACATCGTCTTGTTTTTATGGAGAATATGTTAATCGGGATTTTATCTATCTTTTTCGGCATGCAGTTTGGAGTTGTTTTTTCTCAATTTTTTTTATTAGTAACAGCCAAACTTACGCATGTTCCAGGAATATATTTATACGGTCCTACTAACGCGTTTATTCTAACAACCATTGTTTTCCTTAGTCTTTTTATCATTGTATCTGCATTCACACCAATGCTTATTCGTACAAAAAAAGCGGTACACCTTTTAAAAACAAATGGTGGAAAACAAAAAGAAAGAAAACCCTCCATACTTGTTTCATTATTTGGTGCGATTTGTTTATTTGGTGGTTATGCGTTAGCTGGAAATCCTAAATATTTCGTATCAGTAAGCCCGCAAATCGGTGTTATATATATGGTTTCAAGTATTTTCGTTATCCCAATGCTTGTTACAATCGGAACATATTTCTTCTTTTCACAAATTAGTTTCTTACTGATTTATATTTTAAAGAAAAGAAGGAAGTTTTATATGAAACGGATTAATATGCTTTGGATTTCGGATTTAGCGAGCCGTATTCGAACGAATATTAATATGCTTTTTATTGTAGCGATGCTATCTACGATCGCTTTCACAATGATTACGTTTCTATATGGATTCGGGAAATTTATTAAGCTAGAAGTTAATAGAACTTCTCCTTTTCCAATTTCTTATTTTTCTTATGATGCGAACCCTTTTGTTACAGAGCATTTAAATTGGCTTGAGCAACAATTACAAAAAGAGCATTTCCCTTATCAAAAAATAGAAGCTGATATATATGAAACACCACTAAAAGAAGATAAAGATATAGCCATTTATAATGACGTATACGCAATTAAGCAAAGTGACTATAACAAACTTGCAGATTCTTTACGAATGAAACAACTATTTATGGATGATAACGAAGCATATGTGCTAACAGGGACATCTTATATCACCATATTCAACGAATTTGAGCAAAGCTACAAAAGAGATTACATTACACTCTCTAGTACAAATACGAAATTACGAGTGAAAGGCTATGAGCATGTAAACGCAATCCCATCTGACTTTTCATATCAAACGATAGTGTTGCCTGATATTATCGTAAATAACTTACCTAACACCGTAAAACATATATCAGCATACAATTACAAAATTCAAAACTGGGAACAGACATATGAAATTGCTGATAATTTTATAGAAAAGGTGCAAAAAGATCGAAATAAATCCCAGTATGAAGGACCTCTTATTCGATCCTTTGAATCAGCAGGATCGTTATACAAAATAACATCTGGTAGTGCCGCATTCTTCTTAATCGGGACATTTTTAGGAGTTATCTTCTTCATTGGAGCTGGTAGCGTTCTTTACTTTAGAATGTATACGGATTTGACGAACGAACAAGAGAAATATATAACGATTTCTAAAATCGGTGTAACAGATACAGAGATGAAACGATCTGCAACCATTCAACTTAGTATTTTATTTTTCATTCCGTACATTATGGCATCCATTCATACAATGTTCGCAACAAAAATGCTACAAGATGTAATTGGTTTATCTCTGTTCAAAGAAGTTTCAGCCGTTCTTATTATTTTTGGATTCGTTGAAATCGTATTTTTCTTATTTATTCGTTCACTTTATATGCAAAAATTATCACAGTACACGAGTGGACAAAATATTTAAAACAAACTTGATGAAAAGAGTATTTCTTATGCTCTTCTCATCTTCACCCCATTAGGAGGCTAGGTGAATGACATTTTGGCAGTTTGCATTTAAAAACGTGACGCGGAACGCCAGAGCTTATTTCGCCTATTTTGTAAGCAGTGCGTTCTCCATCGCAATCTTTTTCTCATTTGCAGTTTATTTATTTCATCCTAAATTGCATATGACAGACGTGAATTATTCTCTGAACATATTAATGACAATTTCAGAAGTTGTCATTGTGTTCTTTTCATTTTTCTTTTTACTGTATTCAATCGGTACGTTTTTAAAAGTACGAAAAAAACAGTTCGGGATTTTAACAGTACTTGGCATATCTCAAAAACAATTAAAACGACTCATATTTATAGAAAATATGTTAATTGGTGCTCTTTCTATATTTTTTGGCATTCAACTTGGAGTCGTCTTTTCACAGTTCTTTTTATTAGTTACCGCCAAAATTACACACGTACCTGGTTTATATTTATATCCGCCTACAAGTGCTATCGTTTTAACTATCATCATCTTTCTTGGGCTCTTCATTCTCGTATCATCTTTTACACCCATGCTCATTCGTACGAGAAAAGCCGTACGTCTTTTAAAAGAAGGAACAAAACAAAAAGAAAGAAAAGCATCCGTTCTCATCTCTCTATTTGGTGCGATGTGTTTAATATGTGGATATGCGTTAGCCGCAAATCCGCTGTATTTTATGTCGCTAGGTGACATCATTGGGCTTTTATATGCCATCTCTAGTATATTTGTCATCCCATCGCTTATTGCAGCTGGAACATACTTTTTCTTTTCACAAATTAGTTTTTTACTTATTCGTATTTTAAAAATGCGAAGAACGTTTTATATGAAACGAATTAATATGCTTTGGATTTCTGATTTAGCATCACGCATTCGTACGAATATTAATATGCTCTTTATTGTGGCGATGCTATCGACGCTCGCTTTTACAATGATTACATTCTTATATGGATTCGGGAAATTTACAAAGTTTGATGCGATTAGACAAAACCCTTTCCCGTTTACTTATTTATCACATACTGAAAATACATTAGCTGATGAACATTTAAACTGGTTAGAGCAGAAATTTAATGAAGAGCACTTTACTTATACAAAATTTAAAACAGATATATATGAAGTATCTTCAGCTGAAGATAACACACAGCTCTATTACGCAATTAAACAAAGTGACTATAATGTACTTGCTAAGGCGTTAAATTGGGAAAAACTCACGGTGAATAAGAATGAATCTTATATCCTTATGAAAGACTTAGATGATCAAGTTATTGGAACACTTCACAATAAAGACAAGAAAAATACTCTTACACTTACTCAAAACAATTTACAACTACAAGTGAAAGAATATAAAAGTTATAACCCATTCCCAAACAGCTTAATATACCAAGTACTCATACTATCTGATGAAAATGTAGAAGCCTTATCCACCGTTTCCAAACAAATGAGTGTATATAACTTCAAGGTTACAGATTGGGAGAAAGCACATAATATCGGTTCAGCGTTTATAACAAAAATCGATAACGACAATGCAGCAATTCAAGCAGAGCATCCACCGTTCCATGCAAGTGAAGCGAGCGATTCTCTATATAAAACAAAACTAAATGTCGCTTCGTTCTTCTTAATTGGTACTTTCCTAGGGGTTATTTTCTTTATCGGTGCTGGCAGTGTTCTTTACTTCCGAATGTATACAGATTTAACAAATGAGCAAGAAAAATATATAACGATTACGAAAATTGGCTTAACTGAGACTGAAATGAAACGTTCAGCGACAATTCAGCTTGCGATTCTTTTCTTCGTGCCTTACATTATGTCATCGATCCATACGATGTTTGCGACAAAGATGCTACAAGAAATATTACATCTCTCGTTTTTCGCTGAGATTACAGTCGTACTTATGATTTTTGGAACGGTTGAAATTCTATTTTTCCTTTTAATTCGTTCCTTCTATATGCAAAAATTATCACAACACATTAAGTTTTAGAGAATAGAAAGGTGATTATTATGGAAGAAGTATTACACATAAAAAACGTCTCAAAAGTGTATGAGGGAAAAGTACCTCATACCGCTTTAAAAAATATAAATTTACACGTAGATAAAGGTGAATTTGTTGCTATCATGGGGCCATCTGGTAGCGGTAAATCTACGTTTTTAAACGTTATTTCTACAATTGATTCCCCTACTTCTGGTGATGTCGTTATTAATGGAAAAAAACCGCACACATTTCGTAGAGAGAAGTTAGCCATTTTCCGCCGCCAAGAGTTAGGATTTGTTTTCCAAAATTTTAATCTACTAGATACACTAACAATCGGTGAAAATATCGTACTACCTTTAACATTAGATAATGTTCCGTTAAAAGAAATGGATGAAAAGCTTGATAACATTTCAAAAAAGCTTGGAATTGATCATATTTTGGACAAACGTATTTTTGAAGTTTCTGGAGGACAAGCACAGCGTACCGCAGTAGCACGTGCTGTTATCCATCATCCCTCACTTCTACTTGCTGATGAACCAACAGGGAACTTAGATTCAAAAGCAGCAATTGACGTAATGGAGCTATTTACGAAATTAAATAAAGAAGAAGATGCAACGATTTTAATGGTTACGCACGATCCGTTTGCAGCAAGTTATTGTAACCGCGTCATTTTCATTAAAGATGGCGAGCTTTACAACGAACTACACCGCGGATTATATCGCGAGAAATTTTATCAAGAAATATTAGATGTTCTAGCGTTATTAGGAGGAAGACGTGGATGACATTTTGGCAATTCGCATTTAAAAATGTCTCGCGTAATTCGAAAGCATATTTCGCCTACTTTGTCAGTAGTGCCTTTTCTATCATGGTTTTCTTTTCATTTACTGTATACGCGTATCACCCGCGGTTACAGAGTGTACAAAACTTTCAAGAACGTGATCCTCTAATGAACTTAGCTAGTACAGCACAGCTTGTGATTGTTATGTTCTCGTTCTTCTTTCTCTTATATTCAATTGGAACATTTTTAAATGTACGGAAGCAGCAATTCGGGATACTCACAATTCTCGGTATCTCACAGCGACAATTAAAAAGACTGTTATTTACTGAAAATATGATAATCGGGATATTGTCTATCTTTATCGGCATTCAAGGTGGCCTTGTATTTTCTAACTTTTTCTTATTAGTCACTTCGAAATTAACAAGTGCTAAAGGTCTCTATTTATATTGGCCAACAGAAGCGATTATCGTGACAACCGTAACGTTTATCATTTTATTTTTAATCGTTTCTACGTTTACACCAATGTTTATTCGTACTCGAAAAACAGCCCACCTTATTAAAGGGAACAAGAAAATACCAGCTGAAAAAAGACCATCTATACTCATCTCTTTATTTGCTTTAATTTGTTTAGGGCTATGCTATTATATCGCTGGTTATCCGCGAGGCTACGTAACGGAAAAAAATGTGCAAAATGGATCTGTCTTTTTTATTATGTTATCTATTTTACCGCTCGTAGTAGTCGGGACATATTTATTCTTTTCACAAACATTTCTTCTTTTTATCTATATTTTAAAGAAGCGTAGAAAGTTTTATTTGAAACAAATAAATATGTTATGGATTTCGGACTTAGTTGCTCGTACCCGTAGTAATATTAACGTACTCTTTATCGTTTCTATGCTATCTGCACTTGCATTTACAATTATTATTGGGTTATTCGCCGCTAATAACAATACGAAGGCATCAGTACTAGAGCGATATCCCGTCCCCTTCACTTATACATCAGAAGGTGACAATTCCCTTGAACAAAAGCATATTTCTACAATTGAAACGGAGCTTACAACTAGTAATTTTCAGTACAAAAAATATAAGTTTACAGTCTTAAAAGATATAGCTTCAAAAGAAGATATTATGCTTATGAAGATGAGCGATTATAACGCAATCGCTCAACAATTGAAAAGACCGGAAATAACAATCGATTCTACAGAAGTGTATATTATTTCTCGCCACTCACCAGAACTTCTCGATCTCGTATCTAATCCATTTGCAAAGCAAAATACGATTACACTCGGATCTAATAAAAAAGAATTTTATATTAAAGGGTTTATTAATAAGGGAATAGAACCATCCTTTGCATTCCCACATTTAACTGTCGTACAAGATTATGTATTTGATAATATGATTCCTCATATTGAAACAACCGTAATCTATAACTACTTCGTAGAAAACTGGGAAAATGCAATAGTTCCAACCAGAAATATGTTACGTGTTATTAGTGGTGATGCACGTGAGTTCTACAAAAAGCATACAGAAGAGAACGCTCAAGTTCCTTTCTTCATACATACGGCTACGGATGAACTCATTTACGGTAAAGGAAATGCAGTTGCTCAATTCTTTATTTGGGCATTTCTTGGTTTTATCTTCTTTATCGGTGCGGCTAGTGTCTTATATTTCCGTATGTATAATGACTTAACAACTGAAAGACAAAAGTATATTACGATTACAAAACTTGGCTTAACTGAATTAGAAATGTTTCGCTCTGCAACCATTCAATTAGGAATTTTATTTTTTGTTCCTTACATCGTTGCTGGTGTTCACACGTTATTTGCGGTTAAGTTTTTACAAAGCATGTTTTCTTTCTCCTTACTAAAAGAGACATGTATCGTACTCACCTTTTTCGGGATTATCGAGATCATTTTCTTCTTCTTAATCCGTTCTCTGTACATTAATAAATTATCACAGCATATAAAAATATGAATAAAATGGCCTTGTGCGTATTGCACAAGGCCATTTTCAATAGTTTTTAATTAGCAGCAATATCCACCATAGCCGCCAGCATAACCGCCGTAACCACCGTATCCACAAGAGCCGCCTCCGCCGAAGCAGCTAGCACCGATGATAATTAATAAAATAAACAATACGATTAGAAGCGCAAAACCGCCTCCGCAACCATTTCTGCGGTTACAATCATCATGTCTGTGTTCACACTTTTCGCTCATTACCCTATTCCTCCTTTAGTATCATTCATAACAAGTTCCTCTTGTTCTAAATGAGGGGATTCCATTTATATTATGTTTTCAGGGCGAATAGGAAGCTTGGCTTACCTAAAAACGGGCTTGTTTTAGCAATTGGGCTTAATCAAAAAAAAGATACCTATTCAGGTATCTTTTAAAGAAACATATTCAACAAAAGGGCAAAACCGAATGCAATAAATGACAACAATGTTTCCAGCACCGTCCACGTTTTAAATGTTTCCTTCACCGTTAATCCTAAATACTCTTTTACAAGCCAGAAGCCTGCATCATTTACGTGAGAAAACATTAATGAACCTGCACCGGTTGCAATAACGAGAAGCTCTAAATTCACACCAGACATGTGCTGAATAACCGGTGAAACAATTCCTGCTGCTGTCGTTAGTGCGACTGTCGCTGAACCTGTTGCAATTCGAATTAATCCAGCTACCATGAAAGCTAATACAATTGGTGATAACGAAATATGTTCTGCCATTTGTGCAATAGCCGTTCCAACGCCGCTTTCAATTAATATTTGTTTAAATCCACCGCCTGCACCAATAATTAAGATAATGGAGCCGACCGGTAATAAACTTTCATCCGTTAATTTTTTAATTATCTTTTTATTAATTCCTTGTCTTATTCCAAGTAAATAAAATGCTGCGAAACATGAAATAAGTAAAGCGATTACTGGACTCCCTATAAAAACAAAAAATTCAGTTAACTTTTCCGGTAATGAAATATATGGTGCAACTACTGATAAAATCATCAATACAACTGGTAATAAAATAATAAAGAATGATACTTTACGACTTGGCAAATCAGTTGATACTGTCGTAACTCGAACAAGCTCCGGTTCATTTTCCGGTATAACCCTCTTATGTACCCACTTTGCAAATATTGGCCCTGCTATAATAGCCGTTGGTAACGCGATAAGTAATGAATATAAAAGTACCTTTCCTAAGTTCGCGTTATAAATACCGATTGCTGTCATGGCACCTGGATGTGGTGGTACTAGCCCATGTACGATAGATAATCCCGCAATAACAGGTAACGCAATTAATAATATATTTTGCTTCGTCGTTTTTCGAATGGAAATAACAAGTGGTAATAAAATGACGATCCCTACTTCAAAAAAGACAGGAATCCCTATAACAAACCCTGCAAATAACATAGCCCAAGGTAATTTTTTTACGCCGAAAAATCGAATAAAGAAATCTGCAACTTGCATGCCTGCCCCTGAATCAGACATCATTTTCCCTAATATAGTTCCAAGTGCCAAAATACCAACTAAATGTCCTAGTACACTACCAACACCAGTTTCATAGGCAGTCACTATTTTCGTTAAGTTCAGTCCAGACATAATAGCTAAAAACAAACTCGCAACTGTTAAACTAATAAATGCATGCCATTTCCACCATGATACCCCTAAAATAACAATTGTGATCGCAAGTAACGTGACGATTAATAAGTATATATCCATCTCTCATTCTCCTTACTTTTATCCCGATTGGTGTGGGCTAATAATTAGTGGGTGATGCCCTCCTCCACTAATTAAAGTTTTACTTTATAAAAAAAGAGGGAACATCCCCTCTTTTTATACGTCATAATTCACTACATAATGCTGCATTTCTGTATTGTAGTAGCCTTCGCTATATTCAATTACTTCGCCAACTTCATCATAAGAATAGCGCATACGTTTTAATAACGCTGTTCCCTCTTTTTCACCTAGCGCTTCTGCAACGGAGCTAGGCGCAAGCCCAACAGCGAATTCATCTCTGAAGTTTTCTAAATGTATACCTCGGTCTTCAACTAAATCATAAAGCGATTGTAAATCAAAGTCCGATAAATCTGTACTTGCCATTCCTGCTGAGAAATAGTGCGTGTAATGAATGTAAGGTGCATCATTTAACGTATATAAACGTTCGATACGGAAACTCTCTTTCCCGAATAATCGAAATGGCACTGTTCCTTCCTCATTATGTACGACTTCTGCTTTTAGCAATTTCTTCTGTACTTTATATCCTTCTTCCACTAATACTTCTGTAAATTTCTTACCCTTTGACAACTTTGTCGCAGAGGTATTACGGATGACTTTCGTTCCTTTACCGCTTTTCTTTTCCAAGTATCCTTCTTGAGCGAGTTCTTTAATGGCATTTCGTACTGTAATCTTGCTAACTTTGAACTCTTCCTCTAATTGCGGTTCTGAAGGAATATTCGTATGAATCGCATATACACCATGTAATATTCGATCACGAATAATATTTTTTATTTGTAAATATAATGGTCCTTTTTTCCTCGTTACGTTCACTGTTACACCCACTACCTTTCTACATCACCTACTGATGCCGTCATTGCCCGAAGTATATCTTTCTCTGATGACATTGGCGTATCACCGACGATTGTATGTGCTAGCATTCCAGCTGCTGACGCAAATGAAACAGCTTTCTCTGGTGCGAACTCTTTTATCTCGCCATGAATAATTCCGCTCGTATAAGCATCTCCAGCACCTATTCTATCATATACAGAAAACGTAAGTGTTTTTGCAAAAGTGAACGATCCATCTTTACATATAAACCCGCGAAGCGAATGTGTATTATCACTGTTAATAGAGCGATGAGTACCAGCGATTGTAGCAATATGATACGTTTCAGCTACCTTTGGAATGAGATCCAGCAGCTGCGCCTCACGCTCCGTCTCTTCTGTTTTCATCCCAAGAACGAACATCGCATCTTTTTCATTCATCATAACGATATTAGCAAGCCCTAGCATTTCTTCATAATGCGGTTTTGCCTGTTCATATCCGTCTTCTCCCCAAAGTGAGGGACGATAATTACAATCAAAAACGACGGTTCCTCCGTTTTCTTTAACTGCTCTCGCTAAAGATTTCATATGATGACGCACAGTATCATTCATCGCAAGTGTAATACCGCAAAAATGAACGATATCAATTTCCTTTGCGATTTCTTCAAATTGATACGTTTCTTCACATGCCGTATTGAAGCTACTTTCTAATCGATTCGAATATGTAACGCGGCTTGCACGTGCACCGAATCCATTTTCTAAAAAATACATACCTACATATTTACCACCTCTTGAAACAAGAGAAGTTTGAATCCCTAACTTTTGAATGTAAGATACAGCTGCATCTCCAACCGAATTTTCCGGTAAAGTTGAAATAAGAAGCCCTTCATGCCCTAAGTGAGAAAGTGCCGCTACAACGTTCACACCTGTACCTGAAAATGAGTAATTTAACGTGTTAGCTTGCGACAACAATTCATATCCAGGTACTTGCAGGCGCATCATTACTTCGCCGAACGCTGCAATTTTCTTACGCATATTGATCAACTAGCTTTTTCACGACTGCTAATAATTCACGAACATCTTCTACTTTCGTATTACCAGTTTCTTTATCAATAATAGAAGAGTATACGTGCGGGATAACTTGCTCTACATTTGCCTCAAGCGCAATACGTACAATTGTTTCAAAGTTTTCTTTATCAATTCCACCTGTTGGCTCTAATGCGAATCCTTCTTCTGCACAAGCTTTCGCAACTGCGCGATATTCTTCTTCGTGAGCTAGCCCTTTCATCGGGAAGTATTTCAATGAATTTCCGCCCATATCACGTACAAGTGCGATCGCTGTTTTAATTGGAACGATTGCTTTTTCTTCTCCAGCCGCACTAATTGGGCCAGTAGAAATATTTACGTAACCTACTTTTCCTGTTGGTGATACTAAACTATTAATCCAGCTATCCTTTTCGCCGAGATTTGCTCGCGTTGCTCCAACTGAAGGGAACACTTGGTTAATATGGCTACCAGGATAATGCTTCGCAATTTCAGCTACAACTGCTGCTTGGCGATTATCTCCTGCGCCTAGTCCGATTGATACAGCGTCATCAATTTCTTTTCCGTATGCTTTCATAGCTGTAACAGCTTCTTCTACTGTTGGGTAGTCTTTTGATAACACTCCCACTACTACATAACCTTCTGCTGCTTCAAAAATATCTTTTGCATTTTCTATATTGTTTGCTAATACATTTAATGCTACGTGGCCTTTATAAAAACGTTTTTGAATGTTTGTCATTTTAGTTTCCCCCTACGATTTCTCTCAATTTTTCTTCAATCACATGTATGTCATCACCTTGAAGTGGACGTGGATCAATATCAAAGAATCCTTGTCTTACTCCGTAATCACGTGTATAAATGGCGATTTCCCCTTCGCGTAATGCAGTCACAACTTCTTTTGCTGATTTGTTTAACTCTTTCTCGTTAATATGAATACGAGCTCTAAAGATTGCTCTTCCTGCTTCATCTTGAACGATCGTTACATTTACACCATTTAATTCTTTTAGCGGCATAAGTACTTGTAATAGCTCTTTTTCTTGCTCGCTCTTATCTTCTTTTACTCCGTACTCATCAAGCGCTTGAAGTAAACCGAAAGTCGTCTCTTTCCCAACTTTCATACTTCTTCCGATGCAATGTAATTGTACTTTCAGCCACTCGATGTATTTTCGTTTCCCGCCAACAATACCAGAAGTAGGCCCTTCAATCGCCTTTGAACCGCTATAAATGGCAAGATCTGAATACTTCACATATTTTTGAATATCTCCTTCAGCTGCTGCATCCACGATAAGCGGTACGTTATTTCGCTGCGCAACTTCCCATGCTTCTTCAACAGAAATCATATTTTTTTGCACTGCATGATGTGATTTCACATACAGAATCGCTGCTGTATTTTCACCAATTGCATCTTCAATATGCTCTGCTTTCCCTTCATTTGCATAGCCAACTTCAACGAGTTTACCGCCGCCTAAGTAAATCATCGTTTCAACAGGTGCACCGTATTGAACGTTATGACCTTTTAACATAATCACTTCGTTTTTCGCGATTACTTCTTGATGAAGTCTTTCACTTTTACGGCGATTTCCTTCCGTAACGATACCAGCGATAGAAAGCGCAATTCCGCTTGATGCTGAATTTACAACAACTGCTGCCTCTGAATCTAGAATTCTCGCAATATGGTCTCCTGCTTTATCTACTAAATCAGCAATTTCTACATAATTTTGTCCACCATGTTTCATCGCATCCATCACTGTATTTGCCGGAGCGGATACACCTAAAATACTCATTCTACCGCTCGCATTAATCACTCTTTTTAATCCGTACTTAGCATTCAATGAATGACCCATTAATTACAACCCCTTTTGTATCAATTCTTCTTTCAGCAATGCGCTGATCCCCTTCTGAATCAATTAACGTAACCTTCTCATCTTTCACCGTAAATAAAGTTAAGTTTGCAATATCTCCTTCTTGAATGCGGCCAAGCTCTGGTTTCTTAAGCCATTCTGCTGCATTTTTCGTAACCGCATCAATCACTTCTTCTAGCGGATAACCTAAGTAAAGGAATTTCGAAAGAACGTGAGCCATACTGTAAACTGGACCGTGTATACGGTTCTTCCGGTAAATATCTGTACTAATTGTACGAAAGGCAATACCGTAACGCTTCGCTGCTTCTGCTACTTTAAAAGAAAAACTAGCGTTACCGTGACCAACATCTAAATGCACACCGCGATTCACTGCATCTAGTAACACAGGTAGTGGTTTACCTTCTTCATCAAATAAATTATTTTCTTTCCCGTTTAAATAATGTGTAATGACATCATCTTTTTCTAAAAGAGGTACAACTTCCTCAATGCGAGGAGGCGCTGAACCGATATGTACCATAATCGGTAATGATGTTTCTCGAGATAAAGCGCGCGCTACATGCAGCGGTTCAATTCCACTATCACAAACGACACTTTTACTCATTCTCGCCTTTAACCCAACGATTACATCTTTATACTTTTCTACTGCTTCTATCGCTTTCTCTTTATCTATCCATTCCATATTGGATAATTCATCAATTCGTTTCAAACCGATGCGAGAAATATTTAAAAAGGCAAATAAATTTGTCTTTGCCTGCTCTCTACTTTTTACTAAATCTGCAATGCGATCAGCACCGCAACTACCCGCATCAACAATTGTCGTTACCCCTTGCTTAACGCCAATTTCATCCACCTCATCGCCATACGGATCAAACTCTGGAAAAGCATGAACGTGCAAATCAATCCAACCACTCGATACGTAAGTACCAGAGTAATCAAGAACCTTTCCACCCTCGCCAGCACCAGCTTTCGTCACCTGTGCGATTTTGTTATTTTCAATTACAATGTCAATCTCTTCCCCGTTCACACGTTTCACATTACGTAGTACGAATCGTTCTGTCATTGTATTTCCACCCTTTTCTATAAGAAGCCATAAGAATACGCTTACATTTAAGTTTCATTTTTTATATCTCTTTCACACGCTTAGCGTAACACAAAAAAAGGGAGAAGTAAATATAACGTTATAATGTTTAAAAGTAAATAAAAAGATGCTCCTCCAAAATGTTGATAGTACAGGAAATTATATCAACGATTTTTCGAATATATCTATCATAACTTACAATATATCAACGATTTTTTAATTATATCTATCGTAACTCAAAATATATCAACGATTCGACAAAGAATATCGATTTACCGACAAAAAACGTCAATTCCTTTCTTATATAAGAAAAGGCTGTCCCAAATGGCACAGCCTTTTTCTCTATTCCTGAACCGTCACAATAACCCCATCCATATTGTTACCGGAAATTTCATACTGCTTGTTTGCTGGAACGTTCACTTTCGTATTCTCAGAAACTTTATAATAAGAAACAGTATATTTCTTACCTTCTACTTCAGTTGAAACCTCTTTTTCCTCTTTTAAAAACTCTAAATATTCCTCTAGTGTAAAATTCTTTTTTTGCATAATTGCGCTATGAGGTAGGCCGACATAACGGATATGCCATGGCTCATATTGAATTCCAGTAATGTTACTTTTATTTTTCGGATAACGTAATACAAAGCCATGCTTCCATACGTTCTCTTCAATCCATTTTCCTTCAGGCGCTTTCTCCATTTTTTTTTGAGTAGACCCAATGTCCAGTGATAATCCTAAATTATGTTCACTGTATCCTGCTGGAAGTGCATAATCAGATCCCATTTTTTCATATAGCTGTTTTTGCTCTTGGAAATCTCTATAACCACTACTAATCAAAAAATGGTTAACACTTTCTTTTCCAGCCGCATCGACAACGTTCAAAAACTTTTTCACAACATCCTTTGATAAACGAAGATTTCTATCAAATATTACATAGCCTCTTACTAATTCACTATTATGATTTATATTTATAATATCAGACCTAATACTATCTTTTTTTACTGGATAATCCCTGTTAACTAATAATAAATCACCCTTATAAATTTGTTCCTTCGTAATCTCTTTCCTCTCAGTGTTTGCCGCCTTTACTAGCTCATCTTTCCCGACAATTTTAACATCGATTTCCTTTTGAAATAAAGGTGATATATAAACGCCTACACATACTGTGCATGCTATAAAAAAAGAAATAAATACCCACTTTTTCATTTCTAGTTCCTCCTTAACGTAACTTACGTATAGAATAGAAAAAACTATTAAAATAAAAAGTGGGGTAAAGTTTAAATTTTTATTAAATTGTTACATTCTCGTCTTTTGGCAATCGTACTTCAAATATCGTTCTAACTACATTGCTTTCAGCAGAAATCGTACCATTATGCTGCTCGACAATATTTTTCGCAATGAATAGTCCAAGGCCTGTCCCGCCACGGTTCTCAGTTCTCGCTTTATCACCTGTGTAAAACATATCAAAAAGATACGGTAAATCTTCTTCTGGAATGCTATCTCCATAATTCATAATTTGTACGACAACTTCTCTATTATCAACATACCCATTCATATCAACAAATTGCCCATCATATCCGTAACGAACGGCATTTGTTAACAAGTTTTCAAATACTCTAGCTAACAATTTTCCATCACCGTGCATCGGTAAATGAGGGTCCACATTCAATCTAGCTTCTAAATGATGTTTTTCTAATAACGGATACAATTCCTCCTCTAACTGTATAAGTAACTCACTTATATCAATCGGCTTTTTATCCAGCTTTAGCATGCCATAATTCATACGTGTAATTTCAAATAGCTCATCAATTAAACTTTCCAGTCTTTGCGATTTTGTATATGCAATTGTGGAGAAATGTTTAATTTGTTCTTTTGTTAAATTTTCATCTTTAAGAATTAAATCTAAATATCCTAACACGGATGTTAATGGCGTTCTTAAATCATGAGCTAAATTTACAACAAGCTGATCTTTACTACTTTCAGCAAAATCTCCTCTTTCAACAGCTTCTTTTAACTTTTCACTTGCAACATTTATTTCACGCGCGATATTTCCAAACTCATCATTTGATGAAACTTGAACTTTATTCGTAAAGTTACCGTTCGCAAGATGATGAATCCCATTAGAAATTTCATCAAAGTATTTTAAATACGGTTTTGTCAAAAAGAAGAAAAAGATAATAGACAACGGAATAAAGAAAATTAAAAAGAAGTTAATGTCTCCAAATTCCCTTACCATTGACCTAAATTGTGCTAAAGGCTCTTCGTAGCGAACCATTGTTTTATAATACAGCTGCAATCCTTTATAAATTATATAAGTTACAGTTGCTGCAAGCACCATACTTAACGCAAATAAGGCAATCATTTTAAATCGAAAACTTTTCATCATATTAGCCATTGAAAGTATAACCTACTCCCCACACTGTTTTTATTAATTTATCCTTTCTTTTATCTTCTCCAAGTTTCTTCCGCAAAGTACGAATATGTACCATTACTGTATTTCCACCTTCATAATAATCATCCGCCCATACGTGCTGAAAAATATTTTCCACATTGTATACTTTCTTCGGATGACTCGCTAATAAATATAAAATATCGAACTCTTTCGGCGTTAATTCAATTTGCTCACCATACACATCAACCGTCCTGCGCTCAGGATTAATTACGACTCCGCCTATTTCTAAAGCAGATTTACTCTCCGCTACTTTCGGTTGATTTAACGTAAAAAACCTACGCAGTTGTGCATTTACACGTGCAACTAATTCTATCGGTGTGAAAGGCTTCGTCATATAATCATCCGCACCTAGTACAAGACCTGTCACCTTATCAAAGTCCGAAGTTTTCGCGCTTAAAAAAATAATTGGCATATGATGTTTCGCGCGAATTTGACGCGTCACCTCATAACCATCCATTTTCGGCATCATAATATCTAAAACTACCAAGTCGATTGGCTGCGCTTCAATAATATGAACCGCCTCTTCCCCATCCGCTGCTTTCACAACATGGTACCCTTCTTTTTCTAAATGTATCTCTATTAAGTCAGCAATTTCCGCCTCATCATCAGCTATTAAAATTGAAATGCGCTTCATTTTACTCCCCCTTTTTGATTCCATTTTTATACGCTCGATTGTAAACTAGTCTATCCAATTTGTACAATACGAAAAGGCTACTCGTTACAGTAACCTTGGTAAATAAAATTATATCAGCGATTATTGAAATATATCGACTTACCGACAATGAACGACAAAATCCTCTCGCTACTTGCGGGCATCCTAATGAAACTTCCATTTACCGTTCAAACACAATCCGCTGCTTCGTGATTTCCGCCAGCCTTCCGCGATCTACTTCATACTCAGCATCAAAGCTTTGCGGCACCATCACTTTCCCGCCCTCAAGCGTCACTTCCGGTGAAATAATATCCCTCTGCCAATGTCTACTAGAAGCAGATATGTCGCCTGGAATCGTAAAGTTAGGTAATGAAGCAAGAGCAACATTTTGCGCTCGTGAAATCCCCATCTCCACCATACCACCGCACCAAACTGGTATGTTATGTTCCATGCAATAATTATGAATTTGAACCGATTCTGCTAATCCGCCCACTCGCCCTGGCTTAATGTTAACGATGCGGCAACTACCAAGCGTAATCGCAACGCGCGCATCTTCTAAACTATGGATACTTTCATCTAAACAAATCGGCGTTTCAATCTTCTTCTGCAGCTGTGCATGATCAAGAAAATCGTAGTCCGCTAACGGTTGTTCAATCATCATTAATTGGAATTCATCTAGTCGTTTCAGCCTCTCCGTATCCGCTAATGTATACGCTGAATTCGCATCTGCCATTAGCGGGATACTCGGAAACTCTTTACGAATCTCTTTCAATAATTCGTAATCATGCTCTGGCTTTATTTTCACTTTAAAACGCTTGTATCCTTCTTCCGCGTACTTCTCTATTTGTTTTAACATAACCGGAATTGTATTGATCCCAATTACAACGCCGACTTCAATTTCAGGGCTAGCTCCTCCAAGAACTGTCGCTAGCGATTTCTTTTGACGCTTCGCATATAAATCCCAAATAGCCCCCTCTATTCCGGCTTTTGCCATTCGGTTTCTTTTTATATGTTGAAATAGACCCGGTACCTCATTCGGATGAGAAATTTCAGCCTTTAATAAATCAGGTAACAAAAAGTCTTGCAGTACATGTAGTGCTGTTTTCACCGTTTCTTCCGTATACCACGGTTCAGAAAATGCAACGACTTCCCCAAATCCGATGTACCCGTCTGTATCCTCTAATTCAATAACAATACTCTCACGCTTTTCGTAAGTCCCGTAGCTCGCAGCAAACGGGATTACGAGTGGCATTTCCGTTATATACAGTGTCGCTTTTTTTATTTCCACTACATCTCCTCCACTAATTGTCTTAACTCTCGTCTTAACAATTTTTTCGAAGCGTTACGTGGTAATTCCTCTAAGAAACATGCTTTCCTCGGCACTTTATATTTCGCTAATTTCTCCTCGCAAAAATGAAGAATTTCTTCTTCTGTTATCTCTCTACTTTTCACAACAAAAGCAGCTGGCACTTGTCCCCATTTATCATCAGATATACCAACAACACCGGCTTCCGCTATTGCCGGATGAGAGAGTAACACTTCTTCAATTTGAGCTGGGTATATATTCTCTCCGCCAGAAATAATTAAATCGCTGCGGCGGTCTAATACGTATAAAAAGCCTTCTTCATCTAGATAACCGAGGTCACCCGTATGAAGCCATCCGTTTTGAATTGTCTCACGCGTCGCATCTTCACGGTTAAAATAACCGCCTGTTACGTTCGGTCCTTTTACTACAATTTCGCCCTCCGCATGTGGCGGCACTACTACGCCGTCCTTTTCAATACGAAGTTGGCACTGAAATAATGGTTTTCCAGCCGAGCCAACTTTCGTTAACATGTAATCCGCTGATAACGTACAAATTTGAGAAGACGTTTCTGTCATACCATACGTTTGATACACAGGGATTCCTTTTTCCACACACGTCTCTAATAACGGTTTCGGCGCGGGTCCTCCGCCAAGTAACATGCATCGTAAAGAAGCTGGATATGTCCCTTCTCCAAGTCTCTCTAATAAATCAGTTAACATTTTAAAAACGACAGAAATAATCGTAACGCCCCTCGTTTGAAGTGCGTTGTGAATAAAATCAGCATCATATTTCGGAACGAGTAAAATACGCATACCGTACATAATATTTTTCATTAAAAGAGATAGCCCACCAACATGGAACATCGGCATACAAGCTAACCAGCAATCATCATCACGAAGTCCTAAATTAAGCGAAGAACCGACTGCGCTTGCCCAATGATTACCGTATGTTAAAATAACGCCTTTCGGTTTTCCTGTCGTCCCAGACGTATAAATAATTGTCATCGCTTCTTCTAAAGAAAATTCTTCTTGTATAGATGCTTCTACCTTCAGTCCATGCATCACTTCAGCGAATGAATAGACAGGAACATCATTAGCATCAAACTGTTGATCCGTCACTAAACAAACAACTTCAGCATCATCCATTTGCCAAAGTAGCTCTTCTCTTGAAAGACGTGTATTTAGAAGTACAGCTACTGCACCTACGTAAGATAGGGCGTGAATAACTGTAATCATCTCCATACCATTTTTCATCAGAACAGCCACCTTTTGCCCTCGCTTCACTCCAACATGCGTGAGGTGTTCACAAACAGATACTACTTTTTCATGTAGCTGCAAGAAAGTAACTTTCTCTTCCTCTATTTCAATTGCAGTGCGATCTGGTGTTAAAAATGCACGCTGCATTAACCAATTAGGCATCGTCTCCATTACTCATTCTCCTTTCATGAAAGAAAGAGACCTGATATGACATCAAGTCTCTTAGTTGTTTTGTTTCCGGTTTGATCTTATCCAACTGCGCCTCCTAGCCCCTTCCGTCTAAGAACCTTCCGCACGAGAAAGTAAAAAACACTTTCTGTGCGAAAGAACCTTAGCCAACGGGGCTAAACAGTCGGCTCCGCTTTTAAAACATCCAGCTACAGCGGCTAGAACAGTCGGTCGTTTCACGCCTTCCTACGAGGCAAAAAGCGCCTCTTCGTCAGGAGTTCCAACACCCTCTTGTTCTAAGCAAGCCACTTCTGCTTTTGGTTTCATCCAGCTACAGCGGCTAGAACAGTCGGTCGTTTCACGCCTTCCTACGAGGCAAAAAGCGCCTCTTCGTCAGGAGTTCCAACACCCTCTTGTTCTAAGCAAGCCGCTTCTGCTTTTGGTTTCATCCAGCTACAGCGGCTAGAATGTTCGGTGGCTTCACTTCTTCCTACGAGGCAAAAAACGCCTCTACGTCAGAAGCTCCATCCCCCTCACATTCTAAGCGAGCCGCTTTCGCTTTTGATCACGGGAAACGAGGGAATTGACCGAAGTCCGGACTGCGTTTTTCTTTGAACGCGTCGCGACCTTCTTTTGCTTCGTCAGTTGTGTAGTACAATAACGTTGCATCTCCAGCTAGTTGTTGAATACCAGCTAGACCGTCTGTATCTGCGTTGAATGCAGCTTTTAGGAAACGAAGTGCCATTGGGCTGTTTGCTAAGATTTCTTGTGCCCATTGTACTGTTTCTGCTTCAAGCTCTTCTAATGGTACTACAGTGTTTACTAAGCCCATATCAAGTGCTTCCCCAGCGCTGTATTGACGACATAGGTACCAAATTTCGCGAGCTTTCTTGTGGCCTACCATACGAGCTAAGTAACCAGCTCCATATCCACCGTCAAAGCTTCCTACTTTAGGACCTGTTTGTCCGAATACAGCGTTGTCTGCAGCGATTGTTAAGTCACATACGATATGAAGTACGTGTCCTCCACCGATTGCATAACCTGCTACCATTGCGATAACTGGTTTAGGAATTGCACGAATTAGACGTTGTAAATCTAATACGTTTAAACGAGGGATTTGGTCGTCACCTACATATCCACCATGACCGCGAACTTTTTGGTCGCCGCCAGAACAGAATGCACGTCCACCTTCACCTGTTAAAATGATAACGCCAACATTTGCATCATCACGAGCGTGTGCAAAAGCGTTGATTAACTCCATTACCGTTTTTGGACGGAATGCGTTATGTACTTCAGGACGGTTAATCGAAATCTTTGCGATACCATTGTATGTTGAATAAATAATATCTTCGTAATTGCCTTCTTTTACCCATTCAATAGCCATTACAACTACCTCCTTGTATATTTCTGATTTCATCTATAAGCGTGGCTTCCTTCTTGCTGAAAAAAGTATCACTGCATAGTTTTTAGAAATCCCTTTACTATTGTATCAAACTTTTCCGGTTGTTCCACATGAATTGCATGGCCAGCACCATCAATTTTGACAAATTTCGCGTCAGAGACGCATTTTTCGATATCTTTTAATATGCGAAAGAACTTTTCATCATGCTCCCCGTTCATTAAAAGAACAGGCATTTTCAAGTTGTGTAGCTCATCCCACCATGAAGGCTGAGCCCCTGTTCCCATGCCGCGCAAACTATTTGCAAGTCCTTTGGGATTGTTAGCAAGTCGTTCTTTTCGCACTGCTTCTTGTACGTTTTTTGCTAAACTTTTTTGCGTTTCAAATAGCGGAATATTTTCCCACATTGATACAAAACTTCGGATGCCTTCTCGCTCAATTTTATCAGCAAGTCGCTCATCCTTTTCACAACGTTCTTTTTGGTCCTCTTCACTTTCAAGCCCAGCTGTACAATTTTCTAATAAAAGAGAATGTACATACTCTGGATATAGACATGCCAGAGTAATCGCCAGTCTACCGCCCATTGAATAGCCAAGTACGTGCGCTTTTTCAATATGAAGGTAATCTAGTAGTTCTTTCATTTGCAATGCCGCATTTCGAATATCATAATGATTCACATCTTCGGGACTTTCTGTTTTTCCATGCCCAACAAGATCTACTACAATAACTTGAAACTGCTCGCTCCATGAAGGGATAAAAGAACGCCACGTTTCCATGCTTCCCGTAAAACCATGAAGAAGTAGAAGTGGTTCCCCACTTCCGACTACTTCATATTCATACGATACACCTTGCAGCGTTACGTTCATTTCGATTCACCTTGTAAAGATGTAGTAATCACGTCCATCGTTTTTGCCCATAATGTCCGGTGCAATATTAAGTTTTCATCACGGTTCGTACAAATTTCCACAACGTGTAAACCTTCTGTAGTCGTTCCTTTTTGTACCTCTTCTCGGAAGCTTTCCCAACCATTTACACGGCTAAATGAACCACCGTACATTTTAACAACGTGTTCATAATCAAGACCAATTGGTGTTCCAAATAATGATTCGAAATGTTCCTTTTTCTCATACTGTGGTAAGAATGAGAAAATACCGCCACCGTCATTATTTACAACGACAATTGTTATATTTAATTCATGTAATTTCGCGGCTAACAGTCCATTTAAGTCGTGATAAAAGGATAAATCACCGATCACTAATACGAGCGGATCGCAAATAATGCTCGCTCCTAAAGCTGTCGAAATGATGCCATCAATCCCATTCACACCGCGGTTTGCCATAACTTGAATATTTTTATCCAATGTGAAGAAGAATGAATCCGTATCACGAATTGGCATACTATTACTCGCAAAGAATGTTGCCCCGTCTGGTAGTACGCGGACAATATCCGTAATAACTTTCCCTTCAAATGCAGTATCATATGTTTCCATTTCACGAAGCGTTTCCTTCGTTTTTTCGTTTATATGTTGCCACATTCCGAACCAATCATTCTTTTTCATAACTGGCATTTTTTCTATTAATGCACTGCAAAATACAATATCATTTGCTTGGACAACTTCTGTCGCAACGAGAGCTGGATCTCTCCATTGTCCAGATTCATCAACAACGATATGAACTGCTTTCGTTTGTTTTTTTATGAACTGCGTTAATGATTTGGAAACAGGCATACCACCAAAGCGAATCATAACTTCTGGCTTCCACGTTTCTTTTAACAGTTCATTTCGTAAAAATGTATCATAACAGTCGATTACCATCGTTTTATCGTGATGTCCGCTACGAATATTAGAAAGCGGATCTGCCAATATTGGATATCCAGTTTTTTCAGCTAATTCTGCCGCAAATGCTGCGAGTTCTGAATGACTATCGTCTCCACAAATAATAAGCCCCTTCTCCATATGTGAAAGGCGCCCTACAAGCGAATCTACATATTCACTCGGCATCGTCACGTTCCCTTGCTGAACTACTCCTGTATATTCCCCGCGTCCTTTATCCCATAAACCTTCTAATGAGAAATCCGGGATAAGCGGTTCGCGTACTGGAAAATTAAGATGAACAGGTCCTTGCGGCGCTAAACAAGCATTCGCTATCATACGCTGCGTTGTCATGCGAGCGTAATGATACATCGCTTCACTCGCTTCTGGAAGAGCCATCTCTGTAAATTGCTTCACAAATGTACCGTATAAATTGAATTGATTCATCGCTTGTGGTGCACCGACATCTCTTAATTCATGCGGTCTATCTGCCGTTAAGACGATAAGCGGCACTCGTGAATGAAAAGCTTCACATACAGCTGGATAGTAATTAGCTGCTGCCGTTCCTGATGTACACAATAATGCAACAGGACGTTTTTTCGCTTTTGCGATACCGAGCGCAAAAAATCCTGCAGATCTTTCATCTACATGTAAATATGTGTTCATTCCTTCGTGTTGTTCCATTAGTAGAGCTATCGGCGTTGACCGTGAGCCTGGACTAATGACAACATCACATACATTTAGACGCGTCAGTTCATCCACGAACGCGCCTAAATAATATGATAATGCTTCTATATGATTGTTCATTTCATTAATTCCTCCAAAGCACCAAGCATCGGTCTAAACTTCAAACTTGTTTCTTCATATTCAAGTTGCGGTACAGAATCAATTACAATCCCGCAACCGGCAAATAAGGATGCTTTCTCGCCATTTAATAACCCGCAGCGGAGTGCAACCGCAAACTCACCATTTCCTTCATCATCTATCCAGCCAATCGGTGCGCCATATAATCCTCTGTCTAACAATTCAACATCACGAATCAGTTTCATCGCTTCCAAACGAGGTGTCCCGCCAAGAGCTGGTGTTGGATGTAATTCTTCTACCATTGTTAAAAGACTCGCATCGCCTTTTGCCTCTACAGGCGTATATAAATGAATTAAGTTTTTCGTTGTTAATAAGCCCGGACTTTCCGGAATATTAACGGATTCGCAGTGCTCATTTAATACCGACCTAATCATATTCACAACATAACCGTGTTCAGCTAAATTCTTTTCATCATGAAGAAGCGCATTACTATTTCGCTTACTTTCTTCTATAGATTGACCATGACCAGTTGAACCAGCAAGACACATCGAAGTAAACTTCTCATCTTCTTTGCGAATTAACCTCTCTGGCGTCGCTCCTAAGAAGCATGCTCCTTTATAATCAAAAGAAAATACGTAACAATCCGGTTGCCCAATGCGAAGTGCTTCTAAGACAAGAGCAGAATCAATATGATGATCCATCTCTACTTTTAACTCCCTCGCTAATACAACCTTCTGCACGTTCCCCAGCTTCATTTCATCTTGTACTTTCTCAATGGCCTCCATCCAGCCTTTCGGATCCACTTCTACTTTAGAAGTAACTGTTAATTTCGATCCTTCTAATGCACATTTACTCTCCCAAAAAATTTTCTCTTCTAAAGAAATCATTTCGTTAGAAAGAGTCTCTGCACAATCTGTTGCTGAGACAAATGTATTCATCGTTAACCATGCTTTTTCATTTTTTACAGTTAATAAAAATGCTGGTAGTGAAAATGTCGTATCATCAAATTCTTTCCATAAGTCCGTTTTCTCTTTTTCTTGGTCAAATGAAAATCCACCAAATAAAAGAGGACCTGTTCCAAATTCGTATTTTTCTCTTTGTACAAATGCTTTCTCTTTTACTTTATCCCACTCGTCACGAGCAGTTTGAAAGCGTTTGTGAGAAGCAGTTGCTATAGTGAAAACAGAGCCAATTCCAGCAAATATTACATGCTGAGCCGGGTCTGCAAAATAACATCTATTTTCGAATGCAATCCTTTTTCCTGCTGCATAAAACAGAAGCGGATCCATCCAGTCTATTTGTTTTACGAAGCTAACCAATATTTTTTCATCAGTTGCACGCTTAATGGCTGCACTAAGAGCTTCTTGCAAGCCTATTTGTTTCGTTTGAATCACAATTGTCTCCCCCCTATGGGCGAAAAATAGTCATAATTACGCTTGATTTTAAGATACACCTCAAACGAAAGGCCTGTCAACGTTTAGCATTTCTGAGAAATTCACCTTCTCTTCCTAGAAAATAAACGTTGACACTAAATGATGCTTTTTCTACACTTAGTTGTGTACAATATGTGACCAAAGGAGGATTCAACATGGAAATGAACGTCAAAACGAATTCCTCTCCTACGGCGCCAAAGCCAAGTAAGCAAACAGGCTGGCGCATCTGGTGGAGTTTACTACGTCCCCATACATTAACAGCCGCTTTCGTACCTGTTTTCATCGGAACAGCATATTCGATGCAGGTCGGAGGTATAAATCAAATACATCTTCCTCTTTTCCTTATGATGCTTCTTGCTTGTCTTCTCATTCAAGCAGCAACAAACATGTTTAATGAATACTTTGATTATAAAAGAGGACTTGATCACGAAGGTTCAGTTGGTATCGGCGGCGCTATCGTTCGCGATGGCATTCAGCCAAAAACAGTGCTTAACTTAGCATTTGGATTTTTCGGCATCGCAATACTATTAGGTGTTTATATTTGTATGAATTCTAGTTGGTGGCTTGCTGCAATCGGTCTTGTTTGTATGGCCGTTGCTTACCTTTATACAGGTGGCCCACTTCCAATTGCATATACACCATTTGGAGAGTTGACAGCCGGATTATTTATGGGTGTCATTATTATTGGGATTTCATTCTTTATTCAAACTGGCACTGTAACATCAGAAGTCATTTTACTATCTATTCCAAGCTCCATTTTAATTGGTGCCATTTTACTAGCTAATAATATTCGTGACTTGGATGGCGATAAAGAAAACGGTCGTAAAACGTTAGCAATTCTCGTTGGACGTGAAAGAGCTGTTGGTGTACTTGCTTCGATGTTCATCGTTTCCTACATTTGGACAATTGCTTTAATTATCGTGGGCATCGTATCACCATGGATGCTTATCGTATTTTTAAGTGCACCGAAAGCATTTAAAGCGACGAAAGGCTTTATCGGCAAAAGCATTCCAATGGAAATGGTACCTGCGATGATTGCAACAGCAAAAACAAATACAATCTTCGGTTTCCTAATGGGAATCGGATTATTACTTGGATATTTCCTATAAAGTGAAACTTTAATCAATGGAGGGGTTGTTCATTTCCACTGATTATCAGCCCTCACCAATCGGGCGTTTACGGGCAGTTAATCTCTCACCTAGCTTCTTTGCTCCAGCCGAATTTGTAGGTGGGAGTTTTACTGCCCGGCAAATAGCGGGGTAAGAAGGAGCTGCTTATGCGGCTCCTTTTTCATATCTGAAATTCATCTCATAATTCCTACTCTCAACGCTCATACTATGTAAAGAAACTGAATTGTAGGAAGGTGGACGACTATGTTAACTCCACAACAAATAGGTCAATTTAAATCCATTTTAGAAAAACAAAAACAAGAACTAGAGCAAACGATACAAACTCATGAAAATACAGATCGTGCTTCTGAACGCGATTCAGTAGGAGAACTGTCTAGCTATGACAACCATCCAGGTGATATGGCTACAGAATTATACGAACGAGAAAAAGATTTCGGACTCATCGAATTTTGGCATAAACAACTAGATGATACAAAACATGCACTGCAAAAAATCGAAGCGGGTACGTACGGCATTTGCGAAGTGTCTGGCGAAGAAATTCCATTTGAAAGATTAGAAGCAATGCCGACTGCTACAACATGCATCCAGCACGCGACAAATAAGTTAAATATGAATACACGACCAGTTGAAGAAGAAGTGTTGTCTCCTTCTTTCCACAAGCATGATGAGGACCATTCTGTTGAGTACGATGCGGAAGATGCGTGGCAAGATGTCGCAAATTACGGAACATCTGAAACGCCGTCTGATTTAGAAAGACAAGATTCAAAAAACTATAATGGCATGTATGTAAATAGTGAAGAAAACGTAGGCTACGTGGAGGATTTTGAAAACTTTATCGGTACGGATATGTACGGGAAAAACCCACAAGTTTTCGCTACAGAGGAACATGAAGAATATGAACAAATGCTTGATGACTTTGAAGAGCGTACCTTTAAGGGCGAATTATCTTCAAATGAATCTAGTTCCAAAGAATAAAAAAAAGCATTCCGAAAATCGGAATGCTTTTTATCGCTAGCTAATTAGTTTTTTGTAACGTTAGCTGCTTGTGGTCCGCGGTTTCCTTCAACGATTTCGAAAGAAACTTCTTGACCTTCTTCTAAAGTTTTGAAGCCGTCGCCTTGGATAGCTGAGAAATGTACGAATACGTCTTCTCCGCCTTCAACTTCGATGAAGCCAAAACCTTTTTCGCCGTTAAACCATTTAACTTTACCTGTTTGCATGTCATGTACCTCCTAAATAAAAATGAAACTATGAATCCACATGAAAAGGTGGATATAAAGGACATGAATGTATAACAAGCTTACAGCCTTTAATACAACGTGCTTTATTTCCGTACCACATTATGTAGCTCAATAGTGTTTTCACTATATCATGCTATGTCGAAAACGTCAAATGAGAACACTTTCATTCCATCATTTTTTATAATCCTAGTATAACCTTAAATTTTCATTCTACTTTTATTCGAAAATTAACAAAACTATAGTGTTCTAATTCTTTTAACTTCTGTACAATATAATTACTACATATTTATGAGGTGAAAAAATGCAAGCACATGAAATCGAATATAAGTTATATGGCGATGATATGCAATTTGTTGAAATTGAATTAGACCCAAAGGAAAGCGTTGTCGCAGAAGCGGGCGCAATGATGATGATGGAAGACTACATCGAAATGGAGACAATCTTCGGTGATGGTTCTGGCCCATCTAACGGTCTATTCGGAAAATTAATGGGAGCAGGTAAACGTCTCGTTACAGGTGAAAGCATGTTTATGACTGTATTTACAAATACAGGGCACGGCAAACGCCACGTCTCATTTGCTGCTCCTTATCCTGGTAAAATTATTCCTGTAGATTTAACAGAATACCAAGGGAAAATCGTTTGTCAAAAAGATGCCTTTCTTTGTGCCGCAAAAGGTGTTTCTATTGGAATTGAATTTACAAAAAAAATAGGAACTGGTTTCTTCGGTGGTGAAGGTTTCATCATGCAGAAACTTGAAGGTGACGGCCTCGCTTTCATGCACGCAGGCGGAACTGTATATAAACGTGAATTAAAACCTGGTGAGAAACTTCGCATTGATACAGGTTGTCTCGTTGCCATGACAAAGGATATTAACTATGATATCGAATTCGTTGGAAAAGTAAAAACAGCTCTATTTGGCGGTGAGGGTTTATTCTTCGCAACATTAGAAGGTCCTGGAACAGTTTGGATTCAGTCCTTAACACTTAGCCGATTAGCAGCACGCCTTACAAGCCCAGCAGCGCAAAGTACTGGTGAAGGTAGTGTATTAGGTGGACTTGGTCGTTTATTGGATGGGAAAGAGTAAAAAGGGCCCTTATGCAGGCTTGTCCATCGACTAATATAATACTAAAATTAAACACCCTTGCTTGCAGTAATGCAGTGAAAGGGTGTTTTAATTTACGTCTACAAACGAGAAAAAGCAGATGAAATAAAGTAATAAGGTTTACTTCAGTAAAATAAGGTATATTATATTTATTGAATAGATTCTCTTTCAAGACAAGAAAAGTAGGTGAACAAAGTGGGAAAATATCAATTAGATTCCAAAAGTCAGGTAGCTGTGGCAAAGTTTCATGAAAAACAGAAGCCTGCCAAATTTGATAAAAAGCAGCAACTTGAACAATTGCGTGCGGAGTATTTGAAAAAGAAGCAAAAACAAACAGATAAATAATATGTTTTGTTTCCCGAAATTTTCTGTATATAGTACGAACAAACACAAGAAAATAGGTGATTTATTCATCTTTCAAATATATACAGGCTATTTTTTCAAACCTCTTACAAGCCCAGCATTATAAAGTACTGGTGAAAGTAGTATATTAGGTGGCCTTGTTCGCCTTTTAGATGGAAAAGAGTAAAAAATGCCTCCAATGCAAAAAACATCGGAGGCATTTCTCTAAAGTTTATGAATATGGCATTTTATTTTTACTGCGGAGGGCTATACATACCATTTCGAATCATATAATACTCCATCGCGTCATTAAGCCATGCCTCTTCTTCTTCCGTGTAAGGAGATGGCATCATATTATTATATTGTTCTTCTACATTCTCTAATTTACCTAAAGAATACATTGTCTCTTCACCAACATACTTAAGAGTCGCCTTCATATGTTCATCAACCAATTTTTGCACTTCTGAATCCTCAATTTCTCTTCCAAATAACCTTTTCACTTCTTTTGCTAAACGCACAAACTCTTTATCAAGTGCTATGCCTTCTTCTTCCGGCTTATTATATAATCCATTAGCCAATTCTTTTGATACATATCCTTCAAGCCATAAACTTTGTTCGTTTTCTTTTTGAATGCTGTTAATTAGACTCATTAATATGTCACTATTCAACTCTTCATCTTCCTCAAGACATACCCTTGTTCGTTCAAGCGCCTTTATCGAAACTTCAATGTGTTTTTTCTTTTCTTCAAAGGCTTTTCTTTGTTGTTCCAACGTTTCTTTTAAACTTACATTCAAACTTGGAATTGTAAGCATGACGCGTATTTCTTCTAAACTATATCCTAATACTTTAAGACTGACTATTTTCTGTAGCTCTAATATATCTTTTCCTTTGTACACACGGTGACCAGAGCTAACGTTCTTTTCAGGTTTAAGTAGTCCAATTTCATCGTAATATTGTAGTGTCCGTATTGATGTGCCTGTTCTCTTTGAAAACTCACCAATTGAACAGCCTTCCTTTTTGCTCATCTTACACTCCTCCTAACAATATGTTTACAAAAATCATACTCCCTCACGTAACTGTAGGTTCAAGCTTTTTTCCAAAAGAATGAATCAAGTTCCTCACTGCATATATTAAACTATACCTTTTCTTAAGGAGGGCTTCCTTAATGCGTACTCCTTTATCCTTTGATAAAGACACTGCCATACTGTTAGCTTCTTGTTGTGAGTTAACGTATGAACAATATAAACAAAATGGTATTTTCGAAATACCAGATGGTTTTCAATATGTACAAGGGTTTCAAGGAAAGGCCATTCAAACAACAGAATGGTTCGGATTTATATTAGAATCTGAGGATACAATTATCGTTGCCTTTAGGGGCACTCAAACAGACCCAGATTGGATTATTGACTCTCTTGTCAATCAAAAACCTTATCCTTATGCTTTAAATGGTGGAAATGTCCATAACGGCTTTCTCTCTATTTATGAGTCTTGCCGTGATTCTATTATGGATATGCTCGTATCATTGCCAGCACATAAAAAACTGCTAGCTACTGGGCATAGTCTAGGTGGCGCGCTTGCCACATTACACATATTAGATGCACGTATAAATACTGCCTTCGCACAGTATGGACTTTATTCATTCGCTTCCCCAAAAGTAGGAGATATCGCTTTTCGAAATTATTATAAACTACAAGTAGCTAGTAGCTTTCGTTTCGTCAACTTGTTCGATGTCGTTCCACTTCTCCCTCCCCGAAACATAAATTTTAATGATCATGATTGGGAGTATGCACACGTCCATCACAATATGACATTTACAAAAAACACAAAATCCATTACAAATAATCATTCCATTACAACATACAAAACATGTCTGACTTCTCATTTTTAACCAGTAAACAATTGGAAATAAAATATTCATATACTATAATACTCTATGAAGTTATTTTTGGATGAGGGGACCTTACATGTTAAAATTTATCTTCACACTTTTTCTTATTGTAATTTTTACGGTCACAGGTTTCTTTACATTTTCATACTTTGCGACAGGAGAGTATGATGGGGCAGGTATAATATATACCACTATTCCATTTCTTTCTTAAGCAAAATAAATAAAACGAGCTTAAAAAAAGTAAGCTCGTTTTATTTATTAATATCAATTTTTGTTAGTAAATAGATAATATATCCCCCAACGTAGCAACCTCTTTAAAACTGTTTAACTGCATTACCAATACCCCAAATTTCATTGCTGTACTGCAAAATCGTTCGATCACTCGTAAAATGACCAGACTGTGCAATATTTAAAATCGACATTTCTAGCCACTTTGTTCGGTTCTCATAAGCTCTACCAACAGCTTCTTGTCTTTCAGCATATGGACCAAAATCTCGCAGAACGAAATATTCATCATTTTGAATAACGAGAGAATCATAGATCGCTTCAAATTCAGCACCCGATTGTGCAAAGAAACCATTTGTTAATTGATCTACTATTTTTTTAATGTGCCTATTGTGGTGATAATAGTCACTTGCACGATATCCACCATTTTGATGGTAATGAAGAACCTCTTCTGCTGTTAAACCGAAAATGAAACAGTTATCATCACCGACCCGGTCTTTTATTTCAACGTTAGCTCCGTCTAGCGTTCCAAGTGTAATCGCACCATTCATCATAAATTTCATATTGCCTGTTCCCGATGCTTCTTTACTCGCCGTTGAAATTTGCTCACTTACATCCGCCGCCGGGAATATATCTTCAGCTAAAGAAACTCGATAGTTTTCTAGAAAGATAACTTTCATATATTGACTAACATACGGATCATTATTTACTTTTCTTGCGAGTTCGTTTATTAATTTAATAATTTTTTTCGCGTAATAATAACCAGGTGATGCTTTCGCTCCAAAAATAAAAGTACGCGGATAAAATGTAAAACTAGCATCCTCTTTCAAACGGTTATACAAATATAAAATATGAAGAACATTTAATAATTGTCGTTTGTAAGCATGTAATCTTTTCACTTGCACATCAAAAATAGAATTTGGATCAATCGTAACCCCCATTGTATTATGAATGCGCTCCGCTAAAATCTCTTTACGTTCTTGTTTTACTTCTGCAAATTTCTCTTGGAAACTCGCATCATATTGAACTGTTTGCAACGATTGAAGCTTAATCGGTTCTTTCTTCCACTCTGTTCCAATCGCCTCTGAAATGAGATTTGTTAACTGTGGATTTGCTTTCATAAGCCAGCGCCTATGAGCAATTCCATTCGTCTTATTATTAAACTTATCTGGATAAAATTCATAAAACAATCGCATTTCCCGCTGCTTTAATATTTCCGTATGAATTTTTGCTACACCGTTTACGCTATGGCTACCGACAATTGCTAAATGAGCCATTTTCACAAGATCATGCGCAATAATTGCCATGTCTTCAATGCGATGCCATTCATAAGGATAACGTTCCCAAAGTTCATGACAGAAACGTTCATTAATCTCTTCAATAATCATATAAATTCTCGGTAATAATGGTTTAAAAATGTGAATTGGCCACTTTTCGAGCGCTTCTGATAACGTCGTATGATTCGTATAAGAAATCGTCTGCGTCGTTATGTGCCAAGCTTCTTCCCATGTTAACTTTTCTTCGTCTAGTAAAATACGCATCAGTTCTGGAATTGCTAAAACCGGATGTGTATCGTTAATGTGAATCGCAATTTTTTCATGTAGTTGACGAAGGTCACCATATCTTTCTCTATGCATTCGAACGATATTTTGCAAACTTGCTGATACGAGGAAATACTGTTGTTTTAAACGAAGTATTTTTCCCTCATCATGCGTATCATCTGGATATAAAAACTCCGATACAGCCTCTGTTTCGCGCTTATATTTCAAAATATCTTTGCAGTTTTGCGGGAAAGGAACTGGTTCAGCATTCCAAAGTCTAAGTGTATTTACAGTACTCGTCTCATAGCCTACTACCGGCACATCATATGGCACCGCCATAATGACTTCTGCATTTGTATGCCTAAACTCTAAACGCCCGTCAATTTCTAGCGGTTCAACACTGCCAAAATAACTTACTTCTACAGCTTGATCATGTCTTCTTACTTCCCATACGTTTTCATGAAGAAGCCACTGTTCTGGAAATTCAACTTGATAACCATCAACAATTTTCTGATCAAACAAACCATGTTTATAACGAATTCCACAGCCGTGTCCTGGTAAGTTTAAAGATGCAAGTGAATCAAGAAAACAGGCTGCTAAGCGTCCAAGTCCACCGTTACCAAGGCCTGCATCTGCTTCCACTTCTTCTAACTCTTGTAACGAAATCCCTAGTTCAGATAACCCCTGCTCGCATACATCTCTAATACCTAAATTCAAGATGTTACTTCCAAGCAAACGTCCAAGCAAAAACTCAATAGACAAGTAATACATTTGCTTTTGCTCTCCGGATCGATAACTCTCGTTCGTTGCAATCCATTGACTATTCATATACTCACGTACCATATGGCCGAGCGTATTATATTGATCACGATTTGTAGAATCTTTGAAACTTTTCCCATACATCGTCTCTAACTTTTCTAGAAAAGTTGATTTAAAACTTTCAACATGAGTAAACATTTTTTCACCACCTACATGTTATTCCATGAGACTTTTATACAATTCCTTATAAGCAAGAGCCGATTGCCTCCAGCTATAATCTTCAGTCATCGCTTGTTTTACAAGCTGCTCCCACACTGGTTTATCGTGATAAAATTCAATTGCACGGTGAACCGTATGCAGCATGTCATGTGCATTAAAGTTCGTGAAACTGAAACCATTTCCTTCGCCTGTTTCTTCATCATAAGAATGTACCGTATCGTTTAATCCACCTGTTTCTCTTACAATTGGAATCGTACCGTACGCCAATGCGATAAGTTGTCCAAGTCCACACGGTTCAAACAGCGATGGCATTAAAAATAAATCGCTTCCCGCATACACTTGGTGCGCTAATTCTTCATTAAATCCGATATAAACTTTTACCTTCTCCGGATACTCATATGCCATCCACTCAAAGAATTGCTCATATTCCGAATCACCTGAACCTAAAATAATACATTGTACATCTTCTTCCATTATTTCGCGGAATACAGTGCGTACTAAATCAAGACCTTTTTGCTTCGTTAATCTCGTTACCATTGAAATAATTGGTGTATCCTCTTTTTCTGGCAAACCAAAATAACGCTGCAAAGCGCGTTTATTTTCACTCTTTTCATATAATGACTCTGCATCATACTGAGCCTTAATATATGAATCCGTTTCTGGATTATATACGCTCGTATCAATACCATTTACAATGCCACTAAGCTTATCATTATATTTTCTCAGTAATCCATCTAACTTCTCACCGAAAAATTCATATTGAATTTCTTCTTTATACGTCGGGCTCACCGCTGTAATTTGATCCGAAGCGATAATACCGCCTTTCATAAAGTTTATGTTTCCATAAAACTCTAGCTGCTCACTATGAAAATATTCATCACCAAGCTCTAACAAGTCGTACATCACTTCAGAAGGAAATACTCCTTGGAACTGCAAGTTGTGAATCGTATATACCGTTTTAATACGCTCATATAACGGGTTATCTTGATACTTTTCACGAAGTAAGAAATTAACCATAGCCGTATGCCAATCGTGGCTATGAAGAACATCCACTTCAAAATCAAGGTGCGGAATACACTCTAACACTGCTTTTGAGAAATAAGAAAAACGCTCCCCGTCATCATAATGACCATACAGAGAATCTCTCTTAAAATAATATTCATTATCTATTAAGTAATACGTAATTCCGTCTTGCTCACCTTTTAAAATTCCGCAATATTGATTTCTCCACCCGAGCGGGACGTTAATTACTTTATGTAACGTACATCCATCTCTTAACTTTTGCGGAATGAGACTATAATTCGGAAGTATAATACGAACGTCCACTCCTAATTTTTTCAGCTCTTTTGGGAGCGCACCCGCTACATCAGCTAATCCTCCCGATTTCACAAACGGTACACATTCTGATACTGCAAATAAAATATTCACTTGTTGTCCCACTGCGCGAAAAGTTTTTATTACTCCTCTTGCAGCTTCCTCCCTTCGAGTTTTCATTTAAATTAAAACTTTAATCAGTGGGAGAAAAAGCCCCCACTGATTCTTTAGGAATAACTATTAATCGTACTGTTTTGTACGCTTCCTTTTTCTACAACATATGGCTCATCGATGTTTCCTTTTAATACGACACCGTCGCCAATTTTCACGTCTTTATCAATAATAACACCGTCTATTATACAGTTATCTCCAATTTGGCTCTTTTGCATAATAATACTGTTACGAATAATTGAACCTTTTCCAATTTTAACCGAACGGGAAACAACACTGTTTTCGACTTCCCCTTCAATAATACTGCCATTTGCAATCATTGTATTTTTCACGACTGCACCCTTTAGATAACGAGTTGGCGGCTCATCTTTTACTTTCGTAAAGATCGGCGCTTCTTTCTTAAATAATTGCTTCCAAATAGCAGGCTGCAAAATTTCTAAGCTATGTTTATAGTAACTTTCAATCGAATCAATAATAGCTACATATCCTGTATGCTCATACGTAGCAATATGCAGTGATTTTCCGCGCTTTTCTCTCACTACATCAAATAAACTGTATTGCTCCACATCTTTATATGTCTCAAATAAATCTAACAATAATTGTTTCTTTAACACGTATGTTTGAAGCGAAACCCCTTCATGGCAAACTTCCGTAATATCAGCTGCCGTATGTATATGTCGCTCTAACACCGCCTGGAAATTTAATGCTGTTACGAGATGGCTATTCGTAATAACAACGTACTCTTCTCTGCTTCTTAGAAAATAATCAATATGTCTTCTAAAGTGTGCAAAAGACCCAAACTCATCTTGGTCACATTGGCAATTTGGCGGGAATAAAAATAGTCCGTCTCGTTTTCTATCTAAATCCCACTGTTTTCCTGAACCAACATGGTCCATTAGTGAGCGATTTTTATGACTTGTAAAAACCGCTACACTATGAATATTAGAATTCACCATATTTGAAAGCATGAAATCAATGAGTCGGTAACGGCCCCCAAACGGTAACGCCGCTAATGAACGATGCCCTGTTACTTTCTTTAAGGAAGGAAAACTTCCCGTTGCATTAATAATTCCTAACATTTTTTCTCCCATTCATTTCATCCCCCTTTTCTATTTCCCTTCAGCAATGAGTACTACATCGTCGACATTTTTTTCTGGACGAATAATTGTTCCATCTTCAATAACCATTTCCGAACCAACGATCGCTCTTTCAATCACAACATTTTTACCAATCTTTGCTCCTGGCATAACGACAGAATCAATAACCATACTACCTTCTTCCACCGTCACCCCTTGGAATAACACAGAATGCTTCACGTCCCCTTCAATGACGCATCCTTCGTTAATAAGCGATTCTTCTACTTTTGCCTTTTCTGCAATATATTGAGGTGGCTCATTTGGATTCACAGAATAAATACGCCAATTACGATCGTTTAAATTCAGCGATGTTTCATCGCGAAGTAAATCCATATTCGCTTCCCATAAGCTTTTCACCGTTCCAACATCTTTCCAATATCCTTCAAATGGATACGCCATTAGCTTCTTCCCTTCATCTAATAAAAGTGGAAGTACATCTTTTCCGAAATCATTACTAGATTCAGGATTTCTTGCATCCATCTCTAAATACTCTTTCAAAATTGCCCAGTTAAAAATATAAATTCCCATTGATGCAAGATTACTTCTTGGAAATTGTGGTTTCTCTTCAAACTCAACAATCTCCATCTCTTCATTTGTATTCATAATGCCAAAGCGACTCGCTTCATCCCAAGGTACTTCAATAACAGAAATGGATACGTCCGATTCTTTCTCAATATGGTAATCTAGCATCTTACTGTAATCCATTTTATAAATATGGTCGCCTGATAAAATAAGAACATACTCCGGTTCATACTGACTTAAATAGTTTAAATTTTGATAAATGGCACTTGCCGTACCTGTATACCACTTCACCCCTGAAGACTCCGCATAAGGAGGTAATACTGTGACTCCACCGTTTACTCGGTCTAAATCCCACGCATTTCCAATTCCGATATAATTATGAAGTTCAAGTGGTTGATATTGTGTTAAAATCCCAACCGTTTCAATACCAGAATTCGCACAGTTACTTAGCGTAAAATCAATAATGCGATATTTACCACCAAATGGAACAGCTGGCTTGGCTAAATTTTTTGTTAATGCACTTAAACGACTACCTTTTCCCCCTGCTAGTAACATTGCTACGCACTTTTGTTTTTGAGCCATCTTGTTTTTTGCTCCCCTTTCTCGTCTTCACTGGTCGTAATATGGATACGCCAAATGGTGGAATTGTAATCTCTACATGTGCTGCTTGATTATGGTACGGTTCTAGAATCGTCTTAAGACGTTTCTTATTCACTTGCCCCGAACCGCCATATTGCTCAGCATCACTGTTTAAAATCTCGTTATAATACTCGAAATCTGGTACACCTACTTTATAGTTTTCATATGTAGCTTTCGTAAAATTACATACGACAACTAACGCATCTTCTTGTTTATCCCCTTGGCGGATAAAAGAGAAAATACTTTGCTCATTATTATTAGCATCAATCCACTGAAAGCCTTCAGGTGAATGGTCAAGCTGCCAAAGTGGTTTTGAGCGCTTATACAATGCTATGAGCTCTTTAAAGTAATCATGCATATAACGATGCATTTCAAAATCATGTAAATTCCAATCTAAATCTTCAAGGTCTTTCCACTCATCAAACTGTCCGAATTCTCCTCCCATGAAAAGCAACTTCTTTCCTGGGTGAGTAAAGAAATATCCATATAATAAACGAAGCTGAGCAAACTTATCCCAGTAATCACCTGGCATTTTATTTAATAACGACTTTTTCCCATGAACCACTTCATCATGAGAAAGTGGTAATATGAAGTTTTCAGAGTACGCATATAGTAAAGAAAACGTCATTTTCTCATGAATGTGTTTCCTATATTCAGGCGCACACTCCATATATTTCAGCACGTCATTCATCCAGCCCATGTTCCATTTGTAATTGAATCCAAGCCCACCTTCATACGTTGGAGTTGTTACAAGTGGCCAAGCTGTTGAATCTTCTGCCGTCATAAGAAAATCTTCATCCTCTGCAAACACTGCTTCATTTAACTCTCTTAAAAATGAAACAGCATGCTCATTACTTTGCTCTTGTCCTTCTTTATTCCAGTACAACATGTTCGCAACTGCATCTACTCTGAAACCATCAATATGGAAATATCTCATCCAAAATAACGCATTTGAAATTAAGAAATTACGTACCTCTCTCTTCCCTAAATCAAAATTGACAGTTCCCCATACTGGATTTTCTTGTACATCTTTATCTTTATATTCATAGGTCGGTGTGCCATCAAACAAATATAAACCGTGAGCATCTTTACAAAAGTGCCCCGGCACCCAATCTAAAATGACACCGATTCCATATTTATGACATTCGTCGACAAAATACATTAAATCATGCGGCGTACCAAATCTACTCGTCGCTGCATAATATCCCGTTCCTTGATATCCCCAAGAACGATCATATGGATGCTCAACAAGCGGCATAATTTCAATATGTGTAAATTGATGTTCCACCACATACGGGATGAGCTCTTCTACCATTTCCCTGTAAGAATACAGCGTTCCATCTTCTTTCTTTTTCCAAGAACCAAAATGTAATTCATAAACTGTCATCGCTTCTTTATAAATCGTTTTTTTCTTTTTCTTACGAGTCCAGTTTTTATCATTCCATTCATATCCCTTTATATCAAAAACTACAGATGCCGTATTCGGTCTTACTTCTGCATATACAGCATACGGATCTGCCTTTAAAATGACGTCACCAGCCAACGTTTCAATCGCATATTTATATATTTCTCCTGCTTTAATATGCGGTATAAACAAGGACCAAATGCCTTCTTCTGTCACTTGTAGCATTTTATGTTGCTCATAATCCCACTCATTAAAATCTCCAACAACACTCATTGCTTTCGCATGAGGAGCCCACACTGTAAATCGTACCCCTTGAATCTCATCTTCCGTCACAACATGTGCGCCAAAGATGTTATAACTTTCATAGTACTTTTCTGTATGAAACTCATCTCGTTTCACTTCTTCACAATTTATTACACTCAATATGCTCACCTCACTTAGATGACAGAATTTTTTATACTTTAACTATTTCTGCGAAAAACTGCAATATCCTTGTTAATTTATAAAAAATATTCGTTTTTTTCTTAAAAATGTTAGTTTTTCTTCACATTTCCGTGTAAAATATCGAATTTTGACGAATATTAATTGAAAACGCTTTATTATTCTTCTATATTTTTACCTATTATTTTTTCTCAACCTTTATTTTATTAGATTTATCCTATTTTTCATGCTATTTTTCATTCAAAATCAAAACAAAATAATCTTTCATAAAAAAATGTTTCTCAACATTTTTTTCACAATTTTATTGAAATGCAAAATTCATAAGCATATACTCGCTCTCAATAAAGAACTTAGATCTTCCGTAACTATAATTCATAGTGGACTACTATGTTTACTTATTTATCCTTGTTGCGAACGGTCACTATGAAAATTTAACTAGGAGGGCTTTCTTATGTCATTAAAACAAAAAGTAGGAATGGGAGTTGTCACCGCTTCACTTGGTTTATCCCTTACATTCGGAGGTGTATTTGCCTATTTCAGTGATTCAGAAACATCGAGTAACTCATTTCAAGCCGCCTAACAACGAAACTTGGTACTGAAAAAGACGGTAAGCTGCTTGGCCAATATTATTATGCAAGACCTGACGAAAACCTTGCCGGCGATGTAAATGATGATAAAGTAATCGATATTAAAGATGCTGAAATTATCGCTAGCAACTACATTAAAAAAGGACTAACTGTAAAAGACGGAGATCTTAATAAAGATGGAATTGTCGACGAAAAAGATATTCGCTTCGTTGAAAAGAACTTCTTGAAAAAAGGTCCAGATGCATCTAAATCACAAACACCTGTAGAAAAATCAAAAAGCGGTACACTGACAGATATTTTAAAGAAGTTAGGATTAACACCTAAAAAATAATCATAAAGAGCACTCTATATAAAATAGAGTGCTCTTTTCTATAAATGACCCTTATCCAGCAAAAGGGGTATATTGGGGATATACAAGGGAAACCGGAAAAGGAATTTATATTGAATTATATATAAATCCAGAAGTAAGAAGCAGGTCCCCACTTCCGGATTATTTAGCAATTAATTATAGTACTGGTGCCATAGTTTCTTTTAATACTTTTACAGAATGAGCGAATTTCGCTTTTTCTTCTTCATTTAGCTCAAGTTCTACGATTTCACGTACACCTTCGCGGTTAATAACAGCTGGAACACCTACGTAAGCATCTTTCTCACCGTATTGACCTTCAAGGTATGCAGATACAGTTAATACGCTGTTCTCGTTGTTTAAGATCGCTTTAGTTACACGAAGTAGTGACATACCGATTCCGTAGTAAGTTGCACCTTTACGTTCGATGATATGGTAAGCTGCATCACGTACATTTTCGAAGATTTTATCTAAGTCTTCTTGTTTGTACTGTTCGTTGTTAGCTAAGATTGTTTCTAGTTTTTGTACACCGATAGTAGCGTGGCTCCATACTGGAAGTTCAGTGTCACCGTGCTCACCAACGATGTAAGCATGAACGTTACGTGGATCTACATCTAAGTAGTCACCTAACATGTAACGGAAACGAGCAGAGTCTAAAGTAGTACCAGAACCGATTACGCGCTCTTTCGGTAAACCAGATTCTTTCCAAGTTACGTAAGTTAAAATATCAACCGGGTTAGTTGCGATTAAGAAGATTCCATCGAATCCGCTATCCATAATGCCGCGAACGATTTGTTTAAAGATCTTTGTATTTTTCTCAACTAAGTCTAAACGAGTTTCACCTGGCTTTTGTGGTAACCCAGCAGTGATAACAACTAGATCTGCATCTTTACAATCTGCATAGCTACCGCTCCAAACTTTTGTTGGTGATGGAGAGAATGGTACCGCATGACTTAAGTCCATTGCTTCCCCTTCTGCTTTTGCTTCATTAACATCTACTAATACGAATTCTTCAGCTACACCTTGGTTGATCATTGAGTAAGCGTAACTACAACCTACAGCTCCTGTTCCTACTAATACTACACGATTGATACCTTTTTTCATGGTAATTTCCCCTCTCTATTGTTCACATATATTTTTTTATGATTGTTTAAGTAATTAATTAAAATACTAATTTAATGTTGTTTAACTTCTTTACATTCATATTGTAGCACGTATTATTGTGAATTACTTCACAATTTATGACCTATTTGTGAACTTTTTCACATAGAGTGTAAAGTTGTTAGATCAGGTGTGGAATCCATACCAAATTAGGTGTTTTCTTTAGATTGTGAATAAAAATGTATGATTCAATTACTCACTGTAACTAAATTCACTTTCTATAATAAAAATCCTAACATTCACAAAAAATGTAATCACATTATAAGATTAAACTGACTGATCACATCATTCCCTTACAAGATGGACGTCAATTAGCTTATATAGAATACGGTTAAATAAATGAATTAGCCTATACTTTATCACCTCCCTTTTAATCATTACTATATATTAAAAAATATCCGTTAAAATTATGCATTCTTTTCTAATAATAAACCATTCAATATAAGTGATAGGCTATGCAAAGCTTTAGACAACCGTGCCTCTGCATCTTCAGAATTCGCAATCCAACAAGCAAGGTCCACTAGTCCGCCATTTATAAATCTTGCTAAAGCTTCACAGTCCGTCTTTTCAATAATACAGTCCTTCATTAATTGCTGAAGCATCTCGGCCATCGTCACTAAACATTGTGACTGTGATGATTGATAATAACTAGTTCCTAATACTGCTGGTGCATCTCGAAGTACGATTCGCTGAATTTCTGGATTAAGTGCCATCGTTAAATATGCACGACAACGCCCAACAAACCCTTCCCATTTTCCTTCCGCTTCATCTGATACTTTCCCTAATTTATTATCCATTTCCATATCAATTTCTTTTACAACTGCTTCTAACAATCCTTTTTTATCACCAAAATGATGATAAATTGCACCACGTGTTAAACCGACAGATGCTGTAAAATCATCCATAGACGTATTTACATATCCAACTGTACCAAAAGCCTGTCTTGCTGCCCACAGCAATTTAGCACGTGTTTCAGTAATCATTTCTGCTCTCGTTTTTTTAATCATCTTTTCCTCCTACTTCTATTCATTCTCTTTATTCAAAATGAATTGCACTATAGTATCGTTCTCTATATAAAAGAATAACTCCTTTAAACATCGGCTCTCTATCCAGAGATAAAACATTTCAATTGACATACGCTCCGTATGTTAATATGATATTGGCATACGGTGCGTATGTCAATTATTTCTAGCTTACAAGATAATATAACTTCTTACCTATACCCTACATTGACTCACTGTCCCTTTTTATAGAAGGTATTAATGAAACAGAGGAGGAGTTAAAAGAATGAAGAATGTATATGTACACGTCAAATATTGTGGTGATTATCATGTTTAATTCCTACCGTGAGATTTTCAGTGCTCCTGGTACAAAAGGATTCTCATTATCAGGATTTATAGCTCGTATGCCCATATCAATGATGGGTATTGGTATTGTTACCATGTTATCTCAAGTAAGTGGTGACTATTGGCTTGCTGGAGCTGTTGCAGCTACCTTTACATTATCATCAGCTTTACTAGCTCCTCATATTTCTCGGATGGCTGATCAATTAGGGCAATCTCGCATACTTCTTCCGACTACAGGTATTAGCGTTTTCTTTACAATCCTCTTACTTCTATGTACGAAATATGAAGCTCCTTATTGGACGCTATTTCTATCCGCTTTATGTGCAGGTTGTATGCCAAATATGTCAGCTATGGTACGTGCACGTTGGACTAAACTATACCGCGGATCCCATAAATTGCATACAGCATTTTCCTTCGAATCGGTCGTCGACGAAATTTGCTTCATAATTGGTCCTGTATTATCTGTCAGTTTAAGTGTTATGTTCTTCCCAGAAGCAGGGCCACTTTTATCATCTGTTTTTCTTACAATCGGGGTATGCCTATTTACTATGCAAAAAAGCACAGAACCGCCTGTACACCCTCGCGACATTACAAACAACGGAACAGTATTTAAAATTGGTTCTTTGCGAGTACTAGTATTCACACTCATTGCTATAGGTACTATCTTCGGCACAATAGATGTCGTTAGTGTAGCTTTTGCTGAGCAGCAAGGAAACACAGTAGCTGCTAGCTTTGTACTTTCTGTCTATGCAATCGGTTCATGCCTGGCAGGCCTTATTTTCGGTACTCTTAAACTCAATACCCCACCCTATAATCAGTTTTTAATAGCGGTCACACTTTCCATGATAACAATGCTGCCACTAGTTTTTGTAAACAGTATTACTTGGCTAGTAGTTATTGTTTTCTTTGCAGGGCTATCTGTCGCTCCTACTATGATTATTACTATGGGGCTTGTGGAAAAAATCGTACCTGAATCAAAGATAACCGAAGGAATGACTTGGGCAATTACAGGACTTGGAATTGGAGTCTCCCTAGGATCAGCGATAGCTGGTTTAGTTATTGATAACTTTGGAGCCCATGTAGGATTTAATGTGGCTATTATAGCAGGAGGCCTTGCCTTAACTATTGCACTTTTAGGCTACAAAACTCTTCACTCCGCATATAGTCATGTTGTTATTAAACAAGATGAACATTCAATAGAAAGTTAAAACATATTCAAAAAATAGGATTACCTTTTCTTATGTATGAGAAAAGGTAATCCTATTTTAAACTTATTATTTATAATCTGTCATAGCTTCTTCTATATCTATACACAACAAAAAAGAGATAGCAGATTATGCTATCTCTTTTAGTATGACCCGTACGGGATTCGAACCCGTGTTACCGCCGTGAAAGGGCGGTGTCTTAACCACTTGACCAACGGGCCAGTTCTGGCAGAGAAGAAGGGATTCGAACCCTCGCACCGCGTTCGCGATCTACTCCCTTAGCAGGGGAGCCCCTTGAGCCACTTGGGTACTTCTCTATAAATATGGCTCCGCAGGTAGGACTCGAACCTACGACCGATCGGTTAACAGCCGATAGCTCTACCACTGAGCTACTGCGGAACAATTATGGTGGGCCTAAATGGACTCGAACCATCGACCTCACGCTTATCAGGCGTGCGCTCTAACCAGCTGAGCTATAGGCCCATAATTGAAAAGCGGGTGAAGAGAATCGAACTCTCGACCAGAGCTTGGAAGGCTCTTGTTTTACCACTAAACTACACCCGCATAAAATTGAAAATGGTGAGCCATGAAGGATTCGAACCTTCGACCCTCTGATTAAAAGTCAGATGCTCTACCAACTGAGCTAATGGCTCATTTTGAAAGTGGTGCCGGCTAGAGGACTTGAACCCCCAACCTACTGATTACAAGTCAGTTGCTCTACCAATTGAGCTAAGCCGGCTTGCGACTTCAAAATGGTGGCTCGGGACGGAATCGAACCGCCGACACGAGGATTTTCAGTCCTCTGCTCTACCGACTGAGCTACCGAGCCTTATTAAAATGGCGGTCCCGACCGGGGTCGAACCGGCGATCTCCTGCGTGACAGGCAGGCATGTTAACCACTACACCACGGGACCATTTGGTTGCGGGGACAGGATTTGAACCTGCGACCTTCGGGTTATGAGCCCGACGAGCTACCGTACTGCTCCACCCCGCGATGATATAATATGTAATTTAAGAAAAAATGGAGGAGGTAGAGGGATTCGAACCCCCGCGCGACTCTCGCCGCCTGTCGGTTTTCAAGACCGATCCCTTCAGCCGAACTTGGGTATACCTCCGAGATATAAACCTTTAGTGGTGGACCTTGTAGGACTCGAACCTACGACCGGACGGTTATGAGCCGTCTGCTCTAACCAGCTGAGCTAAAGGTCCTTTATGGTAGCGGCGGAGGGGATCGAACCCCCGACCTCACGGGTATGAACCGTACGCTCTAGCCAGCTGAGCTACACCGCCATAAATGATATTAAAATAAGTGGAGCCTAGCGGGATCGAACCGCTGACCTCCTGCGTGCAAGGCAGGCGCTCTCCCAGCTGAGCTAAGGCCCCATGTTTTTGGGAATATCGGGAAGACAGGATTTGAACCTGCGACCCCCTGGTCCCAAACCAGGTGCTCTACCAAGCTGAGCCACTTCCCGTTAATAAAAGCGCGCCCGAGAGGAGTCGAACCCCTAACCTCTTGATCCGTAGTCAAACGCTCTATCCAATTGAGCTACGGGCGCATATGGTGCCGAGGGCGGGGGTCGAACCCGCACGGTGGTCACCCACCGCAGGATTTTAAGTCCTGTGCGTCTGCCTGTTCCGCCACCCCGGCATGTCATATTGAAAATTGGAGCGGAAGACGGGATTCGAACCCGCGACCCCAACCTTGGCAAGGTTGTATTCTACCACTGAACTACTTCCGCAAGACATGTTTGAGATATTTTATTAAAAGTGCGGGTGAAGGGAGTCGAACCCCCACGCCAAAGGCGCTAGATCCTAAGTCTAGTGCGTCTGCCAATTCCGCCACACCCGCATATTTCATTAAAATGGTGAGCCATGAAGGATTCGAACCTTCGACCCTCTGATTAAAAGTCAGATGCTCTACCAACTGAGCTAATGGCTCTCAAAATTAAAACTGGTGCCGACTAGAGGACTTGAACCCCCAACCTACTGATTACAAGTCAGTTGCTCTACCAATTGAGCTAAGTCGGCTAAATGGTGGAGGATGACGGGATCGAACCGCCGACCCCCTGCTTGTAAGGCAGGTGCTCTCCCAGCTGAGCTAATCCTCCATTTGCCTGGCAACGTCCTACTCTCACAGGGACAAGGTCCCAACTACCATCGGCGCTAGAGAGCTTAACTTCCGTGTTCGGTATGGGAACGGGTGTGACCTCTCTGCCATCATTACCAGACTGTATTC